>CAZGBJ010000005.1:0-120794 GCA_964523895.1 uncultured Enterobacteriaceae bacterium
CGCTGCGGGGTCAGGTCTTGAATCTTGAATAGGTAGCGTCGTTGTACGTTAATTAAAGAAGGCAGAGTCCATTATTTATAAGAGCCCATCTTCAATCAATTTCAATACTGTCTCTTTTGAAGCAGATACAGTTAGATCTTTGAAGTTTACCCCAAGATCGCCCTGAGAATCCCCGTCAGCTTTCCAGGCAGTTCGATTGTTTTTTACATCATGCAGTGTACTTTCATATGTTGCCCTTGCTTCTTCAATATTATATCCACCTGTTGTGTAACCCGGAGAACTATAAGTATTTACATAAGCATAATTACCAATAACATTTACAGTGCTGTATGAATTGCCTTCGTGATATGTTTGAGGTACATAAGTTGAATCTATACTTGTATCAATCAATGTGATGAATAAAAGTGAATCCACCTTTGTTTTAATTAAGATTTCATTTATTTCATCATCAGATAGCTCTCTAGTTGGTGGTATATAATCTATGCTTCTAATCCCTTTGGCATTATTTTTAGTTAATTCATTAACAGTTTCACTTTCACATAATTGACGCAACTCTAAATTCATCCCGGTACCAAATACCATTACATTCTGAAACTTTGTGGTATTACGATAATCCGGATCAGTATAGCTAGTTACAGCAGTCGTAGCATAACAACCAGTTAATGATAAAAATATTGTAACAACGATAAAGAAGCGATAATTATTCATATCAACACTCCGTGATATTGATTTTCCTATATTTTTTATAGAGTATAGAAGATATTTTATACGGCAAGATCAATTTAAGGGTCAGAGCCCTTTAATTTAATGTAAACACATATATACAATAACTGTGTGGAATCTGAACAACATATATAAGGTTGTGGGGTAAGGTCTTCGGTAACTGCTCCCGGCGTCGCCTAAAGCGCCTACTGTTGGTACTCTACCTCCTGCATCCTTGCAGTCGTGAATCTTGAATTTATAATAATCAAAGCTACATTAAAGAGAACGTGATATGAAAACTTTACAATGGTTAGTTGGAATAATGCTGTTATTAAACATAGGTTTGATCGGTGTGATGTTTAAACATCATGTTATTAATAAAAATGATGAAATTCCGAATATGATCGGCACATGGAAAGGCACAAATGTCACGGTTTCTGATCTAAAAGGTTATAAAGAATGGGGTGAGAAGGTTGTTCATATAACAGAACAACGAGATCGACGTTTTCGTGGTACGTTTACTTATCCTGATGGCACAAAGAACTTTTTTGGTGTGGTTTATCCCGACAATAAATCTTTTAGCTGGGTCGCGAGTAACAGTCACGGTTTTAATCATGGAAGGATATTGAGCAAGAACCAAATTGGTGCTTGTTATGTCGAGTCATGGGAGCAGGCGACAGCTGGTTGTGCCACATTAGACAGGCAAGAACAGTAATTCTTATTAAGGAGTGTTCCAGGGTTTCCAGGCCGATCAAGCCTTGTATAATTATAAAAATGTAACTACAATTATGACATGCGTTTTGAATGGAATCAGGACAAGGACAGGGTAAACCAGATTAAGCATAAGGTGTCGTTTGAGACAGCTTGCCTGGTATTTGATGATCCGCACCATCTCAGTATTCAGGACCGTCATGAACAGGGTGAGGAACGTTGGCAGACATTAGGTATGATTGATGGTGTCGTTTTATTACTTGTCTCGCATACCGTATTGGATGATGAACAAGAAGAGGTCATCCGAATTATTTCCGCACGGAAAGCAACTAAACTTGAAAGACATAGTTATGAACATGCGTACAAAAAATCAAAAAATTGAAATCAAAAAACTGGCTGCAATATCGGATGATGGGATTGATACATCCGATATTCCTGAAACGACGGATTGGAGTAATGCCGTCGTGGGCAAATATTATAAGCCTATAAAGAAACAAGTAACGTTACGTCTCGATGCCGATATGTTGGATTGGTTTAAATCTCAGGGAGGGAAGTACCAAACACGCATTAACAAAGTGTTGCGTCGTTACATGGAATCACAACATTGATTTTTTATTGGAAAACTGACTGATTTATTACGTATTTAATGCTAATTAGTATTAGCAAAATTGATATTAATGTCTATAATAATAGACATTATGAACAGAAATGCCCCAATATTACTGCCAAAAGTCGAATATCGACTTTCAAGAGTCGGCGAACAAATTCGTCTGGCGAGATTGCGCAGAAATTTAACGGCGATTGAAGTCGCAAAGCGTTCCGGCTTGTCCAGGGCGACCTTGAATAAAATTGAAAAAGGAAATCCAAATGTTTTATTTGGATCATATTGTGCTGTTTTAAATACCTTGGGACTTGAAGAAGATATAGAAAAACTGGCTGCAAATGACAGTCTTGGTGAAAGTATTGAAGAAAGAAATACGTTAAGAAAGAGAGCTTCGAAGAAGACCATGGACAAAAATTATAATAATAAAATCGATCGGCATGCATTAAGTGAGGCTCGTTCTCTGGCAATGCATCAATCGATTGCCGAACGCATTAAACAAAATCCGGAAGCTATTATTAAAAAAGCAAAATCAAATATACAGCATTGGAGTGAATTAAACGGTGCTAATAATATGGCTAATGCTGAATGGTTACAAATACTGACAACCTATCCTTCGAATAAGATTGCCAAATTAATCAGTTCAAAAAGTGAAGAAGCCTATCGTCTACGAAGTAGTTCTCCATTCCCTGGAGTATTGTCTGAATCTGAAAGAGAAGAAATTAAAAACAGGATCAACTTTTAATGAAAAGGGAACACTTGTAATGCGTCCGAAGACGAGGGGGCAACGATTCATCATAAAGACTATTACTATATAATTTTTATTAAGCTGATTCCGAGAAAAAATGACCTTTTCGTTTATTAAAATTGACGGTTAGAAATTGGATTCCATTAATTTTTGTTTCGCCTGTTGCTGATTCGTCTTTATTGTAAGAAACAATGCCTACCGCTTTAAAATCCTCCCCGTCCAGTTTGATAATCTGATCTTTATTTAAAGCTATTGATGAAACAAGTTGTAAGCCTGTAGGCGATATATCGGAGATAGTCCCTGTTAATTTTTTGCCCGGCCAATATGCATAGAAATTTATATCGTGATCTTTGGCAATACGAATAATGTCTCGACGTTGTTGTTCAAGAAATGCTTTTGACGGCGGAAATAAAGGACTTTTACATTCATTACAGAAGGCAGCAGTTTGTTTACATGGACTTTGGTTGTGAGGTGTTTTACAAAAAGTGCAGTACTGTGTAATGACAGGTTGGTAGACACTTTTATTGCTGCTGCCATATTTTGAATTTAGCTGTGATTTATTTGATTTTACAACATTTGATACTGCGTTAGTCTTTTCTGTTGTTGAAGTAGGTTCTTGGGCAAGTTGTTGACTCGCTTCTTCTTTTTTTTGTTGATTTTTAGTTAATTTATCTAAAGCATCAGCATGACTAATTTGAGAGATCAGTTTGTCGTACAAAGCACGTTTGTCCGGGTTGCTTAGAATAGTATAGGCTTCCTTTAATAAATCCTTAGGGATATCAGGATTTTTAGACAAAGTTAGATAAGTCGTCTTAATAATATGTTCCGGGGAATCTGGTTGAATATTAAAAAAGCGATAAAGGTTTCTTTTATTTCCGTGTCGGTCTTCACTATCAAATATATTGTTGTCTTGAGGCGTTGCTTCTTTTGCCAGATTGCCACGAGACAATGACTTTAAATCATAGCGCTGCAATAATTCTTTATCGTAAGCTGAACGTTTAAGTGGGTTACGTAATACATTATAGGCTTCGTTGATGATGCTGGCATTCCAGTTTTCTCCACCAAGATCAGGGTGTAAGCGTAATTTCTGTAATAAGGTTCGGTAATTATTCTTGATGCTCTCCAGTGGGGCGTCAGGCTGTACATTCAGCGTGCGATAGTGATTTCTTCTATCTTCATTGCGGGGCATATTTTTCTTTTTTAGCATCTAAGTAATCATCGACTGTAGTTTAATATACTTAAATTCTTTTGTTTTCAAGAAGATAAATACAGACATGAAAGCGAGAAATCACGGCAGATTCTATTATATAATATAGAATCTGATAAAGTCGCATGATTCCCATTAATATTAACGAGAGAAGTACATCATGACTGAGCAATATATTGTTGCGGCAATGTATAAATTTGTCCGTTTGCCTGATTACGAGGCTATCCAGCCGGTGTTGCTGAAATTCTGTCGGGATCAGGACATTAAAGGAACCTTGTTGCTGGCAGAAGAGGGTATTAACGGTACGGTTGCCGGTTCGCGAAAAGCAATTGATGCCTTATTGAGCCACCTTAAATCTGACCAACGTTTTGATGAGTTTGAGTATAAAGAATCTATATCAGATGAATTACCATTTCATCGTATGAAAGTGAAACTTAAAAAAGAAATTGTGACAATGGGGCAGCCTGATATCAAACCGATAGAAACGTCGGAAGTACGAGTCGAAGCGAAAGACTGGAATAGCTTAATTAGTGATCCAGATGTTTTACTAATAGATACACGTAATGAATATGAATATCAAATAGGCTCGTTTAAGAATGCAGTCTCGCCGGAGACAACAAACTTTCGTGAGTTTCCTGATTATGTAAAGCAGCAGCTGGCTACGGAAAAACACAAAAAGATAGCCATGTTTTGTACAGGCGGGATACGTTGTGAAAAAGCATGTGCTTATATGCTTGAACAGGGTTTTGAGGAGGTCTATCAATTAAACGGCGGCATTTTGAAATACCTGGAAGAAGTTAAAACAGAAGAAAGTCTTTGGCAAGGCGAGTGTTTTGTCTTTGATTCCCGCGTTTCGGTTGATCATGAACTGGCTGAAGGTAGTTATAAACAATGTTTTGCCTGTCGTCGTCCTGTTTCAGATGAAGACATGCAATCAAAAGATTACCTGGAAGGCGTGTCATGTCCTCGCTGCATTAATGAAACAACAGAAGAGCAGCGTTCCAACTTTGGCGAGCGTCAATATCAGGTCGAGTTAGCAGAACAACGCAATCAAAAACATATTGGCGAAAAAGTACAAGTTCGCGTTATTAATGATTAATAATGAAAAAGGTTCCCGTACTTTATTCGTTTAGACGCTGTCCCTATGCAATGCGTGCACGAATGGCCATCTATAAGGCAAAAATAAAGTGTGAGCTTCGAGAAGTTGTCCTGAAAGATAAACCGGAATCAATGTTGTTATTGTCGGATAAGGGAACCGTGCCGGTATTGTTAACGCCTGAAGGTGACGTCATTGAGCAAAGTAGTGATGTCATGCTTTGGGCTTTAAATCAAAATGATCCTGAGCTGTGGTTGAATGAAAATGAATCACAGAGTCAGTTTTTGATTGACTTCAATGATAATGAATTTAAATATTATCTGGATCGCTATAAATACCATGTGAGCTATCCGGAACATTCTCAAGAATATTATCGTGACAATGCAACGAGCTTTCTAAGCTTAATAGAAAAACAGTTACATAGTAACAAGGGTATTGCCTTACTTGGTAATAGATACTCTTTTGTCGATATTGCTATATTTCCTTTTATTAGACAGTTTGCAAAGGTTGATGTCGACTGGTTTCAAACAAGTCCTTATGTGTTGCTTATAAACTGGCTTGCCAATATTGAGCAAAGTGAGTTGTTTCAAAATTGCATGAAGAAATATGAACAGTGGTTGCCAGAACATCGGCCGATTTATTTTGCAGATTAATATCATCAAATTAATCATTTCAGACTATTAATATGAAAGACACACTCTATCGTTCAACAGATGAGCCACTTAAACCATTTGAGTTTAATAAAAGGGTCGTCGATGTTTTTCCCGATATGATTGAACGCTCTGTGCCTGGCTATCCACTTACAATATCCATGATAGGTGTTATGGCGGATGAGTATGCGCAAGAAAATACGAATGTTTACGATCTTGGCTGTTCTCTTGGTGCAGTAAGTTTTGCTATCCAACAAGGCCTGGAAGCAGGCATGAAAAATAAAAAATGCAAGATTATTGCTGTAGATAATTCTCAGGCAATGATTGATGCTTGTATTAAAAATATCCCTAATGAAGCTCAAAACCTTGAATTTGTATTACAAAATATTCTTGATACCGAGATCATAAATGCTTCTGTCGTAGTAATGAATTTCACTTTGCAATTTATTCCGTTAGAACAACGTAATAATTTAATTAAAAAAATATTTAAGGGTTTGTTGCCAGGTGGCGTATTAATTTTATCTGAAAAAATAATATTTGATGATGAAATAGAAAATGAAACGATGAATCATTTGCATCATCATATGAAAGCATTAAATGGTTATGAAAAACTTGAAATAGCAGGCAAACGTGACGCTTTGGAAGATGTGCTTATGCCGGAATCAATTGAAACCCACCTTGGCCGTTTAAATAGCTGTGATTTTAAAAACTCTTTTGTTTGGTTGAAGTGTTTTAATTTTATGTCGTTGATTGCTGTTAAGTAGTTTATTTGTAATGAGTTACAAAAGGTTACTGGACATACTCAATGAAAATAAAATGGAGGAGTGGTCAAGCTTGCTTGCTGCACAATTATTCGAATATTTTTCCGTCATTAATCATGGTGATTACCCTAAATGGCAGTCAGCGATAGAAAATTTGCCAATAATTCCTGTTTCAACGTTTAATCTCAATTCAGACAGCATTGTTATTGGTGCAGAGTCAGATTGTACTGATGAACAACAAAGCTTAATTGCTGAGCAATTAAAAATTTTAATGCCCTGGCGCAAAGGGCCGTTCAATTTGTTTGGCGTCGGCATAGATACGGAATGGCGTTCAAATTTAAAATGGAATAGATTAAAAGATCATATTCAGCCATTAGATAACAAAATGATTCTGGATATTGGTTGCGGCAACGGCTATTACGGTTGGCGCATGTTAGGAGAGAATGCCAAATACGTTGTCGGCATGGATCCGACATTATTATTTACTATGCAATTCTCCGCGATTAAAAAATATATGCCTGATTTTAATATCGATATTATCCCTTTAGGCATTCAGGAATTGCCGGATATGCAATTGAGTTTTGATACGGTTTTTTCCATGGGCGTCATTTACCATCGTCGTGATCCTGTTGAACACATGAAACAATTGATGAACTGTGTAAAGCCAGCTGGAGAATTAGTGTTAGAAACATTAATTATCGACTCTGAAGAAGCTATTGCTTTGGTTCCAGAGGGCCGTTATTCGAAAATGAATAATGTTTGGTCCATCCCAAGCGTTAGCTTGCTAATGGAATGGGCAGAAGAGGCTGGTTTTATTAATGCACGAATTATTGATATAACAAGAACGAGCATTGAAGAGCAACGGCAGACAGACTGGATGACATTTGAATCTTTGAGTGATTTTCTGGACAAACAAGATAAGGATAAAACCTGTGAAGGTTATCCTGCTCCAATTCGTGCTATTTTATTGGCAGAGAAAGCGTAAATATCATTTTAATATCAAAAACAGGATTTTTAACATGAATAAAATGTTTTTTATCTTAATATCATTTTTGTTTTTTAGTTGCTCAGTATCTGCAACAGAAATCATTTCCTCAGAAAAATATGCTTTCACAATTGAAACAGTCGTTGATGGATTAGAACAACCCTGGTCAGTCGATTTTCTGGCAGATGGTCGAATGCTGGTAACAGAAAAACCAGGTCGATTACGAATTATTGAAAATGGACGTTTATCAAAAGCTATAACAGGCTTGCCTAAAATAAAAGCCAAAGGACAAGGTGGCTTGCTTGATATTGCACTGGATCCGGATTTTGCAAATAACCAGACAATCTATTTATCCTATTCAGCGAAGGGAAAGGGCGGTATCGGCACAGAAGTTGTCAAAGGAAAACTTGTCGGCAATGAACTGAAAGAAACGAAAATTATTTTTAAATTATCGCCGAAAACAAATACCGGCTATCATTTTGGCTCACGATTATTATTTGCCAAAGATGGCACATTGTTTGTCACTTTAGGTGATCGCGGTGACAAAGAACGTGCTCAGAATCTAAATGATCATGCTGGTTCGCTAATAAGAATAAACAAGGATGGTTCTATACCGGAAGATAATCCCTTCTTTAATAATCCTGATGCTAAGCCTGAAATATATACCTATGGCAATCGAAATATGCAGGGTATAGCACTACATCCTGAAACCGGTGATGTCTGGACGGTAGAACATGGCCCTCAAGGTGGTGATGAACTCAATCTAATGAGAGCCGGTGTTAATTATGGCTGGCCTGTAATCACCTATGGTGTGAATTATGTTATAGGAACAAAAATAGGTGAGGGCACAGAAAAAGAAGGGTTGGCACAACCAATACACTACTGGGTGCCTTCAATCGCCACATCCAGTTTGTTATTTTATAGCGGAGATAAATTTCCCAACTGGAAAGGCAACGCTTTTGTTGGCTCGCTTAAATTCGGCCAGTTAGCCAGGCTGGAAATGCAAGGTAACAAGGTAATTAAAGAAGAACGATTAATTAATGGCGCTGTCGGTCGTATAAGAGAAGTACAACAAGGACTGGACGGTTATATTTATATACTTACTGATGAATCGAACGGAAAGTTGTATAGAATAAAGCCTGTTGATTAAGTCAGAGTGATACCGACGTGTCGGTATAATAAGCTGTTAGGGACAAACAATAACAAATAAATTGAGGGCATAGAAAGATGATCAAGTTCGTTATGTGTATAACACGACACACAAACATGACTCGCGAAGAATTCAAAGATTATTGGATGAATAAACATGGTCCATTCTTCATGAGCAACGCTGATGCGATGGGCGCAAAAAAATATGTGCAGTCGCATACATTAGATACCCCTTTGAACGAAGGTCTTAGAAGCTCAAGAGGAATGTTGCCTGAATATGATGGCGTCGCCGAGGTCTGGTTTGAATCAGAAGAAGCACTAATGGAGGGAATGAGTTCTCCCGAAGGGCAGAAATTGGGCGCTGCGTTGCTAGAAGATGAAGGAAATTTTATTGATCACTTAAAGTCTTCAGCATTTATTGTTAAAGAGCATGAATTCTAGACATCATTTAGTAACTATCACAGAGTAAAATATGATCAAAGTATATGGTAAGCCAGATACGCGTAGCACTAGAGTTCTCTGGACGCTGGAGGAAGCAAGTGCTGATTATGAGTTCATTAAAATCGAACTTGGAAAAGAAGCAAAGCAGGAATCTTATTTGAAACTTAATCCCGGCGGCAAAGTGCCAACTTTAGTTCATGATGATCTAATCTTGACGGAGTCTGTTGCGATTTGTACTTACATTAGCGATTTATTTCCAGATTCGAATCTTATACCAGCCTGCGCAACTTCAGATCGCGCCATCTATAATCAGTGGTGTTACTTTGCTATGACTGAACTTGAACAACCACTTTGGAGCATGGCGAAACATCGGTTTGTTTTGCCTAAAGAATACAGAATTAGAGAAATGTTAAAAACAGCAAATTATGAATTTGAAGAAGCTCTCGATGTATTTAGTTTAGGTCTTAGTGACCGTGAATTTTTAGTTGCTGACAGGTTTACTTGTGCGGATTTAATAGTTGCCAATATTCTAAGCTGGGCCAAACGAGGTAGTAAACGAGCAATCTCTTTGCGACATGATAATGTCGAGCAATACCTGCAACGAATGCTTTCCCGTAAGGCATTTCTTCTTGCGCAAAAACGTGAGCAGGAAGTTTAGTTTTGGAAGTAGGTCAGATGAAGCTTTACTTGCTGACTGATTAGAACTATGCAATTACTTGGTGGCTTAAACCGCAAAGATTTTTTAAAACAGTACTGGCAAAAGAAACCGTTGTTGATTCGTCAGGCATTTCCTGATTACCAGAGTCCGCTTTCTGCAGAAGAGTTAGCCGGACTTGCTTGTGAGGAAGGCGTTGAGTCTCGTTTGGTTCTTGAACAGGCTGGTGATGTTCCCTGGCAACTACGACATGGGCCTTTTGTCGAGAGTGACTTTACTTCTTTGCCTGAGTCTCATTGGTCTTTATTAGTACAGGCAGTTGATCATCATATTCCCGAACTTGCTTGTCTATTAGATGAATTTAATTTTATTCCCAATTGGCGAATTGATGATCTGATGATTAGCTTTGCACAAACAGATGGCAGTGTGGGTCCTCATCTGGATAATTACGATGTGTTTTTATTACAAGTTCAGGGTAAGCGACATTGGCATATTAATGACAATGAATATACAGAAGAGAATTTCATATCTGGAATGGAATTACGCTTGCTGGAAAATTTCGAATCAAAACAAGACTGGATACTGGAAGCCGGCGATATGCTTTATCTGCCGCCCGGTGTTGCTCATCATGGTGTTGCGCTTGATGATTGCATGACGTTTTCAATCGGCTTTCGAGCGCCGACACAAAAAGAATTGTTAAGTACTTTTAATGGACAATTGGATGAGTTAACAGACGATGTTTTTTATTCTGATCCAGAATTGGTATTGCAGGAATCTCCCGGCGAAATAAAAGCAGAACATATTAGATCTATTCAAGAATTAATGTTTTCAACTGCGTCCGATAAAGAAGATTTTAATAGTTGGTTCGGATGCTATATTACTGAAAATGCAGCTGCTGACATTGAATATGATGTAGAGGAACTTAATGCGGATGAGTTTCATAATAAATTTAAGCAAAGTGATACTCTTAATCGTAGTGGGTATAGTCGATTTTCTTATATTGTTAACGATGACTCGATAGCGTTATTTATTGCTGGCAATAAATTAAATTTATCCAATAGTTACTTGCCTTTAGTGAGTTACTTCTGTTCGCATCATAAACTTGATTATGTGTCAGTTATGCAGTGTTGTGATAAAGATGCAGCATTAGATCTTCTTTTTAAATTATATTGTGACGGTTATTTCTTTTTTTATGAATAAAATTGATTGTCGTGTTGAGCAAGTTAAGTGGCAGGATATGGAAAGTCATTTGCGCCGTATTCGAACCATTGTATTTATTGAAGAGCAGAATGTTCCTGAAGAAATGGAATGGGATGAATGTGATGAAATTTGCACACATGTTATTGTTGAAATAAACGGGGCTTATGTTGCAACTGGCCGTCTATTAGAAACAGGTCAAATTGGTCGCATGGCGGTATTGAAGTCTTATCGGCAAATGGGTGTTGGTAGTAAAATATTAAAAAAACTGTTGTTTGTTGCCGAGTCGATGGGTATAAAAACTGTTTTTCTTCATTCTCAACTTGATGCCATTGGTTTTTATAAAAAATTCAGTTTTGAGGAAGAAGGTAATATTTTTGATGATGCGGGGATTCCCCATCGAAAAATGAAAAAAGCACTAATCAATTAATAAGACATTTATTTAATATAGGAGATAGATTAATGAACATTGTTATAAATATACTTGTTGGGCTTGTCGCATTTCTCCATATTTATTTTCTTGTTCTCGAAATGTTTCTATGGGACAAACCATTTGGTTTAAAAACGTTTAATCAAACTCTGGAAGCCGCCACTGCTTCAAAGGTTCTGGCAATGAATCAAGGACTTTATAATGGTTTTTTAGCAGCAGGACTTATTTGGGGATTATGTCTGGGTGAAGAAGGTCATTCGATTAAATTATTTTTTCTGGCTTGTGTTGTCATTGCGGGTATTTTTGGTGGCTTAACCGCAAGTCGAAAAATATTATTCATTCAAGCTTTGCCAGCAGCATTAGCACTGGGCTTGATGTTAATTCCGCTTATCCAGATGTAATAAAATTTTGACTGGCAATCCCAATATTATCTTGGGATTGCTAATCATAAAACTATGTCAATCTTCGCGGCTGGTGATTTCTAACAAGTGATATCCAAATTGAGTTTTTACCGGCCCATGCACGGTATCAAGCTCACCACTAAACACGACTTCGTCAAATTCCTTTACCATTTGTCCCGGACAAAATTCACCCAGGTCACCACCATTGCGACCAGAAGGACATGTTGAATGCTCTTTTGCTACTTCTTCAAAATCAGCACCATCTTCAATTTTTAGTTTTAATGAGGCGCATTCTTCTTCAGTGTTGACAAGAATATGGCGTGCGGAAGCTTTGCTCATGGATATTCTCCTAATCTATATAATGTAATTAATCTTAATCTATTCTAACTTTAACGTAACTACCGGGTGCATCTTCAATTGCTTTTAATTTTCTACCAGGTTTACGTGCGTTTATTTTTTTGCCTGCATGTTTCTTGATCCATTTCTGCCAATCTGTCCACCAGGAACCTTCTGTGTAGCTCGCGTTGTCGAGCCAGTTCTCTGGTTTCTTTTCAATAGTATTATTTGTCCAAAATCCATATTTATTTTTAATTGGCGGATTAATAATACCGGCAATATGACCTGAACCACCGAGTACGAATTTAACATCGCCGGACATTAGTTGTGCGCCGGCATAAGTCGATTTCCATGGCGTGATATGATCATCATGAGTCGATATGAAATATGTGGGTACTTTAATCTTGCTTATATCAATCGCGGTATTATCGAGTTTAATGCCGCCGGGTTCACGCAATAAGTTATTAAGATAACAATTTCGTAAATAATAACTATGTGCCTTAGCAGCTAAACGCGTTGAATCTGAATTCCAGTAGAGCAGATCAAATGCAGTGGGTTCTTTTCCAAATAGATAGTTGTTGATAAAGAATGGCCAAATAAGATCATTGGAACGTAACATATTAAATACCGACGCCATGCTAGTACCGTCAAGAAAACCCTCTTTCTCCATGGTGACATCGAGTGAATCGAGTTGTTCTTCATCAATGAAAATACCTAAATCACCGGGAACCTCGAAATCAATCATTGTTGTGAAATAGGTTGTTGATTTAATTGCTTTGCGGCGCTTTTTCGCAAGATAGGCATTGGTTGCAGCAAGTAGGGTGCCGCCGATGCAATAACCAATCGTATTCACTGACGACTGCTCTGTTTCCTCTTTGACCTTATCAATGGCGGTTAAGATGCCTTTGGTCATGTAATCTTCAAGTTCGGTATTCGCAAAAGTCTCATCAGGATTAACCCATGAAATAATGAAAACACTATGGCCTTGATCAACAGCCCATTGAATGAAGCTGTTTTCTTTTCTTAGATCGAGGATGTAATACTTGTTTATCCAGGGTGGCACGATAAGCAGCGGTGTTTCATAAACTGTTTTAGTCGTCGGTGTGTATTGAATAAGTTGCATTAATTTATTTTGGAATATCACTTTGCCTGGTGTTGTAGCAACATTTCTACCCACTTCAAAGGATGAGTTATCCGTCATTCGTGGTGTTAATACTTTTCCTTCTCCACGAATTAAATCATCTAACAAGGCTTGCGCTCCATTTACCAGATTTTCACCATTGCTATCCAGTGTCTCCTTTATGACGGCAGGGTTGCTTATAGCAAAATTTGTTGGAGACAGGGCATCAACAAATTGCTTGGTATAGAACTCGAGTTTCTGCAGTTCTTTGTCATCTAACTGCTGGTTTGCAACTGTAGATTTAAGTGTGTATTCCGAAATTAATAAATAGAATTGTTTGATATAATCGAATGCAGCAATTTCATTCCAGTTTTCATCAGAAAAACGGCGATCAGACTTGCCAGGTGTAATAACTGGATCTGCTTCCAATCCAAAACTCTTATATGTCGTGTACTGACAGAGGCGGATGAAATCATTAAATAGACTGATATTGTTTTGACGTAATGCAGCGCTGCTATTGATCTTACCTTTCCATTCATTAATTAGCTCGGTGTTGAAAAGGACTGGGTTGACCATATTAAAGCTATCCAGACTGGCATTCATAAATAGCGTCGTCATCTCAAGCTGAGAATCAGAAAATTGTTTCATCATTTCTTCTGTGTTGCCAAAAAACATATCAACCTCATTAATTTTGTATACCACTCAATGTTGGGGCGCATTATAAGTTAATTTGTGCACTGCAACAAGAAACGCTGTTTTCGTAATGAAAATATGCAAAACTACAATCAAAATAAATATTGAAATAACATTAATAAAATATTATAAATTAATGAATATATTAAGTTTTATATGAATATTTAAGGCTAAATGGAAGGATTTACTAGTAACTCTCTTATAAATCGATTATTGCCAATACATCCAGTATAAATGACTTAATAAGAGAGGCTAGATTAAGGAGGGCGATTAAGCCCTCTTTAATCAGTTATACATAAAATCAGTGTATTAAAATGTCGTACTGATACCTGCTGTGATACGAATATCTGGCTCACTCTGTATACCACCGAGATCATTAATGATGGGTATACCTAGTGATGAATACAGTGACCACCTTTCACCTATACCTATTCTAATACCCGGAGATAAGTAGAGAGTATGACCGCCTGTATTTGCATCTTTAGCATTACTGATTTCAACACGATCGCGATAATCACCATTCAGTTCAAGAACAAGATCAACATAATCGACTATTTTCTTTTTATGACTATGGTGGTGATGTTCATGACCTTTTTCTTCTTTTGGAAGGTAGAGACGATAACTTGCCGCAATGTTGTAATTAAAGATATCGCCTAAGTCAGTGTCTTGAGTTCCCTCTGTAGTATAGGTGTAGAGCAAATTGCTGGAAATTCCTGTTCTTCCCCAGCTTCGATTCAATGAGATACCAACGAAAGGATCCCATGAGCCTGAGCCTGGTTGTTGTTCGGCTTCAAACAATTTTCCTTCAATTTCTTTTTCGTCGGTATCGCCCGTTGGTATTTTTACACCAGCCATGATGGCAACATCCATAAAATCAGACTGATAAAATCGATACTGAGCAAATAAACTCAAATCACCAATGCCAGTTGAATCACCTGCGAGTTCTGCTTCACCAGCACCAGGGCCATCATTTTCACCTTCGCTTATATTTTGACGATCAATATAAGGCAAACTAAATCCAATAGATAAATCATCCGTTAGACCATAGGCAACATTAGCTGAAAGACTTAGTAAACTATCAGTTGAATGAACTTCATTATTGATAGCGCCAAGTGCTTCAAGTCTTTCATTTGAGATATCATCAAGTTCTATAAATTGCGCACTTATACCAAAAACCAGTTTTCCCTTAGCTAGGGTAGAAGCCGTCATGGTGTTAATAGCTCCGGCCGAGCCTGTCTCAAAACTTGGGCTGGCGTGATCCGCTACGACTACATGACTAAAAAGAACAAGTGTCACAGTTAACAATATGCAAAGTTTATTTTTAATTAATAAATTCATGATTCATTAATCTCCTGGTAATAATTATTTAAAGTGATTAATGATCAGAATGCATATTGCCAGCCTGCAGTAACAATCAGATCGGTTTCTAGTTGTGGTCCATTTAAATCTCTATGCAGTGGTATACCAACTTCTGCAGCAAGCCGGTGACCGCGAAGTCGTCCGCTTTGTCCGGCCAGATTTAATCCAAACATCAGGTTAACAATATCGCCACCATAGTTGTCCGGATCAGCTGTTTGTACTGGTGCAGTGATTAGACTATCAGAGCCATCTATTTGTCCTTCGTGACTATAAGCTATTCTGGTTGAAGTACTGATCCATGGTTGCCATTGATAACTGAACCACGAAGTTATCTCGTGTTTGTCGCCAAAACTATAGCCATTGTTATCACCAGTACGAAATGTTCCCATGTACTGTGCGCCCCAATTGAAGTTATTGAGCGTACCGGTATAGGTCATACCGGGAAGTAAATCATAAGTGCCGGAACCTAATTGCATAGCATAAGGCAATCTTAAAGTAGGGGTCATGCCAGTTGGTGCAAGAACATCATCAACCTCGTCTGTATCACCAGTCGGCAAACTTATGCCCGCATTTGCATGAATTTTATGTCTACCATTATTGAACAGTCTGAACATACCGGATACTTTGGTATCGCCCATGCCACTAGATTTTGTATTAAACGTACCAAGAACGGTTGTTGTCGCTCCACCACCCATATAAGTCGTGTGATCCATGGATTTATCCACATGCATGGTCATCAGCATCAAGGTCAACCAATCTGTTGGGGCATACATTGCGCCGACCATATGCATATCCATCGTCATCTTTGTCGGAACAACTCGTAATGTTGCCGGCATAGGGTTAGGGTTAGCAACAGTAGTTGCAATGAAATCAGACGAAACGCTTGTCGTTCCTATTCTGTTACCTTCCATGTCCATATGCATATAGCGATAAGATAACATCCATTCACCTTTGCCGTGCATGTGTTCACCCATAACACCTATAGGGGCATGACTATCTGCACGAACAGGTGTAAGACCATCGCTACTTAAATTCATCCCCGCACCATGATGGTCAGAATCTGCAAAAACATTAAAACAAAATAATAATCCGGAAACGATGATCGCTTCTTTCTTTAATAAAGAAAACATTGGTAATTACTCCTGGTAATTCAAATAAACATTACTCACTGTCTGTAAAACAGTAAGTATTAATAAAAAATGATTTGAACTAACTTAGAGTAGGTGGTGCGCGGGCAAAACGGACATTGCTAAATAAGCGATATGCCTTATGAGTTTGATAAAAAATAATTTCATCGGACAAGAAGAAAGTCGGAGCATCAAAGAAAGATAAATCTGCAAGTAATGAGTTACTACTGGAAGACCAGAAGCTACAACTCGACATGGGGTGATCTTGTGCTGCATGTTCGTGTTTGTTGTTATCATCACCGTTATGATTTTGGTGTCCGCCATGATGTTGACTGTGATCATCAAGACCAGCAATAGCATTAATACCTGCCGGGCCTTCACATATCATAACCGAAAGGAAACTGCCATCTGCCGGATTGGTGTCCAACATATAGCCTACAGCGACAATCGATCGCAGTAACATACCGATCGCCAGAAAGGCAGCGAATTTTTTATAGGTAATTAATTTGCGGAAATATGCCATAGCCGAGGAAGTATAATGAAAAGTTAAGTCATGAACAAATACGGATGTCTCTCGTTATTTCTAACTAGTAATAAAAATTATTTAGCGACTTATTTTTTTACGCAGTTAGTTTTAATCTGCATCAGCATTTGATGCCTAATAGGTTCGATAGAAATGGAATTTTTCGCTTATTTATCTTACGAATAAAAAGCATGCCAAAGTTTGCCAATTAAATAAAAAATAAATCTGCAATTTAATTAATTTATTCTATAATTTAATTAGAGTGTTATCACTCTTCAAATGCCATTATCAGTGGCACAAACCCCCGCGTGAAGTTCTCACGGGGGTTTCTTATGTCAGGTTTTTTTATATTGAATTGTCTGATTTATTATCAGTTGTTTGCGAAGCTTTCTTAAAATATTCCTTACGTTTTTCACGTTTTTGCTTCATTTTTTCAACTCGTTTTGCATGTAACTCTTCAAATTTAGCCATTTGTTCCGGATTTAAAACAGAACTTAACTCATTTTTAGTTTCCGCATGCAACGCTTCCATTTGTGATTTCATAGCATCTCGGTTTGCCTGGAATAATTCGCGACGTTTTTCATGTTGTTGCTTCATTACTTGTTGCACTGAATCAACCTGATCTTCCTGCAAATCAAGCTTTTCAGACAATTTGGCTGAGCGATCACAAGTTTTTCCGGCCTCGGCAAAACTTAATTGTGTTAATAACAGCATAAGGAATATTGCGATTAGTTGTTTCATTAGTTTCTCCACATTATTGCGTATTTGTAGAGTAATAACGCAGGTAGGCGGCGTTGGTTGACAGCAGGGATGGAAAAATAATTACTTAAGTCTGAAGCTAATCAAGGTTAAATCGTCGGGATGGCATCTACGATCTGGCAAGGGCTCAAGCATATTGAGTTTGCAATCATTGATAAGTTGGTTAATCCCGTCTAGCAATGAGTCTTCACGGATTAACTGACAAATTTCATGATCATAAAGATTGTCAGACACCGCATCGCTGGAAAGTATTAATGTATCAAAAGTAGAGATTTCTATAAGTGGTCCAATGTTGATATGCATATCTTTACTACCAACATAATTTGATATTAAATTTCGTTCAGGGTGACTCATAGCTTTTTCCGCATCTATAGCACCGCAGGCAAGCGCATAAGAAATTGGAGCATGAGATAAGGCTTGATATTTTGTTTTGCCGTGGCCAGTTGATAAAAGTATCAATGAATCACCTGCATGATAAGTGCGTAATTTATTGCCAGTAATTTCAGCAATAGAAACAGTTGTGCCAGAATTTGTTTTCAAATCCAGTAATTGTTTATTTGCTTCATCAATTCCATTTAAAATTGCTTCGCGTATGCGAATGCTTTTGTCATTTAACGAATTGATTAAGCTTTCAACGACTAATTTTGAAGCCAGTTCTCCTTCTGCCAATCCTCCAAGACCATCAGCAACAATGAGTACCGTTGTTTCATTATCGATAGGTATGATAGCCAGAGCATCTTCGTTAGGCGTATCTTTTTTCGGCGAGCGATCTGAAAAATAAATTGCTTCGCCATGGTTAATAGAAATACTTTGGGCTTCTTCATCCCTGGCATTAAAGCGCGTAATTATTTCTTTAGCATCTGACATCGTTATATTTTATTCCACCAACTTTTGAGTGTGATGAATATGTTTCGATGAAGTATAAAACATCTTATTTTAGTTTTTTATACTTCATCCTCTTTGGCTGTGCATCATTGCCTTTACGCGTAATAAAATCCTGGTGGTATTCGCTGAAGTCACCTTCAATAAATACATTTTCACCATCATCTTCAAACGCCAGTATATGTGTCGCAATACGATCAAGAAACCAACGATCATGAGAAATAACCATAATACAACCTGGAAAGGCGAGAATCGCTTCTTCCAGAGCACGTAAAGTCTCAATGTCTAGATCGTTGGATGGTTCATCCAGAAGCAATACATTAGCGCCTTGTTTTAAAGTATGCGCCAGATGCAATCGTCCACGTTCACCACCTGACAGATTCCCCACATTTTTTTGCTGATCAGTCCCTTTAAAATTGAAACGACCGACATAGGCTCGAGAATTAATGTCATAACTCCCGATAGTAATATTGTCGAGACCATCAGAAATTGCTTCCCATACCGTTTTACTATCATCAAGACTTTCACGACTTTGTTCAACGAAAGCGACCTCGACCGTTTCACCCATTTTTATTTCACCACTATCGGCTGTCTCTGTTCCTGCTATCATGCGGAAGAGAGTGGATTTACCGGCGCCATTACCACCAATAATACCAACCACCGCGCCTTTCGGAATATTAAAATTCAAGTCTTCATATAAAAGATGATCATCAAATGATTTAGCCACTTGTTTAAACTCAATAACTGAATCACCTAATCGCGGACCCGGCGGAATATATATTTCGTTAGTTTCGCTACGCTTCTGAAAATCCTGAGTAGTCATTTCTTCAAATCGTGCAAGACGAGCTTTACTTTTTGCATGACGGCCTTTCGGCGCAGTTCGTACCCATTCAAGTTCTTGTTTAATGGCTTTTTGTCTTGCAGATTCAGCACGTTCTTCAGAAGCCAGACGTGCTTCCTTATTTTCCAGCCATTGCGAATAATTACCTTCAAAGGGAATACCTTCACCACGATCTAATTCCAGAATCCAGCCGGCAACATTATCGAGAAAGTATCGATCATGTGTTACCGCTACAACGGTGCCGCTAAAATCAGCCAGAAAACGTTCCAGCCAATAGACTGACTCAGCATCAAGATGGTTAGTCGGCTCATCCAGTAATAACATATCCGGGCGTGACAATAATAAACGACACAGGGCAACACGACGTTTTTCACCGCCCGATAGCGTATCAATAGAAGCATCCCAGGGTGGTAAGCGAAGCGCATCGGCGGCTATTTCGAGCGTGGTTTCAAGGTTTTCGGCATCCCATGCAGCAACAATGCTTTCAAATTGTTCCTGTTTCTTGGCCAAAGCTTCAAAATCAGCGTCAGCATCAGCATATGCGGCATAGACTTCGGTTAATCCGGCTAAGGCATCCAGTGGTTCGCGTAAACCGTCTTCAACATTTGCGCGAACATCTTTATCTGAATCGAGTTGAGGTTCCTGTGGAAGATAGCCAATTTTAATATCCGGCATGGGATAGGCTTCACCAATAATATCGGTGTCGATACCTGCCATAATTTTGAGTAATGTTGATTTTCCCGCACCATTCAAACCCAATACGCCAATCTTGGCACCAGGAAAAAAGGAAAGGTAAATATCTTTTAATATTTGGCGCTTGGGAGGAACAATCTTCCCCACACCGTTCATGGTATATACGTATTGAGCCATATTAGATGAATTGGTAGGCGAATAAAGTTAATGAATACTCATTGTTGAGTGATTATCGGTAATACACTTTAACTAATCAACTTCAATATATAGGCAGAGGCAATCAAATATTTTTTCGATAGTTCTGTGAAGTGGAATAATTGTTGTATGATATAGAGAAATTAGCCGATCAGGTCCTGGATTTCATGAAGATATTTCAATGGGTATTTGAAAAAATCGCTAATGGATTAAATAAGAAAATCGAAGGTAAATCTTATCACATCCCATTAACTGATTTTGATCGCTTAAGCGAAGAGCTTCGACTGGGAGATGTATTGCTTGTCGAAGGTCGTACTCGCATCAGCAAGTACATAAAGTCCATCACCTATAGTCCGTGGACACACTCAGCTTTATATATTGGCAGAATAGATGATATTGCTGATGGCAGTCTTAAAAATAAAATAGCTGAACATTATACTGGCGATCTTCGGCAACAATTGATTGTCGAGGCAATGTTAGGTGAAGGCACGATAATTCGACCAGTTAGTAAATACGAAACTGACCATCTTCGTATATGCAGACCACGTGGCATTTCAAAAGATGACCGAAATAAAGTTATCGCCTATGCATTAACTCATTTGGGATATGATTATGATTTACGTCACCTTGTCGATTTAGCCCGTTTTCTCTTGCCTCTTTCAATTATTTCAAAACGCTGGCGTTCGACTTTATTTAATCATAATCCTGGCGAGTCTACGAAAAACATGTGTTCGTATATGTTGGGTGAAGCTTTTTCTTCAGTGAGTTTTCCGATTATGCCCATTGCAGAAAAGTTGGAAAATGGTCAATACAAATTATTTAAACGCAATATGAAGTTATTAACACCCAAAGATTTTGACTACTCTCCTTATTTCGACATTATAAAATATCCTTATATCGGACTGGATGAAGTTGCTGCATACCGATCATTGCCCTGGGATACAGAAGGGATGATCTGCAATGCAGAAGGCGATTGTTTTGTGCCACCAAAAAATATTGAAGAAGATAAAGGCGTTTAATCATTGATGGGAAAATCAAACCAGGCTCGTCCAGTTTATATCGTTGATGGTAGTCGTTCACCTTGTCTCAAGGCGCAAGGTGGGCCGGGTGCCTTTACTGCTTCTGAACTTGCTGTTCAATCTGCACGTCCATTATTAGCACGTCAGGTCTTTGAACCTGATCAGTTAGATGAACTGATCCTGGGTTGTATTATGCCCAGTCCAGATGAAGCAAACATTGCCCGCGTTGTCGCATTGCGTTTAGCTTGTGGTAAACATGTGCCTGCATGGACGGTACAACGAAACTGTGGTTCTGGTATGCAGGCAATTGATTGTGGTGTACAAGCTATTGCAAGTGGAAATGCAGATTTAATCTTAACGGGCGGCACAGAAGCGATGAGTTATGCGCCGTTATTATTTAGCAATGAAATGGCTGCCTGGTTTGGCCAATTTATGTCTTCACGGTCATCCGTAGACAAGATAAAGACCATACTTAAGTTTAAACCTAAACTACTTAAACCGGTTATTGCCTTACTTCGTGGACTCACCGATCCAGTTGTTAATCTATCAATGGGACAAACAGCAGAAATTATTGCTCATCGTTTTGGTATTAGTCGTGAGGCAATGGATGCTTATGCCGTGCGCAGCCATCAACGATTAGCCGCAGCCTATGCTGAGAACAGAATGTCTGAAGTCGAAGTGCTCTATGACATTAAGGGGCATTATTATGATCAGGATGATGGTGTGCGTCCTGATAGTTCGGTAGAAAAACTGGCAAAGCTTCGTCCTGTGTTTGATAAAGAATTTGGTTTGGTGACTGCGGGAAATAGTGCGCAAATAACAGACGGGGCAGCGTGGCTTATTTTGGCGAGTGAAGAGGCAGTAAAGAAACATCAATTATCAGTGATAGCACGAATCAGCGACAGCCAATGGTCAGGTTTGAGTCCGGAAACCATGGGCTTGGGACCAATACATGCGATGACACCGATTTTACAACGACAAAACTTATCGATTAAGGATATTGATTATTGGGAAATCAATGAAGCCTTCGCTGGACAAGTATTGGCTTGTCTTTCTGCCTGGCAAGATGAAGATTATTGTTCTAATGAATTAAATCTTGAACATATTATGGGTGAAATAGATCAGGAAAAACTCAATATTGATGGCGGTGGCATTAGTCTCGGTCACCCTGTTGGCATGAGTGGCGCACGAATCGTTTTACATCTATGTCAGGTCTTAAATGAAAATAAGGCGAATAAAGGTTTGGCCTCTTTATGTATTGGTGGCGGGCAGGGCGGTGCAATGTTAATAGAAAGAGACGTAGCATAATAATGGAAGATCAAAATTTTAAGCATTGGAAGCTGACAACAGATGAACAAGGTTTTGTTTTGTTGTCTTTTGATACGTTCGAAAACACGACCAATGTACTTTCCGTAGAAACCTTGAATGAATTAGAAGAAATCATTTCAGTCGTAAAAACACAAAGCCCTAAAGGACTTATTATTTCTTCAGCTAAAAGCAGTGGTTTTATAGCCGGCGCTGATGTGCATTCATTTTCAGGTATTACGACAAAAGAAGCAGCGTTACCTTATATCCAATTGGGTCAAAAGATATTTAATGATCTGGAAGCATTGCCATTTCCAACATTGGCAGTCATCAAAGGCTTTTGTCTTGGTGGCGGCCTGGAATTAGCTTTGGCATGTGATTACAGAATTGCGGTTGATGATCCAAAAACACGATTGGGATTGCCTGAAGTTAAGTTAGGTTTTCATCCCGGTTGGGGTGGAACAGTACGCTTAACACAAACTGTTGGCCCATTAGTGTCAATGGATCTCATGTTAAGTGGTCGCACAGTGAATGCGCGTACAGCAAAGAAAATGGGGATAGTTGACCGAGCGGTACCTGAACGACATATTACTAATGCGACACGATCGTTATTAACAGCGTTGCCGGCCAAACAAAAACCTTCGTCATTAAATAAAATATGTAATGCGGGATTAATACGACCCTTATTTGCAAAAGTATTAAGGAAGAAAGTAGGAGAACGTGCTCGCATAGAACATTATCCAGCACCTTATGCTCTGATAGATTTATGGGTAAAGCATGGAAGTAATAAAAACAAGATGATGTTGGCTGAAGCAGAGTCGGTTTGTGATTTGATTACCACTTCTGCAGCAAAGAATCTGGTCAGGGTTTTTAAACTACAGGACAATTTAAAATCATTCGGTCAGCATTGTGAATTTAGTCCGCAACATGTTCATGTTATTGGCGCAGGCATTATGGGTGGCGATATAGCGGCATGGTGTGCTTATCGTGGTTTAAATGTGACCTTGCAAGATCGCGAACCGAAGTATATTGCGCCCGCACTAAAACGTGCGCATGCATTATTTAAAAAACGTTTAAAGAAACCTCATCTAATTCAGGCGGCAATGGACCGTCTGGTTCCTGACCATAGAGGCTTGGGCGTTTCTAAAGCCGATGTTGTGATAGAGGCTATTATTGAAAATATCGATGCCAAATGTGAATTATTTAAAGAGCTGGAAACAAAAGTAAAGAAAGATACTGTATTAGCGACGAATACATCGAGCATCTCTCTGGAACTTATATCGTCGCAACTTAAAAACCCGGCGCGTCTTGTCGGCATTCACTTCTTTAACCCCGTCGCCATGATGCAACTGGTTGAGATTGTATCAGGTGATGATACTGATCAAGATGTTGCAGATCGTGCTGCCGTTTTTTGCAGAAAAATTGATCGGTTACCCGTTCCGGTTAAGAGTTCTCCTGGTTTCGTAGTAAATCGTATTTTGATGCCTTATTTACTAGAAGCCATTACCATCATTGAAGAAGGTGTGCCGGCACGCGTTGTTGATGAAGTCGCGCTAGCTTACGGTATGCCACTAGGCCCAGTAGAACTGGCAGATACTGTTGGACTTGATATCTGTTTGTCCGTTGGTGATATTTTATCCAAGTCATTTGATGTCAAGATTCCTGAGGATTTACGTAATAAAGTTGAACAAGGGCATTTGGGGCGTAAAAGTGGTCAAGGATTTTATCAATACAAGAACAAGAAACCGATTTACAAGAAAGTTGATCTGAAATCATATGACACTACTGAAATAAGTGATCGTCTGATATTACAAATTCTTAATGAAGCAATCGCCTGCGTTAGTGAAGGTGTTGTGAATGATTCTGACTCATTGGATGCTGCCATGATCTTTGGTACTGGTTTTGCCCCATTCCGTGGTGGCCCAATGCATGTTATTGAAGAAGAGGGAAAAGAAAAAGTACTGGAACGATTAAAAACAATGTACGAAAACAAAGGTGAACGTTTTAAACCAAATGAAGGTTGGTCAAATTAGTTATTTTTATCTATAACTGAAACAAACAAGTCATTCAGGCAGCTAATCGGCGGGATTTCCCATTATTAAAAATTCGGAATTCTCCTTTTTCCATGCAATTCCATTGCTCATTATCGGTTAAGGCAGAAGAAGCTATTACGGTGATAACATCGTTTTTTGCTAAACGGCTATTGAAGTCAATCACTTCACCGGTATCTATTAAGCGTGCTTCACCGAAGGGATGTTGACGTGTCACCCAACACATTTTATTACTGCAATAAGCGTACATGTTTCGTGAATCACTGAGTAGAAAGCTGAATATTCCATGTTGTCTGATTTCATCGGCTACGGATTTAATTAATAACCATAGTTTTTTATTTTTCCTTGGACGCTCTGAAAATTCTTGTCTGATTCGATCCATCATGTAACAAAAAGCATATTCACTATCGGTTGTCCCGACTGGATGATAAAATTGCAGTGCTTTCTTTTTAATTCCTTTTAATTGTCCATTATGAGCAAAGACCCAGTCACAACCCCATAATTCTCGTGAAAATGGGTGTGTGTTTTCAATACAAACCTTACCTCGGTTTGCTTGTCGGATATGGCTGATGATTATTTTGCTTTTGATTGAGGTTTTTTGAAAAAATTGAGCTACCTTAGATTCTGCACTGGCATCAGCGTCATGAAATGAACGGCTGCCACGTCCTTCATACAGACTTATACCCCAGCCATCACTATGAATGCCGGTTTTGCCGCCACGTTGTTTTAAACCAGAGAAACTAAAGCGGATATCAGCCGGTGTATTTGCACTTAATCCCAATAACTCACACATTAAAGATTCATATTATTACTATCATTATTATGAATTTCAGCAGGAAACCGAAATCGTATACCTTGTTATCGGCAGATTTTTATTAATATTTAGTAATTATTAAATATGTCTTTAAACTTATGTTTTTAAGGGACTTTTTTATCAATATTGAGATTAATTACTTTCTCCATACTAGTTTGAACCGTATCTAGCCTGCCAATTAAGTCTCCTGATTCTGGTATGGCGTTTCCACTTTTCGAGATTCTAGCAGTGAGTTTCACCTGATTGTGATCAGATAATTTATTAGAAGGCATCATTGCCGTTGAATCATCGAGTATGGCTAGTAAGGGTAGGTCGCTTACTTTTTTACGTATTATTGCAATCGGCATCTGCGGGCCGTTAATTGCCTGTGCATAGACGAAAACAGTATCGTCATTATTTGCTTCACTAATGAAGTCAGCTGATAAGCTAACATTGACTTGAATGTTATATTCTTGTTTAGCTGCGTTGGCGTCTTTTCCTTTACTAGCTTCAATATGTTGTTTAGCAAGTTGTATGTATTTTTCAATTTGTTGCTGTTGATTTGAGTCTTGTTCCAATTTTGGAAGCAGACGTTGCCAATAGATAATTGAATCTTCTATGTCGCCACGCTCATTAGCAGCCAAGCCTGCAAGCCAAAGTCCACTGCTGTTATCTGGATCAAGTCGCAGTGCTTCATTGATTAGTTCAGTAGGTCTACCGGCATAAATACCGCCATTTGTCATAGATAAGATATCGGCATAACGAATCAGGACAGTAGGGTCATTGCCTCTAAGGCGATAAAGATTATTAACGGCTCTTAGTGCTTCAGGATATCGTTCGAGTGTCGAATAAGAATTAGTTAACATCAACCAGCCGTCGACATCATCGGGTTCATTAATCAAACGTTGTTCAAGCTGAGTTAACATTTTTTCCACTGAAGCAAGTTTTTCTTCTTTGTTTTGCGCATTATTAAATTCAGACAGTAAAGCTATTTGAGTAATGATTTCCGGCTTTCCTAAATGGTCATATAGACTAATAACGAAAGCAGGGATGAGAATTAAAAAAAATATTGCCGTTATCGTTAATGATGACGGTTCTATTTTTGAATTATTATCTGAAAGCAATTTGTTTTCATCTTGAATTAATAAAGCCCGTTGGTATTCTTTTTTTACTTTTTTTGCTTCGGTTCCGCTTAATAAACCATTATCGATATCAGATTCTATTTCAGACAGGCGTTGTTGATATAAATCAGTATTGCCGGCCAGATCTGTATCATCTTCGTTATTTGTTTTTAATAAGGTAATCAATATTACAAAGAGAGGTAGTAATATTAACAATGCAGCGATTAACCAAAAGCTAAACATAATTACTGTTCACCTTTGTTTGAATCTTCATTGAGAATTTTAGTTAAGCGTTGTTGTTCTTCTTCGCTGATATTATTATTTATAGTGCTGCTGTTAGATTGTTTTTTTACAAGGATAATCGCGATAACAATAGCAATAATCAATAACAAAAAAGGACCAAACCAAAGTAGCCAGGTATCCTGTTTTAGTGGAGGACGATATAAAACAAAGTCGCCATAGCGTTCAACCAGGAACTGCATAATATATTCGTCTTGTTTTTCTGAAATTATCATTTGATAAACTTCTTCTCTGAGATCCTGTGCCAGGGGCGCATTGGAATCAGCTAATGACTGGTTTTGGCAAACAAGACAACGTATTTCCTCAATTAAATCATAAAAACGTTGCTCCTGATGTTTATTGCTGAATTGAACCGGCTCATCATTTGCATAAGCGCTGTTGGAGAGGAAAAAAATAAAAGGAATTAACGCAAGTCGAAGTAACATTTTCATGATGATTGCGACTCCAGCTCTTTAACTAAAGGCAGAATAATAGTATCAAGTTGATGTTTATTTATTGGGCCGATATGTTTGTAACGAATAATGCCATTTTTATCGAGCACAAACGTTTCCGGTACACCGTAGACGCCATAATCAATACCAATTGAACCTGATTCATCAAAAGCGCTTTCAATATAAGGGTTACCTAATTGTTGTAGCCATTGCAATGCATCATCACGCTTATCTTTATAGTTAAGACCATATAAATTTAAATCATTATTGTTTGATGTGGCTTCTACCAGCAGAGGATGTTCTGTGCGACAGGCAACACACCATGAAGCCCAGACATTGATTAATGATACTTTGCCTTTTAAGTCTTCAAGTTGAATATTTATATCTGGTGAGCGCAATGTTGGTAGAATAAATGTTGGTGCTGGTTTATCAATTAATGGTGATGGCACATGTCGGGGATCATGTTGCAAGCCGTAGATGAAAATAATAACAAGGCCAATAAATAACCCTAGCGGAAGTAAGTAGCGAATCATGATTAGATTGATTCAGCTGCCTTATCAATGGCTGCAGTTTTGTTTTTCGTCACTTTAATACGATAACGTCGATCCGTTGCTGCTAATAATCCACCCATCGCCATAAAAATAGCGCCTAGCCAGATCCAGCGCACAAAAGGCTTATGGTATAGACGAAAACTCCATGCTTCATCATCTAATGGTTCGCCGAGGGAGACGTATAAATCGCGCATTAAACCTGAGTCTATGCCGGCTTCAGTCATTGGCATATTGCGAACAGTATAAATACGTTTTTGTGAACGTAAGGTTGTCACGTGGCGTTTGTTTTTAAATACTTTAACAATCGCTTCCGTTGCCTGGTAATTTGGTCCGGGTAAAACATGTATCTTATCTAAGATGAATTTATAACCGGAAAATTCAACAGCATCGCCAACTGCCATACGTTCATGTAGATCAACACTATGTTGTGTGGTTATGGTTATGCCGACTATACATAATGCAAAACCGATATGCGCCAGGGTCATTCCATAAAAGCTACGCGGAGTTGTTTGTAGAGTAATCAATTTATTTTGTCTATTCACCAGTCGCGCTCTAAATGCAGAAAGACTGGTTAAAATTATCCATGAGGCTGCAATAATCCCTGCGATTGTTTTAACCAGGTTAACTTCAAAAAATAGTAAGCCAAGTGCTATACCAATAACTAAACTGGCAATGAATAAATATCGCAACTGTTGCCAGATGCGTGACAGATCATCCTGTTTCCATCTGACAATGGCACCAACACCAATCAGGAATGCGACAGGCGCCATTAAAGGAATAAAGACGGCATTGAAATAGGGCGCGCCTACCGATAATTTTCCCAGGCCTAATGCCTCGGCAATAAGTGGATAAATTGTGCCTAGCAATACCGTCGACATAGCAACTAATAAAAATACACTATTAAATAATAAGAATGTTTCACGCGAAAACAATTTGAATTGACCGCCACTTTTTGTAGAGGGCGCACGTATGGCATAGAGAAATAATGAACCACCGACAAACACGCCTAGTAGCGCAAGTATAAAAACACCGCGAGTTGGATCAGTTGCAAACGCATGTACAGACGTTAAAACACCGGAGCGAACCAGAAAAGTACCAAGCAAACTTAAAGCAAAAGCGCAGATAGCCAGTAATATTGTCCAGTTTTTAAACACATCTCTTTTCTCAGTAGCAGCGAGTGAATGGATTAAAGCTGTACCAACAAGCCAGGGCATAAATGATGCATTTTCTACCGGATCCCAAAACCACCAGCCACCCCAACCTAATTCGTAGTACGCCCACCAACTGCCTAAAGCAATACCCAGGGTTAGAAACATCCAGGCAAGAATGGTCCATGGTCGTGACCATCTGGCCCAGTTTGTATCCAGGTTCCCGCCCAATAATGCAGCAATAGCAAAACCAAAGGCGACAGAAAACCCCACATATCCCATATACAACATTGGCGGGTGAATAATCAGCCCGGGGTCTTGTAGTAAAGGGTTTAAATCTCCTCCATCAGCAGGGATAGGGAAGAGTCTATCAAAAGGGTTTGAGGTAAATAACATGAACACTAAAAAACCGACGCTAACCGCACCCATAACACCAATGACGCGGGCTAAAAAATAATCAGGTAATCGACGACTGTAAAATGTAACCGCCATAGTCCAGAAGCTAAGGATTAATGCCCATAACAATAAAGAACCTTCATGTGAACCCCAGACTGCGGAGAAGCGATAAACTGCCGGCAGTAACGAGTTTGAATTTTTTGCAACATAGGAGACAGAGAAATCATTTGTTAAAAATGAATAGGCAAGAATTGCAAAAGCGATGCTGACAAATAAAAATTGTAAGCGTGCGACTGGACGTGCTAATGACATCCATGTTTGATTGCCATTAGCAGCGCCAACTATAGGAAAGATGGTTTGTATTATTGCCATAGCCAAGGCCATGATTAAGGCAAATTGACCTAATTCAGGAATCATTGTGTTGCTGCATCATAGTTTTCTGGAATTTCAGCGCCGGCGTCTTTAAGTGCCTGAGCGACTTCAGACGGCATATAATTTTCATCATGTTTAGCCAGAACTTCTTCCGCTTTAAATAGTTTGTCTGTGCCAATTTTTCCATTAGCGACAATACCCTGACCTTCGCGGAATAAATCAGGAAGAATACCTTCATAAGTCACTGTGATTTCATTAACCGTATCGGTAAGTATAAAACTAACTTGCAAGCTATCCGGGTCGCGTTCAACACTATCGTTTAACACCAAGCCGCCAATGCGAAATGATCTTTCTGTAGGCGCTTCACCTGCGATAATCTGGGTCGGGCTATAAAAATACATTAGATTTTTTTCAAATGCAGTCAGGATTAATGCGGCAGCGATTGTCATGCCGGCAAGAATAGAGCAGACAATGACAATACGTTTTTTTCTTGGCGTCATTGTTAATTATTCTTTTCGTAATAAACGTTTTTGAAAGTCACGCATTACTTTACCTTTTCTTCTTAAAGGTAAAATTATATTTAATATCAAAACAACAGCGCAAATACCGTATGACGACCAGACATAAGTAGCGTAACCGCCCATAGATAAAAAATCAGTTAGTGACATTATTATGATTTCCCAATAATTGTTTGACCCAGGAAGTATTGTATTCGTATTCCAGAATTTCTGTTCGCACTCTTATTAGAAGGCTTGTTATATAAAAAGTTTTAAATGCTAATACCATAAATAACAAGGGGATTAGCATACTTACATGAATTGAAGGCTTGTCTAATTTTGTGATAGTTGGCCCTTGATGCAGGGTGCTCCACCATTCCACTGAATAATGAATAATAGGGATATTGACTGTGCCAACCAATGCCAGGATAGCGCCAGCACGCGCTGCAACTCTGCGATCTTCAAAAGCAGACTGTAATGCAATGTAACCGAGATAGAGAAACAATAATATTAACTCAGAGGTTAACCGCGCATCCCAAACCCACCAGGTACCCCACATTGGTTTGCCCCAGATAGCACCAGTAGCAAGTGCAAGAAAAGTAAAAGAGGCACCAATTGGCGCACTACTTCGAGCAACGATATCAGCCAATTTAATATGCCAAATGAGACCAATGCCGCCCGATATAGCCATGACCATATAAACAAAGAGTGACATCCATGCAGCAGGAACATGGACATACATAATTCTGAAGCTTTCTCCTTGTTGATAATCTGCCGGAGCTAGAACCAGGCCACCATAAAGCCCACATACGAAACAGACTATGCAGATAATGACTGTCCAGCGCGATATAGTGTGGGAGATATCATAGAAATATTTCGGGGATGCAAATTGATGAAACCATCTGTGTAAATTTTTATACAGACTCATCAGCTTAACCTTATTCTTAATGCTGTTGCCGTTGTTATCGGTGCCAGTGTAATGGCAAGCACAAGCATGCCGGCAAGAAAATATATTTCAGCAGCAATAGATTGTCCTATGGATGCATTTTCAACAGCGAGCATGGAAAAAATCAAAACGGGCATGTACAAAGGTAAAATCAATAAGCTAAGTAACATACCACCTCGTAAGCCGATTGTTAAGGCAACAGTAATTGCGCCGATGAGGCTTAAAATAGGTGTGCCAAGTAAAAGCGTGATAAATAGAGCCATCATAGTTTGTTCTGATAATGACAAAATGAAACCTGTTAATAAGGCTGTAAGCAGCAGGGGCAAGCCGAATATTATCCAATGTGCCGTAATTTTTGCAGAAACAAGCAAAGTAAGTGGGTAACGTGCCAATGTTAATTGTTCGATAGAACCATCCTCAAAATCAGTTCGAAAGATTGCTTCCAGCGAGAGTACGGTGGCTAGTAATGCCGTCACCCAGATTATTCCTGAGGTCAGTTGTTTTAATAAGGCTGAATCAGAACCGAAGGCTAAAGGAAATAATATAATGACAATAACAAAGAACATTAAAGGATTAATAAATTCAGCTTTGTTGCGAAAGGCAAGTTTCATGTCTCGTTGTAGTATGGTTAAGAAAATATTTAGGTATTCACTCATTGTTATTCCCTAAATGAATATGTTGCAGAGGGTACTCATTAATTTCCATTGTTTGGTGTGTAGCAAAAATAACCATGCCGCCAGAGGAACAATGTTTGACAATTAATTGCTCAATGATTTTTTTACCACTTTTATCAAGTGCATTAAAAGGTTCATCAAGCAACCATAATTTTGATGTCGCCATAAATATTCGAGTTAAACCGACACGTCTTTTTTGTCCTGCCGACATGCGACTAAGCAATACATCTTCCATGCCGCTCAAACCAATTTGTTTTAATATTAATGAATAATCAATCTTTGCTCTAGAACCAGACAAGGCATGCATGACTTTCATGTTTTCCAGTGAAGTTAATCCGGCTTTTACGCCGTTAGTATGGCCGAAATAAGTTATCTCAGACTGGAACTGATAACGAGAGCTGCTTATATTTTCATCATTCCATGTGATTTCGCCTTCCGTTGCCTGTATCAGCCCCACACACAGCTGTAATAAACTACTTTTGCCACTGCCATTGACGCCGTTAATCTGCAATAAGTCTCCCTCTTTAAGACTAAAGTTAAGCCCTTGAAACAAGATATTGTCTCGACGGATACATTCCAGGTTTTTGACATTAAGTTTTGACACGTCTATTTCGCCATTATTGACTAAAATTAATATTGATTATAAGACATTGATATTAAAGGTATTATTTATTCAAATCAATGTCTTTTATATTGTTTTTATAGCATAAAATAGGCCTGTTATTTCTAGAAACTAATGATATTTATTTTTATCTAAATTGGGACATTGATGAGTATTTCCTCCTATCAGAAAAACTCGCTCGAATTTACTTTGTTGCTATGAGTTTATTAATAATATTTATACTACATGATTCAATAAACTTAATTTCAATTTCTGTAACTTATGCTGTTTCGATCAGAATATCTCCGGAACAAATGTCTGGTCGCTGAGCGGTGGTCGCACATAGCCTATGTCCTTTTGCCGAGGAGGCAGAACATGAGGCTTTGGGGAAAGATCTTCGTAGTCGATCATAGTCAATAAATGACTAATGACATTCAATCGTGCGCGTTTTTTATTATCTCCGTTCACTACATACCAGGGTGCTTGTTTGATGTCAGTATGGGCGAACATTTCATCCTTGGCCTTGGAGTATTCTATCCACTTGGAACGTGATTCAAGATCCATGGGGCTTAATTTCCAATGTTTTATGGGATCGTAAATGCGACCCTGAAACCGTCGTTCTTGTTCTTCATCGCTGACTGAAAACCAATATTTAATTAAAATAATACCCGAGCGCACTAACATACGTTCGAATTCAGGACAGGAACGCAGAAATTCGTGGTGTTCCTCATCATTGCAAAAATGCATCACACGTTCCACTCCGGCACGGTTGTACCAGCTTCGATCAAGTATCACCATTTCGCCAGCTGCTGGTAAGTGTTGTACATAGCGTTGAAAATACCATTGAGTTTGTTCACGTTCTGTTGGTGCCGGTAAGGCTATAACAGGGCATACTCTGGGACTTAAACTTTGGGTGATACGTTTTATACAGCCACCTTTACCTGCAGCGTCGCGACCTTCGAAGATTACTACCACTTTGAGATCTCTATGCTTGATCCATTCCTGCAGTTTGACTAGTTCAATCTGCAATCTGGCGAGCTCCTTTTCATAGACCTTATTTTTTAATTTTCTGGTTTTCGGTTTTTCAGGTTTTGTTGCCGTTTCTAATTTTTTTCTTGTAACGGTTGTCTTTGGGCTAGATTTTTTCTTCTTATTTGATTTGCTTTTCTTTGTCGCCATGGTGTTTTCTCCTAGACCATATTTTTTATTGCAAAGACTACGACCTTCACAGCTAATATTAGGCCTCCATATTGGATAAGAAAAGTTTAATAGGGCCTAAATAACTTACTAAAATATAGATAATTTACTTAGTAAGTTAGTATTGTTTAGTTAATCCAAAAAAGAGTGTTTCAATATATTCAGCATCAAATTTCGTTGCGTAGACGAATCGAAAGCCTGAATTATAGAAAGGTGTCTCCATGTGTGGCTCCGACCAACGACATTGAACAGCCAAAGAAGTCCTTGTCTTTTTATCTTTGCCATTAGGTACATCTAGACTAATACGTATTTCTTCACCGGCATTAAATAATTTTTTTCCTACTAGCATCATTCCATGTGCATTAAGATCCGCAGTGTAACCAATACTTTTACCTGTTTTTTGGTCAAATACTTCTTCATTTATTGCTAATCGTGGTCCGTTTCGGCGTTCTGCGAGCTGTTCCATATTAAATCCAATAATTACCGTACATAGTTTTATCGGCAATAGTTACAAGATGTTTAGCTTGCATATAAACTATTGAAAAATAAGTAATTAATACATTATGTAAACCGTTGCCTTCAGTAAACGTTTATTAAGTGAGGACTTGTTGAATTAAGGAACAAGAATTGCGTATATCAAAACAGACTTATTTATCTGGAAGGAAAAATGAAGATTAAAATAACATTGACTCTATTTAGTTTATTACTTTATCCCTGCATAGCATTATCTGTCGATTCTCGTGTTCTATCAGGGATAGAACATAAATTAATTAATATCAGGAATATTAATGAAGCGAGTGAGCGGCAAGATATAGCTAGGACAAAAATTGCCGATGTGCAGCGAGCAATGGATTATAAAAGATTTAAGCATAGGTTAAATAATCAATTTGATAATAAACCAATATACGAAAGCGATGAGGACTGTAATTCTTCATCGGCTAACACAGGATGCACTTCCTCCAATTTCTCGTCCACAGGAACGGCAAGTAGTTATATCGGTGAATATAGTGTGTTTGCTGTAATTGGTACGGGCATCAAACTACCGGAAGAACAAATAGAAAGCTTTAATGGAATTGATGACTGAGCTTTACTCGCCATTGATACTATTTTCCTGTTGAGTGAATTGATCATTCATAAGATTCTGCACGCCTTTCGCTTGATCAAACAAATGTTTTATTCCTTCCGGCGAGTAGATATTTGTTGGTAAATCTGTTGAAGGTATTTGTTGTTGTGTCGACTTTTCATGAGTGACTTCTTTATCAGACACAGCAGGAATGACATTTGTATCGTTGTTTATTTTTATCGATTCAAAGTCTTGTGTGTTTTCTGGAGGCTTTTCGCTGGTGTAATGTATGACACCTTTAGTGTCACGCCATTTATATAGATAAGTATTTTCTTCAACCGGCTTTTTTTCTTTAATAACGCTGAATTTATCAGATAGAGTCTCTGTCAATTTAGATATTTTTATATCTGGCAATGTCGGTTTATTTATAACTATGTCTGGAGTTTTTCCTGTTAATAAGTAGTTTGCATAGCTACTAAGTCCAAATAAAATTAAAATAACAAAACCTATTTTGAATAAAAACTTTAACATGAGATTCGTGACTTATGGATGAGGTCTATCCTTTTATACTTTTATAAATAAATTCAATCCAGCTATTTTGTTTAATAAAACCGGCCTCCCATATTTTTAATGGTGCAGGCAATCCTTTTGCTTGAATTTCTTTCAAACTCATGCCGTCATCAACCTTATTTTGTACAAAGGCAATGCTATCTTTCAGCATTTTGTGATATTTGAGTAAATCATTGCGTGTGGATAAAGAGCCATGCCCAGGAATTATTTTTATATCTTTTGGAATCATTTCAAGAATGCGAGCAATGTTATTGCTGAATTTTAATACGTTGCCGTTACTGTTTAGATCAACAAAGGGGAACATGCCGGCAAAATAATGATCGCCCATATGTATTACATTTGATTCGACGAAATAAACAACGGAGTCTCCATCGGTATGTCCATTTGGAAAATGCATGACTTTGATCGTCTCATTATTAAAATGAATCGTAATAGACTCAGTAAAAGTGATCACTGGCCAGGCTTCTTTGGCTTGAGCGGGAGATTCACCAAAAATATTTTTCTGATCTGCCATTAAACGTTTTCTGACATTGTCATGCGCAATAATTGTTGCTTCATTGCTGAATACAGAGTTACCGCCTGTGTGGTCGCCATGCCAGTGAGTATTAAGAATGAAATTTATTTTTCCGGGAGTGATCTCAGAAAGTGCGGCTTTAATTTTATTCGACATTTCTGAAAATTGATCGTCGACAATTAGTATGCCATCTTCACCAGCAGAAACAGCGATATTTCCTCCAGCGAAGCCATTAACGCCTTCGAGCATGTAGATATTATTATTAACTAATGTTGTTTTAAGAGAAATTTTAGAAAAATCACTTTCTGCATTTGCTTGTGTTGCTAATAAAATAAAAAGCAGGGTGCTTGTAACTATGTTATTAAATCTCATCTAATAATCCTTAATTATTGTCGCAGTGTTTTTTCCAGATTAATTCCTTCTTCAAGATAATTTGCAGCAATTATTTCAATAGTCTCTGACTCATCAGATTTTATTTCCAGGAATTCGTAAATTTCGTCACTTATATCAATCGTAATTGTTTTGCTCATTATATTCCTCCCATAAATACGTATTCGAAATAATAGCTGAATCATTCATGTTTTAGATGTTTAGTTCATTTATTTTGCAATAGCTGTACGAAAATACACATAGATATATGGATATACATTGTTAATATTATAGTAAATAGTTTTATAATAAAGCATGCTATATTTTAGACTCTTAATGGGATTGTCTGTTTGTTTGATATTGACTGCTTGCGGACCATTGGCAGTAGTGAGCGCTGTTGGTACAACTGTAAACAATGCTGCGTATAATGCAGCTGAAAGAGATCTGAATAATCCACAGCCCAGTCGTAAAGAGCAAGCATTTAAAGTTGCAATCACTAATATGAACCTTGCTATAGAATATATGCGACAAGGGGCATATGAAAATGCACTGGAGAAATTGAATCGTTCGATTTTGGCAAAACCGGATTTCGCTCCCTCTTATAATGTGCTTGGTTTGCTCCATCAACGGTTAGGTGATTCGGTAAAAGCAGAAGCTTATTTTAAAAAATCAATAAAACTGGATCCTTCTGATTCTTCAACGTATAACAACTATGGCTTGTTTCTTTGCAATAATGAACGTCTTGACGAAGCAGAAACTCTATTTTTAACTGCAGCAAACAACCCTTTTTATGATACGCCAGAAATCGCATTATCAAATGCAGGCATATGTTTACTTAATAGTAAACCAAATGTCGGAGAAAATTATTTCAAGCAGGCGTTAAATAAAAATCCTTATTTTACTCATGCCTTAATTCAAATGGCGGATATTTCTTATAATAGAAGTGAATATGATTTAGCGCATCAATATTTTGATCGATATAACGGTAATGCTAAACATACGCCTAAAAGCCTTTGGCTGGGTGTTCGTATTTGTAATGAATTAGGATATAAAGATGATGCTTCCAGTTACGCCTTATTACTACGAAATAAATATCCTGATTCAAAAGAAGCAAGAACAATGATGGAATGGGATTTCTAAAAATTTATTAGTGTTATTTTATATTCATCTTCTAATTTAAATGCGATATTTATTTTTTATACTTTCTTTTATTGTACTTACAGCTTGTGGGAAATCAGAGTATGAGACTGCTTTTGATGCGTATCTAGCACGTGATTATGAAACAGCATTCAAAAAAATTTCATCTTTAGCCAATTCTGGAAATATTAAGGCTCAAAATATTTTTGGTTTAATGCACGAAAGAGCATTAGGTGTAGAACAAAATTATCATGAAGCAGAAAAATGGTATCGTAAAGCGGCAGAAAAAGGCGTTGCTGAATCTCAAATCAGATTAGCTCAGCTTTATATACAAGGCTTGGGAATAAAAAGAGATTACTGGCAAGCTATGAAGTGGGCTCGTAAAGCAGCGGTACAAGGAAATTCTGAGGCTGAAGCAAATATTGGATATATGTTTCATGATGGAATAGGCGTTCAACAAGATTACAAGGAAGCCGTTAAATGGTATCGAAAAGCTGCAGATAAAGGCTGGGTTAGTGCTGAACATGATCTTGGTGTGATGTATGAAAATGGTCGTGGCGTAGATAAAAATGCGACTGTCGCAATTGAATGGTATCGAAAAGCGGCAGATAAAGGATACATTGCATCGCAAAGCAACTTGATTAATATCTATCAAAAAAATGTGGGTGTTCCCGAAGGTGATGCCGAAGCATTAGAGTGGTTTACCAATGCTGCAAAAAATAAACATATTATGGCTCAGTATAAGTTAGGGGCAATGTATTATTCAGGAGAACAAACGGAACAAGATTATATTAAAGCCTATGCATGGGTTGGGATTGTTGCAGTCTCCGGCTACAAACCGGCAGAACGTTTTCGTGATGAAATTGGGTCTCATTTGAAGCCCGAAGATCTCAAGCAGGCGCGAATGCTTGCAAAAGAGCTTTGGCAACATTATGGAAGAAAAGAAGAATAAGCATTAGTAATCATAGAATGATTCTCTAAATTAAAGGGAACTTTACATTCAATTTCTGCACTAAAGACTTTATTTAACGTGAGACTAGGTATATTTAAGGTGTATTACCCAGGCTAAGTGCTTGACATTTATCAAAAAGAGGAAGAATATCGCGCTCCCATGAAAACAAACATTATGACAAAACAGGATTTTATTTGGCACCGCACCTATCTGTGCGGCGTCTATGTGCACCTGTGCGTCAGTGGATTTCAATGATTTAATAGTATAAAGATTTAAGCAGTAATCCAAAAAGGCCGCAGGTGATAAACCTCCGGCCTTTTTTTATGCTCATGGACGCCTACATGGATGTAGGCGGTAGAGCGACGCAGGATGCCAAAGCCGAAAGTGTTTGTCGTTAGACACTTAGTTTTGGAACAAGCGCATGGACGATGGACACGATTACAGGACGTAATCGGTAGAGTCGAGTCTGGAACAGAGACCGAGGAGTACGAAGCGACTGTTTAATAAAGGAAAGCATTAATTTTTAACATTAACAAAACCGGAGGCTCATACAAAATGAGATAGTAAGATGAGAAACGAAAATAGAATTGCCAATTTAATAGTAGGCTTATTATTCATAGCTCAGCCCGTTATGGGACAGGGCAATGATTACACTAGTCGTAACTACTTGATACATTCCTGTAAGTTATTCGCTAAAGATGCATATCGGGCAGCGGATAATTATAGTCGTGGTGTTGTGCTACAGGATGTTCTGGAGTTAATTAATAATGCGCATGTTGCAGACAATATGAAACATCGTGCATTTCAGGCAATTCAATTTGTATGGAAGAACCAATTGAATAACTCTGTTCTTGCTTATAGTTTGGCGATGGGTCTTTGTTTGAAACCTAAGAAAGCAATGGCGCCTATAGATGAACCTTATCTAACTTCTCCTCGAACGAGCAAAGAATTTTTTTAAATAGTGAAATACTTGAAATAACAGATTGTTTCTCCCTTGCTGAATAATATTTCTCTCCTTTTGACTCCCCAAAAACTGAATATTATTTAGCAAGACTTAGGGGTAGCGGACAAAGTCTGCTACCCCTCTTTTTTATTAGGTTTTAGAATAAATCTTCAATTCAAGATAAAATAAAGTTCATCAATCTAAACGAATTACTTTAGTTTTATGCTCGACAGCCGACATTAGATAAACCCGTTTTATTTATGCAGAAAGCTAAAAAAATGAACTCTATATCACATAAGCTTATTTTTAAATCGTTATTATTAGTCTCTTCTTTCTTAGTTATTTTTTATCATAATGTTGTTTTATCTCAAACTGTAAAAAAAGAGATTTGCTTTAATTTTTATATTGTCACAAAAGAAACAAATCAGGATTCAGAATCAATTATTTATGCTAAGCAGAAGAAATTAATCCTGAATCAGTTATCACAAACACAGCTTGTCTTTGATAAAAACCTGGAACGACATTGCCCTGAATTTCAGTTTTCAAAAGGTATTGTCAAACAAGTTACATGGGATGAAGCGATTCGCTTAAGCCAGCCTGTTGATCAAGGTGTTGATGAGCTTTTTGATGATTATCTGTATAGAAAACTAATTGAAGCGAAAGAGAATATTCAGAAAATTGTTACGAAACTTAATGGACAAGCAGAAATGGAATATCGTGACTTTTCCAATCTACATGCTGATAGGGCTATTGTTAAAGCTGAAAGTGCATTGCAAAAGCTCATTGCTCATCGTGAATCGTCAAAAAATACAGATTTTAAAAGCCTGGAAAATTTACAATTAACAATAGAGAGTGCAGTAGAGAAAATTAAATTTCAGTTAGATTCTTATGATAAGAAAGATAGTGCTGTTATTTTGAAAAAGATCAGACAAAGGATAAGTGGACATGAACTAGTTGATCAATATAGTGCGCTTAGTTGGCTTGAAGGAAAGTTAATATTCTGGAATGATATCGAAGCTCAAAATACATCGATTGAGTTGAAAAATTTACTTCGGCATTATCGTACGCCCGAAAATCAATGTTTGGATGTCTATGTTATTCCTTCTGGTAAAACCCCATCAAGAACTATTAAGGAAGTTGAGGATAACGGGAAATGGACTGATCGAGGTGGAGCAGCAATGTCATCAATATATTTTCCTCGAACGACGGCGGGAAGAGGGCATGCCATCTTATTAACCTATAACGCGAAAAAAACTGAATATCGACTTGCTCATGAATTTGGACATTTGTTGCTAGGCAAAGGTAATGCCCATGAAGGAAGAAAAGAAAAAGACTTAATGCATGAGAATAGCAGAGGCGGCTCCTATCTAGATGAGATGGAATGTTACAAGATCAGTGAAAATGCGATGACATTTTTTAATGATGCACAAGACAGAAAACAATAATACTTTTAATGTAAGCAAGGTAGAACATCCTAAAGGATGAACTACCTTGCATATCATTTTATTATTCTGTCAACTGTGCCAAATACGTTTTCGTATTTTGTTGCAGGATATTATTAGTGATGATTTGTATCGGACTTAATGTTGTCTGCATAGTCGTATTTATCACATTCTTTTGTAATTTATAAGCGCCACGAATTCTTACAGCTTTATGTGGACCCTGTGAAAGTGCAAGTTCAAAGGCAAGGGCGCAATATTGGTTTGCATATGTTGGGTAATCAGATGCTAAATAACCGATACATAAATTATGATAGGCAATAAGTTTATCTCCTGAACTTAATTTTTTGTCCAATGCCTGATTAGCATATCGAATACCACGGCTTGCGTGTTTTTTTGACAATTCAATGCTGCTACGGTTTAGTAGCGATGAAGTAGCAGATGTAAACCAGGATAGTTCATCCTGACTCTGTCCTTGTTCTGCTAGTGCTATGTTGTATTGAGCCAATGTAAGGATAATAGCTATACTGATGTTGTTTAATATCTGTTTCATGTCTCTAACCTCATTAATTAGTGAATTCATGCTGTAATTATGCTATATATTTATGAATAGTCTTCATCAATTAATGTTTAATTGATATAAATATATGAATAGCTATTATTTTATGCGTAATTTGAGGTATCAATAGATATGGATTGGAGAGCATTACAAGATGTTGTCGCAGTAGCCCAGACAGGTAGTCTTTCTGCGGCGGCACGCCATCTGAAAGTGAGCCAACCTACCGTCGGACGTAGGATAGAGCAATTGGAACAACAGATTGGTGCACTGTTATTTAACAGAACGGCGCAGGGACTATTATTAACGTCGGTAGGAGAAAATATTGTCAATCATGCCCGGCGCATGGAAGAAGAAGCTCTGGCAATAGAACGGGTAGCTACCGGTGCGAATAAACAACTTCAGGGCAATGTTCGTATTTCACTTATCGAAGATTTGGGTATTAACTGGATACCAAAAAACTTAAGCGAATTTCATAAACAATATCCAGAGCTTGCGATTGAAGTCAATATTGATAACCGCAACGTGAATCTACTTCGTCGAGAAGCAGATATTGCTGTTAGATTGGCTAGACCACAACAAGCAGATTTAATCTGCCGCAAAGTAGGTATGTTGCACTTTGGTCTGTATGCAAGCCAGGATTATCTTGATGAACATGGCTTGCCTGAACAAAGAACTGATTTAAAAGACCATTATCATGTCGGATTTGCTGATGATATGAGACATGCTCCTCAAGTAAAAAAACTGGAATCGATATTCACTCAGGGACATATTCGTCATCGTTCGAATAGTCACATGGAAATTATTGAAGCAACACGTGCGGGTATAGGCTGTGGTGCACTTTGTTGTTTTATCGCAGATAAAGATCCACTATTAAGACGTGTATTAAGTAAAGATATCGATTATGCGCGTGAAATTTGGTTGGTTACTCATGCAGAAATAAAGAGTAATGCACGGATTAAAACCGTATTTGATTTTCTCGGTAAAGCACTTGAACAAGATGCAGATAGTTTAAAAGGGATAACTGATGTTAGTTGAGCATGCAAACTAATACAGATGCTCTTAATTCTAATAACATGGACTATACTTGTTCAATATGACTCTGCGAAAACTCATTATATTAACACTTTGTCTTTTTCTTTATGGCTGCAGTGATTACGAAACAGGCTATAAAGATGGTTATGCAGAACAGGAGAAAAAACAATGGATCGTATTTGGCAGAGATAGATATCTCAAAGGATATGATTCAGGACAAGCAGAGAAATTTCAGGACGACTGGGTTTTTGAAAATCCCGTTGAGGAAAGTTTGCTACATTGTCCTTCTATTATCTATCGCGCTGATCCACTCATGTTTTTACCACCTGAATATAAAAGGATTGCGCCAGACATTTATCAAATAGAGAACTATAATTAATATCAACTTATTTTACTTCGAGGTGAAATGTAATGATTACAGAAGGTGAATACACTGTCACCATTCATTTAATTCATGGTGAACCGATAAAATTCAAGATAACACCTACAGAAGCAGAAATGCTGGCAAAGAGAGATGATATTGAAGCTGCACTTAATCGCGTAACAATGGGGCTGGAAATTGATGGTAAGTTTTTGATGATTCCTTATTCTAATATTAAATATATCGAGGCTGATCCTGCACCACTTGATTTGCCCATCTTCGTTTTACAAAATGCAATATCGATAGATTAGAATTAATTGCCAACAGATTAATAATAAAATTATAAAAAAAGGGAGTTCACATAATGTACTTATTGATTCTTGGACTAGTGATATGGTCTGCTGTTCATTTGTTTCCTTCAGTTAGCAAAGATGCGCGTGAAAATATAATTAGCAAAGTAGGGCTTTTACCTTATAAAGGCATATTCGCAACCTTGATCATTTCATCTATTGTTTTAATCGTATTCGGTTGGCGCAGTATTGAACCTACAGATATCTATCTTCCACAAAGTTGGGGTAGACATGTCACGTTTATACTGGTTTTATTAACATTCATTTTATTTGCCGCTGCAAAAAGAAAAACAAACATAAAACGAATACTGCGTCATCCTCAACTTACCGGACTAGTACTCTGGAGTATTGGTCATTTGTTTGCCAATGGCGATAACCGCTCATTAATACTATTCAGCTGGCTCGGTATCTGGGCAGTATTGCAAATGATTATGATTAGCCGACGTGAAGGAGATTGGATAAAACCTGAGCCCGTTCCGGTAAAAAGTGATGTTATTACAGTCATAGCTGGCTGTGTAGTGTATGCAATCTTTTTAATGGCACATCCTTATCTAACAGGAATCAAACTAATGCAATAATCTGTATTGGAGGTCTTACTATGAAATATGCTGCAAAAAATCAACTAACTGGAATTGTTAAAGAAATAAAACGTGGCGGAATAATGAGCCAGATAAACCTTGATATTTCCGCCGGTGCATCTATGAGCTCAGTATTAACAATAGATTCACTGGATGACTCAGAAATTAAAGAAGGTGATCAGGTAAAAGTAATCGTTAAAGCGGTTAATGTTTTACTGGTAAAAAAATAAAACTCAGTAGATATACTTACATGGACGCCTACAGGACGATGTGCATGGATGCACAAGTGTCGCGTTGACATGGAGTCAATGAGCGACCGTAGGCGGTACGATTACATGGAAGTAATCGGTAGAGTCGAGCCGGGAGCGGAGACCGAGAACAGCGTCTGGAACAAGTTGTCGAAGGATCTTGGTTTCAGTGTATTTCAGGAATTATTGTTATTTAAAAGTCCTAGACTTCTTCAAAGCAGGATTAATGAGGTCTAGTTCAGCTTTTACTTCTTCCTGACTACGATGATAGATCATTTCTCTGCCCAACACACTTCCAGCATAAGTTTGACCATATTTAGTTGGCGTCAGATCACATTGCACACTATGCACGCCTTCACCAATGACAATAGAAATCAGCTTAGCTTGTTTCTTTAAAACGACAACATCCATAGATTGTCCGCTTTCAGTGTTAGTGACTGTAATTTTTTCGTTTTGCATAGGCTAAGATTATATCTTGATATTCATTAATGAGTAAGATTTTTAAGTGTCAGAATCATAACCAAGATTAGGTGCCAACCAACGTTCTGTTTCTTGAAGAGACATTCCTTTACGTTTTGCGTAGCTTTCTATTTGGTTTTTATTAACCTTTCCCAAACCAAAATATCTTGAATCCGGATGTGAGAAATACCAGCCTGATACTGCGGCAGTAGGGTACATAGCAAACGATTCTGTTATTTGTATCCCTGTATTTTCTTCAACTTTGAGTAAATCCCAGAGTAACGCTTTTTCAGTGTGATCCGGGCATGCAGGATAACCAGGAGCAGGGCGGATGCCTTGATATTTTTCGGCGATTAATGCGTTGTTATCTAAACCATCATCATCGTTATAGCCCCAGAACTCTTGTCTGACTCGTTGATGTAGTCGTTCTGCAAATGCTTCGGCAAAACGATCAGCGAGTGCTTTTAACATGATGGCGCTGTAATCATCGTGATCATCTTCAAAAGCTTTGATGCGATCTTCCATGCCAAAGCCAGTCGCTACAGCAAAAGCGCCTATGTAGTCTTTAACATGAGTTTCTTCTGGCGCAACAAAATCAGCTAAGGCATGATTCGGCTGCCCTGGTGGTCGCTGCGTTTGTTGTCTTAATGAATGTAACGTTTCCAATAAGCCGTCACGCTTCTCATTGGTATAAACTTCCACGTCATCATGACCAATGGAATTTGCAGGGAAGAGGCCGATCACACCTTTTGCACTAAACCATTTTTCTGACACAATCTTGTCTAACATAACTTTTGCATCTTCGAAAAGTTTTGTTGCTTCTTTTCCAACAATTTTATCTTCTAGTATACGTGGAAATTTTCCGGCAAGTTCCCATGCGATAAAGAATGGTGTCCAATCGATATAATTTTTTAGTTCATCTAATGAATAATCATCAAATATTTTAATACCTAATTCTTTGGGTACAGGTGGCGTATAAGTTTCCCAATCTGTTTTAAAACGATTTACTCTTGCCTGCTCAATCGTCAGCCATTTTGTTTTCGATTGTTTACCTTTGTGTTGTTCACGTACTTTGTCGTATTCTGTTTGTATTTCTTTAACGAAATCTTTTTTCATATCAACACTGAGCAATTTTGTTGATACACCTACAGCTCGAGAAGCATCTTTAACATGCACAACGGTTTGATCATAACCAAGATCAATTTTAACTGCAGTATGCGCGCGTGAAGTTGTGGCGCCACCAATCATTAAAGGAAGAGAAAAGTTTTGACGTTGCATTTCTTTTGCAACATGAACCATTTCATCTAAGGATGGTGTTATCAGGCCGCTTAGGCCAATGATGTCGGCTTTTTGTTCGCGAGCTGTATCTAGAATTTTTTGCGCAGGCACCATGACACCAAGGTCAACCACTTCAAAGTTATTGCACTGAAGAACAACGCCGACGATATTTTTACCTATGTCATGCACATCGCCTTTAACCGTTGCCATGATGATCTTGCCATTATTTTTTATTTCTTCGCCGCCACTTTTAACTTTTTCTTCTTCTATATAAGGTAAAAGATAAGCTACGGCTTTTTTCATGACGCGTGCACTTTTTACAACTTGAGGTAAAAACATTTTGCCCGCGCCAAATAAATCGCCGACGACATTCATGCCATCCATTAATGGACCTTCTATGACATGCAATGGTTTATCTGCTTGTTGTCTTGCTTCTTCAGTATCTTCTTCGATGAATTCAGATATTCCTTTAACTAACGCATGCGTTAATCGTTCACCTATCGAACCTTTACGCCATTCAAGATCAACTTTCTTCTCTTTTGTCGCACCTTCTTTAACAGTATCGGAAAATTCAACCATGCGGTCAGTTGCATCGTCACGGCGATTTAATAAAACATCTTCAACGTATCCTAATAAATCTTTTGGAATATCATCATAGATGCCAAGTTGACCAGCATTAACAATACCCATATCCAAGCCGGCTTGAATACCGTGATAAAGAAATGCGGTATGCATGGCTTCACGAACCGGATTATTACCGCGGAATGAAAATGAGACATTACTTAAGCCACCACTGACCAATGCGTGCGGTAGATGTTCTTTAATTAACTTGGTGCCTTCAAAGAAAGACACGGCATAGTTATTGTGTTCTTCCATGCCAGTCGCAACGGTTAATACGTTCGGATCGAAAATAATATCTTCAGGAGGAAAGCCAACTTGATTTACAAGTATGTCATAAGATCGTTTACAAACTTCAAAACGTCGATCCGTGCTATCAGCTTGACCTTCTTCATCAAAAGCCATAACAACAACTGCAGCACCATAACGCCTGACTAATTTGGCATTAGTAATAAATTTTTCTTCGCCTTCCTTTAAGCTGATGGAATTAACAATGCCTTTACCTTGAACACAACGTAGACCAGCTTCAATAACACTCCATTTTGAAGAGTCGATCATAATTGGTACACGGCTTATATCCGGTTCGGAAGCGATCAATTTTAGAAAGTCTTCCATTAATTGCTCAGATTCGAGCATGCCTTCATCCATACAGACATCAATAATCTGCGCACCGTTTTCGACCTGTTGGCGGGCGACATCAAGTGCTGCATCCAGGTTTTCTTCTTCTTTAACGAGTCTTAGGAATTTAGGTGAGCCAGCAACGTTAGTTCGTTCGCCAACATTGACGAAATTGACTTCGGGTGTGATGTTAAATGGTTCCAAGCCACTTAGTCGTTGAACTACGGGTAAATCTGGAATGTTTCTAGGCTTAACACCTTCGACAACTTTGGCCATTTCGCGAATATGATCCGGTGTTGTTCCGCAACAACCACCAACTATATTTAATAATCCGGACTCAGCCCATTCTTTGATATGTTCTGACATGGGTTCTGCATCGAGATCATATTCACCAAATTCATTAGGTAATCCTGCATTAGGATGGGCTGAAATATAGCTTTGCGAAAAGCTAGAAAGTTCTTCAATATATTGACGTAAGTCATTGGGACCTAAGGCACAATTTAGTCCAATAGTCAGAGGGTTTGCATGTCTGACTGAATTCCAGAAGGCTTCGGCTGTTTGACCGGTTAATGTGCGCCCAGAAGCATCAGTAATCGTGCCGGAAATCATAATCGGCAGACGAACATCATGATCAACGAAATATTGGTCTATTGCGAATAAGGCCGCTTTAGCATTGAGTGTATCGAATATGGTTTCTACCAACAGTAAATCAGCACCACCATCAACTAGTCCACGAATGGCTTCTGTATAAGCCTCAACCAGTTCCATATAGGTAATATTTCGATATCCGGGATTATTAACATCAGGAGATATAGAACAAGTTCGATTAGTTGGACCTAATACACCCGCTACAAACCTTGGTTTACCAGGGGTTTTATTAGTTAACTCATCAGCAACTTCACGAGCGATAGCCGCACCTTGTTGATTTAATTCATAAACAAGGTCTTCCATCTCGTAATCGGCCATCGCGATCGAAGTCCCGTTGAAAGTATTGGTTTCAACAATATCGGCACCAGCTTCAAAGTAGGCAGAATGAATGGCCTTAATAATATCCGGGCGAGTTAATGTCAGTAGATCGTTATTGCCTTTAACATCACAGGAATGATTGGCAAAACGTTCGCCACGATAATCTTCTTCTTCAAGCTTATAAGACTGGATCATCGTTCCCATGCCACCATCTAGCACGAGTATGCGATCTTTAAGTAGTGATTCGAGTTGTTCTGTTTTGTCCGTCATTTCGCTTAGTTTAGTTTAATTAAGCGAGCGCGGTTTTTAACTGTTACGACTGAGCCTGGCAACAGTAAGCTGTTGTCGCAGCGCTCCTCAGAACGTATTTGAAGGTGGCGAATTATAGTCTATCGATCTACGTTATTTCAATATGATTATCTAAGAAAATCTATTCAGTTATAACGTGAGATGTTGTTGGACGTAAAATAAACCAGGCAACATAACCTATAGGCCAGACTAACAATGCCAACAACATGCCTTTGGTTAGTGCTAATGCGGCAGCAATTACAAAAATTAATGGAAGTATGGCTCCCTTTATACCCATATCACGCGTTGCAGCATCACCATATATCCAGAGTATGCTGCAGACATAGACTGAGCAGAGGATGATGAATATAAATACTTCTGTCGAGTTGCTAAATGAAAAAGACATTCGTTTTCCCCTAATCTTTCATGTGATGTTTTGGATTGACCGGTCTCATTGTTGCGTTTGCAATCAATGCAACAAACAGGATCGCTGCCATCAAATACATCGTTGTATTATAAAGACTTGATGTAGGATCAACCGTACCTGCTGGTGCAATTTCCATCAATTTGCTAATGGTGACTGTTTTTGCAGCAATGAGCTGATCGAGTTGTTCTAAACCTGCGCCAAATGTGGTTTGAAAGACAGAAGGATCAATTTTTTGAACCAGATCATTGATCGCATTTTTTACCGATATTTCACGTAATGATGTAATAGCCAGTGGGCCAAATACGCCAGCACTTGCCCAAGCTGTGAGTAAACGGCCATGGATACCGCCAACGTATTTAGTACCAAATATATCTGCAAGATAAGCAGGTATGGTTGCAAAACCACCGCCGTACATGGTGAAGATAATCATGGTTGCGGCATAAAAATAAACTAGCCATACAACAGATGGGTTTACACTGACTTGCTGTGCCGTGTAGGGTATTGAACAATACAAAATAATACCAAGTGTAAAAAAGATCCAATAAGTGTTACGTCTACCTAAGTAATCAGAAGCACTCGCCCATACAATGCGACCACACATATTAAAGACACTAATCATCAGAACATAGGTAGACGCGAAACCAAAATCGACAATATCAGGCAGGGTAGAACCAAAAATTTCATTGATCATAGTTTTGGCGACAGCTAATACGCCGATACCTGCTGTTACGTTAAAACACAAAACGACCCAGAGTTGATAAAATTGGGGCGTTTTCAAGGCTTCATCAATATGAACACTATGTTGGGAGACCATTGCATGTTGTTTGTCTTCAGGAGGTGGTTGCCAACCTTTAGGTGTCCAACCTTCTCGTGGCACCCGATATCCAAATGCAGCACACATCATAATAACAAAATAGATTGCGCCTAATGTAAAGAAGGCTTGTGCAACGCCAACGGTACCTGTACCAACAACATAGACACCTGGGTCTCCCTGAACCAACATATTAGCAACATCATTTACACCAACAATAACGACTTCTTGTAAATTACCCGCCACTTCGGCAAGTCGTCGACCGGTTTCATCCGTTGTTAAGGTAACGCTTTCAACTGACCCGAGATAATCAGGGGCTTTATAAAATATTTTTATGAAGGGTTCGATCATGAATTTAGCAATCATAGCACCACCGCCAAATCCCATGATGGCGATACCTGTTGCCATACCACGTCGATCGGGGAACCAACGTATTAAAGTACTTACAGGAGAAACATAACCAAGACCAAGGCCACATCCGCCTATAACACCATAACCAAGATACAACAGCCATAGCTGTCCTGTAAGAATACCAAAACCACCAATCATGAAGCCACCACCCCAACAACAGGCAGCGACAGAACCGACCATGCGAGGCCCAACTTTTTCCAGCCATTTGCCGGCTATAGCAGCAGATAAACCAAGAAAGACGATGGCGACAGTAAAAATCCAAACTACTTGTTGTAGAGACCAGTCATCAGCTGCACTGGTAACAACACCAAGACGTTTTATTAATGAGGGATTAAATAAGCTCCAGGCATAAACCGAACCTATACAAAGATGAATTCCTAATGCTGCGGGAGCAATTAACCAACGATTAAAACCTTCTTTCGCGACGATATGTTTTTTAGATAGTATTTCAAACATGGTGGTAATGATTCCCCCGAAATATTCTTAATGAATGTTGTCTTTTAATTTATTTTTATTACTACATTAATTGAACTAAGGAAAATTCTTATTTGACAGTGACAGGATAATCAGTATTCTTCGCGATTGAAAGTATTAGGTGCCAACTGTTTTGTAACAGTTGTGTTAAACGGGAAGTCGGTGCGTGTTTAAACAATGCCGACGCTGCCCCCGCAACGGTAAGTGAGTTTGAGTTTTTTCGATAAGCCACTGTGTTATATGGTTTTTTAGACATGGGAAGGCGAATAAACTGATATTTATATCCCTCATAAGCCCGGAGACCGGCCTGATATTTACTTAACCACGCTGCGGGCTGCTGTGAAGGTGATTTTAAAGAATACAGGAAGTTCTTCCTGTTTCTTTGATTTTAGTCTTTTCTTAATCCCCAGCTTATAAAAATCAAACGGTGCGGCGGGCACCATGGGGAGTTATTTATGTTTGACTTAAAAGTGATTTGTTCATTCCTTGTACTGTTGTTTGCCTCAAATACAGCTGCTTCATCTGAAACTGAAGAACTGGAACAACTGGTTGTAAGTGCCACTCGTTGGGAAACCATTGGTATTCCAACTGCAAGTAGTATTTCTGTTATAGAAAGAGAAGAGATAAAAAATAGTGGTGCACAATCTGTAGTTGATCTTCTACGTGGTCGGGGCGGTTTACAAATTAGTGATCAATATGGTGATGGAAGTCGTGCAACTGTCAGTATGCGTGGTTTCGGTGCAAACGCTCAATCAAACAGTTTAATACTTGTTGATGGTCGACGTTTAAATAATACGGATTTAGCGGCAGCTTCATTAAGTACAATTTCGCTTAAAGATGTAGAACGTATTGAAATTATTCAAGGTAGTTCAGCAGTGCTGTTTGGTGACCAGGCCGTTGGTGGGGTAATAAATATTATTACACGTCAACCTGAAAGTTTTCTCGCGAAGTTTTACGCTGGCATTGGAAGTTACTCTACCCAAACACAAACTGGGCATATTGAAAATGCATTTTCTAATGGATTTTCATTTCGTGGCTCTTACCAACGTGTAGAAGGAGATAATTACCGTGATAATAACGAAAAACTATATAGAAACGGATTCGGCTCTCTTGCCTATGACTGGGATATTGGGCGATTATTTTTTGAGCATCAAGATATTAGTGAGGATATAAATTTACCTGGAGCTATTTTTGCGAGTCAAGTTGCAACAAACCGAAAACAAACACGGTTTCCAACTGATTTTAACAGTACCGATACTGGTATAACTCGTGTAGGTGGTCGGTATGACATTAATAAATATTGGCAAGTAGCAAGCGAGTTTACTAATCGACGAGCAAATATAAATGGCATAGTAAGCGGTACTGCATTTGTTCAAGATCGTCATAACCGTAGTTTTAATCCAAGAATACGAGGTGATATACCTTTTAACGGATCACGTCTGAATATTATTGCGGGTTTCGATTTGGAAAATATAGATTATGGACTCACCGCATTTGCTGTAACGGATAGCCAACAATTTATTCGTAGTATTTATATGCAAACAGTTATTCCCTTATCTGAACAGGTTCACCTGACTACGGGATTAAGGCATGCATGGTATAAAGAAAATATTATTGTTGATTTCAGCTTTCCAAGTGGAACTACTTTTCGAGATGAACAATTTATCCCTACGGTAGGCCTTTCTTACCAGCCAAATAAAAACTGGCGTTTTAATATTAAATATGAAGAAAATTATCGATTCCCTTTAATTGACGAAGAAACTAATGTGCCTACGGGTGTTGTTGGTCTAAAAACGCAAACGGGTGAGTCGTATGAAGCTAGCATCGATTGGCATAATCCCAGGTATGCAGGCAAATTAGTTCTGTATCACCTTGCACTTGAGAATGAAATTGATTTTGATCCAACGGCAGGAGCTTTTGGCGGTGGAGCCAATACTAATCTTGAACCAACTGAACGAGATGGTTTGATTCTGGAAGGGTCTGTTTCATTTTTTGATTCAATGACATTAAAAGGTCAATATAGTTATGTCGATGCGGTTTTTGATAAAGGTGCAAACGCTGGTAAATTAATTCCATTTGTAGCTGAACATCAGGCACGGCTAAGTCTGGATTACGAAATAATTAATGGATTTAATTTATTTGCAGAATTACAAACTATTGGTGAGCGAGTAGCATCTGGAGATTATGCCAATAGTGCGGCACGTCTATCAGGTTATTCAGTAGCAAACCTGGCTGCGAATTATGATTACAAAGGATTTAATCTATCTGCCAAATTAAATAATGTGTTTGATAAGGAATACAGTGATAATGCAGCAACAGCATTTAATCCATTTCCAACAGTTGAAACCGGATTTTATCCTGCCCCAGAGAGAAACTTTTTTCTTTCTATAGGTTATACTTTCAATTAAGTGCAATAAGAGCATTATTATATAAGTTCAGGAGTATTCTTTAATGTTGAAATATAAAAACGTATTTATATTGGTTCTGGTTTTTGCGGTGGTCTTTTCCAGACTGATTCCCCATCCACTTAACTTTACTCCTATAGGTGCGCTTGGCCTTTTTGCAGGTGCTTATATAGTCGACAAAAGAGTCTGGTTATTGCCTCTCTGTGCTTTGCTAATAAGTGATTTTTTCATTGGTTTTTACGAACCGGTTGCCATGTTGTTTGTATACCTTGGATTTGCCTTTAGTGTTTTTATTGGTCGTTTACTGCTTTCTGAGAAACGTAATTCACTTAGACTGGGTGGAGCGGCATTTTCTTCTGCGACAATATTCTTTATTGTGTCAAATTTCGGAACATGGTTAGGTGGAACATTGTATCCGATGACATTAGCTGGCTTGACTGAATGTTATGTAATGGCAATTCCATTCTATGGTAATACTCTACTCGGCGATCTGTTTTATGTGCTTGTGTTATTTGGTATTTATGAAGGCACACAAGCCTGGGGGCAAAAACGAGATATTACTCAAACAGTTTAATTAGGTTTTAGCAGAGCAATGTGTTTATGAGTAATAGATTATCTAAAATTGTTACTCGCACAGGTGATGATGGTACTACTGGTCTTGCTAATGGCGACCGAGTTGAAAAATCCAGTATTCGTGTTGAAACAATGGGAAATATCGACGAATTAAATAGTTTGATCGGCGTTATTGAAGCTAGCGGGATTGCTAATGATGTATCAGGTTATTTATTAAATATACAACATAGGTTATTTGATATTGGTGGCGAGATTGCGACTCCGGGAAATGCAGTGATTGCTCCAGACAGTGTTGAACGGCTTGAAGAATTGATAGATTCTTACAATGAAAATCTGCCTGCTTTAAAAGAATTTATCTTGCCTGGAGGTTCTCTTTCTGCGTCAGTTTGTCATCTTGCCAGAAGTGTATGTCGTCGTTGTGAACGCAATCTAGTTGAATTAAGTCACTCTGAATATATTAACCCTGAAACATTACGTTATATTAATCGTTTGTCCGATTTGTTATTTGTTTTGGCAAGGACGTTAAATCAGGGCAAGGATGGTAAAGAGATATTTTGGGATAGTGAGAGATTAAAGCGTTCAGTGTAACTTACTCAGAATTTTCTTAATATTTTTTTTGTAACTCCATAATCCGTCCTTCACGTTTCATATCAAGTTTGCTTAAAAAAGACATTCCAAGCAGGGTAGTCAGAGGGAAATCACCTTCGTGAACAGCGCCTTCTATATTACGCAATTCAATATCTCCCACTTTTACTTTCTTTAAATTGACAATATAAATTTTGCTTTTTCCAGAAGCGGTATTTGAATGAGCTTTTTTACCTTTAAGCTTGTAATCAATACCCACTTTTTTTGCAATATTACTATTCATTGATACTAGCGTAGCACCGGTATCTACGACAAATGAAACATGAGAGCCATTAATTGAACCACTAATGTTATACATGCCGCCTCGGTCAGGCGTGATTATTATTATTTTACCGTCGGTCGGCGGTTTGAAGGCGCTTCCGATTTGCGTATCCAGGCTATACGTGTCTTGCTGACCATCAATTTCAATGATGGCTTCTTTGCTATTTGACTCTATCAATAGCACACCTTCAGGACTAGGCTTACCTTTTCTTAGAACGCGCTGTTTGCCATCAATGCTGACAATGGCCTTGTCTTTGAACAGGCCATTTATTACTATTTTATCAATGGCAAAAGATGACTGATTGGTGAATAAAAACGTTATACTGATAATTATAACGTTAAGTTTTTTTCTCATGATTAATGCTTTTTAGTTATAAAGTATTCTTTGAGTATATATTAATGTTTTTAGTTCTCATAAAGATGGATAAATAATGATTATAATTTTAAAGCCAGATGCGGATAAGAGTAGTACTGAATATAATGATTTACAGACTTACCTGGATAGTCTGACTGACATTACCGTTCGTATGCATGAGGAGCTTGGGCAACAACAGCGCTTAACCGAGTTTTACCTTGTTGGTAATACGGCTTCTCTGGATATTAACCATATAAATAATTTTCCTGTAGTCGAAAGGGCAGTCAGGGTTTCCCGTGAATATAAAGTCCTGGGTCGTCATAGCGAAGATGTACGCGCCAGTTATTTTGATTATAACGGCGTCAGATTTGGTCAGGATGAGTTTCATATTTTTGCTGGGCTTTGTGCTGTGGATACGCGTGAACATGTGGAAATTATGATGCGTGCATTAAATGAACTCGGTTTAAATTGTACACGTATGGGAGCATATAAGCCGCGTACAAATCCATATTCATTCCAGGGCTATGGTAAAAAGTGTTTGCCGTATGTTTTCGAGTTAGCTGGAAAATATGATATCAAAGTTATTGCCATGGAAATTACGCATGATGTGCAGATTGAAGAAATCCATAATGCGCTTGAAAAGGCAGGAAACCCTACCGGTGTTATGTTGCAAATTGGTACACGCAATACACAAAATTTTGAATTATTAAAAACAGCAGGGCGACAACGACAATTCCCTGTGTTAATTAAACGAGGTTTTGGTATTACCCTCGAAGAATCATTGAATGCGGCTGAATATCTGGCCAGCGAAGGAAATCATAATGTCGTCTTCTGTTTACGTGGAATGAAAACGAACATGGGAGATCCTCATCGCAATCTGGTTGATTTTGCACATGTGCCTGTGGTTAAACGTTTCACACACATGCCTGTTTGTATTGATCCATCGCATTCCGTAGGTTCAAGAGAAAAGGGGCCGGACGGTATACTTGATGTAATGCATGCAGCAGCACAAGGTGTTGTTGCCGGCGCCAATATGGTGCTTGCTGATTTTCACCCGGATCCTTTGAAAGCGTTGGTTGACGGGCCGCAGGCATTATTAATGAGTGAGCTTGAATGGTTTGTAGAAGATCTTCAAATCGCAAGACAAAGCTATCTTGCTCGTAAAACATTATCTGAGAAACAACTTAGTTAAGTTTCACTGGTATTAATTTCATTTAATTTTGCAATCTTGGCAATATCCCAATGTTTAATTGACCAGTTTAGCAATGATTCAACATTAGAATTTACCAACTCATGCGGCGGGCATTGACCAAGAAATTTTAGTGCCTGAAATAACACCTTGCATGGCTTGTTTAATTCAATTGCTTCAGCATGAGTTTGTTTACTAATTTTTTGTCCCTGTTTATTCAATGCGATTGGCAAATGCAAATAATCGGGCACAGGTAAGTCGAGTTGTTTTTGTAGATAGATCTGTCTTGGAGTTGAGTCAAGTAAATCAGCGCCCCTGACAATTTCCGTTATGCCTTGTTCGGCGTCATCAACAACAACAACCAAATGATAAGCAAATAATCCGTCAGTACGTTTAATAACAAAGTCGCCAACATCTGATTCTAGCAACTGCGAATAATCACCTTGTAACAGATCGTTAAAGCGAAGCTCTTGGTTATCAGTTAATACACGTAATGATTGACCAACATGGTCTTCAGTATTCTTATTACGGCATGTACCGGGGTAGGGTTTATTTGCTATTTCATTTCGTGTGCAAGCACATGGAAAAACAAGATTTAATTCTTTTAATCTTTCAAGTGCTGTTTGATAGAGCGCATGGCGCTGAGTTTGGTAAACAACTTCCCCATCCCAATGCAAGCCTAAAGTTTCCAACTGCTCTAGAATAAACTTATCTGCACCAGGAATAGTGCGGGGATGATCGATATCTTCAATTCGTACCAGCCATTGTCCTTGCTGTTGTCGTGCCTGAAGAAAACTGCCCAGTGCCGCAATGACTGAACCAAAATGAAGAGAGCCACTTGGCGTCGGAGCAAAGCGACCGATGTAATTGGATTTTGGCATATTCAAACAACGGTCATATGAAAATTGTTTGAGTTAGAAATCACTTTTTCCTGTGAAAAGTGAAGTGTGAAACGAAAAAATTACTTTTCACGTTTCACATTTAACGCTTCACTTTATCCGAGTTGACGTTCTTTAATTTCATCCAGCGTTTTGCAATCGATGCAAAGTGTTGCTGTTGGTCTTGCTTCCAGTCGTCGCACACCAATTTCTATACCGCATGCTTCACAAAAACCATAGTCACCACTATCTAAAGTTAAAATGGCTTCCTCAATCTTTCGTATTAATTTTCTTTCTCTATCACGAGTCCGTAGTTCAATAGAAAATTCTTCTTCCTGTGTTGCTCTGTCATTTGGATCAGGAAAATTCGCTGCCTCATCTTGCATATGATGAACAGTGCGATCGACTTCTGTCATTAAATCATTTTTCCATGCATTTAGTATTTCACGGAAATGTTCTGTTTGTTTTGCGCCCATAAATTCTTCACCTTTCTTCCCTTTGTAAGGCGCGACTTTTGTTTTTTTCGTTGTTTTAACTGCTATTGATGGCTTAGCTTTAATATTAGTGACTTTAGTCATTCTTTTCTTCTTATTGGTTGTCGTTTTTTTCGTAGCCGTTTTTTTAGCTACCTTTTTCCTGGACACTTTTTTGGGTGCGGTTTTCTTCTTTGCTTTTTTCTTAGACACTTTTTTGGGCGTGGCTTTCTTTTTTGCCTTTTTCTTGGACACTTTTTTAGGCGTGACTTTCTTCTTTGTTACTTTCTTTTTTGCCTTTTTCCTGGACACTTTTTTAGGCGTAACTTTCTTCCTGGCGACCTTTTTCTTTCTTAAAGGTACCTTCTTCTTTGCCTTTTTTTTAGTCGTTTTCTTCTTGGCAGCCATCGCTTGCCTCCGCCCTGTAAAAATCAGCGTGCATCTATACCAGAAAGGTTCATACGAAGCAATTCTGAATTAATTAATAGTTTGTAATTTTCGAGTAATAATTTTACGTTTTCAGTCTGATATGTTCAACGTACATTCGAGTAGCACCTGCGACAGCCACAGGCATAGCCAGAAAATTAACAACTGGAATCATTGTTAATAGCAAGACGCCAGAGCCAAAGCCTAAAGCCAGTTGGCGATTTGAAGCAATCTTTTCGCGTTGAAGTTTAAATGCAATGTCATGATTTCCCATAGGATAATCACCATATTCTAGAGTTAGCATCCAGGCGGTGAAAAGAAACCAAATCAATGGCGCTGCGACATTTACCATAGGTATGATGAATAAAATTAAAAGAGGCAAAGCCCGGATAATAAAATAGAGTAATTTTTGGAACTCGGATTTAATCGAGATAATAATGACTTTTGATAATGATTGATTGTTGGCAGACGGTATTTTCTGACCTGTTATTACACTTTCAACCGCTTCGGCTAGAAAACCATTAAATGGGGCACCAATCAAATTAGCAACGATCGAAAAACAAAAGAAAACGATAGTTAGCGCGACAATGACAAAAATTGGCCAAAGTAACCATGTTAACCATTCTAGCCATTGCCATTGCGCCAATAAGCTATCTATCAGGCTGCTGAGTGAATTTGCACCAAAATAAATTGCTCCGGCAAATAAGAGTGAATTGATCAGTAATGGAATAAGGACGTAAAGACGAACACCGGGTTTAAGGATTAATTTAAATCCTGACAGCAAATATTTAAAACCCTGACTAAATTGATTCATTAATAGCGAGTTTAAGGCAATGAAACAGCGGGGCGAGCTGTCCAGCCATCCATAATATGTTCTGCGACAACACTGGTATAAATACCGCCACGAACATTGAACGTTGCGGTAAGTCGCATGAAGCGCGGTGATGTTGCCGCGACTAAATCATCTAAAATTTTATTGCTTACTGCTTCATGAAATGCACCTTGATCACGATATGAGCATATATAAAGTTTTAATGCCTTAAGTTCTACGCACAGTTGCTCAGGAACATATTCAATTTCGAGTATAGCGAAGTCAGGTTGGCCTGTTTTAGGGCATAAACAGGTAAATTCCGGCACCTCGATTCGAATAGTAAAGTCACGTTCAGGTGTTGGATTTGGGAAAGTTTCAAGTACATCAATAGCTTGCTTTGGCATTCGTTTTTTCTCTGTTATTACAACATAATAAGGCGATAAGATAGAACATTGATAATGTTCAGGCAAGACATATCCTCTATTTTTTATATATTTATAATAACTAATAATATCAATATGTTATTATAAATAATTAATGTTAATTATAGATATAATTTACGTTTGGACAGAGGACTAAATCTTTAGTATTGTAACGCCCCATGCGTTTATGCAATATAAAACTTTCCGGCTTTAAATCCTTCGTAGATCCAACCAACCTCATCATTCCAGGCAACCTTGTTGGCGTTGTCGGACCCAACGGTTGCGGCAAATCTAATATCATCGATGCGGTTACCTGGGTTATGGGTGAAAGCTCGGCAAAACACCTTCGTGGAGATTCACTGACTGACGTTATTTTTAGTGGTTCAAGCGCTCGTCAACCTGTTGGCCAGGCTTCAGTCGAACTGGTTTTTGATAATGTTGAAAATAAACTGGGTGGTGAATACGCCAGTTATGATGAGATTTCAATAAAGCGTCAGATTAATCGTGATGCAGTTTCAACCTATTATTTAAACGGCACTCGATGTCGTCGTCGAGATATTACCGCTATATTTCTTGGCACCGGTCTTGGCCCTCGTAGTTATGCCATTATTGAACAAGGTATGATTTCAAGATTAATAGAAGCCAAACCAGAAGAATTGAGAGTCTATATCGAAGAAGCGGCTGGCATTTCAAAATATCGTGAGCGTCGTCGAGAAACGGGAAACCGCATAAAGCATACTAAAGAAAACATTGAACGACTCACAGATATTCGTGAAGAATTGGAAAAACAGTTAAATCATTTGCAGCGTCAGGCAAAAGCGGCCGAACGTTATAAAAAATTAAAAAAGGAACAACGTCAACTTAGTTCTGAATTACTTGCCTTAAATTGGCGTGATTTAAATAAGGAAATGAGTGAATTAAAAGAAGGCGCAGGCAAACGTGAAAACGCAGTTGAAGAATCAATCGCAAAAGTTCGCGAGACAGAGGCGGAAATTGAAAAACAACGAGAAGGGTTGAGTGAAGCTAACCAACACTTTAATAATATGCAGTCTGAATATTATAAAGTAGGCAGTGATATATCTTCATATGAACAAAAACTTCAGCATACACGCGAAAAAATTACGACGATAGAGTCAGAATTGGAAAAAGCACGTCAAACACATGCGGATACAGTTAAACAGCATGAGCAGGACAAAACAGAATATGAAAAACTCCAATCTGAATTAACTAATCTGGAACCAAAATTAAGTGGCTCAAGAAATGAGAGTAATAAAGCCTATGAAATTCTCAATCATGCGGAAGAAGCAATGCAGGGTTGGCAGTCTGAATGGGATACGTTCAATGAGTCCTGGTCTGAGTTTTCGCGTCAGGGACAAGTTGATAAAACGCGATTAGAACATCTTGAATTTGGTTTGGGTGAACTTGCTGAACGCCGTCTTCAGTTAGAAAAAGAAATTTCAAAGTTTGAGCAATCCGATCTTAATAACACAATCGACACTTTAGCCTCATCTTTAAAAAACGAAGAAGAAAAACAATCTGTTTTGGCAAGTGAATACGCTAATAAACAGAATGTTGTTAAAGATCATCGAGAGAAAGTAAGAACGCTGTCATCAAAACTTGATTCAGTTCGTCAGGAATATCAGGCTTTGAAAGGTCGTTTAGCTTCTTTAGAAACCTTGCAACAATCTGTCATCGAAGATAATCAGGAATTAAGTGACTGGTTAAAAGAAAATAATCTGGATCAACAGCAACGACTTTCCCAATCAATCAAAGTTAATCCAAAATGGACACATGCTCTGGAAACTGTCATTAGCATTCATCTGCATGATATTTGTATTGATGATATTAATAATTATCTGGGTAAATTAGAAAGTGCGCCCGGCAAGTTTGGTTTAATGAATACGAGTAGTTCAAGCTCTTTGTCAGAAGCAAAACAATTCCCGCGATTAATAGAACAAATCACAACGGACTTGCGTGTTCCTTCTATCCTGGAAAATATTTATCTGGCGGATTCACTTGAACAAGCAAAGAGCATGTTGCCAAACTTATCTGCTGGCCAAAGTGTTGTTACTGAAAAAGGAATCTGGCTTAGCCATGATTGGGTTATTGTAAATAATGCCAGTGATGCAAACGATAGTGTTTTAAATCGTGAAGAAGAAATTAGTTCGCTTAAACTTGATCTTGGAAAAAGGGAAAATGAAATTCAATCGATTGAAGCTGAATTAATAACAACAGAACAAGATCTTGAGCAGGTTGAAACGACATTAAATGAACAACAATCGTTAACCAGCGAACAGCAACAGGGTATTTCTGACATTAGAACCAAGTTAGCTTCTACTCAAACTGAATCTGAACAATTATCACTGCGACATCAGGAATATATTGAAGAGTTGAGCGCTAACCAGCTACAGAATGAATCGGATAAATCAGAAATTGATTCTATTAAACAGCGCATTAGATCACTTGATAAAGATAATGAACGTTTTCTGCAGCAGCGAGACGAGCTTTCTGAAGTTAAGGAAAAGCACCGTGAGTCACTCAATACAGCAAGAGCATCATGGCAAGAAACACATAATGAAAGTCACGGCATTGCCTTGCAGCTTGAATCGTTTAGTTCACGACGTGCATCGTATGAACAGGCGATTAAGCGTAATGACATTCAAATTTCTCATCTTGTCGGTCGATTATCTGAGCTTGAAAAGAACTTGTCTGAAAATCAGTCCCCAGTGACTGAAATTCAAGAAAAAATTGAGGCCTGTTTAAAAGATAAAATTCATGCAGAGAAGAATCTGGGTGATGCTCGGACAAGTGTACAGGCAATTGAAGCGAGCATGAGAGAGCTCGAGCAAAATCGACATAAATATGAACAGGAACTGGAAGCATTACGTGCTGAGCTGGAAAAAGCACGATTGGGTGTGAATAGTTGTCAGGTTAGACTTGAAACCGTAGAAGAACAATTGTCATCTGAACAACAAAATGCCAAACAATTGCTTGAGGCTATGGAAGAGGGAGCCAATCAGGAAGATTGGACAACGCAACTGGAATCTTTAGATAGAAAAATACAGCGACTTGGACCTATTAACCTCGCTGCAATCGACGAATATACGCAGAATGCAGAGCGTAAAACCTATCTCGATAGTCAACATAAAGATTTGCTAGATGCACTAACAACACTTGAAAATGCAATTAGCAAAATAGATAGAGAAACACGAACCCGTTTTAAAGAAACATTTGATGAAATTAACGCGCACATTAAGGATATGTTTCCAAAGTTATTTGGTGGCGGCCATGCTTACCTTGAACTAACCGGCGATGACTTATTGCAGACAGGCGTTGCTATCATGGCGCGCCCACCAGGAAAGAAAAACAGTAATATTCATTTACTGTCGGGCGGGGAGAAAGCGTTAACTGCTGTCGCGCTAGTTTTCTCAATATTTAAACTAAACCCGGCACCTTTCTGTATTTTAGACGAAGTTGATGCGCCTCTTGACGATACTAATGTTGCTCGCTTTAGCGAATTAGTTAAATCTATGTCTGATGAAGTCCAGTTTATCTTCATCACACATAATAAAATTACCATGGAAATTGCGAATCAACTTTTGGGAGTGACTATGCACGAGGCTGGAGTATCACGTCTTGTGTCTGTAGACATGGATGAAGCTGTTGAGATGGCGGCGACGGCCTAAATAAATATACATACATACATACATACCACGAGCGCCATGGACAACTTGCGCCTTATATTATTAATTATTGGATGCCTTGTGGTTTTAGGTATCTACTTGTGGGAAGTATTTTATAAAGGAAGACCAAAAAAGAAGACAGATATTCTCAATGCTGTCGACGAAACCCCGGACATCCCTGTTGCTGCAACCATCAATAATGAAGTAAGCGTCGATAATTATTCTACTGAGGCATTAGCCGATCTTGGTAGTTTATTAAAACAATCACGAAATCAGGATATTAGTAACGACGATACACCTGAACCATTTAAAGTGTCAGAAGTAAGTACAAGTATTGATGAGCCTGATGAAGATTTGCCGCTTGAAATGAGCGTCAAAGATTATGAGGCTAAAATGGCTGAAAATAATGAATCGGATGTTTTCGCAGCAATTGAAGAAGAACTTCATTCTCATGATGAATTAGAGGAAGAAGAAGTAGATCTTCCACAAAGCAATCAGGCCAGCGAAGATATATTAGTTTTATATATTACATGCCCTTCTCATATCTCATTTAATGGTTTGTCGATAAGTAAAGCTGCAGACGAAGTAGGCATGGTCTATGGACACATGAATATTTTTCATCATTTCGGACCTGGCAAGCTTCATTCAGGACAACCCTTATTTAGTCTAGCAAACATGCATGAGCCAGGATCATTTGATCTTGGACGCATGTCAGATTTAAAAACAAAAGGTCTTGCTGTCTTTATGTATTCACCTGCTTCAATTGATGCCAGTGTTGTCTTTGAATTATTTTTAAACACGACGCAACGTTTAGCTGAATTACTCGGTGGAACAGTACGAACCTCGGACAATGAAATATTAAATAATACCGCTATTAGTTCTCTACGAGACAAAGCTGAGTCACTTTCAGTTAATTAATAAACTAATTTAAAATGACTTTGCAACAAGCCAGAAAGCGAATTGATATTCTTCGTGAAACAATTAATCAACATAACTACCAATACTATGTTCTGGATGACCCAGATATCCCAGATTCGGAATACGATAGATTGTTACGAGAGTTAATTGATATAGAAATTGAATTCCCTGAACTCATTATTCCTAATTCACCTACGCAGCGTGTTGGTGCTGCGCCGCTATCAGAATTTGATGAAGTTAAACATACTGTGCTGATGTTATCGTTAGCGAATGCTTTTAATGAAGATGAAATGCAAGCTTTTAACAAGAGGATAAATGATCGATTGGAAACAGATGCGGTCATCTTCTCCGCAGAAACAAAGTTAGATGGGCTAGCCGTTAGTATTCGTTATGAAAATGCCGTATTAAAAACGGCGGCTACGCGTGGCGATGGTTATAGCGGCGAGAATATTACTCACAATATAAGAACCATACAGCAGATCCCGTTAAATTTAATTGGCGATGATATTCCTGAATTATTAGAAATCAGGGGTGAAGTTTTCATGACGCATAAAGGTTTTGAAGAACTAAATAACAAACAACGAGAAAAAGAGGGAAAGTTATTTGCCAACCCTCGTAATGCGGCGGCAGGTTCTCTACGCCAACTAGATGCAAAGATAACGGCAAAAAGACAGTTATCATTCTTTGCCTATGGCATAGGTGATTTTAAAGGCAATGTTGAATTTGAAAGCCATACACAGATATTAAAACAACTTAAGCAATGGGGAATTCCTGTTTCACCAGAAACTAAAAAAATGAAAAGCCTTCAATCTTGTCTGCAATATTATAAGGAGATAGGAGAAAAACGAGCAGAGTTAGCTTATGAGATTGATGGCGTTGTTTTTAAAGTAAATAATTTATTACAACAACAAGCATTGGGTTTTGTTTCACGTGCTCCACGTTGGGCGATTGCCTATAAATTTCCTCCAGTAGAGGAGATGACGAAAATATTAGATATAGAAGTTCAGGTAGGTCGTACCGGTGCTTTAACACCTGTGGCTAGATTAGAACCGGTCTTTGTTGGCGGCGTTACTATTACTAATGCAACTTTGCATAATCTTGATGAAATTAAACGCAAGGATGTCAAAATCGGTGACTGGGTTTATATTCGCCGAGCGGGAGACGTTATTCCAGAAGTCGTAAGTGTTATTAAAGAAAAGCGTAAGAACGTTACTGAATTTGTTATGCCGAATATTTGTCCTGTTTGCGGCTCGGCAGTTGAGCAGCAGGAAGGAGAAGCAACCTATCGTTGTATGGGTGGCCTGTCATGTTCGGCACAAAATATTCAAGCCATTATTCATTTTGTTTCACGCAAAGCTATGGATATTGATGGTCTCGGCGAGAAAATAGTTATTCAATTAACAGAAGCTGGTTTAGTTAATACAGTTGCCGAACTTTATTCACTATCACATGAACAACTTGCTGATCTGGAAAGGATGGGAAAAAAATCAGCAGACAATCTAATTGAAGCATTAGATAAAAGTCGGGAGACAACATTAGATCGATTTATATATGCACTCGGTATTCGTGAAGTCGGTGAAGCAACAGCTCGATCACTGGCTCAGCATTTTAAACAATTTGATGCAATTGAAAATGCATCGACTGAAGAACTGGAACAAATAGCAGATATTGGTCCTGTTGTTGCTCACAACATTCATAGTTTTTTTCAAGAAACGCATAATAGAAAAGTAATTGAAACACTAAAAAAGAATATCCATTGGGAAACAGTTAAAGCTAATCAATCATCTTCACTGGATGGACTGACATTTGTAATCACCGGCACTTTATCCAGTATGGGCCGTGACGAAGCGAAGCAAAAATTAATGGCCTTAGGTGCGAAAGTAAGCGGTAGTGTTTCAAAAAAGACAAGCTATGTTGTGTATGGCGAAACTCCGGGCAGTAAATATGAAAAAGCCTTGCAACTAGGTGTAAAAACTTTAAATGAAGAAGAGTTGTTAGAGTTAATTTAGTGAATTCAAGGTTCAAGATCTGATCCTAAACAAAAAGTGTCGGAGTGATTAATTTTTAATCGGTTACAAGATTTTGATTCCCGTCGTGTCATGCTGAGTAAGTGATTAGTTATAGGGTCAATTGTACAGGACGTACAATTGAGCGTAGTCACAACATGGATGTTGTGTCTGCGCGACCCGACTATAACTGATTACTTGCGAAGGTAGCCGTAGGCCATGACATTAGGGTGCTCTTCTCTTTGGTTACTTTCCCTTGAGCACGCAAGAGAAAGTGACTCGCCATAGGGCGAAACCATAATTAAAAAAGAATTATAAATTAAAGGAGACAGGGTGATTTAAATTAAATTACTTGAAGCTACTCTTCACCCTCTGCAACAACACGATTACGACCATTTTCCTTGGCTTTATAGAGTAGGGTGTCAGCGCGTTCAATAAATGTGAGTCGGTCATCGCTTTCTTTTAATTCGGCTAAACCTATCGAGACAGAAATGTTGAGTTTTATATTATTGTAGTCAAACTTCATTTTCTCAACATTTTTTCTCATACGTTCAGCTAACAATTTGCCGCCTGCAATTTTTGTATTTCTGAGCAAGATAACAAATTCTTCGCCGCCATATCGAAAAACGATATCACTACGGCGCATGCATTCCATTACACAATCGGCAAAACTTTTTAATACGGCATCACCGACGATATGACCATAGTTATCATTAATTTGTTTGAATCTATCCAGATCTAACATCATTAATGAAAGCGTATGACCATGGCGCATAGCTAAATCAATTTCCTGTTCAATTGACTTATCAAATGCAGCGCGATTGTTTAATCCTGTTAATGGATCGTTATAAGCTTTTTCTATCGCCTGTTTATAAAGTAGTGCGTTTCTTAATGGATATATTAATGCCGATATTAAACTCTCTATTTTATTTATTTCGACATCAATAAACTTGGAATTTCTGGAGATAGTTAGTTCTCCCATATTTTTCCCAAATAAAACCAGGCTATAACTTGAACTGTGACGCCCGGGTTTAGCGATATCAAATTTGATGTTTTCTTCTTTATTTATGTAACTAAGATGGTCATGTGGAACAACAGCAGCCATTTCATCATCGAATAGTTCAATCAATTTTTCCAGTTCGAGTGTGCTTTGCAATACGCCCATAACGTGAATGGACATATTCGTCACATCGGTCATATTTTCAGGATAGGAAATCATCAGGCGCGAGTTTTGTACGCCTGGTGACTCGCTAATGTCTGTAATATCTGCCATAGGCCCAGTTGAAATCGTCATAATTTAAAGAGTCATAGTTTACTTGATAATTCAAATGCAAAAAAAATGCCATAGTGAATACCGGTAAATACCTTTAATCTTCAAATATATATATAGGAATTATTTTCAGATAATCAAGAAAATATTATAAGTAGTTGTAATTTAAAATATTATTTATGCTGCAACATGTCCATTTACTGAAGGTTTTGATTTAATAATACTATTGTCGGCGTTATCGCTTGTATCGGCAATGGGATAATCAACGGTGTAGTGGAGTCCACGACTCTCTTTTCTTTTTAGTGCGGATTCCACGATTAATTCAGCGACGACCAGCAGGTTTCGCAGTTCGACAAGATCTTTGCTTATTCTAAAATTTCCATAATAATCAGTTATTTCCGAGCTTAATAACTTGATTCTATGTTGTGCTCGTTGCAGTCGTTTTGTGGTTCTAACGATACCAACGTAGTCCCACATAAAACGCCTGATTTCATCCCAATTATGACTAACAACAACTTCCTCATCCGAATCTGTAACCCGGCTTTCATCCCACTCTGGAAGTTTGCCCGGCATTTTCGTGGCGGATAAAGATTGCCGAATATCTTTAAAAGCGGTATGTGCGAAAACAACGCATTCCAGCAATGAGTTACTTGCCATGCGATTTGCACCATGTAAGCCAGAAGAACTGACTTCGCCAATAGCATATAGCCCCTTTATGTCTGTTTGACCATTTTGATTAATCATTACGCCACCACAAGTGTAATGAGCTGCCGGGACAACAGGGATAGGCTCTGTTGCCATATTAATACCTAAATCCAGACAACGTTTATGAATGGTAGGAAAGTGTTGTTCGATAAATTTTGTCGATTTGTCTGAAATATCCAGATAAACACAATCAAGACCTAAACGCTTCATTTCGTAGTCAATTGCCCGTGCGACAACATCTCTTGACGCTAATTCTTCACGCGGGTCATATCGATGCATAAATCGTTCACCATTTGCCAGAATTAATTTGGCGCCTTCACCTCTTAATGCTTCGGATATGAGAAATGATTTTGCCATTGGGTGGTAGAGGCAGGTCGGATGAAACTGAATAAATTCCATATTTGCGATGCGACAACCGGCACGCCAAGCCATGGCTATTCCATCTCCAGTACAACTATCCGGGTTGCTGGTATAAAGATAAGCTTTACCTGCGCCGCCAGTGGCAAGAATGACGTTGCGAGCACTGAAAACGTTAACTTTATTGCTATCAATATCAAGTACATATGCGCCAAGGCAGCGGTTGCCTGGTTTTGCTAATTTTTGTGTCGTAATTAAATCAACCGCGATATGATGTTCGTATAAATCGATATTGGGATGTGCTCTAACCCGGGATTCCAGGGTTGTTTCTATGGCTTTACCGGTCGCATCAGCGGCATGAATGATACGTCTGTGGCTATGACCCCCTTCTTTATGCAGGTGAAAAGGTGAATTCGAACCTGCTTGTTCATTTGATCGAGTGAAATCAACACCAAGATCAACAAGCCAATTAATACTCTTATGTGCGCGTTCAACAACAAAACGAACGATATCCGGATTACACAGCCCGGCACCCGTGGTCAGGGTATCTTCAATGTGGGATTCAATTGAATCATGTTCATCTAGAACAGCGGAGACACCGCCTTGCGCATATAAGGTGGCACCTTCAGTTAGCGATTCTTTGGATAAAACGGCGATATTGGCATGATCAGCAAGCTTTATGGCGAGGCTGAGCCCAGCAGCACCACTGCCAATAATTAATACATCATGTTGTTGTTGGTCATGCATCGTGCTTAAGGTAAGATAGCCCCTTTTTTATCTAAGTCGTTGATTGTTGAATATTAAACTATTTCATAACATCTCTGCATGCAATCCTGAAATTGAGATGCATACTGCAATACGCAAAATAATAGCACATGAGGATGGCCCGTATGGCCGATAAAGTAACAGATAAGCAATTAATAGAACGCGTTAAAAATGGCGAAAAAGCGGCCTATGACTTGCTAGTGCTTAAATATCAGCAGCGTATTATTAATCTTGTTTCTCGCTTTGTCAGGAACCAAAGCGATGCTTTAGATGTCACACAAGAAGCCTTTATTAAAGCATATCGAGCTTTGCCAAATTTTCGTGGTGATAGTGCTTTTTATACCTGGTTATACCGAATCGCGGTTAATACAGCCAAGAATCATCTTGCTGTACAATCTCGAAGACCATCAGGAAATAATTATGATGTCTCTGAAATTGAACAAATTGAAGGTGCTGATGCTCTAAAAGAGCAGGCAACACCTGAAAGTTTATTACTTAAAGATGAACTACAGGCGACAGTTTTGAAAGCGATAGAAGATTTACCGGAAGATTTGAAAACGGCAATAATGCTTCGGGAAATTGAAGGCTTAAGCTATGAAGAAATAGCAAGTGTAATGGAATGTCCTATCGGCACAGTAAGGTCGAGGATATTTCGTGCACGTGAAGCTATTGATAATGAAATGAAACCGTTATTACAAAATTAAGATACAGGCTAAATATTATGAACGAATCTAAAAATGAACAGCTTTCAGCACTCATCGATGGTGAACATGAGAACGAACATACTCTGGATGAATTAATTCATAATGAAGACATGAAAGATACCTGGTCACGCTATCATCTCATCGGTGATTGTTTACGCGATAATCTACCAGAAGAAATTTCTAATCAGATCTCTACACAAGTAAGCAATGCTCTACGCGACGAACCCAATATTCTTGCTCCGAATATAACAAAACGATTTAATACAAAACCCCTTATGGGTTTTGCTATTGCGGCATCAGTCGCAATGGTAGCCGTATTCACTATTAAAAGCGGTAACGAACAAGATTCATCTTTTAAAAGTGCGCCAACAATTGCTGCTACAACAGTTGCTCAGCCTCAGACATTTAGCTTTCCAGACCCGCAAGTTTTACCAGCTGCAATAAAGAAATCAGATACGCCTGTTTCAACAGCAGATCAACGCCTTAATAATTATTTAATAAATCATAATGAATATCGAAGTAATGGTGGCGTAAATGCTATTTTGCCCTATGTCAGAATTGTTACGACTGAGCCACAGAAATAATTATCCAGGTTATTTTAAGTGAAACATCAATTTTTACTTGTTTTTAGTGTTCTTCTTTTCGGAAGCATTAGTTCCGCTTATTCGGACAGCAATACACCTGATCCCCAGGTTTTAATTGATGAAATGTCAAAGGCAAGTCGTGAGTTAAATTATGACGGTGTTTTTATTTATCATCTTGGTAAGCAAATCGATACGATGAGAATTATCCATAAATCAGGCACTGATGGGGCTTATGAACGCCTGGTTTCTTTAACGGGAAATGCAAGAGAAGTTATTCGGGATAAGGAAGAAGTAAAATGTTTTTTCCCTGAAGATAAAATGGTTGTTGTTGATAAAAGCAGATTAGGAAAATTAGTTTCAACTTATTTGCCTAGTCCAATTAAATCGATTTCTGAATATTATAGTTTTGAACTTGCTGGAGAAGATCGTGTCGCTGGGATGGAAGCGTGGATGGTTAACATTAAACCAAATGATAAATATCGATACGGTTACCAACTCTGGATTGAAAAAGAATCTCGTTTGTTACTCAAGTCGGAACTGAAAAATCAATTGGGTGTGACACTGGAGCAAATTATATTTACTCAGTTGGAAGTACATAATGAAATCGATGATGCTTTATTACGACCATCAATGTCTGCTGAAGATTTTACCTGGTACAACAATGTAAAAAAGGTAGATTTTAAAGTTGGTGACAAGAAACAATGGAAAGTGACATGGATGCCTGTTGGTTTCACTATGAGTGAAAAAGAAAAAGAACTAATGATGACTAGCTCAATGCCAGTAGAACACTTTCTTTATACTGATGGTCTGGCATTGGTATCAGTTTATGTGGAAAAGTTAAGTCAGAAGCCCGATATAAATGCGGGCTTATCTAATTTTGGTGGAGTAAATGCATATTCAACACATGCTGGCGGATATCAAATTACAGCAGTAGGAGAGGTTCCCAAGACTACTGTTACGTTAATGGCCAATTCAGTAAAATCATTTCATTAATCACTCGTTGTGTTATCTTTTAGATAACGATTCGTAACGGATATAAAAAATGTATCATAAAATAATTAAGACGATTGTTATTTTAATTGCTCTTGTACATCTCAATATTGTACAAGCACGCTCCTTGCCTGATTTCACTGAACTAGTTAATAAAAATTTTTCAGCCGTAGTTAATATTAGTACTAGCATGAAGAAGTCAGCCCCAGGCAGTTTGCCACGAGGTCATAATTTACCTGATATTCCAGAAAACAGTCCGTTTCATGAATTTTTTAAAAAATATTTTGATGAACTTCCTGAAGGCCAAGGTCCTTCACAAGAACGTTCATCTTTAGGTTCCGGTTTTATCATTTCAGAAGATGGTTATGTTATTACTAATCATCATGTTGTAAACAATGCAGAAGAGATTATTGTTAGATTGAATGATCGACGCGAATTCACTGCCGAATTAATTGGTACAGATAAACGTAGTGATATTGCTGTATTAAAAATAGAAGCTACAGACTTGCCTACGTTAAAACTTGGAAATTCATCAAGTTTAAATGTTGGCGAATGGGTATTGGCAATAGGATCGCCATTTGGTTTTGATCATTCAGTAACAGCTGGAATTATTAGTGCGATAGGGCGTAGTTTACCAAATGAAAATTATGTGCCCTTTATTCAAACTGATGTAGCGATAAACCCAGGTAATTCTGGAGGCCCTTTATTCAATCTTGACGGCGAAGTTATCGGTGTAAATTCTCAAATATATAGCCGTACGGGCGGTTTTATGGGGCTATCTTTTGCCGTGCCAGTCAATGTTGTAAAAAATGTATACACACAATTAAGAAAAAATGGACGTGTGGCCAGAGGTTGGTTAGGTGTTCTAATTCAAGATGTGACGCGTGAATTAGCAGAATCTTTCAATATGAAACATCCTCATGGAGCATTGATTGCGAAGGTATTAGCTGATGGACCTGCAGAAAAAGCCGGTATGGAAGTAGGCGATATCGTTGTTAAATTTAATGGTAACAAAGTGAGTTTTTCTTCTGATTTGCCACCTTTAGTGGGTAGCACCCCTGTTGATAGTAATGTAGATGTAGAGATAATTCGTCGTTCAAAACATAAAACTATTCAAGTCAAAATTTCTGAGTTGCCTACTGATGATGGTGTTATGGCAAAGAAAAGAAACGAAAAATCAGATGCTGATGCAAATTCTTTAAATGTTATTGCCAAGGATTTAACAAAAGAACAGGAAAAAGAATTTGAAAGTGATGGGCATGGTGTTTTAGTCGAAAAAATTTATGCCGGACCTGCTCAGAAAGCGGGAATACGTCAGGGAGATGTCATCTTACAGATAAACAATATTAAAATTAATAATGTTTCTCACTTTAGTGAAATGATGAAAGATTTACCTAAAGGTCGCTCTATTCCAGTGCTAATTCATCGACAAGGCAGCCCCATATTTCTTGCTCTCAAAATTGATGAATGAGCCTGAAATAGTCTTATCAATATATTCCAGGCCAGAATGTCATTTATGTGATGAGATGTTCGGTGCTTTAGAAAAATGGCATAGCCGTTTTAGTTTTAAAGTGAAGATAATCGATATTGACCAGGACACCTCTTTGACAGCGCGTTTTGCTGCTCGTATTCCTTTACTAGCTGTTGGTGATATTGAAATTTGTGAATATCATCTTGATGAAGAAGCGCTGTTACATTTTTTTGAGCAAGAAAATAGTCTTTAATTCCGTAATAATTCTTCATATTTCATTTATAGCAGCGGCAAGATCATATAGAATCGCGCCTTTTTGCAGAAATCATCATCTAAAAACAACTCTAGTAATGCAACATATACGTAATTTCTCAATTATTGCTCATATCGATCATGGAAAATCGACTCTGGCCGATCGGTTTATACAAATTTGTGGTGCCTTAACTGAGCGAGAGATGGCTGAGCAGGTACTGGACTCGATGGACATTGAGCGGGAGCGAGGTATCACTATCAAGGCTCAAAGCGTGACTCTGTACTTTGACGCAGATGATGGTGAGCAGTACCAATTAAATATTATTGATACGCCGGGACATGTCGATTTTAGTTATGAAGTGTCACGGTCATTAGCTGCATGTGAAGGTGCTTTGCTTATAGTTGATGCAGCACAAGGGGTTGAAGCTCAAAGTGTTGCGAATTGCCTCACTGCAATTAATTATGATCTTGAAGTATTGCCGGTACTAAACAAAATTGATTTGCCTTCTGCCGAACCTGAACGTGTTATTAATGAAATTGAAGAAATAATTGGTATTGAAGCCGAGCATGCCCTACGAGTAAGTGCTAAATCAGGAGAAGGCGTAAATGAATTATTAAATGAACTTGTTAAAAAAATTCCACCTCCAACTGGCAGTATTAAAGGTTCACTTAAAGCGCTTATTATTGATTCGTGGTTTGATAATTATCTTGGCGTTGTCTCTTTAGTAAGAATTGTGGATGGTCAACTAGAAGTAGGAAAGAAAATTGAAATGATGTCTACAGGCCGAAGTTTTCTAGTTGGTCAAGTAGGTACTTTTACACCAAAACGTGAACCTAAAGATTTACTAGATACTGGCGAAGTAGGTTATGTAGTCGCTGGTATAAAAGAAATAGATGGCGCTCCTGTAGGCGATACAATAACACTTGTCGATGACGTTTCTGCAAAACCATTACCTGGATTTGAAATGGTTCAACCTCGTGTATTCTCAGGCTTATTTCCTGTCGATTCGGCAGACTATGAGTCTTTTCGAGAAGCTTTGAGCAAACTTCGCTTAAATGATGCGGCGTTGCATTATGAACCAGAAACATCGCAAGCACTTGGTTTTGGCTTTCGTTGCGGTTTTCTTGGAATGCTACACATGGAAATCATTCAAGAGAGATTGGAGCGAGAATATAATCTCGGATTGATAACAACTGCGCCAACAGTAATCTATGAGGTTTTAACTACAAATAATGAAGTCATTAAGATTGATAATCCATCTAAACTTCCCGTTTTAAATAAAATTTCAGAAATTCGTGAACCTATCATTATTGCTGATATATTGGTTCCGCAAGAGTATCTGGGAAATGTTATTGCCTTGTGCATCGAAAAACGAGGTACTCAGAAGAAATTGCATTACTCAGGCAAACAAATATCACTCGCGTTTGAAATGCCAATGAGTGAAGTTGTGCTGGATTTCTTTGATCGACTTAAATCAGTCAGTAGAGGTTTTGCATCATTCGACTACAGTTTTAGTCGTTATGAAGCCGCTAAATTAGTTAAACTCGATATTCTTATTAATAATGAACGAGTAGATGCGCTTTCCAGTATTGTGCATCAAGACTTATCTCAGAGCAGAGGTAAAGATTTAGCGGAAAAAATGAAAGAATTTATACCTCGTCAAATGTATGAAGTGGCGATTCAAGCTGCTATTGGTTCAAAAATTATTGCCAGACAAACAGTAAAGGCGATGAGAAAAAATGTAACCGCTAAATGTTATGGCGGTGACATTTCTCGTAAACGTAAATTACTTGAGAAGCAAAAAGCAGGTAAAAAAAGAATGAAGCAGTTTGGTTCAGTAGAAATACCTCAAGCTGCTTTTATGGCTATTCTTCATGTAGGAAAAGACAAATCCTAGATTCTTTAGTTGACCGACCATTAATTATATAATGAGTTTTATAATAGCAATTAATAATATATTTAGTTCTCAGTCGTTAACTGAGTTTGTCTACTCATTCAATTGCACATTTTTTAGGTTCATTTTCTTACAGGATGTAGGCAAGGGGCGTAAGCAGGAGCGAAAGCTTTGCTTAACGGCAAAAGTCTCACGTAGAATCGCTTGTTTTTGCTCCTGCAAAACAAGCATACTGTACGTCCTGTACATAACTATGCTCGGCTTTTTAGTTGGCGCAACTAAACCTAAAAAACGCACACTTAAATGTGTTCAACTAAGGAATCTACGATAGATGAATTTTGATTTTTCAGCGTTATTAGTATTTTTAACACTTATAAGTGGATTGATTTGGCTGATTGACAGTCTATTTTTCGCTCCAGCTCGCAACAAACTCGAGCAGATTGTTTCTGAAGGCAAAGAGACACTGACGCTACCATTAATAGTTGAATACGCAAAATCATTTTTTCCAATTTTTCTCATTGTACTAATACTTCGCTCATTCATTTTTGAACCTTTTAAAATCCCGTCTGGTTCAATGATGCCGACATTATTGATTGGTGATTTTATATTGGTTAATAAATATGACTATGGTATTCGTTTGCCCGTGTTGCATAGCAAAATTATTGAAAATGAAACGCCTGAAAGAGGTGATATTGCTGTATTTAGATACCCTGAAGACCCAAGTATTCCCTTTATTAAACGTGTCGTAGGTTTGCCTGGAGATAAAATTTCTTATTATGATAAAACTCTATACATCAATGATTTGTCAGTGACGCAAGTATTAAATGGACGCTATAATGCTACTGGTTCTGGAATTGCGATGGATGGAGTCTCATTAAGAATAGAAAAATTAGGTGGTGTTGAGCACGAAATACTGGTTACACCTAACCGACATTCTCAGGAAGTCGAAACAATAGTTCCAGATGGACAATACTTTGTCCTGGGTGATAACAGGGATAACAGCAAAGACAGTCGTTTTTGGGGATTTGTTCCCGATGAAAACCTGGTTGGACGTGCTTTTATGATCTGGATGAATTGGGATGGTAAGAACGGTGGTGTAGATTTCAAAAGAATTGGTACAATAATTAAATAATAATCTAAATAGAGGTGATATTTATGAAACATATTTCACAACGACAGGGAGGTATGACTGCATTAGGTATTTTCATTATTTTGGGTATGATTGCGTGCTTTATTGCTTTTGGTTTCAGGGTTTTCCCGTTATACAATGAATATCTGGGAGTAAAATCTGTAATGGCAGCAGTGATAAGTCAGCCAGCAAAAAAGAGAAGTTCAACCAAGAAAATAAGAGCGCTATTCTTAAAGAATGCAAAAGTAAATTCTCTTTATGAATTTGATCGAAACAATATAAAAGATCATCTTACTATAAAGAAATCAAAGAATGGCAAGACAAAATATATGAACTTTGTTTATCAACGCACACAACCTCTTTTTAAAAATTTTCATTTAATGATTGATGTTGATGAGACATTAGAAATTCCTGCTACTAATAATTAAGGCGAGATGATTGATTACCAATTCAATAATAAGGAATTATTGGATCAAGCTTTAACTCACAGAAGCCTTGGTAATAATAATAACGAACGACTTGAATATCTGGGTGACGCAATATTAGGCTTTGTCATTGCAGAAATTATTTACCGTAAATTTTCAGACGTATCTGAAGGTGAGCTAACTAGGCTTCGAGCATCTTTGGTTAAGGGAGAAAAGCTTGCTGAGATTGGTCGAGATATTCAGCTTTCAAAAGAAATAAAGCTTGGTCCAGGTGAATTGAAAAGTGGCGGTTGGCGTCGTGACTCTATTTTAGCTAATACTGTAGAAGCATTAATTGGCGCCGTTTATTTGGATTCTGGGATTGAATCATGCCGCAACTTTATTCTTTCTTTGTATCAACATCATCTTGAAAATATTGATCCAGCTGATATTAAAAAAGACGCGAAGTCACAATTGCAAGAATATCTTCAGTCACGGAAACAAGATGTCCCTACCTATAAAGTAGTAGAAGAATCTGGTTCTTCACACCATCCTGAATTCACGGTGTCATGTAAAATTGGTTTATTAGAGGATCTGATCGTTGCAAAAGGAACCAGTAAGCGTAAAGCTGAGCAGTCCGCAGCAAATAAAGCCATGTCCTTGTTGAATTCAAAATGTAAATAATCTACTTTTATTAATTTAGCATGAAAGAATTTCGAACAGGATATGTAAGTATCATTGGCAAACCAAATGTTGGTAAATCTACATTACTGAATAATTTGCTTGAACAGAAACTCAGTATTGTTTCAAGAAAACCACAAACAACACGTTGGAATTTACTCGGCATAAAAACTTCTTCTGATTCCCAGATAATCTTTATTGATACTCCTGGGTTACAAAAACAGCCGAAGCTCGTCTTGAATCAACATATGAATAAGGCCGTATCAAGTACACTAAATTATATTGATATAATCCTGTTTGTTGTAGAAGCATCAAAATGGAACGAGCTTGATGAGAATGTTGTTGATTTATTGAAGAAATCATTGCCTGCACAACTATTTCTGGTGCTTAATAAAGTTGATAAAATATCAAATAAAAATGATTTGTTATCTTTTATTAATACTGTGTCAAAAAAAATGGATTTTAATGAAGTTATTCCCGTGTCTGCCACTAAAGGAACAGGTCTTGATACTCTGGAGTCGACAATAATAAAGAATCTTCCTCATGCTCCGGCATTATTTCCCGAAGATCAGGTTACCGATCGTAGCGAGCGATTTTTTGCTGCTGAATTTGTACGTGAAAAATTGATGATCCGTTTAAGTGATGAATTACCTTACCACTTATCAATTACAATTGATGAATTTAAGGAAAAAAATAATATTCTTCATATTCATGCTTGTATATGGGTTGAAAGAAAAGGACAGAAGTCGATAGTCATTGGAAAAGAAGGTGGTGTGTTAAAAGCAATAGGGAAAGAAGCAAGACTGGATCTTGAAGAAATATTTGATAAAAAAGTGAACTTAAAAACATGGGTTAAAGTTAAAAAGAAATGGACTGATTCAGAACAGGCGTTAAAACAATTTGGCTATTACGAATAGGCATGTACTCGTGCTACTAGAATATATATGAAGCTTAATGAAGGTTGAACTTACTCCATGCTATATATTGCACCGCAGAGATTACAGTGAAAGCAGCCTGATTCTTGAGGTTTTTTCCAGAGAGCATGGTCGCGTCAACCTTATTGCAAAAGGTGCAAAGCGAAATAAGAAGCAACAAGGCATAAATCATAACCTGTATCAAAAGTATCACATGTCGTGGGTCGCCAGGTCTGAATTAGGTACATTAACAAATATTGAATTGGCGGCTTTATCCGACTCATTAAAGCCAGAAGTGATGATGACCGGTTTTTACATGAATGAACTCATGTTGCGCTTACTTCATAAGCATGAGGCACATCCGGAATTATTTGATTCATACGATATAACAATTCAGCAATTATTAAATGATAAGTCTGAACAAATTGTATTACGTTATTATGAAAAAATATTGCTACAGTCATTAGGTTACGGTGTAATTCTTGATCATGAAGTAGAAACGGGAGAAGCTTTGAACTCTGAAAAAGAATATTATTATCAGTTTGATTTTGGGCCTTCTCTAACGACGAATAATATTAAGTCAGGCATTAATGTTTCAGGAAAAACATTATTGGAACTCGATGCAGAAACATTGTCAGATGTTGAAAATATTAATGAAGCAAAAGTATTATTGAAGTCAATACTAAATCAACATTTGGGAGAAAAACCATTGGCTAGCCGAGAACTTTATCAAGCCTATATTAAAACAAAAAAGTAGTTTGATAAATTCGTTTATCGGATATAGTAACGATATCATTCAATAAATAAATAGAATTAATAAAAATGTTATTAGGTGTAAATATAGATCACATTGCAACACTTCGTCAGGCACGAGGCACGCGTTATCCTGATCCGGTTAGTGCAGCATATCTTGCAGAAAAAGCCGGCGCAGATTCTATTACGATACATTTACGTGAAGATCGGCGTCATATTCAGGAACGTGATGTTCGTATATTGAAAGAAACACTAGTAACTTCGATGAATCTCGAAATGGCAGTAACAGAAGAGATGTTAACTATTGCCGAATCAATAAAGCCCCGGTTTTGTTGTCTGGTTCCGGAAAAACGCGAGGAATTAACCACTGAAGGTGGATTGGATGTTGTTACTCAATTAGCACGTATAAAAGAGAGCTGTGAACGATTAAAAGAAGCAGGAATTAGAGTCTCTTTGTTTATCGATGCTGACCAGGATCAAATACAAGCAGCAGCTGATTCTTCTGCACCTTATATTGAAATTCATACCGGACATTATGCTGATGCTACAGATAATAAGAGCATGACAGAAGAATTAAAGAAAATAATTAGTGCAGTTGAATTTGCTTCGAATGCAGGCCTTAAAGTTAATGCAGGTCATGGATTAAGTTATACAAATGTAATGCAAATTGCCGCAATACCTCAAATACTGGAATTAAATATAGGACATAGTATTATCTCCCGCGCTGTTTTATCCGGTTTGCCAGAAGCCGTCAGAGAAATGAAAAGATTGATGAGTGAATCAATCACATTATCTGATTAATCTGACTCATCGATTCCCAAACTTTTATTTACATAGACGATGTCAGAACAACACGCCCAAACGGATAAACGACGTACTTTTGCTATCATTTCTCACCCTGATGCCGGTAAGACGACAGTAACTGAGCAATTGTTATTGTATGGTGGCGCGATTCAGACAGCTGGAACGGTTAAATCCCGCAAGTCAGATCGACATGCAACATCAGACTGGATGCAAATGGAGAAGGATAGAGGCATTTCTGTTACCAGTTCGGTGATGCAATTTGAATATCAGAATAACATTGTTAATTTACTGGATACCCCGGGGCACGCGGACTTTTCTGAAGACACTTATCGTACTTTAACCGCTGTTGATTCGGCATTAATGGTAATAGATGTCGCAAAAGGTGTAGAACAACGAACCGTTAAGTTAATGGAAGTTTGCCGATTACGTGACACACCTATAATTACCTTTATTAATAAACTGGATCGTGAAGGAAAGGAGCCGATTGAATTATTAGATGAGATTGAAACGGAGTTAGGAATAAAATGTGTTCCATTTACCTGGCCAATCGGTATGGGAACAAGATTAGTAGGTATATATAATTTACTTGATGATTCTATTCGGCTTTACGACAAGCAAGATGAAGCTATTCATGGAAAAATAATAACTGGTTTACACAGTGAAGAGGCAAAAAATATCCTGGGTGATCAACTAACTCATATAGATGAAGAAATAAGTTTGATACAGGGTGTTTATGAAGAGTTTATTAAAGATGGCTTTTTATCTGGTCTAATAACACCTGTGTTTTTTGGAACAGCTTTACATAATTTTGGTATAGCTGAATTTATGGATTGTTTAATTAAACATGCGCCAGCGCCAAAAACACGTATTACTGAGGAACGGGAAGTTGAACCAAAAGAAGATAAGCTGAGTGGTTTTGTCTTCAAAATTCAAGCGAACATGGATCCTGCTCACCGAGATAGAATCGCATTTCTCAGAATATGTTCAGGGCATTATCAACGAGGCATGAAAATGCGCCATGTACGATTGGGGCGAGATGTCCAAATTTCTAATGCAGTCACCTTTATGGCTGGAAACCGTGAACAAGCTGAAGAGGCATGGTCTGGTGATGTCATAGGCTTACATAATCATGGAACAATTCAAGTCGGCGATACGTTTACACAAGGAGAAAACCTTAATTTTACTGGTATTCCACATTTTGCCCCGGAATTATTCAAGCGGGTTCAATTACGAGATCCGTTAAAACTGAAAGCATTACAAAAAGGCTTAATTCAATTGGGTGAAGAGGGCGCAACACAAGTATTTAGACCCATTAACAGCAATGACTGGATTTTGGGAGCAGTAGGGGTACTTCAGTTTGATGTTGTTGCCTGGCGTTTAAAGGAAGAATACGGTGTTGAATGTTCGTATGACAATATTTCAGTTGTCGTCGCACGTTGGGTAGAATGCGATGATAATAAAACGCTGGACGAATTTCGAAAAAAAGTTAGCGATAATATTGCCCTCGATGGCGGCGAACATCTAACTTATTTAGCACCATCTATGGTGAACCTCAATTTAACCATTGAACGATGGCCTGGCATTACATTTCACGCAACACGAGAACATTAATTAAATCAGAGCTTCCTTAATCTTTGTTTTCAACTGCTGTTGCTATATTTCCCTCTACTTCTTTGTTTACAGAAACGGCTGATGAATCTTCCTGACGTTCATTATTTGGATTCTGATTTGTAACATTGTAATTAATATCTGTTTTGTCAGTATCATTTTCGTTACTTTGTATAGGCCTTACCGATGCTGTATTGGGATTGATCTGAGTAATTTCATTATCTTTCTCTGCTACACTTGGTGCAGCACTAATAGAAGCTTGAGTAGAATTATCTTGCGGAGCTTTGTTCTCTGTATTATTAGCTTGTGCATTATTTGACGCTACATTCTGAGCAGTATTAACGGGCGAAACGTTCTCTACTGAATTGTTATTCGTCTCTTTATTACTATTAGCATTTCCCGACTTGCGTCTGCGACCACCACGGTTACGGCGTCTTGAGTTACTATTGCGATTAGCTGAATTTGCGCTATCTGAAGAATTTTCAGACTGATTTTCCCCCTGATTATTTTTTTGATTTCCACGTCTTTGTTGATTGTTTGAATTTTTATTATTACGTCTTTGTTGATTACGGTTTTGTCCTTGTCTATCACGATTGGCATTGTTGCCACGATTATTTCTAGAGCGGTTATTTGCTCGTCGATTATTATTTCGTTGTTTATTATCTGGTTTAGAATCAGAAGATTTATTATCTTCAGTAACGCTAAATAGACTACTGAAGAGCTTTAATAATCGTTTAATCAAGCCTGTCTTATTTTGTTTGCCAGCAGTAGGAGCTGGTGCCTCAGGCGTGAACTGTTTAACGACAGGTCTTTCGACCGGTGGTTTTTTATGAGTATTTATCAGATCATTATTTAAATTATCTTTTTCTTCAGCTTTCAATAAATAGCTTGCTAGCTGATTATTCCCATCTGATTTAACTTCAGTCAAACGTACACGTTGCACTAAATACTGTGGTGTTACCATAGATGGATCAGGGATAACTAAAATATCAACATCGAGACGATGCTGTATTTCACTTATGGGTTGTCGTTTCTCATTTAATAAAAACGTTGCCGCATCAACCGGGACACGAACGATAATCTTGGCAGTCATATCTTTCATCGCTTCTTCTTCAATAATGCGTAACACTGAAAGCGCCAATGATTCAACATCTCGAATTGTTCCCTGGCCGTCACAACGAGGGCAGGGTATGTGACTGGATTCACCTAACGAGGGTCTTAAGCGTTGCCTAGACATTTCAAGAAGACCAAAACGAGATATCCTGCCAATTTGAACTCGTGCTCTATCCATACGTAGACTTTCACGCATAGTATTTTCTACTTCGCGTTGATTTCGTGTATTTAACATATCAATGAAATCGATAACAATCAGGCCACCAATATCACGCAGACGAAGTTGCCGTCCTATTTCTTCAGCCGCTTCCCTGTTTGTATTTAACGCCGTTTCTTCTATGTCACTTCCTTTTGTTGCTCTCGCCGAATTAATATCAATAGAAATCAATGCTTCAGTGTGATCAATAATGACAGCACCACCTGATGGCAATCGAACTTCTCTGGAAAATGCAGATTCAATCTGATACTCAATTTGATATCGAGTAAAGAGAGGGTCGTTATCCGTATAAAGCTTAAGTTTTTCCAGGTTATGCGGCATAACCTGACTCATGAAATCATGACATCTTTTGTGCACTTCAGCGTCATCAATCCATATTTCATTAATGTCTTTTCGTAAATAATCACGAATAGCACGAATAATGACATCGCTTTCCTGATAAATAAGAAAAGGCGCGGGACGTTCTGCTGCAGCAGTACTTATTGCACCCCAAAGTTGCGACAGGTAATTCAAATCCCATTGCAGTTCTTCAGAAGATTTACCAATACCTGCTGTTCTCAAGATTAATCCCATACCTTCCGGAATTTCGAGACCACTCATAGCGTCTTTAGCTTCAGAACGGTCACTGCCTTCAATTTGTCTGGAGACACCCCCTGCACGAGGATTATTGGGCATGAGAACAAGATAACGACCGGCAAGACTAATAAATGTGCTTAATGCAGCACCTTTGTTTCCGCGTTCTTCTTTTTCAACCTGAACGATAAATTCCTGACCTTCACTGATTACATCACTAATGCTCAAACGACCACTACGTGGTTTGTCAGCTTGCTCAGGTTTATACAGGGCGCGCGCTATTTCTTTGAAGGGTAAAAAACCATGACGTTCTGAACCATAATCTACGAAGGCGGCTTCAAGACTGGGTTCAATTCGAATAACGCGGGCTTTGTAAATATTAGATTTTTTTTGCTCGCGTGCGGTTGATTCTATGTCCAGATCGTATAATCGTTGTCCATCGACAAGTGCGACACGCACCTCTTCTGGCTGAGTTGCGTTGATCAGCATACGTTTCATTTATGTAATTCCTTAAGCTTCGCTCTACCTATGCAATACGACGGTCATTCCTTGTCATGTGCCGGGAGCGCAACCACTATATTTATTTGCTCATTTTGTTTGGGTTGAGCAATATTTCAACCCTGTGTCTGCTTAATCCATTTCATGTGTTCGCTAGACGAACACGCTCTATTGTTATATCCACAGAACATCTCCTGTGTCACTATCGGGTAATATACTGATATCCAAATATCAGGACTTTATAAAGTCTTAAAATATTTTCTTTTTAGATGAAATTTTTCGTTTTATCATCCTGACCGATATGTAACCAAACCTGAATAATCGCGTTGCACTAGCTTTGTGCATGAACTCATGCGCAATAACTGTGACAGGTACTAACCTGAATGCCGGGTTTGTAGAATCTAATATAGCAATCTTGAGCACTTGCAGCAATAAAATAAGAGAAAAATGAAGCAAAATCAGACAAAAAAAATCAATTCAAAACAAATAGTTATATCCGATGACTATGACGGGCAACGAATTGATAATTTTCTCTTACGTTATTTTGGAAAAATACCAAAATCACGGATTTACCAAATGTTGCGAAAAGGCGAAGTACGCATAAATAAAGGGCGTATAAAACAGACCTATAAGTTGAAAGCGGGAGATGTACTTCGAGTCCCTCCAGTTTACCTGGATGAAAAGAAAGCAAATACACCTCCAGTATATCTACAGCAAAAAATACTTGAATCAAAAATATTTGAAGATGATGGAATTATCGTTATTAATAAACCGGCAGGCATTGTTGTTCATAGTGGCAGCGGTCAAACTCATGGTGTAATTGAAGCATTTCGTTCCATAGGCGAGCAATATAAAAAACTGGAACTGGTGCATCGTCTGGACAAAGATACTTCAGGCTGCCTGATTCTGGCCAAGAATATGACTGTTTTGAGACAATTACACGAGATGATAAGTGCAGGGGAGATGACAAAAACATATAGTGCTTTGTTAGCGGGACGATTTGATAAAAAGAAAATGACGGTCAATACCGCTTTAAGTAAAAACCCTTCTAATGAGCGAATCATCACTGTTGAAAAAGGAGGCAAATCAGCAACAACAATTTTTTACAGTAAAAAGGTCTATGATATAGCAACGTTAGTTGATATTGATTTGATCACCGGGCGCACTCACCAAATTCGGGTACATAGTGCGTCTATCGAACATCCTGTTTTGGGTGACACGAAATACGGCAATCGTCTTATAAATCGTGAATTCAAAAAAACAGGCTTAAAACGAATGTTTTTACATGCTAAATCCTTAAGCTTCAAATCACCATTGACGCAACAAAAAATTACTATAGAAGCGCCGCTTGAAGCAAATTTGATTAACTTTCTTGAAACATTGAGTATTAATTCTTAATAAACTTTATGAAACTTGTGCAAATTCATCCGTTCTAATTCAGCACAGTTTGTTAAACTATAGATAAACGCATTAAAGTTGAAATAAACAGGCAAAGAGTAATTTATGGCTGATTCAGAAAAATTCGAACAATCCCTTGTAAATGAACTAGCCAGGGAAGTTCTTCACGAGCAACGTCGAAATAGACGTTGGGGTATATTTTTTAAAAGTTTATTAGCACTCTATTTATTGTCATTCTTCATTATCTATTTAGCTAAAAATACTGAAATAGCGAGTTTTGGTGACGAAAAACATACTGCCTTAATTGAAGTTAATGGTGTTATTTCTGCAAATACTGAAGCTCGAGCAGATTATGTTGTTACCGGGTTAAGAAACGCATTTGAAGATGAAAATACCGAGGGTGTAATTTTACGGATAAATAGTCCTGGAGGCAGTCCTGTTCAGGCAGGTTACATAAATGACGAAATAAAACGTCTAAAAGAAAAATATCCAGAGATTCCGCTTTATGCAGTTATTACTGATGTCTGTGCCTCAGGTGGATATTATATTGCGGCAGCGGCAGACAAAATATATGCAAACAAGGCAAGTATTGTTGGCTCAATTGGTGTGATTATGTCTGGTTTTGGTTTTGTTGATGCAATTGAAAAGCTGGGAGTAGAACGCCGGCTTCTGCATGCAGGTGATAACAAAGGCTTCATGGATCCTTTTCAGCCACTAAAGCAAGATGAAGCAAGTCATGTTCAAGGACTACTTGGTGAGATTCATCAGCAATTTATAGATGTTGTTAAAGATGGTCGCGGCGACCGACTGATCGATGATGAAAAACTTTTTTCAGGACTTATATGGTCGGGGCAAGAAGGAATTAAACTTGGCTTGGTCGATGAATTAGCCAGTGCCAGTCAGGTCGCTCGCGAAATAATCGGTGCTGAAGATATTATCGATTACACTAAAAGAGAGAATTATCTGGATCGTTTTGCAAATCAAATGGGCTCAGCAATGTTACAAAGTCTAAATGGAGCCTTCAATCTACAGTAAAAAGCTAAGCTACAGAGAGCACGGAGAACACAGAGAAAGTCTTTTAAGCTATTTAACATTTGAAAAAAACCAATTATTGATTATCTGTTATTCATTATTTTTGCTCTTCTCTGTGACCTCCGTGCTCTCTGTGGCAAATTTGTAGTTAGGGGATTTCTATTCCCTGATTTCGTAATATTTCACAAAGTCGAATTAATGGTAGCCCAATTAACGCTGTTGGGTCATCACCTTCCATTTTCGAAAGTAAGCTTACCCCAAGTTTTTCTGACATAAAGCTGCCAGCACATTGATAAGGCTGTTCCTTGTTTAAATAGTTTTCAATTTCATCTTCATCAAGGATTCGAAAACTTACACCATATTTGACGACATCTTTTTCCATTATCTGGGTTTTTCCATTTAATACACACAAGCCGGTGTAAAAAGTTAAAGATTTCCCACTCATTGTTGTCAGTTGTTGTCTGGCATTTTCATGGTTGCCGGGTTTTCCGAGGATATTGCCATCGCATTCCAGAGCCTGATCTGAGCCAATGATAATGGCCTCTGAATGATTTGAGGCTACCGCCCGCGCTTTTTCTTCCGCCAAACGTACTACGTAATTCTCTATTGACTCATTTTGTCTATGTTGTTCATCAATATCCGGTGATTTACAGGTAAACTCGATATGAAGGCGTTCGAGCAGCATTTTTCGGTATGGCGATGACGAAGCCAGTATAATGTTATGCGACTTGATTTTGAGCTCCTAGTGGCTAATTAGTCGTTTATTTTGGCCAAATCTCTATAAATATCAAATAAGTCAGCTATTTAATAAAATATCGTTGATATTATTTTGACAGTATCGGGGTCTATCGATAATATTCGCCGCCTGATGCCATCTGACCTGTCGCAATTAATAAATCCATTGCGTCTCGCTAAATCGAGAGAGCAGATTAAAGGGAATCTCCAACTTGCCTCTCTCGGACGCCTTAAAGGTATTTTGCTAGAGAATACGGGTAAACTGGAGTACAGCTTATCCTTTGATTTTGATGAGTCTGGCACCTGTATCGTTGAATCTGTTATTGATAGTGAATTAATACTTGAGTGTCAAAGATGTCTTAAACCTGTCGCTATTGAGATTCATAAAGTCTCATTGCTGGGGGTTATTAAAGATAAAGATGAGATAGATGCTTTGGCCAAAGAATATGAGCCCTTACAGTTGGACGAAGAAACTATTTCTGTTGAGGAATTGCTTGAGGATGAATTATTATTATCCATTCCGCTCTCTCCCTTGCACGCAGAAAACGAATGTTCTGGTAAAGAAATATTAGACCAGGTTAATGCTGATGCAAAACCGCAACCGTTTGCAGTATTAGCGTCATTAAAGAAGAAATAAAGAATTTAGTAAATTTATCTATTAGTAATATTGGGAGACTAGTTTCATGGCTGTTCAAAAAACTAAAAAATCAAGTTCAAGACGAGATATGCGTCGTTCACATGATGCTTTGACTTCGTCTACATTATCAATTGAACCAACTTCAGGCGAAGTTCATCTTCGACATAATGTTAGTGCTGACGGATATTACCGCGGTAAAAAAGTAATCGACGTTAAAGAAGATTAATAATAATCAAGCTATATTTATCCAGAGATGAAATAAGTTACTCTGGATAGTCTATGTCTTCGAATTCTATAATAGCACTTGACGCAATGGGCGGAGATTTTGGCCCATCAGAGATAGTGCCCGCTGCACTTGCCGTTCTTAAAAAACATACCGATCTTAATCTTATTCTTGTAGGAAAAGAGAATGTCGTGCTTGAAGAATTGCAAAATAATAATGCGACAGAGCACAAACGAATTAAATTAATTCATGCTCCTGAAGTGGTCGAAATGCATGAAGCTCCGTCCCATGCCCTACGTAATAAAAAAGAATCATCTATGCGGCTTGCAATTGAACAAGTACGAGATGGCCATGCTTCAGCCTGTGTTAGCGCCGGTAATACGGGAGCGCTAATGGCAACATCAAGATTTATCCTGAAAATGCTTCCCGGCATGGATCGTCCCGCAATTTGTACTATTTTACCCGGTACTCATGGACACACACACGTACTTGATTTGGGTGCTAATGTAGACTCAAGTTCTGAACAGCTATTTCAATTTGCCGTTATGGGAGCACAGTTAACCAGTGCAGTAGAACATAAAGAAAATCCTTCAATTGCGCTTTTAAATGTGGGTGAAGAGGATATTAAGGGGAATGACAGAGTTAAACAGGCCGCTACTTTGCTGGCTGAAAGCCATTTGAATTACATTGGTTTTGTTGAAGGGACCGATTTATATAGAGGCGAAGTTGATGTCATTGTTTGTGATGGCTTTGTTGGAAATATTGCATTAAAAGCAAGTGAAGGTCTTGCTGAATTCCTCCGTTACCATGCCACCAAACAGTTTAGAAGTAGTTATTACGCAAAGCTTGCGGCTTTTATTGCTATGCCCGTACTAAAAGCACTAAAACGTAAAATTGATCCAAAAAATTATAATGGTGCCTCATTGCTTGGTCTTCGAGGCATTGTTATAAAGAGTCATGGAAGCGCTGATAGAGCTTCTTTTGCAACTGCAATTGAAGAAGCGATTATTGAAGTAGAGAATAATGTTCCTGAAAAAATTAATACTAAACTGGAACAATTATTAATTGATAGGCAAAGTCTCTAGATGCATTCAAAAATTACTGGAACGGGCTCTTATTTACCTGAACGTGTGTTGAGCAACACCGAGCTTGAATCGATGGTTGATACAACGGATGAATGGATACGATCACGTACAGGGATTGAAAAAAGGCATATCGCAGCTGAAGATGAGACAACTTGTGATCTCACCGAGAAAGCAGCATTACATGCAATTGAGGCAGCTGGGAAAAAGACTGAGGATATTGATCTTATTATTGTTGCAACAACGACTCCCGATCTTGTTTTTCCCAGTACTGCTTGTCTTTTACAACAGCGTTTAGGCGTACATGGATGTCCTGCATTCGATATACAAGCAGTTTGTACCGGTTTTATCTACGCGGTAAGTATCGCTGATCAATTTATTCGAAATAATAATGCCAAATGTGTGTTGATCGTTGGTGCAGAAACGATGTCACGTATTGTTGATTGGAAAGATCGTGATACTTGCGTACTGTTTGGAGACGGTGCTGGCGCTGTGATTCTTGAGTCTAGTGATAAAGCGGGTATTTTATCTACACACATTCATGCTGATGGAGAATATCAAAATTTATTAAATGTACCTGCCGGCGTTTCAGCCAATCAGGAACAGCTTAAAACAGATAGCGCCTTTATAAAAATGCAGGGCAATGAAGTTTTCAAAATGGCTGTAAATACACTTGGTCGTATTGTCGATGAAACACTGGCAGCTAATTCAATGAAAAAAGAAGAAATAGACTGGTTGGTGCCACATCAGGCTAATATACGAATCATCTCTGCGACGGCAAAAAAATTAAATATGTCTATGGATAACGTTGTTGTCACTGTTGATCAGCATGGCAATACTTCTGCAGCCTCAGTGCCGTTGGCGCTGGATGTTGCTGTTAGAGATGGGCGAATAAAAGAAAACGATACTGTGTTACTGGAAGCTTTTGGTGGTGGTTTTACCTGGGGTTCGGCATTGTTACGATATTAATGTTATTTATAAATGACTATGGAATCAAAATTCGCAATTGTTTTTCCCGGACAAGGTTCGCAATCTCTTGGCATGATGAATGATCTGATTGATATTCAAGCTGATATTAAAGAACTATTTAACACTGCCTCGGAAATTTTAACTTATGACCTTTTGCAAGTTATTGCTTCCGGTCCTGAGGAAAAATTAAATCAAACTGAAATTACGCAACCTGCATTACTCGCAACAGCCTATGCAACATGGTTAATCTTAAAAGAAAACTCTGATTTAATGCCAACGGTATTGGCAGGGCATAGCCTGGGGGAATATACAGCGCTTTTATGTGCTGAGGTCATTTCGTTCGAGGATGCTATAGCTTTGGTTGCAGAGCGAGGACGCTGTATGCAAAAAGCAGTGCCTGATGGTGTTGGAGCAATGGCGGCAATCCTTGGTTTGGATGAAGAACAAATTACACAGGTTTGTAATGATGTAGCAGAAAACGACATTGTATCCGCAGCTAATTTTAATTCTTCCGGCCAAATTGTTATCGCCGGTCATAAACAAGCAGTGGAAAGAGCCATTACTGCAGCAAAGGATGCAGGCGCCAAACGGGCTATATTATTACCTGTCAGCGTTCCTTCCCACTGTATGTTAATGGAAGAAGCAGCTAAAGAATTTGAGGAATCATTAAATAAAATTGCTTTTAAGGAAGCCAAAATACCGGTTTTGCAGAATGTAGATGCAAAAGTAAAATCGTCATCAGATGAGACTAAAACTGCACTGCTTGAGCAACTTTATAAACCTGTGCGCTGGGTCGACAGCATAAATAATATGAAAAGCATGAATATTACAAAAATAATTGAATGTGGTCCTGGCAAAGTGCTTTCAGGTTTAATTAAACGTATCGATAGATCATTTGAATTGTTTTCCACTCAAGATGAAGCTTCTTTGAAGAAAGCATTAGAATAATTATTTTAAAGAGTTAATAGTATGACTGATAAATATAAAGATAAGATTGTTTTAGTGACTGGTGCCAGTCGAGGCATAGGCAAAGCAATCGCAACTAAATTTGCAGAGCAAGGTGCTTTTGTCATCGGCACGGCGACAACAGAAAATTCCGCAGAACAAATATCAAAGTATATTGATGAGAATAAATATACGGGAACAGGACTGGTGTTAAATATTGCAGATAAAGCCTCCGTTGAAGAATTTGGAAATAAGCTCAAAGAATTAAATCCTCCAGATATTCTTATCAATAATGCCGGTATTGCACGTGACAATTTATTAATTCGAATGAAAGATGATGAATGGGAAGATGTTCTCGACACGAATTTAACCGGTATGTTTCGTATTACCAAATTATGTCTGCGAGCAATGATGAAAGCGCGTTATGGACGCATTATTAATATTAGCTCAGTTGTCGGTTTGTCTGGCAACCCCGGTCAAACAAATTATTCAGCAACAAAAGCCGGGATGATAGGTTTTACTCGATCTTTAGCAAGAGAGGTCGGTTCAAGAGGTATTACGGTCAATGCGGTTGCACCTGGTTTTATCGAAACCGATATGACTAATGAATTAGCCGATGATGTGCGTGAGTCAATGTTAGAGCAAATTACCTTAGGTCGCCTGGGCCAAGCCGAAGAGGTTGCTTCAGTTGTTGAGTTCCTGGCATCTGATAATGCAGCCTATATAACAGGTCAAACTCTGAGCGTAAATGGCGGAATGCACATGGGATAAATTTACAATTCACATCTAAATATAGATATAGTTAATTGATTTTTAAGCAATAATAAAACAGTGTGCAAACAAGCTTGCAAGAAGATTTCATTTCACTAAAATAGCACACGCAAATCGACCCACAGGGTCACAAGGGGGAATTATCCATCATGAGTAGTGTTGAAGAGCGCGTAAAAAAAATCGTTATAGAACAACTAGGCGTTAAAGAAGATGAGGTCACAAATGAAGCATCTTTCGTTGATGACTTGGGAGCAGACTCTCTAGATACAGTTGAGTTAGTTATGGCATTAGAGGAAGAATTCAAGACAGAAATTCCGGATGAAGAGGCTGAAAATATTACGACGGTTAATCAGGCCGTTAGTTTTATAAATGAAAATCTTGAATAAGTCATAGTTTTACAGAACACCAAAGGCCGCGTCATGATATTGTCTGACGCGGTTTTTTTATGTACAGGATGTACTGTATGTCGCGAGAGGACAGGAGTCCGAAGCGACTATGTACAGGATGTACTGTATGTCGCGAGAGGACAGGAGTCCGAAGCGACTATGTACAGGATGTACTGTATGTTGCGAGTGCATGGATGCACAGGAGCAACGATGTACGGGATGTGCAAGAACGGCGTTCCAAAATATTCCTTAATTATAATAGTAGGTAATAAATTAAATTGAGTAAACGACGTGTCGTTGTCACCGGTTTAGGCATGGTGACACCTGTAGGTAATAGTGTTGATGAAACCTGGAAAAATATTCTTGCCGGGAAAAGCGGTATTGCATCGCTTGAACATTTTGACACGACAGAATTTAGTACCCGTATTGGCGGCTCTATCCGCAATCTGGAATTGGATGATTATGTTCCAAGGAAAGAGCAAAAGAAGATGGATCCGTTTATTCATTATGGTCTTGTCGCCGGCATACAGGCGATTAAGAATTCAGGGATAGAAATAACTGAAGAAAATGCAGCACGAGTTGGTGTGGCGATTGGTTCAGGTATTGGTGGCTTGCCAGGTATTGAAAAAGGTACGCGCGCTTTTGATAAAGGCGGACCCAGAAAAGTATCTCCCTTCTTTGTACCGAGTAATATCATAAACATGATTTCAGGACACTTATCCATCATGTATGGTCTGAAAGGTCCCAATTTTGCCATTGTCACTGCTTGTACGACGGGTACACATTGTATTGGTGATGCCGGACGCTTAATTGAATATGGTGATGCTGACGTGATGATTGCTGGTGGTGCAGAAATGGCGACCTCTAATACTGGATTAGCAGGATTTGCTTCAGCTAGGGCATTATCTGCTAGAAATGATGAACCGGAACGTGCCAGTCGACCCTGGGATAAGGGAAGAGATGGCTTTGTGTTAAGTGACGGGGCAGGGGTTATGGTTCTTGAAGAGTACGAACATGCAAAAAAACGTGGCGCAAATATACTTGCCGAACTTTCAGGTTACGGTATGAGTGGCGATGCGTTTCATATGACTGCTCCCTCAGAAAATGGTGAAGGAGCAGCATTATGTATGACGAATGCATTAAGAAATGGCGCTGTTAACACTAATGAAATTGATTATATAAATGCCCATGGCACTTCAACACCTGCAGGCGATATAGCAGAAACAATTGCGGTAAAACGTGTGTTTAATAATGATGCAAAATCATTGGCTGTGAGTTCAACTAAATCCATGATTGGACATTTACTCGGTGCAGCAGGCGGTGTCGAAGCCATCTTTTCAGTTTTAGCACTACGTGATCAAATTGCTCCACCAACAATCAATCTTGATGATCCCGATCCCGAATGTGACTTGGATTATGTTCCGCATACAGCCCGGGAAATGAAAATAGAAACAGCGCTTTCAAATTCATTTGGGTTTGGTGGTACTAATGGATCACTCATCTTCAAAAACATCTAACATGTGAAGCATCAAATGTTCCTGGTCAATGGCTCTCCCTGTAATGAGATCAATATTAATGATCGTGGTTTGCAATACGGCGATGGTTTGTTTGAAACGATTGCCGTTGAAAAGAGTTCATTGCTTTGCTGGGATGAACACCTGAATCGTTTGCAGCTGGGTTGCAAACGATTAAAAATTTCTATCCCTGATAAAAAAATTTTAGAAGATGAAACCTCTTCCTTGATAAAGTCAGTCGATCGTGGCGTGATTAAAATCATAATTACACGTGGGCAAGGCGGCAGAGGTTATGCTTTGCCTAGCAATGTTGAACCGAGCAGAATAATATCTCTTTATCCCTGGCCTGAATATCCGAACGAAAATTATTCCAGTGGTATTAATGTACGAATATGTGATTATCGATATGTTCAAAATTCAGCCTTGGCTGGCATTAAACATTTGAATCGACTTGAACAGGTATTGGCACGATCAGAGTGGACGGATAATTCGATTACTGAAGGGTTTGTCATGGATCAAGAAGGTAATGTTATCGAAGGAACGATGAGTAACTTTTTTTGTTTTATTAATGGTACTTTGTGTACGCCTGATTTATCGGCATGCGGTGTTGACGGGATTATTAGAGACAAAATAATAGAACTCGCTCCGGATTTGAAAATTGATATTGAGATTGAGATTAAAAAAATATCGCTTGAGACATTAAATAATGCCGATGAAGTTTTTGTTTGTAATAGCATTATGGGTGTATGCCCTGTAAAAATGATTGATAAAAAAATATTTTCTGTCAGTGCAAAAACACAGCAAATTATAAAAGCATTACAAGAACGTCATTATATATCGTCACCATGATAAAACGTCTTTTACGACTCGCTTCACTTGTTTTATTCTTTTCTTTAACTACAGGTCTACTACTGTATTTTGACTACCAAAAGTTTTTGAACACACCATTTAATATCGAACAAAATTCCGTGTTTACTATTGAACCCGGCATGAGTTTTTCTGATTTAAATAAAAAACTTAAATTAAAAAAAATAACAGAAAAAAACAGGTATTTAGAAATATTGGCTCGCTGTTCAAATCGTGCTAATAAAATTAAATCTGGTGAATACAGTCTGACTCCAGGACTTTTGCCGGATGAACTTTTAAATATCTTTGTAACAGGCAAAGTTATTCAATATTCAATGACCTTGCTAGAAGGCTGGCAAACACATCAAATGCTAGAAGCGATAAAATCGAATGCAATTTTAGAGAAACATTTAAATAGTTATAAACCTGATACTTTAATGAAAGAGTTAGCGTATTCAGAAGTTATAGCAGAAGGATTATTTTTTCCCGACACTTATTTCTTTCCAAAAGGGACAAGTGATGTCGATTTTTTAAAAAGAGCTTATCAGCGATTAAAAGATGTATTAAATGAAGAATGGCAACAACGTGCTCCGAATTTACCTTATCAAAGCCCTTATGAGGCTTTAATTATGGCTTCCATTATTGAAAAAGAAACCGGGTTGGCAAGTGAGCGTGGCACTATAGCCGGGGTGTTTGTCAGACGAATGGAAAAGAAAATGAAGTTGCAGACAGACCCGACAGTTATTTATGCTATGGGTAGGCAATTTAATGGCAATATACGAAAGAAGGATTTGGATATTGATTCACCGTATAACACATACCGTTATAAAGGTTTGCCACCTAGCCCAATATCATTAGTTGGACGTGAAGCGATTTATGCAGCATTACATCCAGAAGATGGAAAATCTTATTATTTTGTTGCTAAAGGCGATGGATCACATTATTTTTCTGAAAACCTGGCAGAACATAATCGTGCCGTTGCAAAATATCAGTTAAAAAAGGGAAAAAAGTAGTAATGCAACAAGGCTTATTCATAACATTAGAAGGTGTCGAAGGTGCTGGAAAGAGTACTTTAATGGCTTATATCGCAGAAATACTTTCCGAAGCAGGAAATGACATTTTACAAACGCGAGAGCCTGGCGGCACAAAAACGGGCGAGCAAATTAGAGAAATACTTTTAGATAAAAAAAATGTCGCGGTAACAGATGATACCGAATTATTATTAATGTTCGCCGCCAGAGCGCAACATATTAATGAGGTGATTACTCCGGCATTGGCTTCTGGAAAAGTTGTGATTTGCGATCGTTTTACCGATGCCAGCTATGCTTATCAAGGTGCTGGTAGGGGAATTGAGTTTTCACGTATTCAATCACTTGAAAATTGGGTGCAGCAGGGTTTAAAACCTAAGCTGACTTTATTATTTGATATTGATGTCGAAGCTGGCTTACGACGCGCGACTAATCGCAGCGAGACTGATCGCTTTGAGCAGGAGGAAATCAGCTTTTTTGAACGAATACGATCATGTTATCTACAAAGAGCTGAAGGTGAACCTGAACGTTTTCGTATCATTGATGCTTCACAATCATTTGATCATGTTAAACAACAAATTCAGGATATTTTAAAAGAATATTTAGGCTAGTAGTTATCGATGTTAAAAATCTATCCCTGGCAAAAAAAACAAAAGCAACGTTTGCTGGAATTACAGCAACAAGATCGTTTTCCTCATGCTTTGCTGCTATGTGGCCCGGAAGGAATTGGGTTGAGTCAGTTTGCTCAGACATTTGCTATGCAAATGCTGTGTTTATCAAAAGGCACTGATCCGGAAAATGCGTGTGGTACTTGCCAGAGCTGTCAATTATTTAGTGCAGGATCACATCCTGATGTGTCAATTATTGAACCGGAAGAAGAGGGCAAACAAATTAAAATAGCCCAAATTCGGGAGCTAATTGATTACGTTACCTTAAAAAGTTTTTCCGGAAATTTAAAAATCGCAATTATTGAGCCCGCTGATGCCATGAATCGTGCGACGGCCAATGCTTTGTTAAAAACATTGGAGGAACCACCTCCTCAATCTATGTTATTCCTGTTGAGTCATCGACCATCGAACTTGCCAATAACGATTAGAAGTCGTTGTCAGCGCATAGACTTTGACGCTGCTTATGATAAAACAGCGATAAAATGGCTCGATGAACAGTCTATTTCTTCTGACTTACCTGCAGAATTATTATTACGATTATCTGCTGGGGGACCGTTAAAAGCATTGAGCCTGGTTGAAGAGGGGCAATTGCAGCATCGTCAGGCCTTGCTTGAAGACTTGAAACTATTAAGTCGAAAAAATTGTGACCCAGTACAAATAGCTGCACATTGGCAAACATTAGGCGTTGAAAATATATTTGTCGCTTTAATGCGTTTAATTCAGGATCTTATTCGTCTGAAATTACTCCGTGAGCGAGCTAACTTGGTGAATTTTGACTTGAAAGAAGACTTGCAAGACCTTGTAAATTCATTAGACTTGATTGCGTTAGTCAGGAATTACGATTTTGTATTATTTAAATACCAACAATCGACTGCGCCAATGAATTACAATGTTTTAAGTCTGTTTGAGGAAATTGTAGTGAATTGGAATAAACCCGAAACAGCACGTTAATAGTTTGTAGGAGTAACATAAATGGCTGCAGGCCGTGATGCTAGACAAGGTATTTTATCTCTGACTATTAGAGATAAAAGTGCGCTTTATGCTTCTTATATGCCATTTGTAAAAAATGGCGGACTATTCATCCCTACCGCAAAAGCCTACAAATTAGGCGATGAAGTCTTCATGTTATTAACCCTGACCGATAGTAAGGATAAATTGCCTGTCGCAGGTAAAGTTGTCTGGATTACACCAAAAGGCGCTCAAGGTAATAAAACTGCAGGAATCGGCGTTCAATTCAGTGAGCTGGATAAGGGTGCTACCCGTAGTAAAATCGAAAAATCACTTGCTGGCGCATTAAAATCTGATCGTCCTACTCACACTATGTGAGCCTGATAGATAGCGCCCGTAACTAACTGAATAAATAGGCTTTTCCACGTGTCGTCTCTGATAGATTCTCACTGTCATATCCCTTTATTAAGCGAAGATATGTCTGTTGATGATATATTAAATAACGCCAAAGAAAATGATATCTCCCACATGTTATGCGTTGCTATCGACCTTGATGGCTCCCCTGATATTATTGAATTAGCCAAGCAACATGAGATGGTCTCGGCTTCCGCCGGCATACACCCAAATACAGAGCTGGAAAAAGAAGCCTCAGTTGATGATATTTTGTCTTTAGCCAGCGCAGAAGAGGTCGTTGGAATAGGTGAGACCGGATTAGATTATTTTCGTAGCGAAGGTGATCTTGACTGGCAACGTGACCGATTTCGTACACATATTGCCGCGGCAAAAGAGCTGAAAAAGCCCTTAATCATCCACACCAGGGAAGCAAAAGATGACGTTATCAGGATATTAAAAGAAGAGGGTGCAGACACGGTTGGTGGCGTTATGCATTGTTTTGTTGAAGATTGGGAAACAGCTCAAGCAGCAATGGATCTGAATTTCCTTATTTCATTTTCAGGAATTGTGACATTTAAAAATGCCAAAGACTTGCAAGCGGTGGCAAAGTTGGTGCCCCTGGATCAAATGTTAGTAGAAACAGACTCTCCCTACCTGGCACCGATGCCATTTCGGGGAAAAACGAACCAGCCTGCCTATGTACGTCATGTCGCTGAATTCATCGCTACACTAAAAGAATTAGAGTTTGATACTGTGGCACAACAAACAAGTAATAATTATCATAAATTATTTAATTAAATCAAATAATTGAGAGTAATACCTCAAGTCCTTTATCTATTTTATTCTGGCTAGTATAAAAATGAGGAGAGAAACGTAATCCACCGACCCGATTTGCACAAATAACCTTCTTTTTCATTAGCTTAGCGTATAATTCTGTCATCTCCTTCGCTTCAATATTAAAGGTCACAATACCGGCAAAATGCGGTTTTTTTATCGGTGATATGAAATTTAATCCATTTATATTTTTAATATTATCAATAATATAACTTATATTATTAAAAATAAGTTTAGATATATTATTGATACCGATCTCATCTATAAGAGATAAACTGGCAGAGAATGCGTGAATCCCCAGCATATTTGGGCTGCCACATTCAAATCGTTGCGCTGAATCAGCTACTTGCCAATCTTTGGCAGCATAATTTCCGACATCTTTAACCATATGCCAGCCAAATTGATGTAATTCCAATAAATCTCTTGTAGCCGCCTTACAATAGAAAAGGGCAATGCCTTCCGGCCCTAGCATCCATTTATGTGCATCAGCCATGACAAAGTCAGCATTAATAGCTTGAACGTCAAAAGGTAGGGCGCCTAGAGTCTGAATCGCATCAACGCAAAACAAAATGTTATTTGAGCTACAAAATTGACCAATTATTTCAAGATTAAGCCTACGGCCTGTCCCATATTGAACAGAACTAATTGTTATTAAACGAGTTTTTTTGTCACATGCGTCAATTAGCGCTTGTTCAGGAGAATCTGTATTTACAATATCAATTTCCCGAAATTCAACGCCATGTTTAGCCTGAGCAAGCCAAGGCAGACGATTAGAAGGGAATTCTTCATTACTACTGACAATATTGTCTCCAGAAAGCCATTTTAGGCCTGAAGCGACAACAGAAAGCGCTTCTGAGGTGTTTTTTAGTAGTGCAATCTCATCTAAGGAAGGCGCATTAATAAGTCGTTGTAGTTGGCCACGTAACTTATTTTCAGTTTCAAGCCAGGAAAGATAGTTTTGTGCGCCAAACTGAGTATTTTCCTCTGCGAATGCTTTAACAGCATTGCTTGTACGTAAAGGCCAGGGCGATACTGCCGCATGATTCAGATAGATCATATGCTCATCTAGAGGAAATTCTTTAGAAATTAATTCATCAATGAGCATGGTATTGATATTAAGCCTGATCTATAGTGTATTTAATGATTATATACACTATAGATGTAAACGCTAAACATATGAAAATATTATCTTTTACAATTTTGACATTATTTTCTTTATCGTCTTATGCGGTCGAATTTTATCGATGTATTGATGATAAAGGTAAAGTCCATCTTACTAATCTGGATAAATCCAGTCTTGACTCAAATTGTGTGGCAAAAGATCGCTACGCATTAATGCTTAATCAAGACTACTCAAATCTAGCTGATGAATTTAAAAAATATGAAACTAGAGTTGAAGAAATAGAAGAATTTGAATTAGAAGAAATGGATCTTTCCGTTGATTCTATGACGCAATCAGTCAAAGACGTTTTTGACCCAGATAAGGCATTTGACGAATTGATGTCAGCCACTGAAGACCGTGATGATCCTTTTACAAGAGCCATGAGAGGACGCTCAAAAGCCGTAGAGAGCCTTATAGAACAAAATAAACCTAGTACTCCTTAATACAGATACATACATATATATGCGCATAATGTATATTATGTTAAATAGCTAATTAATGTGGTTAAAGATAAACCCCAGTAATAATATTTGCGGTAAAGTCACTAACGGTAAGAATAAAGGAATAATCCAACGTCCTGTCACCTCTCTTAGTACCATTATTTCCGTATAGTCAGTCGCTACACCTGCCATAAGAAAAGTAAAACTATTACCTGGTGCACTAGCTCTTGTCAGTAAATCAGCAGCAACCGGTACAGTACCCTCAGAACAAACCTCTAATACTGTCGCAACTAACAAAGTAAGCCCTAATCCAATCAATGTCGGGCCAAAATACGTTTGAAAAATATCTAACGAAACAAAGGTACGTATAATTGATGCTAATATAATTCCCAGGAAAACCCATCGAAGTACCATGCGTGAATCTTTTACACCTTGAAAAAGCATTTTATATAACCAGGAAAAAGAGAAATTGAAATTTTTAAGCGCTTTCCTGGCTTGCGGATAAAACTTATAACCTTCTGGCAATGAGATTCTATTGGGATTATCCGGTAACGTTTTAGTTTTAACTAATAATTCGAAAATTAAACCAGAGATAATTCCTATTAACATCGAGGCTAATAAGAATGTCACCACCCATTTAAAGCCAATTAATGCCCATAAAATGAGTGTTAAGGATACGGAATTCCATGGACTAGCGATCAAAAATGCCATCACCTGGCCTAAACTCGCACCACGATCGTATAGTTTTGCACCGACCATTAATATTCCGTGACTACAAAGATCAAGCAATACTCCGGCAAATGTTGCTCGCAAAATTCCTTTTATTCCATTTTTATTACCCAATAATGCAATAATTAATTCGCGTGGTATTTGTCCCAGCAAACCAATAAAGATGATGCCAATCAGAATACCCCAGGACATCGTATTGCCCAATGTGACACTTGAAGAGACAAAAGCATGTAAATAAGTGGACGAAGTTAAAATAGCTTCAGGCAATAAATAGATGAGGTACGACAATACAATTATTGTTGCTGTACTAATCAACAAATAATCACGTTTGCTCCCTGTCTCATGACAAGACTGTTTTGGTGTTTCTTTAGGGCCACAACTTCTCATATTAATTAATCAAATATTTCCTATATAATAATTTTATTTCAAATAAGAATAATAACATTCCTAATATGACATCATTACCTAAATATTGGCTTACAGCAGCCATAATAATACATCTATTGGCAGCCTGGTTTAGCGTCGGTCATTACCACGATGACGAATATGCACAGATACTGAATTTTGCTACTTCCAAGATCGGCATGGATATGCAAAGCGAGTTGATGTGGGAATTTAAAGCCGGTGTACGTAGCGGTTTTCAGCCATTTATAGCTTTTGTACTATCGAAGGCTACGAGTTATGCCGGAATAGATTCTCACTTTGTTCTGGCTTTTATTTATCGGCTTATAAGTGCTGCTATATCTTTGATCGCTACCGTTGTTTTTATTCAGTCCATTGCTAATGATATAAATTCAAAAAAAGCATTTAAATGGACTGCTTTTTTTCTTTTATTCTCCTGGATACTGATTTTTACCAATGTCCGTTTTTCTTCAGAAGGCTGGGCTTGTTCATTCTTTTTATTAGCGCTAGGTTTATATCGTTACCCTTCTCCCGCATCGATACAACGTTTTTTATTGGTTGGTTTCTTTTTTGGTCTTGCATTTTTAGCCCGTTATCAAGTGGGCTTCATGTTATTGGGTTTCGGTTTATGGATGCTGTTCATCAATAAACAAAAGCCTTTAAATATCTTCTTTATTTTATTTGCCGGTTGCTTCGCTTTGCTATTGGGAGCTGGCTTTGATTCGTGGCTTTATGGAGAACAGACAGTAAGTTCATTGAATTACTTTAAATTTCATCTAAGTGGTCTGTCTGGCGGTGGCATCAGCGCTGCTTTACCTGAGCCATGGTGGTTTTATATTTATTATTCTGCAGTGCAGCTCATCCCGCCTCTTACATTATTGTTGCCCATTGCTATTGCAGCCTTCTGGTTGTTTTTTCCTCGTCATCCTGTTACCTGGCTGACAGTGCCCTTTGTTTTATTTCATAGCTATTTTGGTCATAAGGAAATGCGCTATTTATTTCCTCTCCTACCTTTTGCGCCTGTCATGTTTGCCATGGCTGCTTTGAAAGCAGATGAAAAATTTAAGTTACTAAAGCGAAACTTCTTCAAATATTTATGGCCCGTTGTATTCTGGATTTCATTCGGCGTGAATGTATTGTTGGTGATACTGACGCTTTCCTTGCCTGCCAGTAAAGAAGTCGCACTTTGGCAAAACTGTTTAACTCCGTTATCGATTGAAAACGAATCTGTATTGATGGTTTTAGATCAGGACGGTTCATATTCAGATCCGGCAGAATTAAACATGGATTTTTACAATACTAATAATCTCCAAATCATTTCCGTTAGAGATGAAAATCAGATTAACGAGATGTTAAAGCAATATCCTGACAAGCAAATGCTATATGCCTCACGCAAGCGAAATCGTAGTCAAGAATTGGAAGATACTGGTTTATCTCATGAATTAATTTGCCAGGCCTTGCCTGACTGGATTTTAAAAATAAACATCAATAACTGGACCTCTCGGACCAGCATGTGGCGAATATGGTCTATTAATAATTAGCGGGGATAAATAGTATCTTATTGATTTAAATAATATTTATTGTCTTTCATTTGTTTTCTTTTTTACCTTAAGCTCGGCCTCATTTTTGCATTCTTTATTGTTTTCCTACCACATTTAATAGGGATATTGATTTAACTTAGCTAATGAGCCACAAAAATAAAGCAGCAATTAAGCCAAAGAAGAAGAAAACAATTAACTTATACGACATGTATGAGGAAAAGCGTGACTTTCCAAGAGTCAGCGTTAATGCTCTGGCAAAAATACATAAAAAAGGTGAATACGATCTTAATGCGATTTTGCATGATATATCTCCCGACGGAGTTCAATTGAGATGCAACCGAAAAACCGCACATATGATTCATCCAAGCGGCAAATTCATAACTGATAAAACGGCACCTGAAGTTGTTTTAACATTTTCTTTATCCGTAGACGGTAAAGATAAAAACGTTATTGTTCAGTCAAAAATATATTATTTTTCAATCATTGAAATTGATGTTGTTGCCTTAGGCGTAAAATTTAAACAATTTGAGAAATTTACTAGCCGCCATGTCGATGATTTCATCATGAAATCTATTGTGCCTATAGAAGAGAAAGTACTCGATATATTAGATACCCCTCATACTAGTGAAGATATTCTCGATCAAATGGATGATGAAAATGTTGATTTGGATGACACGCTCAACCTGTTAAGACGAAAGAAAGCGATCGTTTCCTATGAAGATGATAAAACACGTAAATTTGTCAAGTTAGAGTCAGCTATCGAATCTATTTTTGAACGACTGCATAAAATAGAAAAGCGACTGGATAAAATTGCTTGATTCCAGTATCCCCTCTGTTTTAAATTCATTAAAAAACCGAGTGAGCTCTAAATATAGCCATCACTACTGTATTTATATGGGAAATGTAATAAGCTAAATCAAATAAAAACCTTTATAAAGGATGTGGTCATGGGAAAATTAATCAAAATACTGGTTGTGCTTGTTGTTCTTGTCGTTGCTGCACTTGCAGGTATTATTCTAACGACAGATATCAACCAGTATAAAGGGCAGATAGTACAAGTTGTTAAAGACAACACGGGAAGAGATTTTGAAATTAGTGGCGATCTTAAACTGGCCCCTTCCCTTGTCCCGACAATTGCCATCGAAGGTGTTTCGCTAGGCAATGCCAGTTGGGCGAAAGAAAAAAATATGCTGAGTGTCAGCAAATTTGAAGCTCAAGTTGCGCTTATGCCACTGTTAAAGAAAAATATTCAGGTCGTTCGATTAATTTTAATTGAACCAAACATCCACCTTGAAACAAATAAAAAAGGTGAAGGCAACTGGGTTTTTGCCAGTGGACCCGCCAAGCAAGAAGAACCCGCAAAAGATGCTGGCACTACTGAATTACCAGCATTAGCAGTTAATGAAGTTCACATTGAAAAAGCCAACATTACCTACAAAGACGGACAAACGGGTAAAACAACGGAACTACTTATTGATCAAATCACAGTCAATTCTTCCAGTTTTTCTGATCCAATGACGCTATTAGTGAAAGCGAGCTTCAATAATGCGCCTTTAAATATTAACGGTGAATTAGGCTCAATAAATAACTTATTAGCCAATAAAGATTACCCAATAAAATTAAATGTGGGTATTGCCGGCGCAGAAATATCGGTTGATGGTAAATTAGGCCAACCGATGTCAGCAAAAGGAATTGATTTACAGACTTCATTAAACATTAATAAGTTAAGTGATTTAAATGATGTGGCCGGTTCAGAACTACCTGATGTCGGTCCTATCGTGTTTAATGGAAAATTATCTGACACCAAATCCGGCTACGCCATTAAAGCTATGGTTGCACAATTAATGGAATATAAAGTGAACGGCGATCTGGATGTTAGTCTTGCTGGAGCACGTCCATCATTAAACGCAAATCTAAGCTCTGATTCTTTGGATATCAGCCCTTTTCAAGGTGAAGAAAAAGAACAAGTAAAAAAAGAAAAACTATTTTCTTCCGACCCGCTTCCTTTAGAAGGGCTTAAAGCAGCAGATATTAACTTAACCTTTAAAACAAAATCATTAATCACAAAAAGTTTAACCATTAATGACGCTGCCATTTCATTAAAACTAAATAATGGCAAGCTAAACTTAACAACGTCAGGAAAAGCCGCAGGTGGAACACTATCGGTCAAAGTTGGATTAGATGCGAGTAATGGGAAATCTGCAATACTCAGTAATAACATTGAAATAAAGCAATTTGAACTCGGACAGGTGCCTTCAATAAAAGAGAAAGAATTTATTACGGGCGGCAAAACCGACATAACGATTAAAGCAAAAGGTTCAGGCGCCAGTGTCAGTCAAATCATGTCAGGTTTAAATGGCAAGCTATTAGTAAAAACCGGTAAAGGAAAAATTTCAAATACAGCCTTGGAAGTTGCTGGTGCAGATGCACTTATGAGTACCTTATCCATGTTATCGCCAGGCTCAAAAGAATCGGATGGTAGTTTGTTGGAATGCGCTGTCGTTAATTTTAATATCAAAGATGGCATAGCAACAGCAGACAAAGGCATTGCTATGTCGACTAATCACTTGAACGTGATTGGCGAAGGCAGTGTTAATTTAAAAACGGAACAACTTGATATAGGTATTACACCAAAGGCAAAAGAAGGTATTGGTCTCAATTTAGGTCAACTTGCCGGGCTAGTTAGACTTGGCGGAACATTAGCGAATCCGAGTCCAAAAGCTGATACTGAAGCGGCATTAAAAAGCGGTTTATCTGTGGGAACGGCAGTTGCTACCGGTGGTTTATCCTTGTTAGCAGAAGGCCTGCTCGATAGCGGCTCTGGCAGTGACGTCAATCCTTGCGATATTGCATTAGGTATAGCACCCAAAATCAAGCCAGCTGCAAAGAAGCCTGTAGAAGAAAAAAGTGCTGTAGAAAAAACAACGGATACTGTTAAAGATGCTGCAAGTGCGATTGGTGATAAATTAAAAAGTCTTTTTTAACAGCACTATCAAGCTGAGACAGTAACATCCAAAGGCAGTGCTTTTATTTTTAGCGCAAGGTCTTGTAGCCATGATTCAGGTAGTTTTTTAATTAATTTAGCTTCTGGCTGCAATGACTGACGTTCAACACCATAGAGCAATACGCCTTTAACTGAAATACTTCGACTAATACTTGCTTCGAGTAAGTTAATATAGGCATTAACTTCCTTTTCATCTGGCGGTTTTCCCTTGTAAGAAAACACGCAGGTTTGAATCCATGTAGGACAAAGTTCGGCTGTGATTTTTAACCGTTTAAGCGTTGATAGATTAGAGCCTCTCACCTGATTAATTGTCGCAATGCCTGTAGGCGTTGCACTGTCAATTTTAAACCAGACTTCACCATTCATTTTGGCTAGTTTTTTCAGACCTTTTTTAACATGAAGCCGATTGACCATGCTTCCATTTGTTATTAACACACATTTAATCGAACCCAGTAAACCATATTCTTTTAATATTAATTTAATCACGCTAACGACCTGGTCAAATTCACTAGCAGTTGTGGACTCACCATTACCAGATATCGCGATGTCTTTAATAACTCTATATTCATCTGCAACCTCTTCCCTGTCATAAAAGTCCCCATGAATAACATCGGCAAGAAATTGTCGTAATTCCTGGCCTAATTTATCTATATTTACTGATGGTGCACTGCCTCGAATCAGGTTTGGCACCTGACAATAAATACATCGCCAATTACAGGCATTATTGATGTTCAAATTAACCCCGATTGATAAGCCGCCTGCTCGGCGAGAAAGAACAGGATAAATATAAGTAAGGCCAACCTTATCGCGGCTATGATCAGATGTGGTAAGCATGAGTGGAACAGATTAGCTGTTTTTCAAAAATTGGAATGCAAATTGTACTAGAAATAGCAGTATCAGTGTCTATAGATTTTACTGATGGTGCCCGGGGCCGGAATCGAACCGGCACGCCTGTTAAGGCGAGGGATTTTCTTACCAACTACTATTTTCATAGCTGCGTCACTTAAAACGCATTTGTGGCCTGGACTTTCTCTTTACCGTATTTTAATCTTCATTAAAACATAGGCAGGAGCCGTCAAGTCTCTACACTTTCCTTAATGCATAATGAAGTTACACAAATACTCTGAAGAACAACTAATCGAAGCTGTTAAATCATCAACTTCACTTAGACAAGTTCTACAAAAACTTGGTGTAGCTCCATATGGTGGCAATTACGATGTATTAAGAAAAGCTTTAAATTACTTTAACCTGAACACATCTCATTTTACTGGTCAAGCATGGAACAAAGGGAAGAAACTTCCTCCCAAAAGGGATATCAACCAATATCTTAATAATGAGTTGCCAATCCAGTCTTATAAACTCAAGAATAGACTTCTTAAAGAAGAAATTCTCAAGCATAAATGTTTCAACTGCAATCGACATACTTGGTTGAGCTGCCCTATTCCATTAGAACTAGACCATATTAATGGGAACAATAAAGACAACAGATTAGAAAACCTCCGTCTTTTGTGTCCCAACTGCCACGCACTCACTCCAACATATCGAAGTAAGAACCGCATTAAGGCTTAGCTCGGGATTGCCAGCAGCTTAATATGCTGAGGTTTCCCCGAATTTGACTCCATTCACACCAAGAGTTTCCAACTTGGGTGCTCAAATTACTCTAAGTCCCTTGCGTCTACCAATTCCGCCACCCGGGCTAATGGGTATTTTACATCATAACAAATTTTGGAGGCTGAACCCGGAATTGAACCGAGGTACACGGTTTTGCAAACCGCTGCATAACCACTCTGCCATTCAGCCAATATTACATTTCTAGTCTTTTAAAACATAAAAACCCCAGAAGTACCGGGGTTTCCAAATTTTTGGAGCGGGAAACGAGATTCGAACTCGCGACCCCAACCTTGGCAAGGTTGTGCTCTACCACTGAGCTATTCCCGCAAAGGACGCTATTGTATGCACGAGCGTTGATGTGTCAACAATAATGCCGAATTATTCTTTCAATTTAGGCCAGGCAGCCAATATGTATTGAAACATTGAAATAAGGGTTAAAAAAGCAGCGATATATATCAAAACGAGTCCAATTGTGTAGACAGGCAAGCCCAACACGGGTTCTTTGAAGATCAAAAAGCCCAAAGCAACCATTTGGGCTATTGTTTTTATTTTTCCCAGTATAGAAACAGCGACTTTACTTCTGGCACCAATTTCCGCCATCCATTCACGTAGGGCTGAAACCGTTATTTCACGCCCGATTATGACTGCAGCAGGTAAAGCCAGATAAATTACCGGGTTTTGTTGTACTAATAATACTAATACAACAGCAACCATTAATTTATCTGCTACCGGATCAAGAAATGCACCTAAAGATGATGTTTGGTTTAATTTTCTTGCCAAATAACCATCAAGAACATCAGTTGCCCCTGCTAGAGCAAAAATGATACATGCGAATATATTGTTCCACTCGAACGGCAAATAAAATACCAATACAAAAACGGGTATCAGTAATATACGTAAGAGTGTAATTTGATTAGGGATATTCATTAATTATTATGGAATGTGTCATATATTTTTCTTGCCAGGCTTTTATTGATGCCTGAAACCATAGCAATATCATCTACTCCAGCTTTAGCAACACCTTGTATGCCACCAAAATGCTTTATCAGACTTTGTCTTCGTTTATTTCCTATGCCCTCAATTTCTTCAAGTTTTGAACGTCCACGCTTCTTTTTCCGTCTTTGTCGATGTGCCGTTATGGCAAATCGATGTGCTTCATCTCGAATATGTTGTATTAAATGTAGCGCAGGTGATGAACTATCACAGTCTATTGTCTTATTTTCAAGTGCCAGAATAAGATTCTCTAGCCCTGGCTTTCTTGATGGACCTTTTGCAACGCCTAATATAGGAATATGGGTGAGTTGTAATTCATAGAGTTCTTTTTTAGCAACGCCAATTTGGCCTTTGCCACCATCAATTAGAATAAGATCAGGTAATCTTGCGTCTTCCTTTACCAAACGCGTATAGCGTCGTCTTATTACCTGCCCCATTGCCGCATAGTCATCGCCTTTAGTAATATTTTTTATATTAAATTGTCGATATTTGGAATTTACTGGCCCATCGGATCCGAATACAACGCACGAACCTACCGTTGCTTCGCCCTGAGTATGACTGATATCAAAACATTCCATATGCTCTATGGGTTCTTTAAATGAAAGTAGTTTCTGTAAAGCATCAAAGCGCTTATGTTGACTCTTATTACTTGCCATTTTTTGTTTTAACGTCAGCTCCACATTTTCTTTGGTCATCGCCAACCATTTAGAACGTTCCCCTCTTACCTTTGTTTTGAGTTTTATTTTCCTTCCTGCTTTTTCAGAAAGGACATTCTCTATTAGCTCAACATCATCAAACGTATGACTAATTAATATTTCAGCAGGGATTTTTTGTTCCGATTTTTCATTTAGATAAAATTGAGTTAAAAATGCTTTCACCAAATCAGATTCAGATTGTTCTTCAATATGCTGTGGATAATAATTACGATTTCCTAAATTCAGCCCTGAACGTATAAAAACCAACTGTATACACGCCTGGTTAGCATTTATAACGCAGGCAATAATATCAATGTCGCCGCCATCAGAAGTAATATGCTGTTTTTCCTGAACATCGCGTAAGGAACGGATTTGATCGCGCAATCTTGCCGCCACTTCATATTCCAAAGCATCAGACGCTCTTTGCATGGGCTCGGTTAAACTTTTTATTACAGCTTCATTTTTTCCTTCAAGAAATAAAGTTGCATGGTCAATATCGCGTTGATAATCTTCTTGTGAAATATATTCAACGCACGGTGCCGTGCAACGTTTAATTTGGTATTGCAAACAAGGACGGGAACGGTTTGCAAAAACATTATCCTCACAAGAACGAATTAAAAATAATTTTTGTAACAAATTTAATGTTCTTCTAACGGAACCAGCACCGGGATAAGGACCAAAGAATCTGCCTTTACCCTTTAAAGCACCCCGATGATAACGAAAGTGCGGATATTTATGATCACTGGACAAATAGAGATAAGGGTAGCTTTTATCATCACGAAACAGAATGTTATATCGTGGCTTGTAACTTTTAATTAAATTATTTTCGAGTATCAGTGCTTCATTCTCAGTATGGGTCGCTGTAACTTCAATGTTTTCGACCTGTTTAATCATTACTTTTGTTTTAGGCGAGTCCGACTTACCACTATTAAAGTAGCTTGAAACGCGTTTTTTTAAATTCTTTGCTTTGCCAACATAAATAACCTTACCCTGATCATCCTGCATACAATAGACGCCGGGACGACCGGTTAATGTTTTAAGAAAGGATTGTGAATCGAATGACATAAGTAAAAATCTTAACGGCCACAGAGAACACAGAGGACACCGAGAGAAACAACTGTATTATTAGTGATATACATAGCCAGCTTTAATATTCATAAAATAAATTAATAGTTTTTGGTTCTTCATTTCTCTGTGTTCTCAGTGAACTCTGTGGCTAAATAATAATATTATTACAGTTTCAATTCAGAACGGATCTGTTTAAATACATCGCTGAACATAGCTTCCGTTAAACGTTTTGTATTCGTGTTATAGCGGCTGCAATGATAGGAATCCATAATCTGACGCCCGTCATCGAGACTGTATTGTGCCGCATGTTTAAAAGGATAGTCGGCTTGTTTGAAGCCTAATGCCTTAATCACTGCTTTATGTGATATTAAACCTAAGCAAAGAATCACCGCTTTTTTATCAATTACTTTTAATTCCTCAGCAAGATAAGAATTGCAGGTATTAATTTCTTCACCAATAGGTTTATTTTCTGGGGGCAAACATTTAACCGCATTGGTTATACGAGCATGTTTTAATTTCAAACCATCATTTAATCCAGTCGATATTGCTTTGTTACTAAAACCATGCTGGTACAACATTTCATAAAGAATAATACCGGCATGATCGCCGGTAAAAGGTCTGCCTGTCGCATTAGCACCATGCATGCCTGGAGCCAAACCCACAATCAACAATTTTGGTTTTTCCACACCAAATGGCGGAACTGGTCTGGCATGATAATCAGGATATTTTTCTTTGTTCTCATCCAGAAACTGGCTTAATCGAGGACAAGCCGTACAGTTGAGATCAAATACAGCAGTATTTAATGACATGAACTGATTTTACGTTACCAAAGCAAGTTTGTCGGTATTTCTAACAATATTTTTTCAGATCGAAATATTATGAACTAAACTGCTTAATTTCTTTCTTATTTCGAACAATAGTTGGATGAACATTAAAATTTTCTGAGGAGATTAGTTATGGCTAGAATCAAAATTAGTTTTCAAAATCAACAAGGAGAATCTCTAGCAGGCTTGTTAGAAACACCGGATGGCGAAACCAGGGCTTATGCTCTGTTTGCACATTGTTTTACTTGTTCAAAAGATATTGCCGCCGCATCACGCATAACCCGTGCATTGGCAAGTAAAGGCATCGCCGTTTTGCGCTTTGATTTTACCGGGCTAGGTAATAGTGACGGCGATTTCGCAAATACTAATTTTTCATCCAATATTAATGACCTGATTCAGGCGGCAAATCACCTTGAAGAAAACTATGCTGCGCCCGTTATGATTATTGGACATAGTTTGGGTGGCGCAGCTGTCTTAGCGGCTGCCCAATCAATCTCCTCTATTAAAGCGATTGTAACGATTGCGGCTCCTTCTACAGGCGATCATGTGGAGCATTTATTCTCACACGCGAAAGATGAAATCATCAGTAAGGATGAAGCCGTTGTCGATCTCGCTGGACGGAATTTCACTATCAAAAAACAATTTATTGATGACATTAATAACTATAACGACACATCACATATAAGCCAGTTAGGTAAGGCGCTGTTGGTATTACATTCTCCTATTGATGACACTGTCTCTATTGATGAGGCGGCAAAGATTTATTCTGCGGCAAAACATCCAAAAAGTTTTATTTCTCTCGATAAAGCCGACCATTTGTTATCAAAGCGTGAAGATTCAGAATATGTTGCCAGTGTTGTTTCCAGCTGGGCAGCTCGTTACCTTGATATATCCGGTGTTGATAAAGAAGCATCGTCGGGTACGGCTCCCAATATTGAAAGTGGCCATGTTTTAATCACTGAACAAAACAAGAAATTTACCCGAAAAATCTATACTGAAGACCATCAACTAATTGCAGATGAACCTTTGTCTGTCGGCGGATCAAACCTGGGTTCTAACCCATATGAATTATTACTCGCTTCACTTGGCGCATGCACATCAATGACAATTCGTATGTATGCGAATCGTAAAGAATTGAGCCTGGACAATGTTGAAGTCACATTGAAACATGATCGCATTCATGCCAAGGATTGTATGGATTGTGAGTCGGAGACAGGTTCTGTCGATATTATTGAAAAATTTATCAAACTAGAGGGAAATCTTACGGATCCAGAACGCCAACGTATTCTTGAGATTGCTGATATGTGCCCAGTACATAAAACTCTTCATAATGAAATACAGATTAAATCAAATCTGACATAAAATTGTTACGCTACCAATCAAGATTGATTGGTATTTCTGTTTTATTTTCTCTGTGTCGGTAATGAGAGCTAGCCTGGTAGACTTTTTTCCTAATGCGGTTTAATTCGCCTATCGGTCGGTGCTCATTGAGACTATGCCATGGGGAATAAGATAAATTTTCACAAAACTGTTGTTGTTCTATTGAATCAAACTCCTGGATCGGAATCGTAATTTTCGCAATAGGAATATAGGTTGAATCAGATTCTTTCCATTCAATACTCGGATCTTCAATTGGCATATATTTATCTGGGTTTTGCAATTGCACCATAAAATAAAAACAGGCTTCTCCTGTTTTTAACTCTTCTGCCATTGTTTTACGCAAAAAATCAGCATCAACTTTATCTTTATCCACATTATTATTTATAGCAGTGCAGGATTGGGCTGAAAACTTAATATTGTTTGGTCCAAGTTTATAAGCAGTATTACTAAAATAATCCGCTGACAATGGACTATGTGGCGCTTCTTTTAATGTTGCTAAACCATGAAACAATTCTCTTATATTCCACTTAAACGGATTAAGCCCGGAAAAAAAATATAGGATTTTATCGTCGCTTTCAACAAAGCGATTATAGTCTTCTACGTTGGCTGCAAAAAAAACAGGCGCATCATGCATCAAAAATTCCTGTGTTTCAGAACTACCCTCTTCTTTTATTAATTTATCGTCATAAATATTAAATAATTTTATTGCCATGCCGTGCGCATCTTTATCAGCATCATGATTGTTTTTCATGCTTGATCTGCCATTTGAAAAACGTATCCAGCTTTTATAACGATTACCAGGCATACTAAACACGCCATGTTGTAAAACAGGCTGAATTGTTTCGTTAACATCGAAATACGCTTTCACACAAGCGTGACCTTTCGAATGCGCACCACGAGCAATATAGGATGTTTTATTTTCTTCCAGAACCTTTATGAAATTATCGATAGAACGCTGGGTTTGTTCCGTCTCATCCTGCCGAAATATTTCTTCTGTAGTAACCGGAGAATCACTATATAAATGATAAGAAACAAAAAGAATAATAAAAATTAAAACAAATCCGACGATCTTTAAAAACTTCATTGCAGCTAAAGTGTTTTCATATATTCAACTAATGCCCAAATCTCATCTTCTGTAAATGGGTCTGTGCCATAATCACCCGTGCCATATTCATGCCCGGCGTTACTATTACCTTTTAATGTTGTATCGAAAAAGAATGAACCAGGGCGTTCGTCATCGACGTACCCGACTTTTATCGGGTCAAACTCCCATGAGCCAATATAAAATGAGCTTGATCGTTGTTCAGCGGGTAATAACAATTCATATAGATTAGGTACTGAACCATTGTGTAAAAAAGGACCGCCTGTCCAGATGCCGTTTAGCGGTCTTGCCTTATAGGCTAACAACGCTTTTTCGGAAACTTCCTGCCCTCTTTCAATGAATTTTCCATCAACATATTTAGGCGGATGTATTTCTTCGGGATGTCCTGCATTGTTAGCATCTCGTATAGCCAACAAACTTTGCAATGGATTGTTCTTTAATACCCCGCCCATAACATTATTGACAATATATAGTGCTGGAGCTTCTTCTCCCATTATTTCACCGACAGTATAAAAACGGGGCTTGCCATTAAATATTCCGGTTTTACCTCGTTGGAATATTGCATTTTTTGCCATCCAGGGATCAGTTTGTATCGTATCGAGTGTACTCATCCTTGTTTTAATCTTGCGATCAGGATCAGTACGATTCATATCTTGATGACAACTGAGACAATGATTTTCATAAAGTTGCCTGCCTGCTGTTACTTTTTCCTGATTAATTTTTGGAAAGAAGCCTGGCCAAAGCGGTGAATATAATGTTGCGACCTTCTTTTCAATCGCGCGCAGATTACTTGCTTCGATTGATGAAGGGTAACCACCATCAAAGTAAAACAACCATTTTTTTGTTACTGGCTCAACATCACCAAATACACCGATAACTTCACCCACATTTCTGGCTAAAGCACCAATACTGGAATTAGATTGAGAACCATCCCACTCGACATAATCATGTTGTGGTGTGTCCCAGATGTAGGGATAACTGGTTGGCGCATCCGGTGCATTAAAATTATCTTTAACGCCTGTTAACAAAAGTCCTTTATTCAAAATAGCGCCAAAGGCATCAAGACGTGAATAGCCATAGGGCACCTGGGTATGATTTCTTCGATTATTTTCCTTGCTTATATCGTAAGCGTGCTCAAGTTCATTCCTTAGTTCGATTTTCTTTTTTGCAGAGACACTTTCACTCAAAATCTTTCTTTCAAAACGCAGATATTTATCTTCATCATCCAGCGTTGCTTTCATTGAAGCTTCAATTGAATCAAGAAACTGAGGCAAATCCATCATGCTTTGACCACCATCAATTCGAATATATTTATTCTGATATTTTATTTGCTGTGTATGGCATGCTGCACAGGTTAGACCGAGATGATCCTCGTTACGTGAAAAACCAACAGGCAGTCCATCAGGGTTATTTTTACTTTTCTTTGCTGGAAGAAAACCCATGCCTAACAAGTTAAATGAATCACTGAGTAAATTTTGACTGCCTTCCTGTTCAAGATTCATAAATATTCTGTACGGCATTAAACGCGAGCCCTGATCAACAAAGTAAAACCATTCACGATCAGCTTCACTCCAGTTTTGTTCAAGGTAAATTAATTCATCCAACAACATCGCCTGTTTATCCTGAACTTCTGAAGCCTGAGAATAAATACTGATTAGTAAACTCATGCATCCAATGACTAACAAACTGTATTTAATATGATAATTATTCATTTTTAATCTCTGATTAATAATGCATTCAACAAATTATCCTGAAAACTGACGTTGCCGGTTAAGCTATTATGTTTTTCACATAAAAAAACAACATGATCTAGCGGGAAAAAAGAATATTTGTGTCTGGGCACACTCGGATCAAGCACGGGTCGCCCCATTAAAGATGCTTTGCTTACAGTACCGTCGCCGGGCTCCAACAAAATTTTACTATAATCAACACCATCAACAGCTTGTGTTATTTCATCGGGGCTCATCCTGATTAAAGATTCCCCTTCAACTTCCTCTACAATGATTCTTGCAGCAGTTAAATGACAATCACCGCCAAAAACAATCAACAATGGATGTTTTTCTGGTAACGGAACTGTTAATGACCAAACAAAACGTCTCGCCCTTTCGAGGCTTTTTTCAAAAAACTGTTCCAATGTTTGTAAATATTTTTTCGCTTCTTCACTATTATCAAATTCGTTTGTTATTCTAGTTCTCACCTCTGGATTAAAAATAGCCCATTGAAAACTACGCCAGATATTTATATCGAACAAGTCACGATCAAGCTCCTTCCCTTCCGTAGTTACTATCCAATTATTTAATGGATGTGGAAATAGATGGTAGAGGCTCGGCATGGTAAGTAATGTTTCCGAATTGATACGTTTCAGTCCCAATTGAATCCCATCAATAAATCCATTCAGCATTTTAACGGAACCCAGATTTGGCGTACCCAACAGAACAACCCGACGTACCCGTTCACCACCATACATATTGACGGGAAAATCATTGTCATTAGTAACATCGACACGTCCATAACGCATAAAATAACGAGTGATTAACCCACCCATGCTGTGAGCAACAATATCAACCTTAAGATCTGGGTCGCCGTAATCTTTTCGTATCTGATCAACCATATCTGCCAGTTGACCCGCGCTAATTACATTGTCTTGACGCCAATCATAAATAAATGTGTATAAGTTTTTCTGATTAGGATTAATTTTTTGTCCAGGCTCGGCATGTTTATAACCTCCATTCTCCGTTAAGGTCTTAATTATATTGCCATAAAAATCTTTACCAATAATATCCCCGGCAAGTTCAAACGGCTCATATCGATTTTCTTTAACTTCTAATGTTGCTGGATCGATATCCAATGCCAGATGTCGAAATTCATCAAGCAATAATTTCCAAGGGGAACTAAACCAGCCTTCTATGCCAGTTTTTTTATCTCTGAGTTTGCTGCCTAAAACTCCATGTATAAAGATAACCGGCGGCTGATCCGTCACCATCATGCTTTCTTCAAACAAACGTTTTAGATTTGGTTTGGATTCAAAGTTTTTGTTAAAAAATAAAAATGAGACAACAACTACTGTTACGGCTACAAGCAGAATGTAGCGATTGAATAGAGTTTTTCTCAATAATTTAAAAACCATTTAAAACCTATACTTTAATTTATAGCTGTCTAAATTTCCTGGAAACCCAATAATCAATGCTAGCATATTTGCCAGCACCTATAACTAATAAGGCAAGCAACATAATGAAATAGGTAGCAGCAAATTCAATTCCATTATTCAGTATTACAAATGAACCATTTTCGGTTAACCAACTGTAGTTACCATGTTCTTTTAAAATATCTTTTGCACGATCCAGTCTATCAATGGCACCCATCGTCCTTTCAGTTGCAAAGAAACCGGCTCCTTCAGCAATAGCCAACCAACCATTTTGTAAATGTACCGTCACAATGGCAACAATCATTGTGCACATCAGTGGTATTGATACCCAACGTACACCCAGACCGATAAGTAATAATATTGCACCACCTGCTTCCGTTAACGATGCCGACCAGGCCAACAAGGCTGGAAAAGGTAAACCAAGTCCCCAATCAGGATTGCCAAACCACTCTATCGTGCTGTCCATTGAACCTATTTTCTTTGATCCTGCTATCCAGAAGATAGGCACAAGATACAAACGTAATAATAAAGGACCAATAAATCCTATCGCTTCAACTATCTTATCTAAAAGATCCTGAGCCAAATTAATTAATTTAATTATAGTCGCCATTATTCAGTACTCCTCTATATTGGTTTAATCTATTTCTCTCATGTCTGGATTACATTTGGGTGTAATTCATTTAGCGCAATAGATAGACCGTTGTTTGTAACAACACGTGCATGCATTCTTTTTAATTCTCTTGGAGATTTAACGCCGCATGAATGTGCCAGAATGCCTACTTCTTTTGTCATGTTTTTTGCATAATTCATTACACGTAATGCCTTATCTTCAGGGTCCAAACCCTTTTGTAATTTAACGTCATGCGTAGTAATCCCTGTTGGGCAGGTATTCTTGTTACATTGCAGTGCCTGAATACAACCAAGCGCAAACATAAAGCCACGTGCCGAAGTAATAAAATCGGCACCAATACAAAGCGCCCATGCAACGTCAGCCGGCGTAATTAATTTACCGGAACTAACAATTTTGATTCGTTTACGTAAACCGTACTCGTTCAATTTGTCTACCAGTAAAGGCAAACTTTCTCGCAATGGCAGACCCATATCATCCATTAGCGGCATCGGTGCTGCACCTGTGCCTCCATCTGCACCATCTACTGTGATGAAGTCCGGCGCACTTTCAATTCCTCGTTTGTTAATTTCTTCAAACAATCTGTCCAGCCAACCATAAGCACCTATTACAGCCTTGAATCCAACTGGTTTTCCCGTAACACGACGAATTCGATCTATCATGTCCAATAATTCATCATTATTATTGATGTCGGTATGACGATTCGGACTGATCGCATCTGATCCCGGTTTGATACCACGAATCTTTGCGATTTCATCAGTCACTTTTCCGCCCGGTAATATTCCACCTTTGCCTGGCTTGGCACCCTGACTCAATTTGATCTCAAACATCTTTACCTGATCATGTGCAGCTACTTCCTTTAACTTTTCGTCATTAAGATTTCCTTCGAAATCTCTCACGCCATTTTTGGCTGTACCTATTTGAAAAACGATATCGGCACCACCCTTAAGATGATACGGTGATAAGCCACCTTCACCAGTGTTCATCCAACAACCAGCCATGCGTGCTCCATTGGATAGTGCTAACACGGCAGGTTTCGAAATAGCGCCAAAACTCATACCGGAAATATTAATCAGAGAGGAAGTCGTGTAAGGCGTATCACAATATGTGCCGATGCTAACTGGTTTTGAATCTACAGCATCTTCACCTAAGGTAGGAAATGGACAGTTTACAAACAAGACTGCACCCACTGCACGTAGGTCTCTGGTAGAACCAAAAGCAACAGTATTGTCTACATTCTTCGCAGCACGATAAGCCCATGATCGTTGAGCACGATTAAATGGCATTTCTTCTCTATCCATAGAGAAAAAGTATTGACGAAAAAATTCGCCGATGTGTTCAAAGAAATAACGAAAACGGCCAACAACGGGATAGTTACGACGTATAGCCTGCTTCGTCTGTGTAACATCAATAATGTAAATCACGACAACCGCTAAAAATATCAATCCCAATACAACGATAAAAGAAGCCGCCATCAACTCAAGAACAGTAAACAACAATTTCATATCACCTGACATCATATAGTTCCCCCATTAGTTAATATTTTTGGGACGAATTACCGTCATCTTTTCGAATTGCATGTCATGCATTGTGTAGGGTATTCCACCTACCCCCAGGCCTGATTGCCTGAGTCCCGCAAATGGCATCCAGTCTGTTCTAAAAGCGGTATGATCATTTATCATCACAGCAGTAGCATCAAGCTGGCTTGATATATACATTGCCTTGTCTATATCCTGCGAAAACAATGATGCCTGAAACGCAAATGCTAATGAATTGGCTCGGGATATTGCATCATCTATTTCGCTGTATTCATAAACACAAATAACCGGGCCAAATATTTCCTGTTGGCTTACTTTAGAATGATCTGAAGGGTTAAATAGTACGGTGCATGCGTAACATGATTCTGATTTTATCTCTCCACCACAGATTAACTCCGCCCCTTCTTCGATAGCTTCATTAACCCACTGTTCGATTCGTTTGATCTCTGAAGACCGTATTAGCGGACCGACTTCAGTCTCTGTCAGAGTTGGATTACCGATAACCATTTTATTTGCAACACTTGCAAGTTTTTTTACTAATTCCATTGCGATAGATTTATGTACAAATACACGCTGCACAGAAACACAAACCTGGCCGGCATGGTAAAAACCACCCTTTGCAAGTAATGGCAGAGCATCATCAATATCTGCATCTTCAGTCACTATGACCGGTGCAGCCCCACCATGCTCCAGGGTACAACGAGTACCTGGTGCCAGCCTTGAACGTAACATCCAGCCTACTTTTGCACTTCCTATAAATGAAAATAGACCAACCCTTTCATCTGTAACCAGCTGAGTTGCAACATCAAGATTGCTTACTGTCATAGCCTGACACCATTCGTCAGGTAACCCTGCCTCACGTAATATACTTACAAAACGGAAACAGGAAATCGGAGTATCTTCTGCAGGTTTTACAATCACAGGACAACCGACCGCAATTGCTGGAGCAACCTGATGAACAATTAAATTTAAAGGGTGATTAAATGCACTGACTGCAACAACGACACCAATCGGCTCCTTCTGTGTAAATGCGATGCGACCTGAAGAAGCAGTATTCAGATCCATTGGTATTTTATTTCCTGATTCAAGCCTCAATGTTTCAATGCAAAGATTTATGCCATCGATTGCACGCAAGATTTCCACCTTCGAATCAGTTAATGGTTTTCCACCCTCTAACGAAGCAATGAATGCCAGTTCCTCACTCTGTTCTTGCATAATAGTGGCTGTTCTTTCTAGTATTTCTACTCGCTGCGAAATGGAAAGCCAGTTTTTCCGATCATGAAATGCAGACATTGCTATCGCTAACGCATGCTCAACTACCTGTTCGTCAGCAGTTTCTACAGTCGCAACCAAATATCCATCAAAAGGTGAATAAACATTCAACAATTCATCTGTGCTGGTTGCGCCAGGTACCATTAGTTTAAAATGCTCAGTCATTTTTTTATCCTGCCTAAAATCAAATAGGGCAAACCAAATCACCCAGCTTTTCGGTTAATTTCATGTTTTCACTGTAATCTACAGGACAATCAATAATGACAACCGTGTCATCTGCAATAGCCTGCTTCAATGTCGGCAGCAAATCGTCCGCTGATTCAACTCGATAGCCCTTGGCACCGAAGCTCTCTGCGTATTTGACGAAATCAGGATTTGTAAAACTGATATTGGAAGAGCGATCGAAATGTCTTAATTGATGCCATTTAATCAACCCGTATTCGGAGTCGGTCCAGATCAAGATCACGAACGCCAACTTGTGACGCAATGCCGTTTCAATTTCCTGCGAATTCATCATAAAACCGGCATCACCGGTAACCGCAATAATATTTCTATCCGGATATTCGAACTTGGCAGCAATTGCCCCCGGCACAGCTATACCCATGGACGCAAAACCATTTGAGATAATACAGGTATTGGGTCGTTCGGCCTGATACATTCGTGCCATCCACATCTTATGGGCTCCAACATCACTCAATACAATGTCTTCAGGGTTAAGAGCCTGTCTTAGATCCCACAAAATCTTTTGTGGCTTTACAGGAAAACCCTGATCTTTTGCATGAGTCGACATCTCGTTAACAATAGTCTCTCTTAAATTTGCAGCCAGATGTTCTGCATGCGGTGTTGCAACGTTCATAATGCCATCCAGCGCTGCACCTATTTCACCGATGACACCAATTTCAATAATATAATGCTCGTCCACTTCAGCAGGGGTAGGATCGATATGGACGATCTTTCTAGATTTATCCTTATGCCAGAGATGGGGATGATATTCGATGATGTCATAACCAACACAAATGATGACATCGGCACGATCAAATCCGCATGAAATATAATCGCTGGCCTGAAGTCCGACGGCACCAAGCGAATTTTTGTGTGAAAATGGAATAGCACCTTTCGCCATAAAGGTAGTGGCGACTGGTATATTCATTTTTTCTGAAAACTCGACTAACTTGTCACATGCCTTGGCTCGAATAACGCCATTTCCCGCCATGATCAATGGGAAACGTGCATCTGAGATTATCTTCGCCGCTTCATCGATTTTTGTTTGTGGTGGCGCAGGGGGTGTCGGACTCTGAACCTTTAACGGGAACTTGTTCGGCACCTTCTCTTTGGCAATGTTTTCCGGGAAATCAATAAAACTGCAACCAGGTTTTTCCGCTTGGGCCACTTTAAATGCTTTCCTGACAATTTCAGGAATTATCTCGCCTTCACGAATCTGAGTACTGTATTTTGAAATCGGCTCAAACAGATTAACCAAATCCAGTATTTGGTGACTTTCCTTATGTAATCGAGTCGTGGCTCCTTGGCCGGCGATGGCAATAATGGGAGCAAGATCCATATTGGCATCGGCAACACCGGTGATCAGGTTAGTTGCACCCGGGCCAAGCGTAGCCAGACAAACACCTGCTTTACCGGTCAGGCGACCATAAACATCGGCCATAAATGCAGCACCTTGTTCATGACGCGTCGTTACAAACTGGATATTGCTATCCAGAAGCACATCCATTACATCAATATTCTCTTCACCCGGAATACCATAAATACGTTCTACACCTTCATTTTCGAGACACTTTATAAAAAGTTTTGCGGCGTTCATAAAACCTCCTGTTTTTGTTCCCAAGTAATCTATCTAGGTAGAGATATCATCTGCACCTTCTTCAGGACATGTTTTAGTCAAGTTGTTAATTTCAGGATTTTTTCTTATCCCCACATTTGCCTTCGCCACATTTACCTTCTTCTTTCTTTTTGTCTCCACACTTGCCTTCGC
>CAZGBJ010000006.1:0-112671 GCA_964523895.1 uncultured Enterobacteriaceae bacterium
AACGCCCGACCAATGGATTAAAAATCCACTGCTCTACCGGCTGAGCTAACGGCCCGGTGTGAGATTTTTGAATGTTCTGAGGGCGGAAAATTATCTTGCCTGCATAACAAAGGCGGCGATAATACCCAAGAATTGCCTGTGGGTAAAATATAAACTGCTATTGAGGCGTTATATCTTGCTTTTAATCGACTATGCCCCTATTTTCTGCCCTGTATAGCCAAGTTACCAATATAAACCCGTTTTTTTGGAGTTTTTAAGTGCCGATTTATGAATATAAATGTGATCAATGTGATCACAAGTTGGAAATGTTACAAAAAATTAGCGATGACCCGGCAAAAACCTGCCCTGAATGTGGTGAAGAGGGTTTGCGAAAACTAATTTCTGCTGTTGCCTTTAAATTAAAAGGCACTGGCTGGTATGAGACCGATTTCAAGGACAAGAAACCCAAGAAAGACGAAAAAACTTCCAGCAAAAAGAAAACAGAGACTAAAAAATCTTCTAACTCCGAAAAAAAGGCGCCAGCAAGCAACGGCAAGAAAAAATCCTCGTCCGCCACAAGTAGCACTGGTTCAAGCTAACAGATGGGTACACTTAGAAAATATATTATTGCTGGTCTTCTGGTATGGCTGCCCTTAGCCGCTACCGTAGTCATTATTAAGCTGGTTGTTGATTTACTCGACAAAACTGTCCTGTTACTGCCGCCGGAATGGCAGCCTACCTCGGTTTTAGGTTTTTCTATCCCCGGGTTTGGCATCATTCTCGCCATCTTTATCTTGTTAATCACGGGCATGTTAGCCGCCAACTTATTCGGTCGGCGACTTGTTAGTTTTTGGGAAGCCATATTAAATCGCATCCCGTTAGTGAGATCGATTTATAACAGCGTTAAACAAATCTCGAGCACGATTCTTGATTCCAAAGGCAAATCATTTCGCAAGGTGGTCATGCTTCAATACCCCCGAAAAGGGTTATGGAGCATTGGTTTTTTAAGTAATGAAGATGTCAGCACCGATATTGAAGGCCTCGAAGAAGGGTTAGTTGCTGTTTTCGTTCCGACTACACCCAATCCAACTTCCGGTTATATCATTATGACACCCCGTGAAGACATCACTGAACTGGATATGACAGTAGAAGAAGGTTTTAAATTCATCATCTCCATGGGCGTTATCGTCCCCGATGGGCCAATCCGTACAGAAATACCCCATAATAAGTAAGGCCGCTTCTGAAAAAAGCGGATTTTCAGAGGTCTCCTGTTGCGTAAATGGCTTGCGACTCGTAAGATTCCGCCCCTTGTTCAGACCAGATGGAAGAAATAATGCGCAGTCACTATTGCGGAGAACTAAATAGCAGTCATATCGAAGAAGAAGTCGAGCTTTGCGGCTGGGTACATCGTCGCCGGGATCACGGTGGCGTCATTTTTATTGACCTCCGAGATCGCGAAGGTATTACTCAAATTGTATTTGATCCCGACCGTGCAGAACCCTTTGCCATAGCTGATTCCATCAGAAATGAATTTGTTATACGGATTAGCGGCAAGGTTCGACAACGACCTGAAGGAACGATTAACCCTGATATGCCAACAGGTGAAATTGAAATTCTGGGGTACAGCATAGAAGTTCTGAACAAATCTAAAACACCACCCATTCAGATGGACGACGAACACGTTCATGATGATATAAAACTTCGCTACCGCTATATCGATTTACGTCGACCATTTATGCAACAAAATCTGCGTTTACGATCTCAGCTCGTTAAAGAAATGCGAAACTTTCTCGACGACAAGGAGTTCCTGGATATTGAAACACCAATGCTAACCAAGGCAACGCCAGAAGGTGCTCGAGATTATCTGGTTCCCAGTCGTACGCATCCGGGAAATTTCTTTGCCCTGCCACAATCGCCACAGTTATTTAAACAATTATTAATGATGTCGGGCATGGATCGTTATTACCAAATCGTACGTTGTTTCCGCGACGAAGATTTACGTGCCGATCGTCAACCTGAATTTACTCAGCTTGATATTGAAACTTCATTCATGAATGAAGATGAGATCACCGGCATGATGGAAGAAATGTTAATTACATTATTCAAGAATGTGTTGAATATTGAATTGCCTTCGCCTTTTCCGCGTATGACCTATGCCGAAGCAATGGAAAGATTTGGTAGCGACAGACCCGATCTTAGAAACCCATTAGAATTAATTGATGTCAGCGATTTGATGAAAGATGTTGAATTCAAAGTTTTCTCCGGCCCGGCCAATATGGAAGATGGGCGTGTTGCGACATTACATGTACCTGACGGTAGCTCACTATCACGTAAACAAATTGACGATTACACTAACTATGTTGCCCAATATGGTGCGCGTGGTCTTGCTTATATTAAAGTGAATGATGTAGCCGCTGGTGCTGAAGGTTTGCAATCTCCGATATTGAAATTCTTACCCGATGCAGTTGCTGCAAATATTGTCGAACGCACAAATGCGAAAGATGGTGATTTAATCTTCTTTGGTGCAGATAAAACCAAAATCGTTAATGACGCACTTGGTGCATTACGTAATAAGCTGGGACAGGATCTCGACTTACTTAAAGGTGAGTGGGCACCGATGTGGGTTGTTGACTTTCCGATGTTCGAATACAACGAAGATGAAAAACGTTGGGACTCTCTACATCACCCTTTCACAGCACCTAACACAAGCGATATCGAATCTATTAAAGAAAACCCGGGTAAAACATTATCCCGCGCTTATGATCTCGTATTAAATGGAACAGAACTCGGCGGCGGTTCCATTCGTATTCATAATGCTGAAATGCAATCTGCGGTCCTGGAATTACTGGGTATCGGTGAAGAAGAAGCACAAGAAAAATTCGGCTTTCTATTAGATGCACTTGAATTTGGCTGCCCACCACATGGTGGTATCGCCTTTGGCCTGGATCGTATTGTGATGCTTATGGCAGGCTGTGATTCAATTCGTGACGTCATTGCCTTTCCAAAAACACAGAGTGCAAGTTGTTTATTAACTTCTGCCCCATCATCAGCAAGTACAAGACAACTACGCGAATTGGGAATCAAACTGGCAAAATCAAACAAGCCCGAATAAGATTTCAACATTGTGAGACCTTTGCACGAACAGGAATTTTATTCTTTGGCTAGGCAAAAACGCACGGAATGAGAGAGTTTATATATATAAATGACCGATTGAGTACGTTTTTACCAACAGTAGGCGCTTTAGGCGACGGCGCCAAAGGGTAAAATAACAATCGTGCAAAAGTCTCATAGTCTTAAAACTTGTCTAACAGTTGCCTGATAAGCTACTACTATTTTATTATGACAACAGAAGCTATTCTTAATCGTTCTTACACTCTTGAAAAAGAACAAATCCCGCCAACTGTTGTAGAACAGATTGATGATGCCGAACGCGCTGAATTAAGCGAAAAAATTAAAGCCCAATTGAAACAGCAAAACGCGGTTATCGTTGCTCATTATTATACTGAACCAGATTTACAAATACTGACCGATGAATCTGGCGGAACTGTTTCTGACTCACTGGAAATGGCGCGTTTTGGTAATGAATCTAAAGCCGAAAAGCTGATTGTTTGTGGCGTAAAGTTCATGGGTGAAACTGCCAAGATACTCAATCCGGAAAAACGCGTGTTTATGCCCGATCTGGAGGCTAATTGCTCATTAGATCTTGGCTGCCCTGCAAATGAATTCTCCGATTTCTGTGACGCACACCCTGATCATGTTGTTGTCGTATATGCCAACACCAGTGCCGCAGTCAAAGCACGGGCTGATTGGATGGTGACTTCTGGTAGTGCGGTTGACGTTATTAAACACCTCTCTAAAGAAGGCAAAAAAATAATCTGGGCACCAGATAAATATCTTGGTGATTACGTACAAAAAGAAACCGGTGCAGATATGTTGATCTGGCAAGCTGCTTGTATCGTCCATGAAGAATTTAAAGGCCAGGAACTGGAAACCTTGCGCCAACATCATCCTCAGGCAAAAGTGCTAGTGCACCCTGAATCACCATCATCTGTTATTGAGCAAGCAGACATGGTCGGCTCTACAACCGGTATCATAAAAGCAGTTGCAGACATGGATGCCAAAGAATTTATTATTGCGACAGACAAAGGTATTTTTCACAAAATAAACGAAGCTGCGCCCGATAAAATATTGATAGAAGCACCAACAGCAGGAAAAAGCGCCACTTGTATTAGCTGTGCTCACTGTCCCTGGATGGCAATGAATAGTTTACGAAAATTAGAGCGTGTTCTTGAGACAGGAGAAAATGAAATTTTTGTTGAGGCAGCTGTAATTAAAAAAGCCAAAGGTTCTATTCAACGACTGCTTGATTTCACTCAAGATCAAAACAAACTGGCAGGCGATGCCTAAGGAAAACACTTTAATTTAATAAGTGCCCGGCTAGTCTTGGGCGTACTGCTCTTGAATGTTAGAATTATATCCTTACCCTTCAATCAACATCACAAATACGGAACGAAATAATGGCAGGCCATAGTAAATGGGCGAATATCCAGCATCGTAAAGGCAAACAAGACGCCAAACGCGGGAAGCTTTTCACCAAACTTATTCGAGAGATCACGGTTGCTGCCAGATTAGGCGGCGGTGATCCCGATGCCAATCCTAGATTGCGAGCAGCAATCGATAGTGGTTTATCCAAAAACATGACCAAGGATACTATCGAACGAGCCGTTAAGCGTGGTGCAGGTGACGATGAAAGCGGTAATGTAGACGAACTTCGTTATGAAGGTTACGGCCCTGGTGGCGTAGCAGTTCTAGTCGATACCATGACGGATAATAAAAACCGTACCGTTGCTGAAGTACGCCATGCTTTTACTAAATTCGGTGGCAACCTCGGCACCGATGGTTCCGTTGCTTACCTCTTTACTAAAGTAGGTCTTATTTCGTATCCAAATGGTGCTGATGAAGATGCCATTATGGAAGCAGCCCTGGAAGGCGGCGCTGATGATATCGTTAGTAATGACGATGGCTCGGTTGATGTTATTACCGAACCGGATAATTTTGTTGATGCTAAAGAAGTTCTAGTCGCTGCCGGTTTTGAACCAGAGAATGCCGAGATCACCATGCGCGCATCAACATCTAGCGAACTCAATGTAAAAGAAGCAACCAGCATGTTAAAGTTACTCGACCTACTGGAAGATTTAGATGATGTACAGAAAGTTTATTCGAATGCAGAAATCTCTGAGGAAGTGTTAGCTCAATTAGATTAAATAGAATGATAAACATTCAACTAAATATCATAGCGTCACGAGCGAAGGCTAATCGAGGCAAAAATGATTGAGCAAGCGGAATGTATAAATAATACATGAGCATTGGGAAAACATTTTTAACGAAGAGTAGCCGAGTGCAGTAGCTATGATAAGGATACTTGGAATTGACCCCGGCTCGATTAACACTGGCTACGGCATAGTTGACTCCAAAGGTAATCACTCCAAGCACGTTGATAACGGCGTAATTAAAATAAAAGGCGACACACTTGCCGACAAATTAAAAATTATTCATAAAAGCATCACCGCTCTTATTAAAGAATACCAACCGGAAGAAGTTTCAATTGAAAAAATATTTATGAATCGCAATGCTGATTCAGCAATAAAACTGGGTCAGGCTCGTGGTGTAGCTATCGCTGCTTGTGCGATAAAAGATTTGCCTGTCTATGAATACACCGCTAATCAAGTGAAACAAGCTACTGTTGGCAAAGGTCATGCAGCTAAAGAACAAGTACAGCATATGGTTAAAATTCTGCTCTGTTTAGACAAACAACCTGCTGCTGATGCTGCCGATGCTTTAGCCATTGCCCTTTGCCATGCAAATTCACGCGAAGGTTTGTTACGTATGCAAGGCGTAAACGGCATACGTTATGGAAGGCTGCAATGATCGGCTTTTTACGCGGCATCATTATAAAAAAACAACCGCCACTTTTATTATTGGATGTACAGGGTGTAGGTTATGAAATTGAAGCACCGATGACTACCTTCTATGCCTTGCCAGAAGTCAAAAACGAAGTTGAAATATATACTCACTTGGTTGTACGTGACGATGCACACTTATTATTCGGCTTCGCAACAGAAGACGAGCGACATTTGTTCAGAACACTAATCAAGGTCAATGGCGTTGGCGCAAAAATGGGGCTGACTATCCTGTCTGGTATTGAAGCGGATGAATTTACCTTATGTGTACAAAATAACGACACCGATCGTTTAGTTAAACTTCCGGGTGTGGGTAAAAAGACAGCCGAACGCCTGATTGTTGAAATGCGCGATCGTCTTGATGATTTACCAAAATCATCAGCAACTCGAAGTAATGATCAAGCAAATATCAGCAACGATCCTGCCAATGAAGCCGTCAGCGCTTTGATTGGGCTCGGTTATAAACCACAAGAGGCAAGTAAATTTGTGCTTGCTGTGGCGAATGACGATATGAGTAGCGAAGAACTTATTCGTGAAGCATTAAAGAATTCAGTTAAAAAATAGTCTCTTGTTTTCCACATTTTGGTCATAAAAATGTCAGATTTAAGTAATTAAATAGAAATTAGAAACCTGACTAGCTTATTCATAAATTTACAGGGAAAATAGACGCTTACATGGTCGAACCTAACGCAGTCATTTCATCCCAAAACTCAGCTGAGGACGATGCCGCTGATAACGCACTACGCCCTAAGCGCCTGCAGGATTATCTTGGACAGGCATCTGTGCATGAACAAATGGGAATCTTTATCGACGCAGCACGACAACGCGCAGAACCTTTAGACCATGTTTTAATATTTGGTCCTCCCGGTTTAGGTAAAACGACACTGGCACATATTATTGCCAATGAAATGGGCGTCAATATGCGCCAAACATCGGGACCTGTTCTGGAACGACCCGGCGATCTTGCTGCTTTATTAACCAACCTTGAGCCACACGATGTTCTTTTTATTGACGAGATACATCGTCTTGGCGCTGTCGTTGAGGAAGTGTTATATCCGGCAATGGAAGACTATCAAATCGACATCATGATTGGCGAAGGGCCAGCAGCTCGAGCAATCAAACTAGATGTGCCACCTTTTACTCTAGTCGGCGCCACAACACGCGCCGGTCTGCTTACATCACCGTTACGTGATCGTTTTGGTATTGTGCAACGGCTTGAATTTTATTCCCCGCAAGAACTCGGTCAGATTATTGCCAGATCAGCAAAAATTCTTGAAGTAGAAATTGAAGATGAGGGTGCTGCTGAAATTGCAGCACGTTCTCGCGGCACACCACGAATTGCCAATCGTTTATTACGTCGAGTTCGAGACTATGCTCAAGTTAAAGCGGATGGCGTCATCACCGGCGATATTTCATCACGAGCGCTGGATATGCTGAATGTTGACGCCCATGGTTTTGACATGATGGACCGCAAATTATTACTGGCAATATTACAAAAATTTGATGGCGGGCCTGTTGGTGTCGACAGTCTTGCTGCTGCAATAAGCGAAGAACGTGACACCATTGAAGATGTGCTCGAACCTTATTTAATACAACAAGGCTTTTTAATGCGTACCTCAAGAGGTCGAATCGCCACAAAAACAGCCTGGCTACACTTTGGTCTGGATGTTCCGAAAGACCTTATTAAAGGTGATGATTTATTTAATGATGCTGAAAAGTGACGACGGAGATTAATTCGAATGGCCAAAGAATTTATATGGCAGGTACGTGTCTATTATGAAGATACGGATGCCGGAGGCGTTGTTTTTTATGCCAATTATTTACGATTTATGGAACGCGCACGAACAGAGTGGTTACGAAGTATTGGATTTGAACATGAACGGCTTATTAACTCACACAATTTATTATTTGCCGTAAGAAATCTGACAATTGATTATAAAAAACCCGGACGTCTGGATGATCTGCTAACCATTACATCACAACTATTAAGTAATCGTGGCGCAAGTATTATTTTTCAACAATTTATAAAAAACGAAAAAAACGAATTACTCGCTCAGGCAGAAGTTAAAGTTGCCTGCCTGAATGCAACGACATTAAAAGCATCACCGATGCCTAAAGAACTATTATCAGAATTAAACAAAGGAAATTAGCTTTATGACAACTGATCATTCAATTATCGATCTTATCCTCAACGCCAGTTTTCTGGTTCAGCTTGTTATGTTGATACTAGTCATAGCATCCATTGTTTCCTGGACCATGATTATTAATAAGCGCGTTATATTAAAGCGCGCAAAAAGTGATGCTGAATTATTTGAAGAACAATTCTGGTCAGTTGAAGATCTCAGCCCTTTGTATACGCAAATTACTGCCAGTCGTTACGAACCAAGCGGCATGGAAAAAATATTTGAAGCGGGTTTTAAAGAATTTGTGCGCTTAAATAAACAGCAAAATATTGAAGCAAAAGCCGTGCTTGATGGCTCGCAGCGTTCTATGCGTATCGCCATGAATAAAGAAGTGGATCATCTTGAAACTAATCTTTCTTTTCTGGCAACGGTTGGCTCTACCAGCCCCTATGTTGGTTTATTCGGCACAGTCTGGGGCATCATGAATAGTTTCCGGGCTTTAGGAACCGTGCAGCAAGCAACCATAGCTATGGTTGCTCCCGGTATTAGTGAAGCATTAATTGCAACAGCCATGGGCTTGTTTGCCGCTATCCCTGCCGTTATCGCTTATAACCGTTATTCCTATGACGTAGAACGATTGATTAATCGTTATGACAATTTCATGGAGGAATTTTCTTCAATCCTCCACCGTCATGCACACAGCTAATCCGAATGAGACAGCGAATAAAAAAACGACCGATGTCTGAAATCAATGTTGTGCCCTATATTGATGTGATGCTGGTGCTACTCATTATCTTTATGGTAACCGCGCCTCTTTTAAGCCAGGGCATTAAAGTTGATTTACCACAAACGCCTTCCGAACCGTTACCTCCGAATGAAAAAGAACCTGTGATCGTTAATGTCGATAAAAACGGAAATTTTTTCATTAATTATGGCGATGACCAGGATAAACCAGTCACAGCAGATACCCTGGTAAATCGTGTCAGTGCCTTATTAAAATACCAGCCTGATATACCTGTACTAATCGGTGGTGACGCAAATGTTCCCTATGGAGAAGTTGTGCAGGTCATGTCTCTGTTGCAACGCGCCGGCGTTCCATCTGTCGGCATGATGACCGATCCGCCTGAACAATAAGTTATGCGAGCTAACTGGTTTCTGACTTCGCAGTCATTTTTATTGTCAATTGTTCTCCATATTATTTTGGGTATTGTACTTATATTCAGTTTTGAGTTTTCACCAACACCCACGCCGCCACCTAGACCCACGGTTAACATTGTTAAAGCTGCAACGGTTGATAAAAAACAAGTGGAATTAGAACTCAAGCGATTAAAGGAAAAAGAAGAAAAAAAGAAAACTGACCAGTTAAAACGAGAAAAAGAACTTGCAAAGAAGGAAACGGAAATAAAAAAGAAGCTTCAGAAAGAAGAGAAGAAACTTAAAGAAATAAAAAAGAAGAAAGAGCAGGAACAAAAGAAACTAAAGGACGAGAAGTTACGTTTAAAGAAACTGGAAAAAGAAAAAAGGGAACTTGAGAAAAAACAAGAACTCGAAAAAGAAAAAGCAGCTGAAAAAAAGAAGAAGGAGCAAGCACGCAAAAAGAAAGAAGCAGAGCAGAGAAAGCTGGAGGAAGAGAAGAAGAAAAAGGCCGAAGAGGAAAAACGTAAGGCGAAAGAGGAAGAAGAACGCGTAGCTCGCGAAAAGGCACTACAAGAAGAACTGGAAGCCGAACTTGAGGCTGAGCAGCAACAACGCGATCTATCTGAAATACAGAAATATCAGCTCATGATAGCCAGAGCAATTGAAAATAAATTTAATCGGCTTGGCCTGGAAGAAGGCTTATCCTGTGTCATCCTGATCAGAATGATTGAAGGTGGTAAAGTAGTTGAAGCATCCATAGTAAAATCCAGCGGCAATGATTTATTTGATAAGCGCGCTGAAGATGCCGTTTATAAAGCTTCACCATTACCGGCACCGGATGAAGCAAGAGTATTTCAAAAAATGCGTAATATAAGGTTCACATTTGAGCCATAGGATAGAACATTACATGAAAATCTTATTTAAAATTTTTATTGCCAGCATGTTGCTAGTATCACTACAAGCACACGCTGTACTCGATATAAAAATAACACAAGGTGTTGAACAAGCCCTACCTATCGCCATCGTACCGTTCGGTTGGTCACAAGCTGGTAGCGTTGCTCCAATTGACCTGACAACAATCATTGCTGATGATCTGAGACGTAGCGGTCGCTTTGATGTCATGGACGAACAAGACTTACCACAGCGACCAAGTGATTATGATGCGATTAATTTTAGTGATTGGCGCAAGTTAGGGATGGAAAATGTTCTGATTGGTAAACTAAACCTGACTGACTCTGGAGATTATGATGTCAGTTTTCGACTTGTTGATATTTATAGAGGAAAACAAATCGCCGGTTTTCGCATCCCCGCCAAACCTGACTTATTGCGTCGCGTTGCACACCAGATAAGCGATATTCTTTTCGAAAAATTAACCGGAATCCCTGGCGCATTTGATACTCGTGTTGCCTATATAACAGTAAAGAAAAATAAGGATCATACTGTTCATTCTCTGCAAGTTGCTGACGCTGATGGCTATAACGCACAGATATTGCTGGAATCTCCTGAGCCATTACTTTCTCCGTCCTGGTCTCCTGATGGCAAAAAGATTGCCTATGTTTCTTTTGAAGGCAAAAATTCTGCTATTTATGTCCAGGAAATATTAAGCGGCCAACGACAACGTGTTTCTGCTTTTGAAGGGATCAATAGTTCGCCAGACTGGTCTCCTGATGGTTCACGACTGGCTATGACCTTATCTAAAGACGGAAATACCGAAATCTATGTGATGAACCTTAATGATAAATCATTACAACGGCTCACCCGACACGGTGGCATTGATACAGAGCCTAGTTGGTCGCCCAACGGACAAAAACTGGCGTTTACTTCCGATCGTAGTGGCGGCCCGCAAATCTATGAAATTAATGTTGCCGGCGGAAAGCCCAAACGAATTAGTTTTGAAGGAAAATACAATGCCCGCCCTGAGTATTCTCCAGACGGAAAATCTATCACACTGGTTCATGCCGTTGCTGGTTCATACCGCATTGGCATACTCAACCTGACAAATGGTTTTATCAATGTATTAACTGATGCACGGTTGGATGAATCCCCCAGTTTTGCACCTAATAGTGGCATGATCATTTATGCCACTACCGGTGTACGTGGTGGGCAGCTCGCCGCCGTTTCTACTGACGGACGCATTCATCAACGCCTTGGTTTACAACAAGGTGATGTGCGCGAACCGGCGTGGGGACCTTTTTTAAAATAAGCCACTTTATTAGCCTGGCTTATGAATGTTATGCTGTTTAATTAACAGTCTTTTTAGAGACTGAGAAGGAGAAAATATATGTCTATCCGCTTATTTCTGATTTTATGTTTAGCTGGTCTACTTTTTGGCTGTAGCAAAGAAGTTAAAGAAGAAGAACCTGTCGTTGTTGAAGATCTCAGTAGCAACGCCCCCAATGTCAACGTAAATGATGACAGTGGAGCTCAGGCTTATGGCACTGATGACAGCTCAACATCTGGCTTTAGCCAACTTGATGATCCACAAAGCGCCCTCTCGATTCGTATCATTTATTTCGAATACAATAGCAGCGAAATAAGTTCCGAATACCGTACTACCATTGAAGCTCATTCTGCTTATCTGAGCCAGAACCCGACGACTTCTATTACACTTGAAGGACATGCCGATGAACGTGGTTCGCGTGAATATAATCTGGCACTTGGCGAAAACCGTGCGCAAAAAGTAAAACAACAAATGCTATTGCTAGGCGCTTCTTCAAGCCAGATCAGGTTAGTCAGTTATGGTGAAGAACGACCAGCAATTGACGGACATGATGAGTCTTCATGGCAGCAAAATCGACGTGTTGAAATTTTATATTAAAAATATTTGGTGATTGGTGTATGCGTTTTTTTATTTGTTTAATTAGCTTTTTTCTTATTAATGCTTCTCTAGCAAAGGACGCTCTGGCCGGAGACACAGAAACAACTGAAAACAAGGCTCCTGTATATGAACCAATCACAGAAGATATAGGCGGACGTTTAGACAAGGTAGAGAAGGTTCTTAATAACAAAGCATTGCTCGATATGCTGGAATTGCTGGAATCACTAAAAATTGAAATAAGCACATTACGTGGCGAAGTTGAAGTACAAACACATACCATTGATCAGCTTAAACAAAAACAACGTGATCTATATACCGATGTAGATAAGCGGATTCAGCGTATCGAATCAAACAAGACAGTCGTTGATTCATCAACAACTATGGATGCAGCTGATACAGAGATAGCAGATACTGTTGAAGAATCATCAGAAACTCAAAACACAGACACAGCTAATGAGGAAGAGACTACGGCTATCGTTAGCAGTGAAAACGAAGAAGAGGCTGTTGATCCATTAAAGGCAGAGGCTGTTTATCAAAAAGCATTCAAGCTGCTTAAAGAATCTCAATATGATCAGGCCCTTAAAGCCTTTAAAGGATTTCTAAAGGATTATCCTGATAGTCCTTTTTCTGATAATGCACAGTACTGGTTAGGCGAAGCCAATTACGTTAAACAAAATTATGAATTAGCTATCAATGAATATCAGGCCTTATTAAGTACCTATCCCGATAGCCAAAAAGTATCCCATGCCTTATTAAAAATCGGTTATAGCTATGCCGAACTGGGTAATGCCGCTGATGCAAAGAAAACCTTAAAAAAAGTTAAACTCCAATATCCGGGAACGACAGCAGCACGACTGGCGGATGAACGCTTGAGAAAAATAGGTTCCGTAAAAGAATCCAATTCCTGAAATGGAAGCCAGCGCGCAAGCTAACTCAACAACGCAACAACAAGCAGTGTCAGAATTAAGCATTAATGAAATCTTTTTTTCTCTTCAGGGCGAGTCAACTAAAGTTGGCTTGCCCACCATATTTATTCGTTTAAGCGGCTGCCCTCTTCGTTGCCAATATTGTGATACAGAATATGCATTCCATAATGGCGAAAAGATGTCTATCGACGACATCATTCAAATCATCAGTCAATATCGAACCAGACATGTCACGGTGACGGGTGGCGAACCTTTGGCACAATATTCATGCCACGAGTTGTTATCGAGATTATGCGATGAAGGGTATCAAGTGTCATTAGAGACCAGTGGTGCTATCGACATTGCCAATGTTGATGAGCGCGTCATGAAAATAGTAGATATAAAAACACCTGCCTCAACAGAAGAAGACAAAAATAAATTTGAAAATCTTGCCTATATAAACAACGATGATCAAATAAAATTTGTTATCTGTGATCAATCCGACTACGAATGGTCAAAACAAAAGTTAAGCGAATTAAATTTGACTGATTATTGTGAAGTCCTTTTTTCTCCAGAACATGAATCACTAAATTCGACCGATCTGGCCGACTGGATACTTGAAGATGGATTAGATGTTCGGTTGCAGGTACAACTGCATAAATATCTATGGGGTAATGTCCCCGGCAAATAACCTCAAAACCATTATTTTATCGAATAACTTTGTTGTAAAACAATTTTTAAATACTCATTTACTAAGTGTAAACTCGCCTTTTAAAATAATTTTACGCCGCGTTCTTCAATAAACTAATGATTTTGAATACTTTTTAAAACTATATAAAACCAAATAGAAAATCATGACTAATTTTAATAAAGCGATTGTTCTTGTGTCAGGAGGACTGGATTCAACTACGACATTGGCTATCGCAAAAGATCTTGGCTTTGATTGTTATGCGTTAAGTTTTAATTATGGTCAACGCCATATAAGTGAATTAGATGCAGCAAAAAAAGTAGCTAACTCTTTTAATGTTAAAGATCATAAGATTATTAGTCTTGATATGGGACAGATTGGCGGTTCTGCATTAACAGATTCAACCATTGACGTGCCTGATGCACCGTCAGAAGGAATTCCTATAACTTATGTTCCGGCACGCAACACGATATTTCTAAGTTATGCTTTAGCCTGGGCTGAAGTACTTAATGCTAACGATATATTTATCGGTGTTAATGCCGTAGATTATTCTGGCTATCCTGATTGCAGACCTGAGTACATTAAAGCCTATGAACAACTTGCTAGCCTTGCAACAAAAGCAGGTGTTGAAGGGTCACCCTTTAAAGTACACACACCACTGATTGAATTAAGTAAGAAAGATATTATAAAAAAAGGAAGCTCACTTAATGTTGATTACGCATTAACTGTATCCTGTTATCAAGCCGATGATGAAGGTCAGGCCTGCGGCGTTTGTGATTCCTGTCGTTTCAGAAAAGAGGGCTTTAAAACTGCAAACCTGGCTGATCCGACTCATTATCAATAATAGCTTCACATATTATCAAGTGGACTTTTAACTCCTCGCCCACCTTTATTAAGTACGTGAGTGTAGATCATAGTAGTAGAAACATTTGCATGTCCCAATAACTCTTGTACCGTTCTAATATCATAACCATCTTCGAGTAGATGTGTTGCGAAACAATGCCTCAATGTATGTGTGGTCACTCTTTTGATTATGCCTGCTTTATTTCCTGCTCTTTTTATTGCCTTTTGTAATCCGCTTTCATGTAAATGATGACGACGAGTCACACCCGATCGTGGATCAATAGATAACTTTCCACTTGGGAAGACGTATTGCCAACGTAATTCTTTTGCCGCATTAGGATATTTTCTCGATAATGCATTTGGCAAATAAACTTCACCATAGCCTTCTTCAAGATCAACATCATGCAAAACTCTAACTTTATTTACCTGCTGTTGCAGGCGATCTTTTAAACATTTTGGCAACGGTACGACTCTATCTTTTTTACCCTTACCTTCTCTTACAACTATTTGTGAATATTCAAAATCAATATCAAGTATACGAAGTCGTACACAATCCATTAATCGCATACCCGTGCCATACATTAATGAAGCCATTAACCATTGGATATCTTTTAAGTTATGCAATAATTTAGCTACTTCATCTTTAGTTAATACAACAGGTATACGTTTAGGGCGATTAGCTCTAACAAAGCCATCCAATTCTGTTAACGGCTTCTTAACAATATTGCTATAAAAAAAGACTAATGCATTTAATGCCTGATTTTGAGTGCTGGCAGAAACTTTTCGTTGAACAGCCAAGTATTCAAGAAAAGAAACAACTTCAGCCTCTGCCATTTCTATCGGATCACGTTTGTTATTGTATGCAATAAACCGTACCAGCCACATATCATAAAGTTGTTCCGTACTAATGGAATAAGCGCGCCGACGTATTTCCGTTATCAACGCTGTACGATATTTTTCATATTGCTTACGAACCACATTAGTATCATGATCCGAATGGTGCTCAGCACCTTGTTTATCTGTATACGGCATTGTCTCACGAGCAATCGTTCTGTGTTCCTGTGATAAGGACTGAGAAGAATCGATCCAATATTGCCAATCAAATTCATTTTCCCACTTATTGGTAATAAGCCGAAACAAATTCCGTATAGCATCAACGGCTTGCCTAAACTGCCAGTCATTTATCCGGCCCGCTCGGCCTATTTTTTGAAGAAAATGAGTGACATCATCAGGCTGATGTTCATGTAATTTTTTATCAGGATAAGCGTTGATATATTGCTCCGCACGAATAACATACCAGCGAGCAGAAGAGGACTTAACGCCTTGTTTACAAAGTAATTCTATATAACGATCCCAAAATCGTTCAATAGACGTATCAGATGTGAGAGAATGGTTTTCCATAAGCGAACCTCCTTGTTTGCTTACAAATATAAATTGTCAAAGGATTATAACAATTATGAATAAAAAGGACACTTACCTCATGTCACTAATTAATACACTATATGGATTCTATGTTTAACGTGCTAAGCCGCGTCCATATAACATACTGTTATGTTTTAAAATCGATCATCGGTACATGAAGGAAGTAGTTATGGCTGAAACAAGAATTCACTGGAGCTTTTGGTTAATTTGTATTGTTACATTAATCTGGAATGGAATGGGTAGCATGAACTTCATTATGCAAATGAACCCTGAAATGCTAACTAATTATCCTGATGCAGCAAAATCCTTAATCGAAACTCGTCCAATTTGGGCTACAGGCGCATTCGCAATTGCAGTATTTGTCGGCCTACTTGGAGACATACTATTAATACTAAGAAAAGCAGCTGCTTACTATTTATTTATAGCGTCACTCATAGGAGTGGTCGTAACAAACATTCATACTGCTCAAGTGACTAGCTCTATAGATATCTGGGTTGGTAGCTTAATGTCTATTGTAGTATCTGCTTTTTTAATATGGTATACAAAATATTCTCAACGTAAGGGCTGGGTAAACTAAAGCATGTCTACTGAATCAAAAAACATAACAAGCGGGTCAAGTGCGACGCGAAAAAAGCGTCGCGCGCCTTACCCTAGACGTTAGATGCCCGGGAAACTATCAATGCCATCATTAAAGACCCTTGGCCAATTTCCTCCCTTGTTATATCGGGCCTTTTCAAGGCGCGAGTATGCTCAGCAATTTATGAACGGAATAATTAGATTTGGAAATATCTATTATTACAAACAGATCGAAGATGAGAACCGAAGAGATCGAACAGAAGGCGAATCTCATGTGCGATATAGAGGTATAGACCAGCAAGGTATGTTTGCGTCAAATTCAATATACATACTTTGTTGCCACCAAACTATGGACGCCGTAAAAAGGAATAGCCTTGGTACCCATATTGTCTTGATACGCGACCCCAAACGATTTGCAGAAGCCATTACGTTAGGGATAGAGAATTTGCCGGGGAAGTACTTCGGAGGGGCGGAGGGCTGTGCGATCGAATATACGAAAGGGCACGAAGTCGAAAAAAGGCCTAGCGGATATGAAATTGCACGGTTGGCGTATTCTCAGAAACCTGAAGCATTTCGATCGGAAGAGGAATTTCGATTCGCAATTATTCGAAAAACTTCTGTAGGTGATTTCCTCACTGTGCCTATCGAGGTTTCACCAGATTATTTTGAATACGTTGAGGCATCTAACAATTGCTTCGAGGAGGGACTGGCCTAAATCGGCGCTTTGCGCCCAGGCCAGCCCCTCAAGCAAACCGTTAAACCTTTAAAATCGCCCACTTGACAACGTAACCTTTTAGGTTACAATTAGGTCATGATAACTAGTTTTATACATAAGGGATTAGAGCGTTTCTACAAAACTGGTAAGTCGTCTGGTATTCAAGCAAAACATACTAAACGCATAAGGTTAATACTCACCAACCTTGATCAAGCTGAAAGCCCGCAGGATATGGATTTACCTGGCTTACGACTACACGAGCTAAAAGGCAGCCGTAAACATATATGGTCAGTTTCAGTTAGCGGTAATTGGCGAGTAACATTTCGATTCATAGGTCGAGATGCGGAAATAGTAAATTATGAGGATTATCACTAATGAGTATGCACAACCCCGCGCACCCAGGTGAAATTCTAAAAGAGCTAGTAATAACCCCTTTAGAACTCACCATTACAGACGCATCTGAGCATTTAAATGTCAGTCGTAAAACACTTTCAAAAGTTCTAAATGGTAGAGGTGCAATAACACCAGAGATGGCGCTACGTTTGGAGCTGGTATTTAAAAAACCTTCTGCCGACCATTGGCTTCGCCTTCAAAACGCCTATGACCTTTGGCAATCACGTCAAAATAAGTCTGATTTACATGTTCTACCTTATCGTAGTAACTATGCGTAAAAGCTTAACAAGTAGCTCAAGCGGACGTAAAAAATACGCCGCTTAACAAAGCGTTAGGCAAAGGAATATTAATGGCCGAAAAATTTACAGGTAGATCTCTTTCAATCGAGGAAATTTACAATTTGCTAGAAAATGAATGGGTTGAAAACATAAAGTGTACTGCTCCTTTTAACTATGATGAGCTCGTAAACTTTGTGAATGCATATACCGTTGGAATAGAGGAAACGTATCCTCTAAATAATGAGTCCGCCTCGAAGTTTCAACCTTATATTTTTCTTTTGCACTTTTCAGTTGCTTATAATCATTTTTCCTATGAAAAACTTTCAAAGCTATTAACTGGTGAAGTAATACACAAAAACTCAAGCACCAATGAGCGAAACCCGTTAACTGATTTGTTGATTTTACAGTTGTGGCGGCAAAAAAACTTCGCTTTAGATAATTTGGTTCGATCATTCTGTGTGGGAAGAGAATTTCAAGCATTCCAACAGCTAAGAAGTTATATAGAATCTTGCCAAATAATTTTTCTTTTATTGACTGACTTTGAAGCATTAACTCGGTTTATTAATAGTGAACTAGGTGCTGAAGAATATAGAAAGCTTTGGTGGAAACATTTATCGCCATCAAAAATTGGAAAGCGAATAAAAGCCAACAAACAAAGAATCTTAGATGAAGAAAATAGAAATAATATTTTAACAATGGATGTTCGAAAAGAAGAGATAGGTCATAACTCAGAGTTTACTAAAAAGCTTCTTGATGTTTGTAATGACTATTTGCATTGGAATAAAGATGCTATTTTTCATCATGCCTTCGATAAAGATAAATCAGGATTTCGAATACAAGGTGAAACTGATTGGAGCAAAAGTTCGAAGGCAAATTTAGTTAATTTTATTGAAGTTGTGAGTTATTCAACCAATTGGATTGAAAGCGCACTTGCGTGTCATGTTTCAGTATTCAATAGGCACACAAATGAATCTGACCTAGATGGAGAAACGCTAAAATATTTACATTCTATGTTTACGATAACAGCGACTTATAATGGATTATATGATTTTGCAAAAAATGCCTAACAAAGCGCTACTGTCGGACAATTTTTCCGCTGCGCTCCAAAATTACCGCAGAGCGCGGCGTTAGCATCACAAAAATCATTGACGCGCTATAATCCAATGGATTACACTTATAGCTATGCAAACCATAGTTGAGCTACCTGAATTCCTAAAAAGATCGAGGAAATTACTCAAAGAAGCTGAAAGGTTGAGTATTATCAATTATTTAGCATCGCATCCAGCCGCAGGTGACATCATCCAAGGTGCTGGTGGCATTCGCAAATTGAGGTGGTCTGCACAGGGCAAAGGTAAAAGTGGTGGTGTTCGTGTTATCTATTATCATCACAATCAATCTATGCCATTATTTTTATTAACCTTATTTGGTAAGGGCGAAAAAGCCAATTTAACTAAAACCGAGTGTAACGATTTAGCTAAATTTACTTCGTTACTTATCAAGAACTATGGGAGCCGAAAATGAGTAAAGCATTTGATAGCATTAAACAAGGCCTTGATGAAGCTCTAGAGTTTTCAAAAGGAAAAAAAGAAAAAGCAGTAGTCCATAAATTCACACCTGTTGATGTAAAAAATATTCGAACCCAGGTTGGCATGTCTCAAAATGAGTTTGCATCAGCATTTGGCATAAGTGTTAGTACGCTCCGTCACTGGGAACGTGGTGACCGCACACCTCATGGTCCAGCATTAGTTTTACTTAATGTAGTAGCAAAAGAACCAAAGACAGTACTTAAAGCATTGAGCCACTAAATGCTAATAAGGCAATTCAACCAGGACGCGGTAAAAAACGCCGCGCTTGTTAATTGCGCCGTTAGGGCCGCAAAACAAGCAACTTGACATTCCACCTGATGTAAATACAATGTATTTATGGTTAGGTTTGAATGGGATGCATCCAGAGCAGCATCAAACAAAAGGAAACATGGCGTAACTTTCGAAGAAGCACAATCCGTATTCTACGATGACTTTGCAATCCAATTCTTTGATGAAGAGAATTCAGAGCTAGAAGACAGATTTCTTATACTAGGTCACAGCAATCAATCAAGAATTCTCCTTATCTGTCATTGTGAACAAGAGTCGGGTAATCTCATTCGGATCATATCAGCACGTAAAGCAACAGCAAAAGAGCGCAAACTCTATAAAGGTGAAGCATAATGAAAAAAGAATATGATTTATCGAAAATGAAATCCCGTAAAAACCCTTATGCATCAAAGCTTAAAAAACCAGTAACAATGAGGCTTGGTGAGGATGTGATTAACTATTTTAAGGGTATGGCAAATGATTCAGGCGTGCCTTATCAAAGCTTAATTAATTTATATCTTCGTGACTGTATTTCACAGCATCGTAAAGTAGACATATCTTGGAATCAAAAGCCCTAACCAGGCGCCTAAACGGGACGGCTACGCTGCCCCTTGGCTTGGCCGTTAGGCTTATATGAAAAGATTCTTCAAGTTCCTTTTAATTATTGTTGCTTTATTTATTGTTAACTGAAGCAAGGAGTGATCATTTGACAAAAACGATTACTGTATGTCTTATCATCGTTGGATTGATTAATTGTGCCCCTGTATTAGGAGTGCTCTCTGCTCAAAATCTGGAAAACGCGTATTCAATTAGTCTTGCAAGTAATGATCTGATCATTTTAATGAGACATCGGGCGTTGTTGTTTGGTGTACTTGGCGGCTTTATTTTATATTCGGTTTTCTTCCCATCCTATCAAGGCGCCGCCATGATAATGGCTATGGTAAGTATGGTGTCATTCATAGCATTGGTTTATCTGGTTGGCGGATACAACGATTCAATATATAAAGTACTGGTAGTTGATATCATCGGTATCGTCTTCCTGGCTATTGCTGCATTGTTAAAGTATGTGGTCAAAGTCAGTTAATGAATCGTTACTATGAGAAGGGATATAAAGAATGACCACGCAAGACCTCCATATTCTCCTTTACTCCAACTATTACTTGTAATGACTTTACAAGTAAAAATAATACGACGCTTCGCCATATGCTGCGCCTAAATTAAACAATTGGTAGAAAAACTATGATGTATTCAAATGAAAGACTGGAAGAAATTAAGCTATTAAATCAATTTGATCTTGGTTCAACAGCAAATGGTATCAAGATTCATACTAAAGAAGCTTCACAAGAAATGATCGCTGCAGCCGAGCGATTATTTGATAAGGGTTTAACAGATCATGTTGATGGGGGTTATCTTACTGATCGGGGTATAGAAGCAGCGAATCATGCACAGAGTTTGATGAGGTTATTGTCGGAGTAATTACGAGATCTCTGCACGATTGTTCTTTTGTCCTCTGGCGGCGTCGCCTAAAGCGCCTACTGTTGGTAAGAACGTACTCAATCGGTCATTTATAATTATAAACTCCCTCATTCCGTGCGTTCTTGCCTTGCCAGAAAACAAAATTCCTGCTTGTGCAGAGGTCTCGAAACAGGACTAATTTATTGAATGCAGATAAGTAGATTTTCTATTCGGCTCTGTGAGACTGGCAATATTTTGCGTTGCCATTAAACGAATGTAGTTGAAATAACGTGTACGAATCTCGCGCACATAAACAACGGTTTGACCGCAACGACAATAACGAACTTGCTCGCCATCTTTCATATAAGGTTTTGCCAGGGACATCATTGCTAATTCGACATTATCAAACCATAAATCCTTATCCAGTCCCATTTTTTCTGCTAACGCACGTGCACGTTTAACTCTGCCATAACCGGCATTATACGATGCCAGCGTAAACCACATACGATCTTGCAAAAGTAATGATTCTTCGAATTTGCCTCTCAAATAATTTAGATAACGAACACCCGCATAAATACTACTCTCTGCATTACGCGCATCACTGACGCCCATTAGTTCAGCCGTTGCTGGAATCAATTGCATTAAACCCTCTGCACCAGCATAAGAATAGGCCTCTGGATTAAACTGACTTTCCTGAAACATTAATGCTGTTATTAAACGCCAGTCAAAACCATATTTATCTGCATAATGTTGTGTTACATCATCATAGGGAGACAGTGAACTAAATCGAGTTAATCTATTGTTAGTATTTTGTATTTGTGGCTGTTCAAAATATTTTGCATGCAAGACATTATAATTAGTACTGCGGTATTCATTTTCTATAAATGTATTCAAGGCATTATTTAATTGCTGATCATCCATTCTTACGGCCCAACGATGCGCCAGTGGCTCGGATAAAACAAATTGCGGTTTTAAACCAGCTTCTTTTATATAAGCTGATTTTATCTGATGATTGCCGACAACCGTCAAGTCATACATACCTAAGGCAACCATTAATAAAGTACCTTCCATGCTAACGCCAACATCTGCTTTAACCAGATCAAATTCCAGACCTTGTTGTTTAAGTTGCGACATATAATTCCAATACGGGCTATCTTCAGACAAGGTGACTCTTCTTCCTGTTAAATCACGGATATCAATAATCAAATCATCCGCATCACGCCCAACAATCACCGGGCTTGCATAATTATAAGGTGCTGTGTATTGAACTAATTCTTCTGCGTTGATTAAACTACTAGCTAAAGATGCTGCTATAACATCACCTTTGCCTTCTCTGAGTAAGTCGAACATCTCTTCTTGTGAATCAGCTAAAACAACGTCGACGCGCAATATATGCTTTGACGCAAACTCTTTTAATAATTCATATTCAAAGCCACGTAACTTGCCATTGTGTAAATAGTAATGTGATGGATTTGCATTAGTAATGACTCTTAATATGCCTCTGTCTTTTATTAACGAAAGGTCATCAAAATGAATGCTGGCAACATCATGCGTCAAATGTTGTTTATTTAAATATTGATTTACTGTTTTATATAATTCCTTATCATCCGTTTTTACTGCCCATGCCATTTTACGTTCATCCGTCAAACTAAAATTAGCTTGTAACTCAGTATTCAACGGTAAGTACGTATCAAGGAAAAGACTGTCTGCTATAACCAGATCATATTCGCCTGTTTTTACTAGCTGCATAACTTCCAGATAAGAAAGTGTCTGCGGAATTTCTTCCAGAACCATGCCTGTTTGCGACTCAACTAATTCAACCAGCGTATTCCAAACTGGCGAAGACTTATAAGCAGCAACTTGTCGGCCAGAGAGATCTTCTTTACGACTGATTCGGCTATTATCGGAACGCTCAACGACTTTGAATGTTGCATCTGCCCACGAATGACTGAAATTAACTTCATTTTGAATACTTGCAGATAGAGTTTGATCCTGAGCAACGATAATGTCGCCATTACCTTTCAACAGCTCTGGCAATAACTCCCAATCGTTATCGACGTAGACCCAATGCAAAGCCAGATTATTTAGATGAGCAAACTCTTTAATGAGCTGCTGCTCTATTTGACTGATGGTGCATGCATTTTTCTTCTTTTGCAGCAAAACACGCAACACACCACGCTCATTGATGCCCTTAAGATCGTTCAGGTTTTCAGAGAGATAATTTTCGGAAGTAGGCAACTGTTTATCTATTGCGTCAACTATCTGACAAGAATCAAAGGCCGTATTTTTTTCATTGGCCTGAACGGAGAGTGGCGCCACAAAAACGAGGAGGAGGACTTTTAAACAGAAGTCTATTGTGAACGATCTATTGATTTTCATTAAATTCAAACCGGATTGTATTTAATTGACGACAAAACCGCTGAAATTGGCGCGAATCATACCCTTTCCAACGTAGTTATTCTATATATAGTGGTAAAAAAACTAAATACTACAAGATATAGAAAGTACACTAATTATTCGGCAAACCGTATCACGCTTAATGTTGCAGCGCAACAATAAGACATCCTTTATGAAAAAAGATTCAATTTGAACCCTTTTATCAAATCAGTTTGTTAGTGTTAACTTTCTTATTTTGCTTTGCTGTCGTTGATTTCTTTTAAACGAACTGGTGTACCAATATCGTTCCAAAGACCCGTAAAATGTTGACCACTCAACCGCTTAGCCTGGGCTGATTGATACAACATTGGTGCCAAAGGGTATCGGCCAGAATTGAAATTTCTGAAGAAATGAGGATGAAATAAACCAATACCACTATAGGTTAATTTCGTGTTGCCTTGTTCGAATACATAACCGTTTTCGAAGGCGAAATCACCTTCAGGATTATGCGGTGGATTATTAACCAGAACGATATGAGCATCAGACTCCAATTGTTCAGGTAAAGAGCAGTAATCAAAATCGGTAAAGATATCAGCATTGGTAACAATAAACGGATCTTCGCCCAACATCGGCAAAGCCTTAATAATGCCGCCGGCTGTTTCCAGTATGTTGTCACCTTCATCAGAATACTGAATATCTACACCAAATGATGCGCCAGTACCAAGTTCATACTGAATTTGATCGCCTAGATGACCCGTATTGATAACGATTTCTCTAACGCTTGCCGCTTGCAGCGCTTCAATTTGATAAACAATCAACGCTTTTCCCGCAATTTCTAATAGCGGTTTCGGCACCTTATCAGTCAAAGGGCGCATTCGTTCACCCCGCCCTGCTGCTAAAATCATGGCGCGCATATTGTTAAGATTCCTGAAATATTGGCAAGACGGATTCCTCTATCAATAAACATAATGGAACCAGTTCGTCATAATCATTTTTCAAATCGAGAATATAAGAGAGTGTCCGAGGAACATCTTTTAAATATCCATGTTTACCATCTCTATGCGATAAGCGTGCAAAAATGCCACTGGCTTTCAGGTGTCGTTGCACACCCATTAGATCAAACCAACGTTGAAATTGTTTACGATTAATTTCAGTGTCATGTTGTGCGCTTTGATTGATGTAAAAATTAACCCATTCGTTAATTTCATCCTTTGACCATTTAATATAACAATCCTTTAATAAAGAAACGAGGTCATAGCTAATAGGGCCATTTACCGCATCCTGATAATCAATTACACCAGGATTATTTTCCGCCGTAAGCATCAGGTTTCTTGAATGAAAGTCCCTATGTACAAAGGCTTTCGGCTGCTCAAGCGCCGTTTCTACAAGCACATCAAACAATAATTCAATAGATTTATTTTGCTCCTGACTTAACACAATTTTAAGGTGCTTCTCTAACAACCACTCCGTGAAAAGCTGCATTTCACGACGTAATAAAGACTCATCATAACTTGCCAGTTCCTTTACATTAGCCAGGCTTTGCATACGAACCAACGCTATTATTGCATCAGAATAAAGCTTATTAGCTGTGGATGAGTCAAGCTTATGCAGATATAAATGATTGCCAAAGTCATCCAGCAATAAAAACCCTTGTTGCAGATCCATATCATGTATCGTCGGCGCGTTGACACCAGAAGCGTGCAGTATATTTGTCACCCTGACGAAAGGTTCGCAATCTTCCTGCGGCGGCGGTGCATCCATCACAATAAACGTTTCATCTTGCAAAAAAAGACGGTGATAAGATCGAAAGCTGGCATCCTCTGACGCAGGCTTTAATTCAAACTCACTCGTGCCAAGCACATTGCTCAACCAATCTTTCAAAGATTTATAACGTTTGGACATTTGAACTCATTAAATAGTTTATCTACAGACAGTCTATGATTTTTTCAGATTCAGGTAAAAAGCCAACGGCTCATAAATTTCTCAGAATCCGCTTATTCTGGCATCATCTCCTTAATTTATATATTAAGGAATAGCGAGTACATGCTGGTTTCATGTTTATTAGTTCTAATTGGCTTTGCACTACTTATATATGGTGCAGATATTTTTGTGGAAGGCGCATCAAATATTGCTCGCCAACTAGGTATGCCGCCATTAATCATTGGTTTAACAATTGTTGGTTTCGCCACTTCTGCCCCTGAAATTATTGTTGGTTCAGTTTCCGCCCTGCAAGGCAAAAGCTCAATAGCGATAGGTAATGCACTAGGCTCAAATATTACTAACATCGGCCTGGTACTCGGCCTAAGCATTCTTTTCTTTCCCATCACTATCGCATCAAACACATTAAAAAAAGAATACGGTCTAATGTGCGTGGCCATCATAATTGGCTTGGCTGTGATGATTGATGGCCACCTAAGTCGAATTGACGCGGCAATATTGCTTGTCTCTCTTGTTATCTCTATTAGCTGGATAATTTGGATTGCAAAACGAAGCAGTGCCGACGATCCCCTAAAAAATGAATTTGTTCAAGAATTTGCCGGAGAGACAAACAAGGCAGACTCTTTAGGAAAAGCAATAATGAAACTGCTGCTTGGGCTTGCCTTGTTATTGCTTGGGGCAGACTTGCTAGTACGAGGCGCGGTCTCAATTGCGGAATTTTTTGGTGTCCCCGACCTTGTTATTGGTTTAACCATTGTTGCTATCGGCACCAGCTTGCCTGAATTAGCTGCCTCCATCATAAGCTTAAAGAAAAACGAAGCCGATATTGCTGTTGGCAATATTATTGGTTCAAATATGTTTAACATGCTGGCCGTATTAGGCATACCGACATTAATTCACCCTGATTATTTTATCGCCGAAGTTTTAAACCGGGACTTTCCAACCATGATCGGATTAACTTTATTGCTAGGCGCTATGGTATTCGTCTCAAGCAAGGGTAAACTGATACGGCCTGAAGGAGCGATACTATTGCTTTGTTTTATTACATATCAATACACATTGTTTTCACAGACTATTGGACTGACATAAACACGATCATGAATGAAATTAGCCCTGACACACTAAAATCACTGGCAAAAACAGTAATAGAAACTGAGCAATCCGCGCTGGCGGAATTAATTGATCGTATTGATGAAAGTTTTGTTGCTGCCTGCAATGTCATTCTTCAATGTGAAGGACGGGTCGTCGTCATTGGCATGGGCAAGTCCGGTCACATTGGCAAAAAAATAGCGGCAACCTTAGCCAGTACTGGCACGCCTGCTTTTTTTGTTCATCCGGGAGAAGCCAGTCATGGCGACTCAGGCATGATTACCAGCAAAGATATCGTTATAGTATTATCTAATTCAGGCGAAACAGATGAAGTCGTTGCCTTATTACCCGTTATTAAAAGATTAGACACGTTAATGATTGCCTTGACCGGCAACCCCGACTCCACCCTGGCAAAAGCAGCAACGGTAAACATTGATGTTAGCGTTAGCAAAGAAGCATGTCCTCTAGGTCTGGCACCAACTGCAAGCACGACAGCAACTTTGGCCATGGGCGACGCTATTGCAATTGCTTTGCTTGAAGCACGGGGCTTTAGTGAAGACGACTTTGCTTTATCACACCCTGGCGGGACATTAGGCCGACGCCTGTTATTACATGTCAGCGATATTATGCATACCGGCAAAGGTATCCCGAAAGTTTCCGAAAGTGCCTTATTAAGCGAGGCATTGATTGAAATGTCTGAAAAAGGCCTGGGAATAACAACGATTGTTGATGACGATGAAAATGTTTTAGGTATTTTTACCGACGGTGATTTACGCCGCTCACTCGATTCAAATATTGACGTGAAGACTTGCCATGTTAAAGAGGTAATGACAAAAAATGGGAAAAGTATACGTCCGAACTCGTTGGCAGCCTCAGCACTTGCGCTTATGGAGTCACATCGTATTAACGCCCTGGTTGTTGTTGATGATGAAGATAAATTAACCGGAATATTGAATATGCATGATCTGTTACGAGCTCGGGTGGTTTAATGGATAAAAAAGCACTCATAAAAAAGGCCGCCAACATTAAGCTTGCTGTGTTTGATGTCGACGGTGTATTAACTGATGGCAAACTTATTCTCGGTGAAAACGGTAATGAATATAAATCGTTTCATGTACGAGATGGACATGGTCTGGTTATGTTGCTGGAATCAGGCTGCAACATTGCTGTTATTACAGCGCGTTCATCAAAAATTGTCGCTGAACGAATGGCATCTCTTGGTATCGAATATGTTTATCAAGGCGAAAAAGACAAAGGTGCCAGGTTAATGAAACTCATAGATGAACTCGGACTTACACACGAACAGGTGGTTTATGTTGGAGATGATGTCATCGATCTGCCCGCTATGGTTAAAGTTGGTTTAGCAATTGCGGTTGCTGATGCAAGACCTGAAGTCAAACAACATGCTGACTGGACAACGGAAGATCGAGGAGGGCAAGGCGCTGTTAGAGAAGTGTGTGAATTGATTATGAAAGCCCAGGACAAATTTGACGATCGAATCAAAGCTTATCTCTCTTGAACAAGCCTGGATAACTTTATATGTTCACAGGCAGATGGAAACTGGCACTCATTCTAGCCATTGTCGCTGGACTTAGTTACTGGGCTTTGGACAAACTGAGCGAGGACGATGTAACAAAATTAAGTAAACTGGCTCATTATCCTGACTACTATATGGAAAATTTCACCACCTTAACAATGAATCAGGACGGCACGCCTAAAAATCGTTTGAATGCTGCTTATATGGCTCACTATCCCGATGATAATACAACCGAATTACATGAACCTGAACTTGAGATATTTCGTCAGAACAAACCGCCTATTATTGTTAAGTCTGACAAAGGTTGGGTCACATCAGGTAATGACGTTATCCTGTTAAGCGGAAATGTCTATCTACATCAAAATGATGAAGATGGAACACTCAAACTTGAATTAATAACTGAAGATGCTCGCGTACTGGTTGATCAAAAATATGCGGAAACCGAGAAAGCCGCTACCTTGATCAGTAAAAAATCAACAACCACTTCCATTGGAATGCGCGCTTATCTACAAGAACAGCGAATGGAGTTTCTTAGTAATGTACAAACAACAATTGAATCAAAACGAACACCTTAAACACACGTTTAAATACGTATTAGCTATTGTTCTCGTATCAATGATGAATTGTGCGTTTGCCTTGTCTACAGATAAACAAAAAGACATCGAAATTGAAGCCGACTCTGCTGAAATGGATGATATTAAGGGAGTTACGATTTATCGAGGTGATGTCGTTGTCGTTCAAGGCAGCATTCGCATGACCGGGCATACAATGACAGTACATTTTGCTGATAGTGGTGACATGGAACTAGTCATCATGCAAGGAAATCCGGCTACCTACCGTCAATTGCCAGATAATAGTAAAGTATATGATGAAGCCGAAGCATTACAAATGGAGTACTATGCCTTAAAAGATTATGTCATCTTGATTAATGACGCTTTAGTAACTCAAGAAGGCCTGCGATTTAGTGGCAGCCGAATAGAATATGACACTGTACTTAGTCGGGTAAAGGCAAAAGGTTCTACAAAAACAAGCAAAACTGAAGATGGAAAAACTAAAAAGAAAAAAGACGGTCGTGTTAAAATAACAATTAAAAAGAAAAAAGAATAAGGGATTAAAACATTTGTATTCAATTAACTTTAAAGTACATTACTAATACTTATTATTAGCGTATTTAGCTAATCTGTTTTCATATGAGTATTTTATCTGTACGTCATCTCTCAAAATCCTATCAATCTAGAAAGGTCGTTGCGGATGTCAGTTTAACCATACAAAGCGGTGAAACCATTGGTTTACTTGGCCCAAACGGTGCCGGTAAAACAACCAGCTTTTACATGATCGTCGGTCTGATAGCATCAGATAATGGCACCATACACATGGATAACCGCGAAATAAGTCGTTTATCTATGGATGAACGTTCGCACATGGGTTTGGGCTATTTACCACAGGAAGCATCTGTGTTCAGAAAATTGACAGTTGAAGAGAATATTATGGCAATACTCGAAACACGTTTGCCAAATGATCATCTTAAAGCAACACAACGCCTGGAGTTATTGCTACAGGAATTTCATATTACTCACCTTAGAGATAACCTGGGCATGAGTCTTTCTGGCGGTGAGCGTCGACGTCTGGAAATCGCCAGGGCTTTAGCTTCTGAACCCCGTTTTTTGTTGCTAGATGAGCCTTTCGCGGGTATTGACCCTATTTCTATCAATGATATACAACGATTAATTCATCGCCTCTGCGAGCATGGAATAGGCATATTGATTACCGATCATAATGTCCGGGAAACGCTTGGAATCTGTGATCGTGCTTATATTGTCAATGATGGCAGAATTCTTGCGGAGGGATCAGCAGAACAGATTCTGGACAACGAACAAGTTAGAGAAGTTTATTTGGGAGAGGAGTTTTCACTCTAAACCCATTACTTCTTGGAACTAACTCAAATACAGGGATTTTAAGTTACACTTAATAATATGAAAGCATCTTTACAATTAAAAATTGGTCAAAGCCTGACCATGACACCACAGCTACAACAGGCAATTCGCCTGCTGCAGCTATCCAGTATTGAGCTACAAGCGGAAGTTCAAGAGGCGCTGGAGTCCAATATGATGCTGGAAGTCGACGAAGGAGAAGCGGGACAAAATACGCAGACAGAGAACGCAAATAAAGAGGAAGTAAAAGTAGAAATAGATTCTTCCGAACCACCGGAACAAACACCTGAAATGAATCAGGACACTATGCCAGATGAACTTCCCGTTGATAGTGGTTGGGACGATGTTTATGACAGCACACCCAGTTTTACAAAAGCGAGTTCTGACAATAGTTATGATGGTTTTGAAAATCAGGATTCCGGAGAAAAAACACTGAACGAACATCTGGAATGGCAGCTTAACCTAACGCCAACATCAGATACCGATAAGGTTATTGCTATGACCATTATTGATTCACTCGATAATGATGGCTACTTAACTGAGCCTCTCGAAGATATCCTGGCAACCCTTGGCGATGATCTGGAAGATATTGGCATTGAAGAAATTGAAGCTGTTTTAAGCATGATTCAATCTATGGATCCTATCGGTGTTGCTTCAAGAGATATCAAAGAGTGTCTCGGCCTACAACTGGAACAATGTAATACCGACACACCCCGACTGGAACAAGCAAAAAATCTTGTTGCTAATTATCTAGACCTGCTAGCCAGCCATGATTACAACCAGCTAATGCGTAAAATGAAACTGGATAAAGCAGCGTTGACAGAAGTTGTTACTTTAATTCAGTCCATGAATCCCAGACCTGGCAATCAAGTCAGCGATGCACGCACTGAGTATGTGGTACCTGATGTTTATGTCAAAAAAGTAAACGGCGTATGGAAAGTTGATCTAAATACAGACTCTATACCCAGTTTAAAAATAAATTCTGTTTATTCTAATATGATTCGCCGCGCAGATAATAGTGATGATAACAATTCCCTTAAATCACATTTGCAAGAAGCGCGATGGTTTATTAAAAGCATACGTAGTCGAAGCGAAACACTCTTGCGCGTGACAACATGCATTGTAGAACGACAACGTGCTTTTCTTGATTATGGTGAAGAGGCAATGAAACCACTGGTGTTGCATGATGTTGCCGAAACGCTGGGCATGCATGAATCAACTATTTCACGGGTAACAACACGCAAATATATGCATACGCCGCGAGGTATTTTTGAACTAAAGTATTTTTTCTCCAGCCATGTCAGCACAAATTACGGTGGCGCCTGTTCTTCAACTGCTATTCGCGCTCTAATTAAAAAACTGGTCCAGGCAGAAACGCCGGATAAACCACTCAGTGATAGTAAGATTGCGGCCATACTGGAAGATCAAGGAATTAATGTTGCGAGAAGAACTGTCGCAAAATACAGAGAGGCTATGGCCATACCGCCTTCAAACGAACGAAAAAGATTGGCTTGAAAAAAACAATAATTATTAGGAGATATTATGCAAATTAATGTAACGGGTAGACATGTTGATATAACTGACTCATTAAAATCCTATGTAGAAAATAAATTTCAACGATTAGAACGGCATTTCGAACATATTAACAATACCCATGTCATATTAAGCGTAGAAAAAGAACGGCAAAAAGCCGAAGCAACTGTACATGTTAATCGTGGCAATTTATTTGCTGATAACGAACAGGGAGACATGTACGCTGCTATTGATGGACTAATAGATAAACTTGATCGGCAGTTAAAAAAACACAAAGAAAAATTAACCGATCATCATCGAGGAGAAAACAGTCTAAAAGGCCAAAGCGCTGATTAAGTGCTCTTCGTTTTTTTACTAAATATTATATATAAATATGAATATTTCAGATATTTTGTTGCCTGACTGTGTCTTTCCAAACGTAAACTGTCACAGTAAAAAAGATGCATTGGACACACTGGCAAAAGCCATCGCTAATTCTGACAACTCAACATCACAAACCGAGGTGTTTGATTGTTTAATTGCCAGAGAGCGGCTAGGTAGCACCGGTCTCGGTAATGGCATTGCTATACCGCACGGACGATTGAAAAAGGGCGAAAAAACTATTGCGGCATTTATACAGCTTGATGCCGGCATTGATTACGATGCTGTCGATAACGCCCCGGTTGACTTATTGTTTGCCTTAATCGTGCCAGAAGACTCAACTGAAGAGCATCTACAAATATTAGCGACACTCGCCGAAATATTTAGCGATACAGCAACGCTTAACAAACTCAGACAATCCCGTTCTGCAACAGAAATGCATTCTATCTTAACGGGTTGATTCTATGCCGGGACTCACTAACCAGTTAAACGTAGAAGATTTATTCAATATTCATCGTGATAAATTAAAACTTGAGTGGCTAGCGGGTCAACAAGGCGGAAAGAACGCGATCATCCGGGACGATGAACAAACGACATCTGAATCATCAAGCAGCCTTTCTTTAGTCGGTCATTTAAATCTGATCCATCCTCATCAAATACAAATTATTGGCAAAATTGAAATTAAGTACCTTGAAGGACTAAGAGACATTACCAAACAAGATGCTATCTCACAGTTATTTAATAGTACGCTAGTTTGTATTATTGTCGCTGATAACTGCAAAGTACCGGCATTACTTAAACAAAAAAGTGATGAACATAACGTTCCCTTATTTTCTTCGCCAAAAAATGGCGGCAAACTGTCTGATGTATTGCATTATTTTTTAACTAACCTGTTTGCCGACATACTAACGCTACATGGTGTATACATGGAGATCATGGCAATTGGTATTTTAATAACCGGCGCCAGTGGCATAGGTAAAAGCGAACTTGCACTTGAGCTGATTTCTCGTGGCCATCGTTTAATTGCTGATGACGCACCACTCTTTTCAAAAATCGCACCCGACATTATTAATGGCACATGCCCAAAGACACTACAGGATTTTCTCGAAGTCAGAGGACTCGGCATTATTAATGTGCGTGAATTATTTGGCGACAGTGCTATCAAAAAAAACAAATACCTTAAATTAATCGTACAATTACAACCTATGGGAAATGCCGATCTTTTATCACTGGACCGACTGGAAGGCAGTTATGACACCCGTAACGTGTTGGACATGTACGTACCTTTGATTACTTTGCCAGTAGCGCCAGGCCGTAATCTGGCTGTTATGATGGAGTGTGCTGCACGCAACCATATTTTGCGCGTCAGTGGTTATAATGCAGCCAAGATATTTGAAAAACGAAAAAATAGACTGATGGAATCAGGCGAAGATTAAATGAATGAAACAGAGCGTCGACTTATTATTGTTAGCGGTTTATCGGGTGCGGGTAAAACCGTTGTTTTAAACACACTGGAAGATCTTTCTTATTATGCCATTGATAACCTTCCGGTCAGTCTGCTCAATACATTAATCGAGCAATTCTCTAAAGAAGATAATAATCTCGCCAGACAAATAGTCATCGGCATCGATGCGCGCAATAGCCATGATGACTTTTCATTTCTTCCCAAAACAATCACGTTGTTGCGAAACCAGGATATATCAACTGAATTAATTTTTATTGAAGCTAACGATGACGTATTAACCAAGCGTTTTAGTGAAACTCGCAGGAAACATCCGCTTTCTACAGATTCGATTTCATTGGCTGATGCAATAAAACATGAACGAAAAGTCATTGGCGCGCTTGCCGAAGCTGCCGATCTGGCTATTGACACCAGTCATATGCAATTGCATGAGTTACGTGACATTGTTCGCGAACGTATTGCCCGGCGAGGAAAAGCAACCCTCTCTTTACAGTTCATGTCTTTTGGTTATAAAAACGGAATACCGAAAGATGCAGATTTTGTTTTTGATTTAAGATGTCTTCCCAACCCTTACTGGAAAAAAAACTTGCGCCAGTATTCGGGCAAAGATCAGCCTATCATTGAGTTTTTATCAAAACAGGACAGCGTTGAACAAATGCTGAATGATATCGAACAATTTCTTGAACGTTGGATACCTCAATTTGAGGCAGACAACCGCAGTTATTTAAGTATTGCCTTAGGCTGTACCGGCGGGCATCATCGTTCTGTATTTATCACTGAGCAACTTGCTGCCAAATTTAACGACACAAGCAGACAAGCTATTATTAGACATCGGGATTTATAACATGAGTGTAGGAGTATTAATTATTTCGCATGACGGCATAGGAGATTCCTTGCTTGATGCAGTAAATCATATGTTTGAGAACAAGCCATTAAAGGTAAAGCTTCTTTCGGCAAGCCGAACTTGTGATCCAGACAAATTACACGAAACAGCATGCTCATTACTTGACGGCTTCGATCAAGGTGATGGCGTGCTTATTTTAACTGATCTAATAGGATCTACACCAAGTAATATTGCCCATCGATTACATAAATGTGCAGTAGTAAATATAGTCACCGGTATAAATTTATCTATGTTAATTCGACTGTTTAATTATCCGAACTTGAATCTGGCTGACATGACAGAAAAAGCCTATAGCGGCGGAATTGATGGCATCACCATTAATATTGGCGAAGCATAAAATGAACCACAAAGAAATTACTATAATTAATAAACTGGGCTTACATGCTCGGGCTGCAGCTAAATTTGTTCAGCTTGCATCAGGCTTTCAAGCTGAAATAAACGTGCGCTCCGGTCATAAAGAAGTTAGTGGCAAAAGCATCATGGGAATAATGATGTTGGCGGCGGGCAAAGGATCAATCATAGAAATTAAAACAATCGGCGCTGATGAAGATGAGGCGATGGCTGCATTAGAATCACTAATCAACAATAAGTTTGGTGAAGACGAATGACCATCTCTATTCAAGGTGTCAGTGTTTCCCGCGGAATAGCAATTGGCCCGGTTCATATCATTCAACACGACCAGCTTGATGTTCATGAATACAGCATACGAAGAACAAAGATTGACAATGAACTTTCACGTTTTAATGACGCGATGGCTAATGCGCGCCAGCAATTACGTGCTATACGCGATCATATTCCAGGTTCAGCCTCGGTAGATATTTCTGCGTTTATAGATACACACTTATTAATGCTCGAAGATAATGCATTAACCGAAGAGCCTAAACGAATTATTAAAGAACGTCTGTGTAATGCAGAGTGGGCACTTAAGTTACAACGTGATGCATTGGTTAATGTGTTTGATGAAATGCAAGATGCCTATCTCAGTACACGGCGTGACGATGTTGATCATGTCGTAAACCGGATATTGCGACTCCTGCTAAAACAAAAACCTTTACTACATGAAACGCTAGACGAACATTTAAAACACCGCGTCATTCTGGCAGATGACTTAACGCCCGCTGATACTGTACTAATGCAACATTATGGCATCGCTGCGTTTGCAACAGAATTTGGTGGGCCTACTTCGCATACGGCCATTCTTGCCAGAAGCCTGGGCATCCCGGCTATTGTTGGCTTACACAATGCCCGACGCTATATAAAAAATGATGATATCGCTATTATCGATGGCACAACCGGCACCATATTAATTAACCCCGATAAATCCATTCAACATTTTTATGATCAGAAACAAAAAGAAGTAAAACGTTATTACTACTCGTTGGCAAAACTTAAAAATGCCCCCGCTGAATCAACTGACGGCGTTGCTATTGAGCTGATGGCAAATATTGAACTGCCTAAAGATCTAAAAACTTTAAAGGATGTCGGCGCAAAAGGGGTTGGCTTGTACCGAACTGAATTTCTTTATATGAACCGTGAAACACCACCAGATGAAGAAGAACATTTTGAAAGTTACATGGGCGTGCTTAAAACCTTACGTGGTTTACCCTTAACCATTCGCACGCTTGACTTAGGCGCTGACAAACAAGTGGACGGCGCCGGAAAACAAACTGGCCCGATGAAATCTAATCCTGCTTTGGGTTTACGTGCCATAAGGTTGTGCCTAAAAGAACCCGAGCTATTCCGACCACAATTACGCGCCATGTTAAGAGCGTCTGCACATTCGCCAGTACGAATATTGATCCCGATGCTAACCAACGTACAGGAAATGCAGCAGGTTCTACAAATGATCGACGATCTAAAAGCAGAACTTGATAATGAATCGATTGAATATGATCCTGATATACAAATTGGCGGCATGATTGAAGTGCCCGCTGCTGCTGTTTGTGCAGATGTCTTTGCTAAAAAACTGGATTTTCTTTCTATTGGCACGAACGATCTAATCCAATATACCATGGCAATCGATCGTGTTAATGATGAAGTCAACTACTTGTATGATCCCCTGCACCCGGCTGTACTGCGATTAATTCAGACAACCATAAAAGCCGGGAAAAAGGCAAAGATACCGGTGGCAATGTGTGGCGAAATGGCAGGCGAAATTGAACACACCCGTTTATTATTGGGTTTAGGCTTAAGAGAATTTAGCGTTCATCCAACATCAATGCTGGAAATTAAAAAAATTATAAACAGTACAGATATTGGTGAACTGGATAATTTAATAAAACGCATCCTTCATGCATCAAGTGGTGCCGAAATAAAAATGCTGCTTCAAGAAAACCAGACTGAGACGATTTAATACTGTTTCACAATTCTTATGTTCTCATACAGTTTTAGCATTGCACGGCTAGCACTGATAAACTCTATTCCATAAGTAATACCCAAGATACTTAAAAATGCAGGTTTATAGCACATCTGTTTTCAACCAGAACAGCGTTGCTCCTCCTTACAGGGAGTGGCCATGTGCGTCGTCTCGCCTTGTTCTGAATAAAAACAGGCGCACTCTATTCCCTCCATTTCTAAGTATCTTGGATATATAGGTACTAATTATGGACGAGAAGGTCACGCAAGAAGAAATCAAAACGTCAGCTGTCGACTCATTACATGAGGCGCTCAGTCAAGACGCTATCGATCTTGCTCGCGATATTATTGCTACGCTTCACCCTTCTGAAATTGCTGATGTTATCGAACGCATTCCCGGGCGCGATCGCAATATTGTTTGGGAATTAATTGATACCGAACTCGAAGGCGAAGTTCTTTCGCACATGCAAGACGCGGTTAGAACAGAGTTTCTTGAACATCTCCATCCACATGAAGTTGCTGATGCGACAAAAGATTTAGCAGCGGATGATGTCGCCGATATCTTACAAGATTTGCCTGAAGAAGTTGCCGACACCGTTCTGCGTTCCATGGATGAACAAAACCGCGAACGACTTTCATCTGTATTAACTTACCCGGAAGATACTGCCGGCGGCTTAATGAACATCGATGTTGTTTCCGTACGCGCCGATGTTTCGCTGGATGCCGTTGCTCGCTATTTGCGTTTAATGGGAGAGATACCTGAAAAGACAGACAATCTTATGGTTGTCGACCGTGACAATCATTACCTCGGTGTTCTTGCATTAACTGAATTATTAGTGCGAGATCCGGAAACATCCGTCGGCGAATGGATGGAAGAAGAGTCTTTCCTGTCTGTAAATACGCCCACTACCGAAGTTGCCAAACTATTTGAGCAAAGAGATTTACTTTCTGCAGCTGTCGTTGATGAAGAAAACCATTTACTTGGACGTATTACTATTGATGATGTTGTCGATGTAATCCAGGAAGAAGCCGAACATGTTGTAAGAAGCATGGCCGGCCTGGGTGATGACGACATGTTTTCTCCGGTTATCGCCAGTACAAAACGTCGGGCAATATGGTTAGGTATAAATTTAATGACTGCCTTTTTGGCTGCCTGGGTTATTGGTCGCTTTGAAAACACCATACAAGAGCTTGTTGCACTGGCAGTGCTTATGCCTGTTGTTGCCGGCATGGGCGGTATCGCGGGGAGTCAAACATTGACGATTGCAATAAGAGGTATCGCACTAGGACAAATCAGCAAAACGAATATCAAACCTTTAATCATAAAAGAACTTTCTGTCGGCATACTCAACGGCATCGTTTGGTCATGTATAGTCGCAGGTATTGTTATTGCCTGGTTTGATAGTACCTTCCTCGGTTTGGTAATAGGCATATCAATGATCATCAACCTGATAATAGCGGCACTAGCGGGCGCAACCATACCAATGATATTGAAACGTTATGGCATCGATCCTGCCATTGCCGGTGGCGTGATATTAACTACCGTTACTGATGTAGTTGGGTTTATGACGTTTTTGGGATTAGCGACTATCTTTCTGGTTACTTAAATATCTTTAAGTAACAATATTTTTTAAGTTTGCTTTTCGTCTTCACGGCGGAAGACAACCGCAAAGTAGACACTGTAGATAAATCGCCAGTATAATAAAATTATCACATATCTAATTGAAACAAGGAGAATTTTCCCAGTGTTGCCTATTAAAATATATAGTCTATTACCAGACACCATATTCCATAACGCTTAGTTAAGTTTACATAGAACTATGGGCGGAACACTAATATTCCTCGGCTGCTTCTTGTGGTTTGCTATGGCCTTTAATGGGGGTATTGGTGAGGTCTTCGTAAATTACTCGGCATTTGCGAGCGGACTATTTATGGTAATGGCTGGAATAATACTAATTGCGAAAGGTGGTGCTATTTACGGTCGAGTATTCGCAGCGCTCGCTCTTCTGAGTTATTGCGCTGTTATTTGGCAGCGGTTTAATTTCGATTTTGGTACAGATTGGGTTGGTTTTGCGTTTGATGGCATTTATGTGGTTTGTATGATTGCCGTAATCGTGCGAAGTAAACCTAACAAATCACCCCAGCCGACCGCCTCCGGCGACGGCTGAGTTCAAACGTTACAATTTAGAAATATCTCTTAAATAAAACTTTAAATACTTCTTTTCAAAATTCTCTAAATTCCATTCCTTTTCACTCAAATAATTTTTATATTCATCTTTAGTCACATAAACAAATGCCTGTTTAACTTCATTGTTGAGTTGCACTTCTAATAAACAGCGTTCGTACATAATGTCTTCAAATTGATCAAGACAACTTAATGCTTCCTCATCAACATCTTGATAAAGCATGCCATCAACTGAACAAGCTTTATTTTTAACGATACCGGGGAAGGTTCTATTTTTAAATTTGAAACGTTGATAACCCGCTAAGCTTGCGGGCATGGACTTAAGATCTTTGCCGATAACGGATTGCATAACGGCAGGAAATTGTAACGTTCCATATGTGAATACGGAGAACGTTGCCATTAAAAACTAAAGTATTGGACTTATTCGCTTTTTACCAGCGATATAAAATCCACTGCGGCACAATGACTTGATCCAGTTCGTGTCTTCTGCTGCCAAAATTTCCATCACCATTATTATCGATTAAATAATAAGAGGGTCCTATCGCTGGCGTAACTTTTACCATATAAAGCGCGCCGTTAACCCGATATTCCTCGATAACGGCATCCTCTTTATGAACGATGGTCACCACGGGCTCAATATTTTCACCGGTTTCCAACGGATCGGGTAATTCGGGAGGTTCGGGAACCGGCTCTAATCCACCCGGGTTGGTATTGCCTGCCATTAACGCTGTTGATGCGAAAAGCAGTCCTAATATGATTAATAGCCTTTTCATGCTGTCTTGTCCTATAAGCTTATTATTGTGTGTTGCTACTCTATTCACACTTTACCACCACAATTTGCATAGATGAAGCGGATCAACCTTAAGGAGCTAAAAGTCTGAGATTTTTTAATGAAGCTGTCATAATTTAGCTACATAAATTCTTAAATATTACCCAAAAACGTCCTATGACTGAACACACCATGGTGCTGGTTGACGGCTCCTATTATCTGTTTCGCGCCTATCACGCTATACGAGATTTAAGTAACGCAAAAGGAGAGCCATCCGGCGCAATCTATGGCGTTATTAATATGGTACAGAAACATTTAACCGAGGGTGGGCCCGATTATTTCGCTATTGTTTTTGATGCCAAAGGTAAAACCTTCCGTAACGATTTATACAAGGAATATAAAGCCAACAGACCGCCGATGCCGGATGATCTGGTAACGCAAATTCAGCCGTTACACGATTTAATTCGTGCTCTGGGCATTCCCTTGATTATGATCGAAGGCGTTGAGGCTGACGATGTTATTGCAACTCTGGCCAGACAAGCGGCAAATAAAAATATCAAAACAATTGTGTCGACAGGCGATAAAGATTTAGCGCAGATGGTGAATGATCGTATCCATCTGATTAATACCATGAGTAACACTTACTTTGACCATGATGGCGTCGTAGAAAAATATGGCGTACCGCCGGAGCGAATCATTGATTACCTGACGCTAATGGGCGATAACGCTGATAACGTGCCTGGCGTTCCTAAAGTTGGACCAAAAACAGCAGTAAAATGGTTAAACGAATACGGAACGCTGGATGATATTATTGCTCGCGCTGATGAAATCAAAGGCAAGGTTGGAGAAAACTTACGCGAATTTCTTCCGCAATTAGCCTTGAGCAAAGAATTGGTCACGCTTAAATACGATGTCGAGCTCGATTGCACACCTGAAGAATTAATAATTGGTGAATCTGATAATGCGTCATTAAGAAAAATTTATACTTATTGGAATTTTCGCAGTTGGTTATCTGCACTCGACGACGAAGAGGAAGACAACGAAGATAGTTATGAAGAAACTGACGAAAACGAAGAAGCAATAAACGAAGATTCTTCTGATTTAGTTGAAGCAGAAGCAGCGTCTGATTCTGACTACGAAACAATATTAACAAACGAACATTTAGACGAATGGATTGCCAGACTTGAAGGGACAGATTTAATCTCCATTGATACTGAAACAACCAGTCTCGATTATATGAAAGCGGAGATTGTCGGTATTTCCTTTGCCGTTTCTGAAAACAGTGCCGCTTATGTGCCGCTACAACATGATTATGCTGGTGCACCAGAGCAACTTTCTCTGGCATCAACACTGGAAAAATTAAAGCCCCTCCTCGAAGATGAGAATAAACACAAGATTGGTCAAAATCTAAAATACGATCTGGAAGTGTTTGCCAACTATCAAATTAAGCTACGTGGCATCGAGCATGACACCATGCTCGCATCCTATATTGTCAACAGCACCGCTAATCGACATGACATGGATACGCTCGCACTAACTTACCTCGGCGTAGAAACAATTCATTATGAAGATGTAGCTGGCAAGGGCGCCAAACAAATTCCCTTCAGTCAGGTAAGCATTGAAGTAGCGGCGCCTTATGCTGCCGAAGATGCCGATATTGTATTGAAACTGCATCGCGTTTTATCAACAGAGCTTAAAAAGCACACAACGCTGGAACAAGTCTATAAAACAATTGAAATGCCACTATTAACCGTGCTCGCGCGAATTGAACGTAACGGTGTTGTTATTGATGCAGATATGTTGATGCAACAGGGCCTTGAATTAAAAGCACGTATGCAAGAGATTGAAATGGAAGCGCACGACCTCGCTGGAGAAACATTTAACATAAGCTCACCAAAACAAATTCAATCTATCTTGTATGAAAAAATGGATTTACCGGTGCTTGCAAAAACACCAAAAGGACAACCTTCTACTGCTGAGTCAGTGTTACAAGAATTAGCCGAAGACTATAAGTTGCCTAAATTGATTCTGGAATACCGCAGCGTCAGCAAACTTCGCTCAACTTACACCGAAAAATTACCGTTAATGATCAATCCTGAAACGGGTCGCGTTCATACCTCATATCATCAGGCTGTGGCAGCAACCGGACGCTTGTCATCATCTAACCCAAACCTGCAAAACATTCCTATTCGCACAGCGGAAGGCAGAAGAATACGACTGGCGTTTATTGCGCCCAAAGGCTACACCCTGGTTGCGGCGGATTATTCTCAAATTGAATTACGTATCATGGCACACCTTTCTGGCGATAAAAGTTTATTAGATGCGTTTGATAAAGGATTGGATGTTCACAGAGCAACCGCCGCCGAAGTTTTTTCTGTTTCTATTGATGACGTTAATAATGATCAACGCCGAGCGGCCAAAGCCATCAATTTTGGTTTAATTTATGGCATGTCTGCCTTCGGACTAGCTAAACAACTGGGTATCGCGCGTGGCGAAGCGAAGGAATACATCGAACTTTATTTTAGCCGCTATCCTGACGTTAAAATGTTCATGGATAAAACGCGGGAAAAGGCGAAAGAAGATGGCTTTGTTGAAACGGTATACCACCGGCGCTTATATCTGCCAGAAATAAATGCGCGTAATGCTGCCCGACGACAATACGCTGAGCGCACCGCAATCAATGCGCCCATGCAGGGAACAGCAGCAGACATCATTAAGCTGGCCATGGTTGATATTGATGACTGGTTACAAAAATCAAAAATTGACGCGAAAATGATCATGCAAGTACACGATGAACTTGTTTTTGAAGCAGCGACCGATCAACTAGACGAGTTTATTAAAGAAATAGATGCGCGCATGTCCGACAACAATCAACTTAGCGTGCCGCTTGTCGTTGATATCGGACATGGCAACAACTGGGACGAAGCACACTAGCTATAATTTCGACTATGAGATTACTAATGATGTGCTAAAATATTGGCAGGACAAAGAATTTTATAAAAATAATTGGATAAAGTACTTTTCAAACAACTCATCGATATTCATCGAGCTAATAAACCATGTTAATTATTCCTGCAATCGACATTAAAGACGGCAAGTGCGTTCGCCTGAAACAAGGGCAAATGGACAAAGAAACCATTTATTCGGATGACCCGGTCGTAATGGCCGACAAATGGGTTAAAGCCGGAGCTAAACGACTACATATCGTTGATTTGGATGGTGCAGTCAGAGGCACGCCAAGCAACGCCGATGTTATTCACAGCATTGTTGAAGCATTTCCAGATATCCCGTTACAGGTTGGCGGCGGCATTCGTGACGAAGACGTTATACAAACCTATCTTGATATTGGTGTTTCTTACGTCATTATCGGAACTCGCGCGGTAACGACGCCGCATTTTGTTTCTGATGTTTGTCTCGAATTTCCCGGACATATTATTGTTGGTCTGGATGCCAAGAACGGAAAACTGGCGACCGATGGCTGGTCAAAATTATCACACCACGATGCAGCTGACATGGCACATCGCTTTGAAGATGACGGCGTTGCCGCTATTATTTTTACCGACATTGGCCGTGACGGAATGATGAATAGTGTTAACGTTGAAGCGACCGTAGAAATTTGCCAAAACATTACCATTCCTGTTATTGCTTCCGGCGGCATCAGCAATCTTGATGATATCCGAGCCTTATGTGAAGCAGGCGAGGAAGGTATTTTCGGCGCGATCACGGGTCGCGCTATTTATGAAGGCACGCTCGATCTAGCTGAAGCACAAAAATTAGCAGACGATATTTGCACCTATAAGGAAGATTAATGGGGCTCGCCAAACGCATAATACCCTGCCTTGATGTTGATAACGGCCGGGTTGTTAAAGGCGTTCAATTTGTAGACATTCGTGACGCTGGCGATCCTGTTGAAGTTGCCAATCGCTATGACCAACAAGGTGCGGACGAAATAACATTTCTTGATATTACAGCTAGCAGTGACGACCGCGAGACAATGGTACACGTAGTCGAGGAAGTTGCTAGCCAGGTTTTTATTCCGCTTACTGTTGGCGGCGGCATACGTACAATCGAAGATATTCAACGTATGCTTAAAGCTGGCGCAGATAAAATTAGTATTAACACTGCCGCAGTAAAAGATCCTGAATTTGTACGCCGTGCCGCAGAGCAATTCGGCTCACAGTGCATAGTTGTTGCAATAGACGCCAAGCAAATTGCTTCAAGTGATGGCAAGCGCTGGCAGGTCTTTACCCACGGCGGCCGAAATACAACCGGATTTGATGTAATAGAGTGGTCACAAAAAATGGAGAGCTATGGCGCTGGCGAAATACTATTAACCAGTATGGATAGAGACGGCACAAGAGATGGTTTTGATATTGACCTTACTTGCGCTGTTAGCGAAGCGGTAACTATCCCGGTAATTGCATCCGGCGGCGTAGGCAATCTTGAACATCTTGCTGATGGCGTGGTCTATGGAAAAGCTGATGCCGTACTGGCTGCGAGCATCTTTCATTTTGGCGAGTACACGGTTGCTGAAGCAAAAGAATGCATGTCCAAACGAAATATTGAAGTTCGTCTATAATTTAACCCTGATAAAATATGAGCGCCTGGCTAGATAAAGTTGAATGGAATGATGATGGTCTTGTACCTGTTGTTGTGCAGGAGGCTGATTCCGGGCAAGTTCTTATGCATGCCTGGATGAATCGTGAGGCACTATCGCTAACTAAAAAAAATGGCAAAGCCACTTATTGGTCGCGCTCTCGACAATCACTCTGGGTTAAAGGCGAATCATCGGGCCACTATCAAACAGTTGAGACGATACAAATGGATTGTGATTGCGACACCTTATTACTCACGGTAAAGCAAGAGGGTGGCATTGCATGTCATACTGGCAGGCATCATTGTTTCTTTATGTCGCTAACTGATGAAGCGTGGCTGACAACCGAAGAAATATTAAAAAACCCTGAAGATATTTATAAAACAACAGATCTAAAATGAAACAAGACATACTTAATTCGCTCGATGAAATACTGGAACAGCGTAAACAGGCCAATCCCGATGAGTCCTACACTGCTAAATTGCTTAGTGACGGCCTCGATAGCATTCTTAAAAAAGTAGGCGAAGAGGCAACTGAGACGGTAATTGCTTCTAAATCCGGTGAAAATGCTGCTATAATTCACGAAATAGCCGATTTGTGGTTTCATACGCTTGTGCTTCTTAAGCACCATGGTCTTGATTCCAGTGACATACTCAAAGAGCTTGAGAGTCGTTTTGGTTTATCCGGACTTGAAGAAAAAGCCAATCGAAACAATTCATCATAGGATTCTATTGTTATATCAGGCTTGCCTGCTGCCAAGAAATCGGTTCAACTAGCTGTTAAATAATTATCTGGAGAAATAAGTATGGGTTTTGGTGTCTCCGAATTACTAATCCTGTTACTCATTGTTGCTTTGTTGTTCGGCACCAAAAAATTACGCAATATGGGTGGCGATTTAGGCAGCGCGATAAAAAGTTTCCGAAGCGCAGTAAAAGACAAAGATGACGGTGAAAAATTGACTGAGGCAAGCGACGACAAGCCAACAGGTGAAGTTATCGAGGGCAAGGTTGAACCTCAAGACGAAGATCCTGGCAAAAGCTGATCTTTAAGCACGTCATATAAACAAAAACATGTTTGATATCGGGTTCTGGGAGCTAGTCATTATTGCACTGGTCGCGTTGATCATTATTGGTCCGGAACGTTTGCCAGAATTAGCCCATGATGCGGGTCGAATTGTAAGGAAACTTCGAAACTTTATTCAAAACGCAAAAAGAGAGCTTGAGAAAGAACTGGAACTTGATCAATTAAACGATCTAAACGAAAGCATTGATCATGTTGACGGCCTGATGAAGCAAGCGCCTGACCGACTCGTTCAGGATCAAATTAATAACATCAAAGAAAATGACTCAACAAAGTAAGCGCTTCTTTTTATGACGGACGCCAAAACAGATAGCGGACAATCTTTAATCTCACATTTAATTGAATTACGTAGTTGTGTTTTACGAGTTGTAGTTTGTATTTTTGTCGTGTTGCTAGTACTGCTTCCTTTCGCTAATCAAATATACAATTTTATAGCAACACCATTAATTGCAAAACTGCCGGAAGGCAGCAGCATGATAGCAACAGAAGTCGTCTCGCCTTTTTTTGCGCCATTCAAATTAACCTTATTCTGCGCTGTATTTTTTACTGTGCCGTTTACTCTTTATCAGGCCTGGTCATTCATAACTCCCGGGCTTTACACAAACGAAAAGAAACTCGTCGTTCCCTTACTAATAAGCAGCACTTTGCTTTTTTATACGGGAATTTTGTTCGCTTATTATATTGTCTTTCCTGTTTTGTTTGCCTTTCTAACAACAACAGCACCGCAAGGCATACAGATAATGACCGACATCAATCATTATCTCGATTTTATACTGAAACTCTTTTTTGCTTTTGGTATTTCATTTGAAATTCCGGTTGCTACTTTTTTATTAATCCGCTCAGACTTTATCAGCATTAAAAAGCTTGAGGCAAATCGACCTTACATTATTTTATCTGCTTTTTTTGCCGGCATGTTGTTAACCCCGCCTGATGTAATATCTCAAGTCTTATTGGCCGTGCCGATATGGTTGTTGTTTGAAAGCGGCCTTATTCTTGGAAAAATTTATGGCAACAAAGAAGAAACGTATGATTAACCGCTAGCGGTTGTTGCCCAATTGGCGTTTGCTTTTGTTTCTTGCCTTTTTTCATAGTTGATTAATTTGTTTTCTATTTCGGATCCTATTCTTATTTGTGGATTTGAGTTTTTAAAACCTTCCTTGTTTTCTTTCTCAAAAATTATTTCTTTGGCAAGATTAAATGCCTGAACAAATGACTTTGTCTGCTTTAAGCCCTGCTCAAAATAAGCATCGCCAAAATACGTATATTTTCCATCATGCCCACAACCAAACGAGTTTCGATCAGCACTAGCTGCTGTTATTAACAAAGTATAAGGATCAGCTAGAGGCTCGATAAAGCCGCCAGAATAACAGGCAGAAACAATAATAATGCGCCATTTGACCCTTGCCGTATTCAATGCCGCACGAATCATTGCTGCATCAATATTGTTCAGTTTAAATGGCGGGAAATTAGCGGAGATATGATGATCTTCTGATCCATGAGAACTTAGAAATAATAATAATATATCCTCATCAACATCCATTAATTCTGCTATTTTTTTAATACTATTTTTTAAATTATGTCCGTTCGCTAACGGCACACTATCAACTGTTTTTTCATTGTTAATTAAAAGCAACGAACGGCCAAAAACACTAAAATGATCATTGATAATAGATTGTGCCGCTTTTGTCTCATTCATAAAAACATCTTCATCTGCATCACCAGCAAAACCAATAAAAAATAAATCTGCAATGCCTGCTTTACCCGCAATAAGATCCTTAATATTTGAGTCAAGCAGTGTATTTTGAGAATAGTAAACGGATTCAATATCAATATTAGGCGAAGCTTTTGCGATACTACTTTCCGTTTGCAAGGGATACCAGAGTGGCTCTGTTGGTAATAAAAACAAAGGCGAAAAATTAAACACGGCATACAAGGTGACATAAGCCAGCGTCTGCCAAATGCTCAAATAAAAGAAACGCTTTATTAAACGAGCGACAACTAGCAAGTACCATAAAGAATACGCAATAAAAACAGCCCAGTTTGATTGATAGGGATCAAGGTACGTTTGTTGTTCTGCTAGCGCTAGCAAACAGACTGAGCCTAACCATATAACAGGAACGACAGACAAAAACAGTATAATTAATTTACCCAGATCCTGTTGTCTGTTATTTAATACCGCAATCAAACTTAAACTGAATAAAAATGAAAGGTAGAGTAATGCCTGATAGCTTAATCCATAAGGATTAAAATAATTATCAGGTGCTGCATCAAAATAATCGTAAACAATAGATAAGCTTAATGAAACCAAGAGCAGCAAACAAATTTGCAAATAACCGCCTTTAAATGACCAAAGACGCACCGGCATAAAAAGCGCTGCGCGCGTGCCTGCTATAATGTTTCCGAATAATTCTATAAGTGGCTTAAGTGTTTTCATTTATCTAATACTATTTATGACTTTTACAGCATAATTCATCCCGTAGTCGAATACTAAACTGATATTGCTCAAAGATTGATTGATTGCGTTTGATTGGCGCATTAACATTAGTCCGTTTTAACAAAATCACAGAGGCCTTAACACGAACAGGGTTTTTGTTCTCTGGCTAGGCAAAAACGCACGGAATGAGAGAGCTTATACCTATAAGCGACCGATTGAGTACGTTTTTACCACGGTAGGCGCTTTAAGCGACGCCGCCAGAGAAAAAAAGAACCATCGTGGGGTGGCCTCGTTAATAATTGGTAAAAATATAATGAGTATGGATGATCGTGACGGTGTAATTTGGCTTGATGGCGACTTTGTTCCCTGGAGAGAAGCAAAAACCCATGTGCTGACACACACCCTGCATTACGGAATGGGCGTTTTTGAAGGTCTTCGCGCCTATAATACTGCCAAAGGCACTGCAATTTTTCGCCTTAATGAGCACACAGACAGACTGTTCAATTCAGCACATATTTTAAATATGCCGATACCGTTTGACAAAGAAACCATTAATAGCGCATGTCTGGACACCGTAAAAAAGAACAACCTGGAAACTGCCTATATTCGGCCGATGTGCTTTTATGGCTCGGAAGGCATGGGTTTGAGGGCAGACAACCTGAAAACGCATGTGATGGTTGCAGCCTGGGCATGGGGTTCCTATCTCGGTAACGAAGGACTGGAAAAGGGCATTAGAATCAAAACATCTTCGTTCACTCGCCACCATGTCAATATCACCATGTGCAAAGCAAAGGCCAACGGCAACTATATGAACTCGATGATGGCCCTGCAGGAAGCGCTCACCGATGGTTATGACGAAGCTTTACTGTTAGATAATGAAGGTTATGTCGCTGAGGGCAGCGGTGAAAATATATTTCTTGTGCGTGATGGTATTATGACCACACCGGATCTGACTTCTGCGCTGGAGGGCATAACACGCGAAACAATTATGCAATTTGCTCAAGAAAACAATATTATCGTTAAAGAAAAAAGAATAACGCGCGATGAAGTATATATAGCAGATGAAGCTTTCTTTACCGGCACAGCTGCCGAAGTGACGCCAATACGCGAACTTGATAATCGTCAAATCGGAAATGGCAAACGAGGCCCGATTACAGAACAATTACAGAAACTGTATTTTGATTGTGTTGAAGGAAAACTGGAGCAACACCAGAACTGGTTAAGCTATATAACGACTTAGATTAATTAAGGAACAGCACTTATGAGCGACTCTGAACAAAGTATGGCGGAAGTTTCCACCAGCAGTGAATCTCTGTTTCATATTAAAAAAGAACAATTACCTTTACATTGTCCTTTGCCCGAAATGAGCCTCTGGAATCAACATCCGCGCGTCTATCTACCGATCGAAAAAACAGGCAAGGGGAAATGCCCTTATTGTGGCAGCGAATTTATTCTTGAGGAATAAAGCAACGACGATCATAACGCATGGCTTTTAATATTTGGCGCATTACTGACGGGAAAGCTGGCCATGACTCTCAAAGCATTGGACTATGTAACGCTATAGAACAATTAAAATCCTGCGAGCGCTTTGATGTTCCTGTCGACTCATTGCTTAATAGCTGCAAAAATATTTTATTAAAACAATTTCCGCAGGGTAAAGAACTTCCCAGCCCAGATATCATTATTGGTGCCGGACATGGAACCCACCTGCCGATGTTGTCTGCAAAATATGTTCGAAAAGGCAAAGCCATTGTCTTAATGAAGCCAAGCTTGCCTTTGTCATTTTTTGACTGTTGTATTATCCCAAAACACGATTCGCCACCGAATAAAGAAAAGATAATATCAACAAACGGCGCATTAAATCCGGTACAAGATAATGAAGACAAGTTGGCAAACACGGGTTTAATTCTCATAGGCGGATCATCAAAACATTATCAATGGAACGACGAAGCTATAGTGAGCCAAATAAAGCAAATCGTTACTAGTCAAACTAATATTCACTGGACTATTGCTGACTCACCACGTACACCAAAAACAACGTTGACCACCATACTTAAACTTGCTCATAAAAATGTTGATGTGTTAAATTTTACAGAAACTGATAGCAAAATAATCCGTGAATTTATTTTCAAGGCTGACAATATATGGGTTAGTGTGGATAGTGTTTCCATGATTTATGAGTCGCTCTCTTCTGGCGCAGCGGTTGGTTTGCTTGATCTGGAGCAGAAAAAGAAAAATAGAGTGACTGGCGCTATAAACACCTTAATTAATGAAAAACAACTAACCACTTTTGCTATGTGGGAAAACACCCATAAATTAACAAAGCCCTCTCATAAGTTTAACGAATCTGAACGTTGTGCCTCTTTGTTATTAGAACGGGGCATACTGGATTGAATAAGCCTGAAGACTCTATAGTCGCTTGTCCTGTTTGTGATCACTCGGAAACCCATTATTTTGTGACAAAAAATGATTACCCGTTCAATCGCTGCACGCAATGTGATTTTGTTTTTTTAAACCCCATGCCTGATCAAACGACACTCAATGAGCAATACACCGACGAGGAAAAGGAAGCAGAGCCGACATATAATAAATCAGGCTCTCGCTTGAGACGGGCATTTATCAAATTACCCCGTTTTATGCCTTACGCTATTGGCAAAAACACACTGGATTTTGGTTGTGGCGGAGGATTTGTCGCTCACGCATTGAGTTTTGTCGCAAAATCTTCCAGTGGCATTGATATCAGTGAAAACGCCGTTGAATATGCCAAACAGCGCTTCAAGCGAGCAAATTATTTTTGTATGGACTTTGTGCAATTACTCGAAACAAAAGACAAATATGACTTTGTACATTCATCTGAAGTCATAGAACATGTCAGCGATATTAATCTTTATATGAGGGCGCTGGAACACCTGGTAGAGAAAGGCGGTTATTTATATATCACAACCCCTGATTTAGGCCACCCGAAAGTACCGGAAGATATAACCCAATGGGATGTTTTCTGGCCACCAATTCATGTTCAGCATTTTACCAGGAAGACTGTGGATATATTATTTAAGCGTTATGGCTTTAAAATAATTAAATTCTACAATAATAAAAAACCCGGCCTTATTTTTCTTTCACAAAAACTATAGCTTTAGCAACGGCGCCTAAAAGCATATTTAATTATATGCACAAACATCGAAAGGCCTTAAGTATTAAGTTATTATGTGCTTGCTAACTCTCCTACATTAACTAATTCGGGCTATTCGAGTTTTTTGAAACCAACTATATTACAAATATTGCCAGAACTTGATTGTGGCGGCGTAGAACGAGGAACACTTGAAGTTGCTGCTGAGCTTGTACGCAGAAACCATCGTTCTGTCGTCGTCTCTGGTCCAGGGCAAATGGTCGCACAACTTGTTTCCGAGGGCAGCGAACACATTAACTTGCCGGTAGGAAAAAAATCGGTATTTAGTGCGATAAAATTAATTCCTGAATTACGACAATTATTTGAAAGAGAAAAAATCGATATTATCCATGCACGATCGCGCTTGCCGGCATGGCTGGCTTACTTAGCATGGAAAAAACTCGACCCGGATAAACGGCCAGTTTTCATGACGACGGTACATGGTCCTTATACGATAAATCGTTATAGTAAAATTATGACATCAGGCGAACGTGTCATCGCCACTTCCGAATACATTAAAAGTTACATTCTTGAAAATTACCCTGACGTAGATGAAAATAAAATCGAAGTCATTCATCGCGGCATCAGCAAATCAAAATTTCCCTATTCCTTCAAGCCATCAAAAGAGTGGATCGGGGAGTGGGAAAGCCAACACCCTGAGTTATCTAATAAGTTTATTATTACACTTCCAGGCAGAATCACCCGCTGGAAAGGACATAATGATTTTGTTGATATTATTACTAAAGCAAAAAATAACGGATTGAATGTTCATGGTCTTTTCGCTGGCGGCACAGATCCTGGAAAAGAGAGATACTTACAAGAACTAAAGTCAATAATTAGCTCAAATAATATGGATGAACACTTTACCTTTCTAGGCCATCGAAATGACATGATAGAAGTCATGTCTATGTCAAACATCGTGTTGTCTCTGGCCAGAATTCCCGAAGCATTTGGTAGAACGGCACTGGAAGCGCTAAGCCTGGGAGTACCGGTTATTGCGTATAATCATGGTGGCGCAGCAGAAGTGCTAAATGAAATGTTCCCTGAAGGTAAAGCAACACCGCTTAGTACTGAAGATGTGAATTCAATTATAAATAAATTTTATGCGTCCACGCCTGAGGTAGAGGACAAAAATGCATTTACATTAAAAACCATGCTGGACAAAACTATCTCTGTCTACAATTCAATTTATTAACAACGCTCTTATGCCCGCCACTAAAAACCTTGTTGCTATCTGTGTCGCCACATATAAACGGCCGGAATTATTAAGCAACTGTCTGAACTCAATTGGCCAGATTTCTATTCCAGAAACTTTTAGCGCGATAATAATCGTTGTTGATAACGATAATGAAAAATCTGGGGAAGCAAGCTTTAATTCAACCGTAAAAAATATTGATACTGAATCATATTATTATGTTGAGCCTGATCGTGGCATTTGTTCCGCCAGAAACTGCTTATTAGAAAAAGCTTTGCTACACAAAGCCACATATATTGCATTCGTCGATGATGACGAGTTAACTCACAAACAATGGCTGGTTAATATGGTTATCGGCATGGAATCTTATCCGGGCGACATTTTCGCCGGGCCCGTAATTCCTATAAAAGAAACCGTGGCGCCAGAATCATTTAGCAAAGATCCAAAACGAGTAACAGGGAGCACGCCAAGGAATATACCTGCTGGAAATGTTATTTTTAGCGAACGATTAATTAATGAACAAAACCTGCGGTTTGACCGATACTTTGATTTTATTGGTTGCGAAGATTTTGATTTTTTTGATCGCGCTATAAAAAATAATATGGCGTCTGTCTGGATTGACGACGCCATTATTTTTGAAACGATCTTGCCGGAAAGAAATACCCGCAAATATATAATGTATCGTCATTTCACCGGAGGAATAAATGTTGTCCTGCGTTATAGAAGACATCATTCGTTAATTTTTGCCTGGGGACGATATTTGCCAAAGGCTATCGGCAAGTTTATTGGCGCTTTTTATTCTCTTGTAAAAGCAATTTTTGTGTCACACACAACAAACTTTGATAAATTTATTATTAAATTATCTAACGGTGCTGGATATATTTGTGGTTTAACAAACCTCATTATCGAGCGTTACCGTTATTAACCGGGACGTTTTAATACATAACAAAAATATAAAACCTGTGAAAGCAATAAGCACAAATAATATTTCATCAATAATTATAAAGTACTGGCCCTGCTACCTTATTTTACTTGCGTTTATTGGTTTCGTAAGCAAATCATATTATAACTATCCCGTTGGCATAATGGCGCTGCTTGGACTGTATCAGCTTGTAGTAACGCCGAAAATATTATTACAAGATCAAATATTAAAAACATTTTCCCTTGTTTTTCTTTGTCTATGGCTGCCATTACTCATTTCCTTTCCGGATGCAGTAAACCCAGGTCATTCTGCCCACACCATTTTTCCTTATTTAAGATTTTTCTTTGCCGGCGTTTTTATTATTAGAGAGCTATCGAAGGATCCTGATCGATTAAAATTTATTGTTGCTTGTCTTTTTTATATTGTTCTTTTCTGGTGTGTCGATGCAACCATACAATTTGTGTTTAATAAAAATCTTCTGGGCTTCCCTTATCAGCCTGGGCACATTACCGGAATGTTTCATCCAAGAAATACTATTTCCCATATCTGTTCGATTCTTTCTGCTTTTTTATTTTTGTATATATACATACACATCGAAAAAAATAAATTTCTGCCCCTAAGCATTATTCCTTTATTTTTTATTATCTTGTTAAGCGGGCGACGGGCTGCATGGGTGATGCTTGCGCTGTCTTCTTTTGGCTTTCTGATTTATGGCTATTTTTATTCAATAAACAGAACGCACTTTATTAAAACACTGGGCGTTGTTGTTGCGCTGGTCAGCGCATTGCTTGCATCAACCATACTTTTTCACCAACCCACAAATGATAGATTTAAAGTTACCCTGGGTCTTTTCAGCAACAACTATGACCGTATTAATGCAGCAACGGCTGTAAGACTTCCTATATGGGAAACATCCTATGCCATATTTAAGGCGAACCCGGTTAACGGCATAGGTCCTCGTGGATTTCGTCATGTTTATAAAGACTATGCCTCAGAAGATGATTATTTCGTTAAAACAGATACCGTGCCTACGCAGCCACATATCCTTATATTGGAAATATTAGCCGAAGCGGGTGTAATTGGTTTTTTTGGATATCTGTTAGCTATTTATTTAATTATGCGAGTTATACAAAGTTCCAGAAATAAAAACAGCTTATTCCCTTTTTTTATTCCTGTTATTGTTTCACTGTTTCCTTTTAATGCGCACATGGCTTTTTATGGATCTATCTGGTCAAGCATGATCTGGTTATTGCTTGCTTTATATTTTGCTAGCGCAAAACTATCTTTAAATAATGACTAATTACTTATTGGGCTCTATATGAAAATTCTGATAATTAAATTAGGCGCATTAGGGGACATTATTACTTCAACATCAATAATTAACCAAATAATGAGGCATCATGATGAAGATGATGTTTATTTGCTTACAAGCTCTGCTTTTAAAGATCTATTCTCAAACTTTAAAAAATTAAATGTTTTTTCCTTTGAAAGAAGAGGACTGTTAAACACAATAAAAACCATTCTCTGGATAAGAAAGCATAAGTTTAATCGAATATATGATTTACAATCAAACGACAGAACTACAATTTATTGTGCATTGTCGGGAAGCCCGTTTCGCGCAGGCAATCACCCTCGCTACCCTTATCATATTCACCCGGAAAATAAATATATTGGCGAATGCCACTCATTCGAACGTCTCAATCAAATAATAGAAAGCGCAAATATCATGCCGGCTAAGCCGCTCCCGTTCTTGCCGATTCCTGACAACATAGTCGCCGAAGTATCAGACTGGCTTAATGAACATGGTTTGTCTGAAAAAACTTTCGTACTGCTACATGCGGGCTCCAGCCCATTACATTTAAAGAAAAGATGGCCTTATTTTTCTGAGCTAGCCTCTACAATAAGCAAAACGTTGAACATAATCTGGATTGGCGCAAAAGATGATGCGAAATTAAACGAGGCACTAAGCAAGGGGACAGGAATAAACGCGACAAATGCTTTTGATATTCTTGGACTTGTTGAACTAGGCAAAAGAGCAAGGTTTGCAATAACAAACGATTCTGCGCCTATGCATATTTTATCTTGTTCACAAATACCTGTGTTTGGACTATTTGGTCCGACATATGCCCGCAGAACCCATGCGTTGGGACAACTAGACAACGTCATAACTGCAAGCGACACGATAGCAAACAACGATCATGATTTTAGACCGGAAGACATATCAAAGATTTCTTTAGGCATGGTATTAAACAAACTTAATGCTCAAAACTTGTTATGAGTTTTAATCAAAAAATAGCCTTGATCTACGTAAGCCTGATAAAAACTTTTCGGACAACGACTATTAATGTTTTTATAAAACTTCTTTTTAAAAAAACAACAGGGCACAAAAAGATTTTAATAAATCGTGATGGCGCTTTTGGTGACTCTATTGTTGCTTTGCCAGCATTAAGCGTCATTAGACAGAACTACCCTGAAGCTCAAATTGATTTACTGTCTGTTAACAATGGCGGCATTTCTTTTAAGGACATTAGTATAAGCAACAACCTGATTAACACGCTCTACATCATAGACAAAACTCAACGAAAAAAAACATTAAACAAATTAAAGCAACAAAACTACGATTTATTTGTTCAAATTCCCCAAAATATCGGGGTCTATAAATCCATTAGAAATATGCTGTTAGTTCGTTTTTATTTAAACATAAAAAACGCATTTGGCTGGGATTACGGCAAAATAAAATCATTCATGCGTCTTCAAAAACAGGAGGGGCTGATACCAACTGAAACTGTCCGTTTTATTAATACGCTAAAACAAAATAAGCTCTATGGCGATATTGTTTATCCACTAGAGAGCCATCCGCCGAAAAATGAACTTGCCCACGAATTACTTAAAACGGATCAGCCTCTTACCTTTTTAATTGGCGGGAAGCTTCAGACAAAAAAATGGCCGCTTGATCACTGGGTGTCACTGACAAAGCTTGTCGGCAACAAACAAAAAATATTGATCATCGGTGGCGATGAGGACAGAAAAGACGGGGAATATATTGCGACTAACAGTACTAATGCCGTTTGCTTATGTGGCAAACTATCAATACCGGAGTTACGTTATGTTTTCGAAAAATCAAAAATAGTGATCAGCCTTGATACCGGCGCCATGCATCTTTGTGATACTACAGACGCAAAACTTATTGCTCTTTTTTCTACTCGAGACCTATCAAACAAATGGTTCCCAAATAACAAGAGCTCCATTGTCATTGAAAAAATACTGCCCTGCAGTTTTTGTTTAAAGACCGAATGTAATAATCATATTTGTATGAGCAACATATTGCCGAATGAAGTTTATTCAAACATGAATAAATTATTAACCGCTTAGTTCGGCCCGGAACATCAGGCTAATATCTTCTGGAACGGGCCCTCCGGCAAAGATTTAATTCTGTCTGGATGAACGAAAAAATAATCTTTCCAGTTTTCAGATTCGTCAACTTCATTTACCTGCTGTATGTTTCCTTCGTCTTCTCTAAACATATGATAGCCAAGATCAAGCAAAAACCCTGATACTTCTTTTGCGCTACTATTAAAGACGTCCTTAAGAGCGTTGCTATGAATCTCAATCAATAAGTTTGGCCTGGTTTTTTCCAGCGTTTTACTCGCCCCTTTGAGAATCAACATTTCAGAGCCTTCGGTGTCGCATCGTATAAAATCAATACCATCTATATTATTTTCTGAAACAAAGTCATCAATAGAGACTGACGCCACTTCTTCTTTTGTTGCTTTGTCAGATTCAATATCTGTTCGTTTAATATTTGTGCTTTCCAGTCCGGCAATAAAGGCGAATGAACGCCCGGCATGGCCTGTTGATTTTTGCGGGGTTACTAAACAAACGCTTCCGGCTTTATCGGAAACGGCCAAATGATATGTAGAAACGTTCTTTAGCCTGTGTAGCTTAACCATTAACGCTAAATGGCCGTAAGAATATGATGATGGCTCAAAAGCATAAACCTGTCCGTTATTGCCAATAAGGGCAGACATAATATAACTATGTCGAGCATCGCTCGCTCCTATATGGAGACAATTATTGCCCTCTATGATGATGTTTTTAAGAAACTTTATTTCTGGCTCGAACTTACGCCCTTTAATGTTTCTTACATATGTACGCAATGCTGCTAGGCAAATACCAAAGTTAAACTTACTCATACTAATAATTCTCCAGCATAAAACTCTTATAATTCTTCGTCTAAATATTGCTTGTCTTTTCCCACAACGCCCGCCAATCATAAAATGGCGGCAAGCAATCTTTTGTCTGTAAATGAATTGCCACCGCGGGAATAGGGGAAAAACCGGGCATGTGATTAAACAAGCGATCTGTTGTTTTCTTTTCTGATCCAAGATGGCGTTTTTCCTTAATGCCAACATATTTTGTGTTCTCAAAATATTTCCAATAATCTTTAACAACGCTTGAGTGCGTAAAAAAAGTATGGGTCATATGGCTCATTGTCCGCCAACGCCTGTTTTCTCCCAGCAATATATATGATGGATAATTATACTGACTGTATATCAACTCATGTTCTTGCGGATGAATCAATAAGTGTGATCCGATTTGCTCGTATACTTTTTTATAAAAATTAACCATGTCATAAATTGCATTTGGTTCATGAAGGTAATCATCTTCACAAAAATAAAAAAGCGCATCCTTATCTTTCGCAGAAGAAAAGTGTTCATGTAAGGATTCTCCCTGGCCTGTTTTATTCGTTGTTATTATCTGCCAGTCACACTCAAGCTTTTTACATAAGGCTTTTATTTTATCAATCACCGATTGTTCTGAGCGATCATCAAAAATAGTCAGGCTAACGTCAACATTATTTTGTTTGGCCTTATTAATTGAAATAAGCAATGAATTAATACACTTTAAAAGATGCTCTTCAAGACTAACCTTTGTCAGTTCGCTACGCTTTCCCTTTGCTCGTTTATCATTAATACAAGTACGCAAACATATTTCAAGCTTATCTGTGTTGTCTGAATTCGCATTGCTATTCGAGCTGAAAGAATCATAAGCTTTTTTTTGACTGGCATAGCCCTCAAATTCCTTGAGCGGCAATAAATTATATTCCGCGTGTTTTTTTATCGAATAGCCTTGTTTTTTTAAAACTCGATCCAATAAGCGCAAAACCTCATTCATCAACCATTCTCCGAACAGCGGCGCTCACGTCATCAACTGAAATATTGCGCGCATCATTTTCTGCTCCAGAAAGACTCTCGCTTTTGTTTCCCCATGGCCGATATTGTTCCGGCGTTACATGACTAAAAAAACTAATCGTCGGCGTTTTTACTGCACCTGCAATATGGCCCAAGCCAGAATCAGGACCAATATACAAACAAGACTTTTCCAATAACGCTGCTGCTTCTAATAGACTGTTGCCCACTGTATTAATGTGTGGCAAATTAATTTTATTAGCAACTTTCTCTGTTTCTTTAGCTTCATGACTGTTTCCCAAAAATATCACGCCGGAAAAGTCATTTTCGTGCCGCTCTAATAACTCAATAAACTTTTCTGCAGGCCATGTTTTTATTGGCTTACGGCTATCGCCAATAGATAATGTTAACAGCCTGTCTTTATTGTTAAACACAGATAATTTCTTTTCTGCATAATTTTTATCGGCGCCTGATGGCCAGACACTGGCACACGGAATAGGATCGTCTCCATGAAGGCTTGCTATTACGCCCATTAATCCTTCGACCGCATGGGTACCATAACTTTTTGCAGACCATTTTGTATATCTTTTTTTAGCTCTCAGCAAATAAGCAAGCCCGTCTGTTCTTACATCAACAATAAGATCATAGCGAGTTTTCCAAAGCTGAAACAATAAGTCTGGCACCCCTCTTAAGGGCCTGTCTTTATCTTTTAAATATAATTTATTAAGGCGTGGATAATTTTTATATAAGCCAGTTCCGCGCTTATCAACGACAATATCAAACAGAGCATCGGGATACTTGTCCTGCAATGATCTTAAGACAGGCGTTGTCATTACCACGTCACCTACGGAGCTGAGTCCAATAAATAATATTTTTTTAACGCTCATAAAAATAATCTAAAAAAACATTTATTGAGTATTAACTATTGCCTGCAGAATAATCACTATATGACTTTTCTTCGATTAACTCTGAGCCTGTTTTACTATTAATTACTCGTTTAATTTCCGCGCGTTTATCATTTGTAACATAAACAGATCTTGCTAGCTCTATAAACCCCTGGTCGAATACTTGCTCGCCTTCTTTGTCTCTTATCTTGTCTTCTATATCCCACAGCGCTTCATTAACTACTTTTAATTCACTTATGTTTTCATCAAGTTCATTCTCTGAGTATGGAGAGGCGCTCCATAGTGACTGCAAAACGTTGAGTTCTTTGTTAATGTTTTCTAACTTGGTTTCGTCATCAATTCTTTCTGACTTTATTTGAAGGATGGTAATTTTATCCAGCAGTTCTCCTACCGATAGTTCTATTTTTATACTCACAAATGCTTCCTCTATTATTTATTTGCCGATACAAAACTGCGAAAAGATATTGCCCAAAACATCATCGCTGGTTGTTCTTCCCGTGACTTCGTCAAAACCCGACAATGCTTGTCTCAATGATTCCGCCAAGACTTCCAGACCAACGCCACTTTTTGCTCCAGACAATGTTTGTTGCAAACAAGTTTTTACCGAATTTAATGCATCAATGTGTCGCTGTCGTGCAAAAATTAAATTCTCTTCATTGTCAGTAACATCAAGAACTGAGCCTATTTTATCGACAAGATCATCCATGCCCTCGCCTGTTTTTGCCGAAAGATAAATCTCATCATCTAAGTTTTTGAAGTTACGTCCTTTACAGAGATCTATTTTATTCCTTACTGTAATCACCTTGGCTCCTGACGACAAATGTTTGTTTAACATGTCCTCTTCTATTTTTTGATCCATACTATGGTCGAGAACGTATAAAACGATATCTGCAAAACCTAAGGCTTTATATGCCCTTTCTACGCCTTCCTTCTCTATGTCGTTTCTGGTTTCACGTATGCCCGCCGTATCAACCAACGTTATAGCAAAGCCGCCAAGCAATACTTTTTCGCGGATTACGTCACGGGTCGTTCCCGGCGTCGAAGAAACAATGGCTGAATCAAAACCAGACAAATAATTAATAAGACAGGACTTTCCTGCGTTCGGCAAACCAATAATAACTACCACGGGGTTCTGTTCAAGCACACGCCCCGCCTCTGCTTTTATTAATAATGCACTAAGCGCAGCTAAGGATTCTTCTATATTTTCAATCGCAGGATCGATATTGACATCAACGTCGTCTTCGTCCGGAAAGTCCAATGCCGCTTCAAGCAACGTTTTAGCATCAAAAACCAGGGCTCTTAGCTGTTTAACACTGTCAGAAAAAACACCGTCTAACGACTGCATCGCGCTACGCGCTGCTTTTTTGGAATTACTGTCAACTAAATCCACAACAGCTTCCGCTTGAACCAAATCCATCTTGCCGTTTAAGAAGGCTCTTTCGGTAAACTCTCCTGGCCGTGCGGCTCTTGCACCTAAAGAAATAATTTCGTCCAGCAATACGCTCAACAAGACACGGCTTCCATGGGCCTGACACTCGATAACATCTTCACCAGTATACGAAGACGGGGCACTAAAATAGAGGGCGATACCTTTATCAATTGTTTTTTGAGAGGAAGACTTAAACGAAACATATTTCGCCTGACGAGGCTCTGGAAGGCAGCCCGTTAATGCTTTGTATATGGTTTTACATCGGCTTCCGGAAATGCGGATTACGCCTATGCCTCCTCGCCCTAATGGGGTTGCAATAGCCGCAATTGTGTCATTATTTTCTGGCATAGCATTACACCGCTTGACCGAACCTTTTGTTGACGAATTATTTACTAGAGCTTGCTCGCTCCAGATTACGGGTAATCACCCATTGTTGTGCGATTGAAAGCGCATTGTTAACAACCCAATACAAAACCAGGCCAGACGGAAAAAAGGCAAAAAACACCGTAAAGACCACAGGCAAAACAGACATCACTTTCGCTTGAACCGGATCCAATGGCGCCGGATTCAGCTTTTGCTGAACATACATCGTTATGCCCATCAACAAAGGCAAAACAAAATAAGGATCGGCGACAGACAAATCATTCAGCCAAAAAATAAACTCTGCCTGTCTTAACTCAACACTTTCCAGCAACACCCAATACAGGGAGATAAAAACAGGGATTTGCACCAGTATGGGGAAACAGCCGCCCAACGGATTAATTTTTTCCTTCTTATAAAGATCCATCATCGCCTGATTAAGACGAGCGCGATCATCCTTATATCGATCTCTAATAGCGAGGAGTCTGGGCTGAACCTGTCGCATATTTGCCATTGAACGATAACCGGCGGCAGACAATTTAAAAAATAATAGTTTAATGAGGAGCGTTACCAGAATAATCGACCAGCCCCAATTTTTTACAATAGAATGTATGTGATCCAAAAGCCAGAAGACCGGCTCGGCAAGAAACCAGAAAATTCCATAATCAACCGTTAACTCCAGGCCATCAGCAAACGCTGGCAATTCTTTCTGAAGTTTTGGCCCAACATAAAATCGATGCATTAATTTTTCACTGGCGCCGGCAGCGATACTTTTTGATGGCGTTATTGCGCCGATTACATAGCTGCGCTTGTCCGGGTTCAGCGTGTAATAATGATATTGTTCGTCTTTTGTATCAGGTATTAATGCTGTAACGAAATAATGTTGCAACATCGCTACCCAGCCATCAGCAATATCTACAGATAGTTTGTCGTCTTCAATTTCACCAAAATCTATCTTCTCGTAACGTTTCTCTGGCGTAGATAGTACGGCGCCTGTATAGGTATAAATAAACCGGGATCCTTTTTCCTTTGGCTCTGTACGATTGATCTGGCCATAAGCACTACCTGTCCAGTTTTCTGAGGTGTTATTTTGTATTTCATAGCTTATGTCCGCTATGTATTGTCCTTTATAAAAGGTAAATCTTTTTATGATTTTTAAACCGTTTTCTGACTCCCAATAAAGCGGAACGGAGACTTTATCGCTCGAGCCCAGTTCATAACTATCATTTTCCAAACTAAAAACAGTTTTATGATTAGGGGCATCTGATTTGCTTAGCAGGCCGCCTTGAACTAAATAGAAGTCGTTGTTTTCATTCTTTAACAAGACAACTTTATCGTTTTCCTGATCTTTAAAAACAGGGTAGTTTAATAATGCTGCTCGTTGAACTGTTGCGCCCTGTGTATTGATCTCAATATCCAACACATCCGTTTTTATGCGTACAATGTTGCCGTTTATTATTTGCTCATCAGTGGCAGCGATTAAAGAAGCGGGCTCCTTGCTCATCTCCGCTGTTTGCAGCGCCGGCAAGGCGGCGTCCGCTGGCTCTATCTGTACGGACGGAACAGAAGTATCCACACCAACCGGAGCGGGAACCAGATCGCCATAATCCTCTTGCCATGCTTGCCAGATCATTGTCAAAACCAAGCCCAGGCTTATTAATAAAATAAATCGGGTAGTTTCCATTAACCTGGTGCTCTTTTAGGCTTCAGCGGAACAGGATCGAAACCGCCTTTATGCAAAGGATGACAGCGACAAAGGCGCCTGGTACTCAACAACAAGCCCTTTATTGCCCCATGCTCAGATAATGCGTCGATAGTATATTGCGAGCATGTCGGCTGGAAACGACAACAGGGCGACATAAAAACACTTAAATAACGTTGATATATCTCAATAAGCTTTATAAAAGCGATTTTCATTTAATAATATTATCCCAGTGCTTGGCAAGAATGGACTCAAGGTTCTTTTGCTTAACGTCCGGCCTGTTTCTAACGACAACAACGATATCGTTTCCCTTTAGTTTTTCTTGTTTTAGTCGAAAGCTTTCTCTGATTATACGTTTCAACCTGTTTCTCTCAACAGCACTATGAATATGTTTCTTGGGAACCGCCAAACCAAGACGAGCTACACCAAAGCCATTGCTATTAGCTAAAAACAAGAAAGAATTATCGCTGGAACGGCGTTTTGAAGAAAAAACACGTTTAAATTCTTCCGGTCGTTTTAGCCTGTTACCAGACCGGAAACCAGCCCCGAAAGGAGACAAGATCAATTATGCCTAGGCTGAAAGTTTTTTTCTTCCTTTGTTCCGGCGAGCTTTTATTATTGCTCTTCCTGAACGAGTTTGCATACGAGCACGAAAACCATGGTTTCTTTTTCGCTTTAAATTACTGGGTTGATAAGTTCTTTTCATGTCTGCTGCCTTTGGTTTTCACTGCGTCGCTGTTTAAAAGGGCGCACATAGTACTGTTGCAGCATTAAATATGTCAATTACATCTTGTAAAAATAAAGCATTGTTATGGTTGTGGATAACTATTTTGATCAGGTATAAACTTCACTTAACTCTTCATTTTTATTTTCAACGAGGTTATTTAGTGGGTCCATCCCCCTGGAAGCGTTGCCTGGAGCGACTTGAGGGCGAGTTATCTCCTCAACAATTTAATACATGGATACGTCCATTACACGCTATTGAAAAGGATAGTTCTGTGCGCTTGTTGGCTCCTAACCGATTTGTTCTCGACTGGGTCAGCGAAAGATACCTGTCTAGAATGGAAGAAATGTTAAGTAATGGCCTACTGGAAAACGAACAAATATCTCTAAAGCTGGAAATAGGCAGCAAAAGCAACATTAAAACAAAAAATACCGCCGCCTCAAACAGTCGCTCTATAAGCCCGGAAAAAGAAAAACCGCCAACACAACAAGCAAAACATTCTAGTAATTTAAATTCTTCTTTTACCTTTGCTTCGTTTGTTGAGGGCAAATCTAACCAGCTGGCCAGAGCGGCCTCTATACAGGTTGCTGAAAACCCGGGGGAGGCCTATAACCCCTTGTTTATATATGGCGGAGTAGGTCTTGGTAAAACACACTTAATGCATGCTGTGGGCGCCGCTATTTTAGAGCAAAAACCAAGCGCCAACATTGCCTATCTTCATTCTGAAAGATTTGTTGCTGATATGGTTCGGGCTTTACAGCATAACGCAATTAATGAGTTTAAAAGGCACTATCGTTCTCTCGATGCTTTATTAATTGACGACATTCAGTTTTTTGCAAAAAAAGAACGATCACAAGAAGAGTTTTTTCATACCTTTAACGCCTTGCTTGAAGGCGAGCACCAGATTATTTTAACTTGTGATCGTTATCCTAAAGAAGTCAATGGTCTGGAAGAAAGACTAAAATCCCGTTTTGGCTGGGGGCTTACGGTAGCCATAGAACCTCCCGAGCTTGAAACACGCGTTGCCATTATTAGAAAAAAAGCGTTGCAGGCACAAAAACAAATTCCAGATGACGCGTCCTTCTTTATAGCCAAGCGATTCAGATCAAATGTACGTGAACTGGAAGGAGCACTAAATAGAGTCATCGCTAACTCCAACTTAACCGGGAAGCCCGTTACTCTCGAATTTGCACAAAGCGCATTACGTGATTTGCTCATCATTCAAGACAAGCAGGTTACTATGGAAAATATTCAGAAAATGACCGCCGAGTATTACAAAATAAGAGTGGCTGACTTGCTCTCTAAACGACGTAATCGCTCAATAGCAAGACCTCGGCAAGTCGCTATGGCTATTTCTAAAGAGCTCACCAACCATAGCCTGCCTGAAATTGGAGATGCTTTTGGTGGGCGCGATCACACTACCGTTTTACATGCGTGCAGAAAAATAAAAGAATTAAGAAAAACAGAGCAGCGAATAGAAGAAGATTATATTAATATCACGAATATTTTAACAAGCTGAATAAAAACTGTGGAAAAAAGAATAATAAATTTATATTACTATATATTCACATATTATTAACAAACTTAAAGAAACTTGAACACAATTAACAAACAAACTTAAATTTACATAACTTGTTGATTTATATAGATAAATAGAGATATAAACAGATTTTTTAATCACTAGTAATAATAATAATAGGTATATATATGAAATTTAATATAGATAGAGATGTACTGTTGCCTGTATTACAAGCGGTTAGTGGCGTAGTCGACCGACGGCAAACTCTCCCAATACTTTCTAATCTATTATTTAATCTGAAGACTGACTCCTTGTCTGTAACAGCGACAGATATGGAAGTAGAACTTATTGTTAAATTGGCAGTGCAATTAGAACAAACGGGCGAATTAACATTGCCGGCAAGAAAATTATTTGATATTTGTCGAGCGCTGCCTGAAAAATCAAAGCTTCAATTTGAAGTAAAAAATGATCGCGTTTTAATAAAATCAGGAAAGAGCCGCTTTACTTTGGCGACATTGCCTGCAGCAGAATATCCTGTAATTGATATTACAGAAAATATCGCTGTTTTTAATATAAAACAAAAAGAGCTTGAGCTGTTGCTTAGCAATACTCAGTTTGCAATGGCGCAGCAAGACGTGCGCTACTATTTAAATGGGCTATTACTGGAAATATCTACGGACAAACTAAGAGCTGTTGCAACAGACGGCCATCGATTGGCATTAGATGAAGCCGTTATAAAGACATCTATAGATGAGCCCCTACAAATTATAGTTCCTAGAAAAGGCATTACAGAACTAGCACGCTTGCTCCAGGATGATAGTGAAATAGAAATACAGATCAGCACAAATCACATAAGAATTAAAAACACAGATACTTGCTTTACCAGTAAATTAATAGATGGTCGATTTCCAGACTATAAGCGAGTTATTCCGGAGTTAAGCGAAGCCCCGGTATTTGCTAGCAGGGAAGAATTAAAAAACAGCCTGACAAGAGCATCTATTCTTTCTAACGAAAAATATCGAGGCGTTAGAATAATGCTTAGTTCTAATAGTTTACGCGCATTAGCACACAACCCGGAGCAAGAAGAAGCAGAAGAAGAATTAGAAGTGCAATATGAAGGATCTGAAATAGAAATAGGCTTTAATGTTTCCTATTTGCTGGATACCTTATCAATCATTAAAAGCGATAAGGTGAAATTAAGTGTCCTGGATGCAAATAGCAGCTGTTTAATTTTGCCTGAAGATGAATCGAACTGTCAGTATGTCGTAATGCCTATGCGACTCTAGGAAATGCTCTGTATTGAACAGCTTAAGGCTAAATCAGTCAGGAACCTCGGCGAATTAGAAATAGAGCCAGGCCCAAAGCTTAATTTTTTTTATGGGCCTAATGCGAGCGGCAAAACCTCCATTCTGGAAAGCATTTATCTTTTGTCACGAATAAAGTCATTTAGGACAAAACGCATAAACGATGTTGTCAGCCGCGGAAAAGAAAAGCTGAATGTGTTTGCTATAGGATTAAACCAGGAAAAAAGGTTCTCTGTCGGGGTAGAAAAAGGCAGGGGCATTACCGTTATAAAGTTTGATGGAGAAACAGTTCAAACAGCATCAGAGCAAGCTAGGCGCTTGCCAGTGTACATTTTAACGCCAGATCACCATATATTGTTCACTGGAACACCAAAAGATCGTAGACATTGGCTAGATTGGTCTCTGTTCCACGTGGAACAAAACTACATGTTTGTTTGGAAAAGCTATCATCGGGCGCTTCGACACCGCAACGCCCTACTGAAAACGGACAGGGCAATTAACTCCTCAGAATTAAGCGGCTGGGAAAGGGCGATGTCCGAAGAAGCAGTAAAAATAGACGTGATGAGAGAAGAATATGTTTCGGGCGTAAACCAATTTTTAAATGAAAAACACCTTCCTGTTGTTTTGCCTGGCGCAGGAAGAGTTAAATACTTAAATGAGGCTTACGCGAAACAAGATTTATCGTGTTTATTGGCTGAAAATAGACAAGATGACATAAACAGGGGCTACACTAGTTTGGGGCCGCATCGCACAGACGTCTCTTTTAGTCATGATGATTTTAAAGTGGAAAAACATTTGTCGCGGGGCCAAACAAAGCTCTTTGGCGCGGCCTTAGTGTCTTCACAAATAGAAATATTAAAAAAATCAAATATCGATGCAATGATGCTGGTTGATGATTTGGATGCGGAGCTCGATGAAGAGTCATCAAAGAAAATGTTGGCGCTATTATTGGCTAACGACATTCAAACTTTCGTTTCTTCATTAACAAAACCACAGCAGCTTCAGCAAGAAAATAGTAGCTATGTAATGTTTCACGTGGAACGCGGAAAAGTTCAGAAAATGTTAGAATAAACGCAACACTTACCGAGAGAAAAACATGTCAGAGGAAAAAGAATACGGATCGTCGCAAATCAAGGTTTTAAAGGGCTTAGAGGCTGTAAGAAAGCGCCCGGGAATGTATATCGGTGACACAGATGATGGTACTGGTTTGCATCACATGGTGTTTGAGGTTGTTGATAATAGTATTGATGAAGCATTGGCAGGCCACTGTAATCAAATCAAGGTGACAATACATTCTGGTGAAACAGTCACCGTTTCTGATAATGGCAGGGGTATTCCCGTTGGTCTTCATGAGGAAGAAGGCCGATCAGCAACAGAAGTTATTATGACGACGCTGCATGCGGGCGGTAAGTTTGATGATAATTCTTACAAAGTATCCGGCGGTTTACACGGCGTAGGCGTGTCAGTTGTCAATGCGCTTTCGGACAGACTGGATTTAGTTATTTATCGAGAAGGCTTTGTTCATCGGCAAACTTATAAAAACGGTGATCCGGTTGCTCCTTTGGAAAAGGGCGAGGCTTCAGATAAAACCGGCACTGAAGTTACCTTTGTGCCCAGCGTTGCAACGTTTAAGGATATTGAGTTTCATTACGATATTCTTGCCAAGCGATTACGAGAGCTCTCGTTTCTAAACTCGGGCATACGCATTGAGTTGCTTGACGAGCGCAGTGAAAAATCGGACATATTTGAATACGAAGGCGGAATAAGTTCTTTTGTTGAGCACTTAAATAAAAATAAAACGCCTTTGCATGAAACGGTTGTTGATATACAGACAGACAAAGACGACGTTGGTGTCGAGCTGGCAATGCAGTGGAACGACTCTTACCAGGAAAATATTTTTTGTTTTACAAACAATATTCCGCAAAAAGACGGCGGCGCGCATCTTTCCGGGTTTAGGGCGGCATTAACCCGAAGCTTTAATCAGTTTATGGACAAACAAGGCGCGGCAGTTAAAGCAAAGGTGAGCGTCAGCGGTGACGATGTTAGAGAAGGCCTTACCGCGGTATTGTCTATTAAATTGCCGGATCCGAAGTTTTCCTCTCAGACAAAGGATAAGCTTGTTTCCAGCGAGGTTAAGTCGGTTGTTGAGTCCCGTGTGGCGGAGAAAGTACAGGAGTTCTTGTTAGAAAAGCCAGCCGAAGCCAAAGCAATTACAGATAAGGTTATTGATGCTGCAAGAGCGCGTGAAGCAGCGCGAAAAGCAAGAGAATTAACCCGTAGAAAGTCAGCATTAGATGTTGCCGGTTTGCCCGGGAAGTTAGCGGACTGTCAGGAAAAGGATCCGGCTTTGTCAGAGCTGTTTCTAGTGGAAGGAGATTCTGCTGGCGGATCTGCTAAACAGGGCCGTGATCGTAAAAACCAGGCGATCTTGCCTTTGAAAGGCAAGATTTTGAACGTTGAAAAAGCCCGTTTTGATAAAATGCTGTCTTCTATAGAAGTAGGCACGCTTATTACCGCCTTGGGCTGTGGTATTGGCAAGGAAGAGTTCGATCCTGAGAAATTAAGATATCATCGAATTATTATCATGACAGACGCGGATGTTGATGGTGCCCACATTAGGACGTTGTTACTTACTTTCTTTTATCGTCAAATGTTTGAGCTGGTAGAGCGAGGCCATGTTTATATTGCACAGCCACCACTGTACAAAGTAAAAAAAGGCAAAGCCGAGCGATACCTTAAAGATGAAACAGAGCGAGAAGCTTATTTGCTCGAATTAGCGTTGGAAAACAGCCGGATACATGCAGGCGGAGGAGAAGCGCCAATAGAAGCCGAAGCACTAGAAGAAATGGTAGGCCTCTATATTTCTATGAACCGCGCTTATAGTCGTTTATGCAAACGCTATCATCCCAGCATTGTTGATGCGATCCGTTATATGCCTGTTATTACCGAGGCGGACTGTGCCGATCAAGCCGTGATTAAGAATTGGTTTGGCGAGCTAACAAGCCATCTAAACAACGATGATGCCCATGTAACGGAATATAATTTTGAGTTATTTCCTGCAAACGATGATCTCTCCGGCGCTAAAATTTCTTTAACAATTCACGGCATTGAATCAAGCAATGTCTTTATGCCGGAATTTTTCTCTTCAGAAAACTACAAGAAACTAAGTGCTTTGGAACAGGGCTTAATGTTGAATGATGACGCCTATGTGCAACGCAATGAGCGAAAGCAAGCAATCACTTCATGTAAGCAAGCGTTTGATTGGTTGATGAAAGAAGCAGAACAAGGCTTGTCCATTCAGCGCTATAAAGGCCTTGGAGAAATGAACCCGGAACAGCTCTGGGAAACAACCATGGACTCAAAAACCAGAAGTCTTTTGCAGGTTAAAATAGAAGACGTTATTGGAGCTGACGAAGTGTTTACTACTTTAATGGGCGACCAGGTAGAGCCAAGAAGAGAGTTTATTGAACGTAATGCATTGGTCGTCGAAAACCTCGATACCTAAACAAGCTCAAGTTCTGGCTATAGCCCAAACATCAATGCGTTGACAGCCGCCTTTTTTCAATAGACGGGCAAGCTCGTTGACGGTTGAGCCGGTTGTTATGACGTCATCAACAATCGCAATGTGCTTTGGAACCGGGCTTTGGTTCAGACAAAAAGCACCCTTAACGTTTTTTCTTCTAACCTTCATCGGCAGCGTGCTTTGCGGATCGGTATTTTTTATACGACTGCATAAAGACGAGTTTAGCGTTAGCCCAAGGTGCTTATTTATTTGAGCCGCAAGTTCCAGAGACTGGTTATAGCCGCGTTCGCGTTGTCTTTTTTCGTGTAAGGGAATAGCGATAATAGTCTCTGCTAGCGGTGTTTTCTTTCCAAGTTTTTGTGCCAGTTTTTCAGCAAAGCATCGTGCGAGCTCTGGCCGATTGTAAAACTTAAATGCTTTAATTAAATGGTTTGCCGGGTATTGATAATTAAACAGTACTTCAGTGCTCATGAAATCAGGTGGTTTTTTCATGCATGCACCACAAACAACATTATGAGGCGTATGTCGTGCGCAGATCGGACATCTGTTGGTCTGCAGAATAAAATCCTGTTCACAGTCGTTGCACCATGTGTAATTAGTCTTTTTAAGACAAAAAAAACAGGCGCCCGGTAAAATTAGTTGTTTGACATCCATGTCAGTCTGTTAACCTTATAGAAAATAAAAAGTTTACAAAAAATTCTCAGGCTTCATTGTGACATGCTAAAGCATGTTTGTTGAGTCACAAGGCAAATTACTAAAAGCGACGATCGGATTTATGCAACAAAATAAAAAAACATCAGCAAGAAATAACTGGAGCAGAGAAGAAGTTATTTCAATATTAAACCAACCGTTTAACGATTTACTATTTACGGCACAACAAATTCACCGAGAAAACTTTGATGCGAACAGTGTTCAATTAAGCACGTTGATGAACATTAAAACCGGCGGTTGTCCGGAAGACTGCGCCTATTGTCCACAAAGCGCGCACTACAATACCGGCGTGGACGCAGAAAAATTATTAGATCTGGATGATGTATTAACACAGGCAAAAGCGGCGAAAGATAAAGGCGCAACACGCTTTTGTATGGGGGCAGCATGGCGTCAGCCAAAACAGCGAGATCTAGAAAAAGTAATGTTAATGGTTGAGGCGGTAAAAAAAACAGGCATGGAAACCTGTGTAACTTTGGGAATGCTGTCTGGCGATCAAGCGAAAGATTTAAAATCCGTAGGGCTAGATTATTATAATCACAATCTGGATTCTTCGCCTGAGTACTATTCAAAAATTATTAGTACACGAGACTATCAGGAAAGACTCGATACGCTTGAACATGTTAGAGAAGCGGATATCAATGTTTGTTGTGGCGGGATTATCGGCATGGGTGAAGATCAAAACGATCGCGCTGGCTTATTATTAACTTTAGCTAATATGCCTGTGCAACCAGAAAGCGTTCCAATTAATATGTTGGTACAAGTTGAAGGAACACCGCTAGATGAAGTTGACGCGCCTGATGCGATTGATTTCGTCAGAATAATTGCAGCAGCTAGAATAATGATGCCGGCATCGTATGTGCGTCTTTCAGCAGGACGCAATGAGATGACAGACGAAATGCAGGCTCTATGTTTTCTTGCCGGTGCGAACTCTATTTTTTATGGAGAAAAATTACTTACCACAGACAACCCGCAACTAACGCAGGATAAAATATTATTTGAACGTTTAGGCATACAGTCATCGCAGCAATAAAAATCCCCGCAGCAAGCTGACGGGGTATTAACGGCGTCATACCGGATTTAGTCCGGTATCCAGTCAAATGAATGTTCCGCTGAAAGCGGTCATTGTCTTACTGGATTCCTGCCTTCGCAGGAATGACAACAACGCAGCAAGCTGCGGGGAATTAAACCCAAAGAGATTAAATAAATATAAAATACAAAAGTGAATTTACAGGAGGAATTTAAACAAAGAAAAGCGGACAACTTGTTTAGGGAAAGACAGGTGATTAGTTCCGCGCAAGGAGCATTAGTAAAAATAAATGATGAAGAATATATAAATTTCAGTAGCAATGATTATTTAGGCCTGGCAAATAATGCAGAATTAAAATCTTGTATGACAGAAGCAATAAACAAATATGGAATTGGCGCTGCATCATCACAATTATTAGTCGGCCACTTAACCCCGCATAGTGATCTGGAAAATAAGCTTGCTCAATTTTTAAACAGAGAAGCAGCATTGGTTTTCCCAACCGGTTATCAGGCAAATTTAGCCATCGCTTCTGCATTGATAGAGCCAGATACCATTATCCTTCAGGATAAATTAAATCACGCTTCATTAATTGATTCGGCATTACTTTCTAAAGGCAAGCTTGTTCGTTATCGACATAATGATACGGCGCACCTAAAAAATCTTTTAGAAAAACACAAGCAACATAATTGTCTGGTAATGACAGATGGTGTTTTTAGCATGGACGGAGATCACGCGCCATTAAAAGAAATCGCTGAACTATGTAAAACGTACAATGCCTTTTTAATTGTTGATGATGCGCACGGTCTTGGTATTTTAGGAAAGACGGGCGCGGGCTTGCTAGAAGAGCTGGAGCTTGATCAAAAACAAGTGCCATTGCTCATAGGTACTTTTGGAAAATCTTTTGGCGCAAGCGGCGCATTTGTATCAGGAAGTCGTTTACATATAGAAGCGTTTATACAAAAGGCAAGAACTTATATTTATACGACAGCATTATTGCCTGCTATAGCAGCAACAATGGTCCGGGCAATAGACAAGGTTATTAGTGGCGATCACTTGCGTAAAAATATAAAAGATTTAATTGTTACTTATAAAAACGAGACAAAAGATTCCGGCTTAAAAATGAGCGAATCAAATTCTCATATACAACCTTTAATAATTGGTGAGACTCAGAAAACATTAGCAATAAGCAAATTGTTATATGAAAAAAAAATACTGGTTCCGGCAATTCGACCGCCAACAGTAGCTAAAAACACATCGCGTTTGAGAATAAGCATTACTGCCGCACACACAAAGGCTCAGGTAGAGGCACTCGCTCATAATATCAAGGACGCAACAAGCACTAATGGATAAAAGCCTTGAGTGTGTTTTGTTACACGGTTGGGGCGTATCAAATAACGTCTGGCAAAGTTTTGCAGATCAATTAAAAGGTTTTAATAATGTGTTAATGCCTTGCCTGTATGAAACAGCGTGTAACACGCAAGACAATAAATTTGAGTCTATAGCCGCGACGTTAAGTGAAAAAATGAATTCAGACAGTGTTGTTGTTGCCTGGTCAAGCGGCGGCCTTATTGCAACACACATGGCAAAGTTAACAAACAAAGTTAAAGCAATTATATTTATTGCCAGCACACCTTGTTTTGTTAATAAAAAAGACTGGTCATATGTGATTGACAAAAAAAGCATCGAAGAACTTAAAAACAAATTATCAAAAAACACAGAAAACACACTTGAATACTTCGCCGGGTTAATTGCCCATGGCGACATCTCTAAGAAAAATACAAATAATATTTTGCGTAACAGCCTGGCTAATAAAAAAAATAAAAAAATACTTTCTGTCTGGTTAAGTCAAATGCAAAAAATAGATCAAAGAAAAGAATTCGTAGAGCTAGATATCCCCGCGCTAGTGATATTGGCTGAAAATGATGCACTTATAAATTTTAAAATAGAGAAGCAGGCTAGAAAATTAAATTCCAATATGCAGTATGCAGCAGTCAAAGACTGTGGCCATGCTCCCTTTGTTAGCAAATCGGAAGAAACAGCTAAAATAATTAATGAGTTTGTAAATGCAAAATTCAATTGAAGATAATCATGTTGTTGACAGTAGGCATGTTAGAGCAGCTTTTAATCTGGCAGCAAAAAATTATGATGATTTCTCATTGTTGCAACAAACGATCACAAGCCGATTAATTGAATCTTTTGAACATATAAAAGTTAATCCTGCATCAGTTCTGGATTTAGGATCTGGCACAGGCTTTGGCTCCAATAAATTAAAACAGCGGTTTAAGAAAGCACAAATTTATCAGACAGATCTTTCTACAGAGATGTTAAAAAAATCGCGTAAGCAAGCTTCACGCTTTTTTTCAAAAAATCATTTTCTATGTGCCGATGCAAATCAAATTCCATTTCCTGATAACAGTTTTGATCTGGTATTTAGTAGTTTGATGTTGCAATGGTGTAATGATCCGGATGCTGTCTTTGCTGAAATTAAACGCGTGCTTAAGCCAGGCGGCGTATTTCTGTTTTCCAGCTTTGGCCCTGATACATTAAAAGAATTACGAGCAAGCTGGCAGCAGGTTGACGATGAAGTACATGTTAATGCTTTTACAGACATGCATGATATTGGTGACTCGCTTATTCGCAATGGTATGGATGCGCCAGTGTTGAGTATCGAACATATCGTTTTGACTTATGATGAATGTAAGCAATTAATGTACGAGTTAAAAAATATAGGTGCTCATAATGTTAATTTTGGCAGAAGAAAAACGCTAACAGGGAAACAACGCTTGCAAAAGGTAATTAAACATTACGAGTCATACAGACAGAATAATAAATTACCGGCAACTTACGAAGTTATCTATGGGCATGCTTGGAAGCCGGAAACGGACAAAAAAAATAATGGGGGCGCAAATACTCAAGCCGTATCTTTAGAAAATTTGAAACAAGACCTGGCTAACAGGCGGTCAAAGAAATAGTGGCTAAAGGCGTTTTTATTACAGGCACAGATACCGGCATAGGAAAAACCCGGTTTACACTCGCTTTAATGGAGGGATTAAAAAAACAGGGAAAGATTGTTTCTGGAATGAAGCCGGTTGCTTGTGGGGCAAGACGAGACGGCGGCGTATTGCTGAATGAAGATGCAGAAATAATAATGCGGCACGCTAGCCGCCCTCATAACTACGAAGATATAAACCCAATTGTATTTGAGCCGCCTATTGCGCCACATATTGCCGCAAATATGGACAAGGAAGACATTGATATAGATAAAATTGTTGCCGCTTATCGTCGTTTAGAATCAGACAGCGACCTTGTTGTCGTTGAAGGCGTTGGCGGTTGGCGCGTGCCGTTGTCAGATCTTGCCTCGATAGTGGATATGGTTCGTGCTTTGGATTTATCGGTGATTATGGTGGTGGGACTCAGATTGGGCTGTATTAATCATGCAATATTAACAGCAGAGGCGATTCAGTCTGATGGCATGAATTTAATGGCTTGGGTCAGTAATCAGGTGGAGAAGGACTATCTAAACAGAAAAGAGACTATCGGCGCGTTGAATAAAAGGCTGTCCTGCCCACACATAGCCGATATAGCTTATTTGAATGATTTTGATCCGGACAAATTGCATGAAAATATCGATATTTCTTGTTTTGAGTTTTAACTTTAACTCAAAGCAAACTTATAGTATCTTGACGGGCATCATTAAAGTTGCAAATAATACCCAATATTAAGGCATATTGACGTGCCAAAATCGGGTAAAAATCAAATGTTTGCTGGCTTAATAAAATAAAAAGATGCAAAAAGGTTTTGCTTGAGTGATTTAGGGGCGGTAAAACCTTGTAAAAGCACGAGAGCTTTGTGAGGAATCTACAGAGCAGGCAAGAATGAAGAAGAATTTGTAATAATATTAAATCCATCAATGCTGAGGATCGTTGTATGTCAGTCGATAAATTAAAACATACTGTGCTTGGGTTAGCTGCAGTTTCATTATTTCTGATGAGCGGGGCTGTTCTGGCCGAATATCCGCTCAATTTGACCGAAGGTGTGACGCCAACCAGTCATAAAGTCTACGAATTACATATGGACATTCTGTATATCTGTACAGTAATCGGCATCATTGTTTTCTCCGTTATGACGTGGTCAATCTTTCATCATAGAAAATCAAAAGGCGCTGTTGCCGCACAATTTCATCATAGTACCACTGCTGAAATAGCCTGGACCGTCATTCCGATTATCATTCTGGTTGCCATGGCAATTCCTGCTACCAAAACGCTTATTTTCATGGAACAAACCGGTGATGCGGAAATGACCTTGAAAGTGACCGGTTACCAGTGGAAGTGGAAATATGACTATCTTGACGACGACATCAGTTTTTTCAGTGCGCTGGCACAAGAAGATAATGAGGCCAGACAAAGGGGTTCAGGCATCGATCCAAGCACCATTGATAACTACCTTAAGAATGTCGACAACCCAATCGTGCTGCCAGTTGAAACTAAAATCAGAATTTTAACCACTGCCGCAGACGTGATTCATGCCTGGTGGGTGCCAGATCTAGGTTGGAAGCGAGACGCGATTCCGGGCTTTATTAATGATAACTGGACCTATATTGAAGAGCCGGGCGTATACCGAGGTAAATGTACCGAGTTGTGTGGTAAGGATCATGGGTTCATGCCTATTGTTGTACATGCTGTTTCAAAAGCAGAATACGCGACCTGGGTAGAAGAAAAGAAGGCTGAACTAAACGCCGCTAATTCAGGCGCAGATATGAGCATGGATGAGTTGATGGAAAAAGGTAAGGCGGTCTATGCGGCAAACTGTTCCTCCTGTCACTTGGCAGAAGGCCAGGGTATTGATGGTCTATTCCCGGCATTAGACGGCAGCGCTATTGTTAATGGCCCTGCTTCTGATCATGTAAGCCTGGTGCTTGCAGGAAAGAATTTAATGCCCTCATTTGCACCGCAGTTAAACGATGCAGATATCGCAGCAGCAATTACCTATGAGCGTAATTCATGGAGCAATGGCACTGGCGACATGGTGCAGCCATCAGATGTAAAAGCGGCACGCTAAGACAAACAACAATTTTAATTATATAGATTAAGTAACCAGAGGATAGATACATGAGCTACGCAGCTGTCCACGAAGATGATCATCATGATCACAAACCCACCGGCATAGGCCGCTGGCTGTTTTCCACCAACCATAAAGACATAGGCACCATGTATTTGGTGTTTGCCTTGATAATGTTTTTTGTTGGCGGTGCCATGGCAATGGTAATTCGTCTTGAATTATTTCAACCGGGAATGCAATTTGTTGACCCGCAGTTCTTCAATTCAATGACCACTGTGCATGCGTTAGTCATGATCTTCGGCGCCTTGATGCCGGCCGGTGTCGGTTTGGCCAACTGGATGATTCCGATGATGGTCGGTGCGCCAGATATGGCATTGCCGCGTATGAATAATATGAGTTTCTGGATCTTGCCATTTGCTTTTACTCTGTTGTTGTCTACCTTCTTTATGGCCGGTGGCGCTCCAGCAGGTGGTTGGACTATGTATCCACCTTTGGTCTTGCAGCTGGGCGATGGCTTTCCGTTCCTGATTTTTGCTGTTCACCTTCTGGGTATTTCCTCAATCATGGGTGCGATAAATATTATTGCGACGGTTTTTAATATGCGCGCACCAGGCATGACTTTCATGAGATTGCCGTTGTTTGTATGGACCTGGATTATTACCGCATTTTTATTGATAGCCGCTATGCCGGTATTAGCTGGTGGCGTAACAATGTTATTAACTGATAAGTATTTCGGAACAGCATTCTTTGATGCTGCCGGTGGCGGTGATCCTGTTATGTTCCAGCATATTTTCTGGTTCTTTGGTCATCCGGAAGTCTATATTCTGGTGCTGCCATCATTTGGTGTTATCTCGCAGATTATTCCGACCTTTGCTCGTAAGCCTTTATTTGGCTATGAATCCATGGTCTATGCAACAGCATCGATTGCCTTTTTATCTTTCTTTGTTTGGGCGCATCACATGTTTGCTGTGGGTATGCCGTTGTCTGGTGAGTTGTTCTTTATGTATGCGACCATGGCGATTGCCGTGCCGACAGGGGTGAAAATCTTTAACTGGACGGCAACCATGTGGAAAGGCTCGATGACTTTTGAAACGCCGATGTTATTTGCTATCGGTGTTCTATTCATGTTCTCTCTGGGCGGTTTCTCCGGATTGATGATGGGCATCACCCCGGTTGATTTTCAATACCATGATACTTACTTCATTGTGGCACATTTCCATTATGTCATCGTGCCCGGCATTATTTTTGGCATAATCGGTGGCATCTATTACTGGCTGCCTAAATGGACGGGCGTTATGTATGACGAGACCTTAGGCAAATGGCATTTCTGGTTATCAACCATTTCTGTGAACGTATTGTTCTTCCCTATGCATTTCATTGGACTGGCTGGTATGCCCCGACGTATTCCGGATTACAACACCCAGTTTGCTGATTGGAATGCGATTATTAGTATCGGTGGTTTCGTGTTTGGATTGAGCCAGCTGATACTGGTTTGGGTTGTTATCAAGTGTGCTCGCGGCGACGGCGAAAAGGCGACGGATCAAGTTTGGGAAGGTGCTCATGGCCTGGAATTTACCCTGCCATCACCACCGCCTTTCCATAGCTTTACCACGCCGCCACAAGTGACGGATGCGACAGCTCATTCATAGGCTCGTTCAAAAAATAGTTTTAGAGAGGCGCTAATGAGCGACAACGATAAGACTGCTGCTGAAAAGGAATTAGCAGCAAAAAATATACGAGTGATCATTATTGTTACGCTGGTTGCGATGGGCTTTTATGCTGGCATATTTTTTATGTATATGTAGCCATGGTACAGGAGGCAACTAAAACAGCGAAAAAATTGGCTTTATTTGCCGTTGCCATGTTTGGTTTCGGCTATGCAATGGTGCCTATCTATTCTGTATTATGTGAAATTACCGGCATCAGTGGCAAGACCGGGGTTATATCGCAGATAGAGGCTGAAGCCGATCAAGTGGACGCCGATCGTTTAGTTACGGTTGAGTTTGATACAAATGTAGATACGGCCTTACCCTGGAAATTTAAGGCGCAGGACAACAAGATGAGTGTTCACCCTGGCGAAATGTCCGAAGCTGTATTTGTCGTTGAGAACAGATCAGATAAGCCGGTTGTTGGAAAGGCTGTTCCAAGTGTTGCGCCAGAAATAGCATCGATATTTTTTAATAAAACAGAGTGCTTTTGTTTTACCAAGCAACTCCTTGAGCCGGGAGAACGTAAAGAAATGATAGTGCGTTTTATTGTTGGCTCGGAGTTGCCTGAAGATATATTAATAATGACATTGTCATATACTTTTTTTCAGGTGACTGACAATGCTGATGTTGCACTATCTGAGACGAAAGCAGATAAGATGAAAGGTTAATTTTAGTAAAACAATAAATATACTTATGAGGAATAGTTATGTCTGAATCTCAAGGCGCATATTTTATCCCGGAACCAAGCCGCTGGCCGATTGTAGGTACGTTGGCGTTGTTTACCACGTTTATTGGTGGTGGCATGATGTTAAATGGATCGGGCTTCGGTACCTTTATTCTTGGAATGGGTGTCGCAGCGGTTATCTATATGTTCGCAGGCTGGTTTTCTGAAGTAATCGGCGAAAGCATGGCGGGTAAATATAACAAGCAGGTTGATGTCAGCTTCCGTTGGGGCATGAGTTGGTTTATTTTCTCCGAGGTTATGTTCTTCGCTGCTTTCTTTGGCGCTCTTTTCTATATTCGTGTCTTATCTGTGCCCTGGCTAGGCGGTGAAGGCGCAAAATTCGCTACGAACTTCTTTTTATGGCCTGACTTTCAGGCAGCGTGGCCATTATTAACAACGCCTGATATGGCTCTAGCCGGTGTAGAATCAAAGTATCTGGCGATTAAAGAAGTTATCCCAGCTTTTGATGTGCCGGCACTTAACACTGCCATATTGCTTGCTAGTGGCGGTACAGTTACTTTTGCACACCACGCTTTGAAAAAAGATAACCGATCAGGGTTATGTTGGTGGTTAGCCGCGACGGTTTTGCTTGGCTTTATCTTTGTCTACTTTCAAGCCGGTGAATATGCCCATGCCTATCATGAGCTGGATCTAACCATGAAGTCCGGTGTTTATGGATCGACCTTTTTTATGTTGACAGGTTTCCACGGATTTCATGTGACCATGGGCGCTACCATGTTATTGGTTATTCTGATTCGTTCGATGAAAGGACATTTCTCGGCACAAGACCATTTTGCCTTTGAGGGCGTAGCCTGGTATTGGCATTTTGTTGACGTCGTTTGGTTAGGGCTGTTTATCTTTGTTTACTGGATATAGTTAAAACCGAAAAGCAATATATGAAAGGCGCTGCTGATGCAGCGCCTTTTTTATTTGTTAGATGTTGTTTATATATGGCGCCTTAAAAACCGGCGCTGTGTGGTTGAATCCAGCCGAGCTTAAAACCAATAAACAGGGAAATAAATAAAAGAATAGAAATCGACACTCTAAAAGTTAGCGAAGTAAGCAGTCGATTTGATTTAGAATCATCTTTGACCAGAAAAAAAAGCCCTGACATCAGTGAGACGGCTATCGCGAGAAGCAAGATAACGATATATATTTTAAATAAAATAGCAGCGGTCATAGTTAAGTCTCGATTAATAAAATTCACGCTCAGTATAACCAGCAAACGCAATTTAAATGAAATTAATTATTGGACAATGGTGCTATAGCCCTAAACTTGTCAGTAGTTTGCTGGCTTTGGTGTTTTTCTATTTGTTTGTATCCTTAGGATTTTGGCAACTGGATCGTGCTGAATATAAAAGAAACCTGTACGCAGAATTTGAAAGCAGACAATCAGGTGATGTCCTTGATCTAAATCAAGAAGACCTGGGTTCGCTTAGTCATGATGAGCTTTTATGGCAGCCTGTAACAATGAGCGGTGTATTTCTAGAGCAATATCAGATTCTTTTAGATAATCAGGTAGAAAATACACAGGCGGGATATTATGTCTACACGCCTTTTAAGCTGGATAATAGTGAGCATGTTGTTTTAGTCAATCGCGGTTGGCTGCTGGCGGATACGGATCGTGCCGTGAGCCCGGCGTTAGTATCGACGAGTGGCCTGGTTAATATTAGCGCGGCAATAAAGGAAACACCTAAAACTGGCCTGTTATTAAAAGAATTCCCGCCGGAACAAATGAGTGAATTTATCTATAGAGTACAACGAATTAATATTGATGAATTAGCGGGATTAACAAAGACTACGCTGTTGCCTTATATTGTCAGGCTAGAACCAGAATCAGAGCATGGCTATCAGCGGCAGTGGCGTTTACCAGGATCAGGAGAGAGCGTGCATAATGGTTATGCTTTTCAGTGGTTCGCATTTGCAGCAGCATTATTAATAATTTATTTAGTTACCAATATTAAGAAGAGTCAAGGCATGGGAAAAGACACATGAGTGAAGAAACTGAAAATAAAAAGAACAATAATAAATTAACCATCATTCTTTTCATCGCCTTGTTTGCCAGTCCGTTGTTTTTATCCTGGTATGTGTTTAATTACACTGATTATCTTGAAATGAGAGGCATGTCTAATAAAGGTGATCTTATTGATCCAGCAAGACCGTTAGGCGACCTTGCTTTAATAGATCCTTTAAATGAAGAGCGAGAAGATAGCTTGCATGGAAAATGGAGCCTGGCATATGTGGCAACGACGTGTGACAAGCAATGTATGGATAATGTATATCGGATGCGCCAAATTCATGTCTCTATGGACAAACATTCACTGCGCGTGCAAAAAGTATTGTTCCTGACCGAGCAAAATGCAAATGAGCTGAAAGAGTTGTTAGTTGAATTTAAAGGTCAGCAAGTGATTGATGCTGCTTCAATTGACGCTGGCACATTGTTGGAGAAATTTCGATTAAATGATGCAGATAATCCGCTGGAAGCAGAACGACTTTATATCATTGACCCGCTCGGGAATCTTATGATGAATTATCAACCGGATGCAAATCCAAGAGACATTTATAAAGATCTGAAAAAATTATTGCGCGGATCACGCATCGGTTGACCCGGTAATATTGAAAAAATATACAGATGAATAATATCTTGTTAAATGTTGCGCGTGTTGCGATGGTCTCGGCATTAATTGTCATTGTCCTGGGTGCCTATACACGCTTATCTGATGCTGGATTAGGTTGTCCTGACTGGCCGGGTTGCTATGGTAGTTTGATCGTGCCAAAGCAGGTAGATGCTACAAATGAAAATCTCGCTGTAAGACCGCTCGAGCAAGCCAAGGCCTGGAAGGAAATGGTACATCGATATGTGGCCAGTACTTTAGGTTTTTTAATTGTAATTATGGCCTTATTGGCATGGACAAAATCGTCGCTAGCAAATATGCGTAGTTTTTCTTCGATACTACTCGTATTGGTTATTTTTCAGGGTATGTTAGGTATGTGGACGGTAACGCTATTATTAAAGCCCGTCATTGTTATGTTGCATCTACTTGGCGGATTAACAATTCTTTCCCTGTTGTATTGGACAGTGTTGCGCCAACAAGCACAACAAGGTGTTTTCGTAAGTGCGGGAAACAAAAAGTTATTGCCCTTGGCAGTAACGGCGATAATCGTTCTGATTCTACAAATCTCATTAGGCGGCTGGACCAGCTCTAACTATGCTGCACTTGCTTGCCCGGATTTTCCGACCTGCCAGGGTGTTTGGTGGCCAAATATGGATTTTAATGAGGGTTTTATACTCTGGCGGGGTCTGGGCATTGATTATGAAGGTGGTGTTTTGGCTGGAAGCGCAAGAACTGCTATCCATATGGCGCATCGTCTGGGTGCTATTATAACGCTTATCTTGCTGCTTTTTGTTGCGATCCGGGCATTCACCTCGGGCATGAAATCATTAAAGTTGACCGGAATCGTTGTGATGGTTTTGCTATTAATTCAGGTGTCTCTGGGTATTGCCAATATTAAGTTTCATCTACCATTGCCAGTAGCAGTGGCGCACAATGGGGTAGCTGCGTTATTATTGCTTTCCTTAGTAACCCTGCTACATCACTGCGTGCCAGAGAATAAGCAATAACAGAGAAACTCAGGAGTTTTTGTGAAAGATCAATCAATAACAGACGCGTCGGTTCCTGCCTGGCAGGATTATCTTGCCCTTTGTAAACCAAAGGTTGTGTCTCTTATTGTCTTTACGGCGATTGTTGGTATGTTTTTAGCGACGCCTGCAATGGTGCCATGGGATATCTTGATTTATGGCACGATAGGTATTGGCTTTGCGGCTTCTTCGGCAGCAGCAATCAATCATATTGTGGATCATCGTATTGATACCATTATGGCGAGAACCAAGAAACGTCCTTTGCCTGAAGGCAAGGTCAGTATTCTCAACGCTATTATTTTTGCCTGGTTTCTAGGTACGATTTCCATGGGAATTCTCGCCTTTCTGGTTAATCCGCTTACCGCCGCCTTAACCGCTGCGTCGCTTATTGGCTATGCTTTTATTTACACGATGTATCTAAAACGTGCGACACCGCAGAATATTGTTATTGGCGGAGCCGCTGGCGCTGCGCCGCCTGTATTAGGCTGGACCGCTGTTACCGGGACACTGGATCCGAACTCATTATTATTGTTTCTTATTATCTTTGCCTGGACGCCGCCACATTTTTGGGCTTTGGCAATATATCGACGTGAAGACTATGCCAAGGTTGATATTCCCATGTTGCCTGTCACACACGGGGTTGAATTCACGCGACTGCATATATTGTTATACACCATTGTGCTCTTTATTGTGTCCTTATTACCGTATTTAGTCGGTATGTCGGGTGTGTTCTATTTGGTCGGGGCAGTCTTGCTGGGCGCTGGATTTCTTTATTACGCTATTCGTATGCAATATGACCATGCTGATCGTCTGGCTATGCAAACCTTTTCATATTCATTGATTTATTTAATGTTTATGTTCGCCTTTTTGTTAATTGATCACTACATTCCGTTAATCGCTAGCGTTATTTAATTCTTCTCCTGCTCAAGGGGCTATAAAAACACTTATTTCCTGTTATTAAGCTGAGTTATGGAACCGAAGCACTAATTTGAGGTCTTTAGTGTTACTCCAGGAGAAAAAACATGCAACGCAGACAATTTCTATTTCAAGCGGGCAGCATAGCCGGCTCATTTTTAGTCGCTAGCCCAGCCCTTTTAGCCCATACAATCAATAATAAATTGAATCTAACGCGCTTAGATAAATCAGAGGAAGACTGGCGCAAACTAGTATCAAAACATGAGTTTCATATCCTGTTTGAAGAAGGCACTGAACGCGCTGGTTCTAGCCCGTTGAATAATGTAAAAGAAGAAGGCACTTTTGTCTGTGCTGCCTGTTATTTACCTCTATTTGAATCTGAAACAAAATATGACAGCGGCACCGGATGGCCAAGTTTTTATCAACCTATAGCCGGCCGTGTTGACACGAGTCTTGATTTGAAATTAGTTTGGCCTCGAACTGAATATCACTGTATCCGTTGTGGCGGGCATCAGGGTCATGTATTTGACGATGGTCCCGAGCCTACCGGCTTACGTTATTGTAATAATGGTCTGGCTTTAAAGTTTATTCCAGAAGATAAATCACTACCCGAATTACGAGGTTAACCATGTACCGAATTCTTCTCGCTGTATTGTTATGCAGCATTCAATTTAATGTGTTCGCAGAAAGTGATGCAGTTGTTTTTGCTGGTGGGTGTTTCTGGTGTATGGAAAAACCTTACGATAAAATAGAGGGCGTTATAAGTAGTATTTCAGGATACACTGGCGGACATACAGAAAATCCGACATACCAACAAACCTCAAGCGGGACAACCGGCCATTACGAAGCAATACGCATAGAATACGACCCAGAAAAAGTCAGTTATGAAAAATTATTAGATGTGTTTTGGAAAAATATCGATCCCTTTGATGGCCGTGGTCAGTTCTGCGACAAAGGACCTCAATACCGCGCGGCTATTTTTACCAAAAACGATAATGAAAAAGAGTTGGCAACAAAGAGCAAGGAAGCATTACAAAAAAAACTAAATGGCAAAGAAACCATCGTTACAGAAATACTTCCGGCTAAACAGTTTTATGCCGCTGAAGACTACCATCAGGATTACTACATAAAGAACCCAATACGCTACAGGTATTATCGTTTCGGTTGTGGCAGGGACCAGCGTCTTAAAGACATAGAGAATATTATAAGCGGGTCAAAAATCTAGATTAATTATAGATGTTAACTATTGGCTTTTTCATTCTTTATCTCACGTAAAATAATAGTTAAAGCATAAAGCGCAGGTATCAATGGTAAGGCAGCAGTATACATACCAGACACATAATGGAATGTTCCGTCTTCCATAAAAGGAAACAGGTAATGAGATAGTTCAGCCATGGTCATGGCGACGATAAAAAAACTCAGAAAGTAATAGCCAAACTGTGTTTTCTTTAATAATAAAATTGCCCCAGTGATCCACATCGCTGGCGCCATGAATGCAGCAATCGTCATAAAGACTTGTTCCTGCACATGGAAACCAAAGATATCAGTTACAGCAACTTCAAAATCAGTTAAGTATTCTTCATAAACGTGCAAAATGAAAAGGATGATCGTGATCAGATAAGGAATGATGACTTTATGCGGGTCGATCGGAGTTTTGTAAGTCGTGAAACGCCACAACACAAACCCTCCTGCAGATGCGACAGTAAATACAATTGCTGGTACTTTCCCCATGAAGTTATAAGCCATACTGACAAAAGCTATGATGAAGAGCATGACAAAGATATTGGTTAGTTTGTTGTCCATAAATTTTGTCTAAAATGAAATTTTAGTTTAAAGTGAAAGTTAATTGTAAATAAAAATGGCTCCGAAGGAGTCATTTGTTTATTAAGTTATTCATTCTTGATTCGTCCTTGTATCAAGTTACTTTAAGATTACGCTGTTATTGCTTCCCGCAATTTTTTCATTGCGTTGCTTTCGATCTGCCTTATGCGTTCTGCAGAGACGCTATGTTCTGCAGCGAGTTCGTGCAGGGTTGACTTATCTTCGGCTAACCAACGTTTGGCGATGATGTCTTTACTGCGATCATCTAACAATGCAATAGCATTGTGTAGTGAGTTTTGGCTTTGTTCCTTGAGTTGTGCTGTTTCGATTAGCTCTTCCGGCCCCGCACTTTTGTTTTCAATATAGTGCGCAGGCGCATAGATTGCTTCGTCATCATCTTCATTGGCTGCGCCATCGAAAGAAGCATCGTAGTTGCTCATACGTTTTTCCATTTCAACGACTTCGCTCGGTTTCACGCCCAGCGTTTCAGCCACTTCATTTACTTCCTGCTGGTTTAACCAGCCTAAACGTTTTTTTGATGAACGAATGTTAAAGAAAAGTTTGCGTTGTGCTTTGGTTGTCGCAATCTTAACAATGCGCCAATTTTTTAGAATATATTCGTGCATTTCAGCACGTACCCAATGTACGGCAAAAGAAACCAATCGAACACCGACGTCTGGATCGAAACGTTTTACCGCTTTCATTAATCCAACATTGCCTTCCTGAATCAGGTCGGCTTGTGCTAATCCATAACCGTTGTAGCCGCGGGCAATTTTTACGACGAAGCGCAAGTGCGACATAACTAATTGACGGGCGGCGTCGATATCTTCTTCTTCACGGAAACGTCGAGCTAACACCTGTTCTTCTTCCAAAGACAGAATAGGCACTTGATTGACCGACGAGATGTAGCTCTCGATGGAACCTGTCGGTAATGCAAATTGTAGTTTTTTAAGCTGATTCATATAGAACCTTCCCTTAAATATTATGTAAATTTTAGCACTCTTGGTATATGAGTGCTAATAGTTTGAAAGGTTCAATTGGTTTTTGCCTAAACCATTGATATCTTAGTATTTTATACCGGGTCTATGGCGCTTAAATGACGTTTTACCGAGATCCAGGAGCCACACAGGCCCAATATAATGCCGATTCCAATTAGTAGCAGGCTATTAACGAAACCGAGGCCGATTAGCTCAAAATTGCTGGCGTACAGGTTAGCCAGCTGTTTTACCGGGCCGCGTAGCATTTGCATAGATGTGCCAATCAATAGCCAGGCGATAATGCCGCCAAAAGCGCCATACCAGAGTCCGCTGTACAGAAACGGTCTTTGGATAAAACTGTCTGTGCCGCCAAATAGTTTGGTTATTTCAATTTCGGCGCGGCGGTTATATATGGACAAGCGTATGGTGTTGCCAATGATCAGTAATACACCGATAGCTAGTAACGTCGATAAAATAATAATGACGCGATTAATAATATCGAGCAGATAAAGTAAACGTTTGATCCACTGACTATCATATTGTGCGCTATCCACTTCCGGCATTGTTTGCAGTTCTTTGATCAAATTTTCGGTTTGTGTTTCATTCATGCCATCGGTGGCTGGCTTTATTAAAATGACATTCGGTAACGGGTTTTCATCAAGTGCATTTAGTGCGTCAGCAAAGCCAGATAGTTTTTGATATTCCGCCAGAGCATCAGCTCGATTAATTAACGTTGTTTCGTTAATCAATTCATTTTCTTTTAATTTGTTTGCAAATGTTGCTGCTTGTTTGTCATCAACCTCTGTTTGTAAAAACAACGTCACTTGTACGGAACCATTCCAATTGGAAGAAACAAAACGAACATTATCGAGCAACAAATAAAAGCTGGTAGGTAATGCGAGTGAAATACCAATTACAGCGCTCGTTAAAATATTACTCAAAGGATATTTAGCGAATTGTCCCAGGCTAAAGATAAAGGCTTGTAAATGTTGCAATATCCACATATCAAAGCGACGTTTGAGTTCGCTTTTAATATTTTTATTTGGCAGGGTATTTTTTTTCTTGTTGACCGGCTTCATGATTCTTCCATTGGTGTTCCGGCATGCGTTAGTATGCGACCCGATTTCAGGGTAATGATGCGTTTTTGTAAACGTTTGATCATATCCAGATCGTGACTGGCGATCAGTACCGTTACGCCAACTTGATTAAACTGCTCAAATAATTTCATCGTGTCCCAGGACAAGGCTGGGTCAAGGTTTCCGGTAGGCTCGTCGGCGAGTAATATCGCTGGACGATGCACTACAGCGCGAGCGACACCAACGCGCTGCTGCTCGCCACCTGATAAAGACATGGGATAACTGTTGATTTTTGGCAATAGACTGACTTTGTCCAATGCTGCTTGTACGCGTTTGCGAATTTCCTGGTGACGGTAACCGGCAATAACTAAAGGCAAGCCAACATTATCAAAAACAGTGCGATCATGAAGCAGACGGTGATCTTGAAACATGAAACCAATGTGTCGTCTGAATAAAGGGATACGACGATTGCGTACCCGTTCCAGATTTTGACCATTAATAATTATCTGTCCGCGTGAATGGCGATCAATTAAAGCAATTAAACGTAATAAGGTACTTTTGCCTGCGCCAGAACGACCGGTGATGTAAACCATTGCGCCCTGGGCAATGTGTAGGTTGACATTGCGCAAGGCTTCATTGCCATCCGCATAAGTCATATTAACGTTAGTAAATCGGATCATGTATCGCTTACCAATAAGGCATCAATAAATTCAGAAGCATTAAACGGCCGTAAGTCATCAACTTGTTCGCCGATACCAATAAAACGTATCGGTATATTTAATTCATCAGCCAGTGAAAAAACAATACCACCTTTTGCTGTTCCATCGAGTTTGGTTAACACAATACCATCAACGCCGACACTGTCGTTAAATTGTTTTGCCTGGACCAAAGCATTTTGTCCGGTTCCCGCGTCTAATACTAGCAACACTTCTCTTTGTAAATCAGGATCAAACTTATTACCGAGTCGATGGATCTTTTTCATCTCCCCCATCAGATTATCTTTGTTATGCAATCTGCCGGCAGTATCAGCAATTAACACATCGATGTTTTTTGCTCGAGCAGATTCGAGCGCATCAAAGATAACCGCGCCTGAATCAGAACCATGTGCTTGTGCAACGACAGTAATCTCGTTGCGTTCTCCCCAGACTTGTAATTGCTCAATGGCGGCTGCTCTGAAAGTATCTGCGGCAGCAAGCATGACGCTTTTTCCCTCAGCTTGTAGGCGTTTGGCCAGTTTGCCAATAGTTGTGGTTTTACCGACGCCATTAACACCGATGACCAGAATCAAAAAAGGCTTATTTGTGTTGTCAGGTATCGTTAGCGCTTGTTCTACAGGCGCAAGCGCGGGCAATAAGACCTGTTTTAATTGTTGCAGTGGATTGCCTTCAGAATTCTTTTTAGATCCGGTCTTTAGAAGTTGTATAACTTGATCGGTCGTTTTAATGCCAATATCTGCCATTATTAGCCGATCTTCGAGTTCTTCCAGTGTGGCATTGTCGATTATCGTTTTATTTCGACCAAAAAGTCCGCCAAATAGACCACTACGCGTGCGTTGCAGGCGATCGGAGAGACTGGCTCTCTCGGTTTTATTCTCTGAATCTTTTTCGGCGTTTTTTTTCTTGAAACCAAACACGAATGTGAAATATTTAATATGCTGTGGGACTTGCGGTATCCTACCACCACACGCAGCGAACTCATAAAGAGAAATGCACTCTAACGTCACAGAATTATAATCTCAATTAAATAGATAAAGACAAAATGAAAGACAATAGGAAGTTAATAAAAATCACATTGCTTGCTCTAGCGTTAATAGCTCCAGGGCTTGCAATCGCAAATGTTCATGAATACCAGCTCGAAAATGGCTTGAAGGTTCTGGTTAAAGAAGATCATCGTGCGCCGGTTGTTGTGTCGCAGGTTTGGTACAAGGTCGGTAGTAGTTATGAGCATGATGGTATTACCGGTGTTTCGCATGCGTTGGAACATATGATGTTTAAAGGCACGCAAAAATACCCTAATGGTGAATTTTCCCGAATTATTTCAGAAAATGGTGGCCGTGATAATGCCTTTACTGGCTCAGATTACACGGCTTACTTTCAAACAATGGAAAAATCCCGTTTGAAGATTAGTTTTGAACTAGAAGCCGATCGTATGCGTTTTCTAACCTTGCCCGAAGAAGAATTTGCAAAAGAGATAGAGGTCGTTAAAGAAGAGCGCCGTTGGCGTACCGAAGATAAACCTCAGTCTTATGTTTATGAAGTTAGTATGGCGACGGCTTTCCAAACCAGTCCTTATCGTTTTCCTGTCATTGGCTGGATGCAGGATTTGGATAATATGACGATTGAAGATTTGAGTGCTTGGTATCAGAAATGGTATGCGCCAAATAATGCCACCGTTGTTGTTGTTGGCGATGTAAAGGCGGATGAGGTATTTGCTCTAGCCGAGGAATATTTCGGGCCATTACCCGCAGGTGAGCCAATTGCAATGAAAGTATTGCAGGAAGTTGAACAGATTGGTGCCAAGCGCGTGAAAGTAAAGCGCCCGGCAGAGTTACCATATTTAATGATGTCTTATAAAACGCCCGTTGTTAAACCGGAAAGCGAAGATGAAAGTAATTGGAGTTGGGAACCATATGCTTTGGAAGTATTGGCGGGAATAATAGACGGCGGCAACAGTGCCCGTTTAAGCAGTCGAATGGTTCGAGGAACTGAAGTTGCTGCTTCAGCCAGTGCCGGCTATCGAATGGTATCGCGGTTGGATAATTTATTTATATTTTCCGGTACACCTGCACAGGGCAAATCTATTCAGGAACTGGAAGTGGCATTTCGAAGAGAGATTTTAGATCTGCGAAATAAACCTGTAACCGAGGCAGAGCTTCAACGTGTTAAGGCGCAAGTTATATCCAGTGATGTATATGAAAAGGATTCTGTTTTTTATCAAGCATTAATTATTGGCACATTAGAAACAGTGGGTTTGTCATGGCGCCTGGCAGATAGATATGTTGAGCGAGTTAAAGCAGTTACAGCGGAACAAGTTATGGAAGTAGCAAAAAAATATTTGATTGATGATCGCCTAACCATTTCTGAACTCGAACCTTTGCCAATGGATAAGTCGCCGAAGAGAGCGCCAGCAGGAGGGTTCGGTCATGGTCATTAAAAAAATATTAAAAATTGTTATTTCAATATTATTGTTTGTTAGTTGGACAGTTCAAGCATCACCTAAAATAGAAACATGGAAAACCAGTAAAGGAACAGAAGTTTATTATGTTCATGCGCCTGAGTTAGCAATGGTTGATATGGAAATTGTTTTTGATGCCGGCGGTAGTCGTAATGCTGAACTGCCGGGTTTAGCCGCATTTACAAATGGTTTATTAAGTCAGGGCGCTGCTGGTCTTGATGCTGATGCGATTAGTAATGGTTTTGAGTCATTGGGTGCGGTTTATGGTTCGAGTTCTGGCTATGATTCGGCTTCAGTAACATTAAGATCGCTAACAGACGAGACTTTATTGGCAAAAGCGATTGAGAATTTAAAGCAAGTTATTTCAAAACCAGATTTTCCGAAAGATGCGTTGGAGCGAAATCGTTCGCGCGCTTTGATAGGTTTAAAAGCAAAACAACAATCGCCGGGTGCGCTAGCAAAAGATGCTTTTATGAGTGCGGTTTATCAGTCACATCCTTATGCAAGTCCTAACGATGGTACAGAAAAATCTATTAGCGCTATTAAACGCAAAGATATTACTGCGTTCTATAAAAAGTATTATGTTGCTAATAATGCAATGGTCGCCATTGTTGGTGCGGTTGATCGCAAGCAAGCGGAACAGATGGCAGAAAACATTACTTCTGAGCTTCAACAAGGCAAAAAAGCAAAACCAATAGAAAATGTTAAAGTCCTGGATAAAGCGGACACAGTATTTATTGAACATCCTTCAGCACAAACGCATATCCTTATTGGCCAGCCCGGACTTAAGCGCGGCGATCCTGATTTCTTTCCGCTTTATGTTGGTAACCATGTGCTTGGTGGTGGTGGCATGGTGTCACGTTTGTTTATGGAAGTTCGAGAAAAACGTGGTTTGTCTTATAGTGCCTATAGTTATTTTTCACCAATGCGTTTTAAAGGCCCATTCCTTGCCGGTTTACAAACTCGCTCAGATCAAGTGGATGAAGCGCTTTCTGTTTTGATGGAAAATATTAATACTTATATAGAAACAGGCCCAACCGAAGAAGAATTAATAGCATCCAAGAAAAATATTACCGGCGGTTACCCCTTACGAATTGATAGTAATAGCAAGATTCTTGGTTACCTTGTTGTCATTGCATATTATAAGTTGCCACTTGATTATTTGGATACATTTAATGCCAAGGTTGAAGCAGTAACAATTGATCAAATCAAGGATGCGTTTAAACGTCGATTAACGCCGGATAAGTTAATTACCGTGATGGTCGGTTCATCAGAAGAAGAAAAGAAAGAAGGACCCTGAGTTTTTGACTAAGGTTCGCATTATTGCGGGTAAGTGGCGCGGAAGAAAACTGGAGGTCATGGATTCTCCCGGCTTGCGACCTAGCCCAGATCGCGTTCGTGAAACATTATTTAACTGGTTACAACAAGAGATTGTTGGCGCCCGCTGTCTTGATTTGTTTGCTGGTTCCGGTGCATTTGCTTTTGAGGCCTTATCTCGTGATGCGTCAGAAGTGATTCTGGTTGAATCTGATCCGAAGAGTGTTGAATCATTAAGGCAGCATGCAGAAACATTGGGAAGTGAAAATCATACCATTCAACTTGCTGATGCGTTGAGCTGGCTTAAGCAAGGGATAAAAGATTTTGATATTATTTTTCTCGATCCGCCTTTTAAACAAGGATATATCGAAAAATGTTGTTCATTAATTCTTGAAGAATCATTGTTGAAGACTAACGGTTTGGTTTATATTGAGTCCGAGAAGAATTTAGCCTTGCCTGATGGTTGGCGCATTAAGAAACAAAAAAATGCAGGTCAGGTACAATCATTACTAATTGAACCAGCTTGAGAGTGAATAATGGTAACTGCAATTTATCCCGGTACATTTGACCCGATCACAAACGGCCATGCTGATATTGCTCAACGTGCAGCAAGCATGTTCGAAAAAGTCATTGTTGCTGTTGCAGATAGTGAAAGCAAACAAACCTTGTTTACAGTTAACGAGCGTGTTGCGCTAATAAGTAATGTTTTATCAAATATTAAAAATATAGAGGTCGTCCCGTTCAATGCTTTGGTTACAGATTTTGCACATGAAAAAAAGGCAAAAGTTATTGTTAGAGGTATTCGTTCAGTCTCAGATTTTGATTACGAATTTCAAATGGTGGGTATGAACCGTCAACTATTATCCGATGTCGAGACAGTCTTTTTAACGCCTGCTGAAAACTTAAGCTTTATTACTTCCAGTCTGGTACGGGAAATTTCATCATTTAATGGCGATGTTAGTAAGTTTGTCCATAAGTCGGTGTTAGCCGCACTAAAAGAAAAGCACCAACAATAAAGTCTAGTTTTATACTCATGAAATTTATATTTTCGCTTGTCTTCGTTTTAACGTTTTCTTCTTCATACACTTTTGCCGAATCAATAAACCAGGCGGCTGTTGCTACTGCACATCCACTAGCGACAAAGGCAGGAATCGATATCTTAAAACAAGGTGGCAATGCTTTTGATGCTGCGGCTGCAATAAGCGCATCATTAGCGGTTGTCGAGCCCTATAGTTCGGGTCTGGGCGGCGGTGCTTTCTGGTTAGTTCACCGTGCTTCAGATAATAAACAAACGATGATCGATGGTCGCGAAAAAGCACCAATACGTAGCCATAAGGATATGTATCTGGATAAGTCCGGCAATGTTATTAAAGGTTTGTCTTTAAATGGGCCAATGGCGGCAGGAATTCCGGGCGTGCCGGCCGGTATTGAACATCTAGTTAAGCGCTACGGTCGTCTTTCTTTAAAAAAAGTATTAGCGCCTGCGATTAAACAGGCTAAAGAAGGCTTTGCCGTCACCGAGCGTTATCAAAAGTTAATGGCTTTCAGGCACAAGGTAGTTAAAAACTATTCTGGGGCAGCAACTTTATTTCTTAAAAACAATGAAATACCGGCAAAGGGATTTGTCATCATTCAAAATGATTTAGCCAATACTTTAAATATTATCGCTAACAAAGGCAGCAAGGGCTTTTATAAAGGTTCGTTAGCAAGGCAAATGGTTAGTAGCGTTAAAAAGAATGGCGGCATTTGGGAAATAGAAGATCTGGCGAATTATCAGATTATTGAGCGTGAACCGATTGTTGTAAATTATAACGGGATTAAAGTGACTTCTGCAGCGCCGCCTTCTTCTGGTGGTATTGTTATGGGACAAGCATTAAATATTCTTGAGAATTTCGATTTAAAAAAACATGATCCTATAACACGTAAACATATTATTGTTGAAGCGATGCGCCGTGCTTATCGAGATCGTGCGGCATATCTTGGCGATGCAGATTTTATTGATGTTCCTGTTGATCGTTTATTGGATAAAAATTATGCCGAAGGTATGGCATTAACGATTCGTCCTGATCAAGCAACACCTAGCGCAGAGCTGAGTAATGTTGCTACTTATAATCAAGCTGGAAATGACACGACTCATTTTTCGGTTGTCGATACTGCAGGCAATCGCGTGTCGGCAACATTAAGTATCAATCTACCCTTTGGATCAGGTTTTGTTGCTGAGGGCACAGGTGTTTTATTGAATAATGAAATGGATGATTTTTCTATTAAACCATTAACAGCAAATGCTTATGGATTGGTTGGCGATAATGCAAATGCAATTGCTCCAGGGAAACGTCCTTTATCCAGTATGACGCCCACATTTCTGGAAACAGATGATCGTATAGCTGTGCTCGGCACACCAGGCGGAAGCCGTATTATTAGTATGGTGTTATTGGGCGTGCTTGATTTCGCTGACGGACACTTGCCGCAATCATGGGTCAGTTTGCCGCGTTATCATCATCAATATCTGCCGGATCAGATTATGTATGAACAAGGCGGTTTAACGAATAGCGAACAGGATGCTTTAAAAAAGAAAGGTCACAAACTAAATGAAAAAAATCGTAAATACGGCAATATGCAGGCAATTATGATCTGGAAGACAAAAAACATTACCTTTGCCGCCAGCGATCCACGTGGCGAAGGAACGTCAGAAGTAATATTTATTGCTAAATGATATTAGACTGGTTCGAGCTTTTTTATAATAAAACATCGCGAGAATAACGGTGATATTTACTCAAGTGTTTCCAATGGACTCTTGATTGTGGCAACGATTATTAAAACGGATATAACGGAGAACCCATTGAATCTAATTCTTTTCAGTGCTGTAGGCATAATGATGAAAGCGAAGGGTTTCTTTAACCTGATCCATCAGTCTGGCGGACTTCGGGGTAAAATTCTTATCCATATTGCCTCCTTGCAATGTGTGCTAAATTCCATTAACGAATGCCGCTTATCCTCAATAAATTTCAATAAACACGCCAGTAACTATTCCAGAAACAATATAGCGTACTTACGGGTTGATTATTTACATTCGTTGAACAATCACGGCACGTTTTTACACCCTATTCCTAATAAACACGCCACTATAGGTAATTATATAAGAAAAATAAGCGGTCATACTAGTGGCTGTTTATAGACTAGTTATGTTTACTAGAGGAATTAAGATGAAACTAAAGATGTTGATTTTTTCTGTGCTATTCATTTATGGAGCCGTTGCTTTTGCGGAAGACAACCATTCACCCATGATGAATCATGAACACAAAATGGAAATGTCTAGTGGGGGGCTGACAGAGGCAGGCAATGATGTTTTTGGAACCATTCAGGAAGTTATCGCTAAACTGAACAGTAATCCAAATACCGATTGGGGAAAAGTTAATCTTGAGGCATTGAGGCAGCATTTATTAGACATGAATGATATGACTTTAAATGTTGAAGTTATGTCCCAAAAACCAATTCACAATGGTTTGGAAGCCATTGTCAGACCAACTACAGCCAGAGCTGCATTAGCGCTAGAAAGGGTTTTTAAGACTCATCCAATCCAGCTAAAGAGAGAAACTGGGTGGACTATGCAAATTAAGAAACATAATGACCAGTATATTCTGACAACTACGTCAGAAAACCCGAGAGATACAAGCAAGATTAGAGGGCTAGGTTATATAGGCTTGATGGCTTATGGTAATCATCATCAGTCTCATCACTGGGCAATGGCAACAGGTAAAAATCCTCATGCTAATCATCATTAAACATAACAAGGCGCTACACCGGACGTGATCTTACCCCGATCTAGTTGACACCTCCTTCAACCGAGTTAGAAGAGGTGTCCAATGAAAAAGAAAGAAGAACATACATATTATAATTATGAATTTAAAAAAACACGGATTATCCGTTGGTATTGAAAGAGTTGATAGCAATATTTTTCTTTCGTTGAAAGCGATTGGTAAACTCACCCATGAGGATTATGAGCTAATCACGCCCATGATTGATTCTGCATTGAGCGAGGTGAAAATGCCAAAAGTTAATGTGCTAATTGATGGGACTGAAATGGAGGGCTGGGAGCCAAGAGCTGCTTGGGATGACTTTAAAATTGGATTAAAGCATGGAAGTGAATTTGAGAAAATAGCCATATATGGAAATAAAAATTGGCAAGAAATTGTTGCAAAAATAGGCTCATGGTTTATTTCTGGGGAAGTGAGGTATTTTGAAAATCATGATAGTGCTTTTAGCTGGATCAATAAATAACCGTTAATGTTTTGGATTAAAATATAAGATGCATCAATCAAAAAAGCCGATAGGATTCTGGTCGGCTGTTTCAATGGGTATAGGAGCAATGGTAGGCGCAGGAATTTTTGCATTGCTCGGTGAAGCGAGTGCCATTTCAGGAAGTGCCGTTTATATTTCATTTATCATTGGTGGAATCATTGCTTTATTCAGTGGTTATTCATTAGGCAAGTTAGGCGCTCGTTATCCCTCCTCTGGAGGAATGATAGAATACTTGTCCCAATCCTACGGGGCTGGGTTTTTTACCGGCACGATGGGGATTATGCTCTATTTTGCAGCGATTGTTTCCTTAAGTTTAATCGCCAAAGCGTTTGGAAATTATGCCGTCACATTTTTACCTGCTAATGAAACATCAGGACTATTCCACCACTTTTTTTCAATCGGAATTATTGTTTTATTTGTTTTAATTAATCTTAAAGGTGCCAAAGATGTGGCTGTTTGGGAAAGGATCACCGTTGGAATAAAATTTGTTGTGTTATCAGGGCTATCCATAGCAGGCATTATTTTCCTAAAACCTGAATTGTTATCCACAAGCTATTACCCACCAACCAGCGACATATTTTTTAGTCTTGCAATTACCTTTTTTGCTTTTGAAGGTTTTCGGGTCATCACTAATACAGCAGAGGATATGCCGAATCCTTCTAAAACACTCCCAAGAGCAATGATGACAGCAATTTTATTAGTTATAGTGCTTTATGTTGCTATTGCATTTGCTGTTTTTGGTAATTTACCGGTTGAAAAAGTGATTGAGGCTAAAGATTTTGCCTTGGCAGAAGCCGCGTTACCACTATTTGGTCAGGTCGGTTTTACTGTTGTCGCCATTACCGCACTAATAGCCACGGCATCTGCTATTAACGCTAATTTGTATGCGGTCACAAACGTGACTTATCAATTAGCGAAAGACGGTGAGCTTCCTGCTCAATTTGGCAAACCCATTGCACATAGCAGAGAAGGGCTAATCATCAGTGGTGTTTTAGTTATTATCTCATCCCTTTTGTTTGATTTATCTGAAATAGCGGCTATTGGTTCAATATCCATTTTGTTTGTCCATACGGTTACTCACATCGGGCATCTAAAAATTATTTCTGAAACAGGTGGTTCTAAAACCTTGGTTTTTATTGCCGCCATGCTAAGTTTTATTGCCATGGTTCTTGCCCTTATTTATGTCAGCAGGGTATCAGATCATATCGTGTATATTCTTGCTGGGTTTGTCTTCGTAGCTTCAGTCACAGAAATTTTATTGCAAAAAATAGCAAAAAGAGAAATCAAATCAAGAGTAGTGTGGTAAAAAGGCTAACAAAAAATCCAGCGGACAGTTTAAAGCGTCACGTTTTTTGCGAAGCAAAAAAACGCGCCCTTTTAAATTGTCCGCCGATTTAGGCGTTAATCTCGGACACACAAAGAGATCCATTTGCTGGTGTTGGCAAACCTAAGCCTCTAAAGGAAAATCTATCTGGATTTTGGTCTCGTCTAATCGACGAAAACAATCGCTTAGTGTACGCAGTTGATGACAATAAACTAACGATAATCTCATGCAGGCATCACTATGAGAGGTGATTTAACAATTCCTTCCAGCGGGCGTAGTCCTATCGCATCTACTAGGTCAGGCTAGCGTTACAAAAACTCCTCACACTGAAGCAAGTCACTCCAGCGCTGACTCATGCCGAACTCGGCTACTAAATTTTTAACCAATTTTCTGACATCGATTTCAGAAAGTCCATGTTTCTCATTTATAAGTTTCAGGCTTTTACAATCAGCTTCATATTCATCTTTGGTTTCGAATTTCAAGTGTGCACATTCGTGGTAGTAAATAAATTGCCTTGTATTGAGTGGTAGTTTTAAAAAAGCACTGTTATCAATCACTATTGTTGGAGAGCCTAGAGGCCATTGCGCTGTTGCTATTTTTTTATTTTTAATTCCCGGCACCGTTTTTACTTCAACATTTTTGTTCGTGTCTAAATGTCTTGCCGTGCAAGTGAGCGGCTCTCTTTTATTCGGCTCTAGCGCTAGAGAATTTAATGGCAAGAATAAACAGGAAACAAATATCAAGAATGTCTTTAATAAAAAATGCATTTAGCGTTGACAGTTTGAGCAATAAAAAGTTGAGCGTTGACCGAGCCGAATCTTTTTTATTTTTCGTTTACAGTTTTTACAGGATTCGCCTTCTCGATTATAGACTTGCAACTCCTGACTAAAATAACCAGGCTTTCCATCACCATTAAAAAAATCACGTAAAGTTGTGCCGCCTTTTTCTATCGCTTCAGTCAGCACATTTTTTATTTCTGTCACTAATTTTTCATAACGGGCTTTTGATACACTGCCGGCTTTTTTTATCGGTTTGATGCCCGCACGAAAAAGCGCTTCGCTGGCATAAATATTACCAACGCCGACCACGACAGGACTATTCATGATAAAAACTTTAATAGCCTGCGTGCGTTTGCGTGAACGAGCGTATAAGTAGTCAGTATTAAATTCATCACTTAGTGGTTCGGGCCCAAGATGATGGATTAATTTATGATCTAATGGATCGTCGTTAGTCCAGAGTATAGAGCCAAATTTTCTCGGGTCGTGAAAACGTAATAAATGACCGGATTCGAAAACTATATCGACATGATCATGTTTTACATGGGTTTGTTTCGCATCAGTAACTCGTAGGTTGCCAGACATGCCAAGATGCAAAATCATGCAGCCGTTATCGGTGTAAAAAAATAAATATTTAGCGCGCCGACGGAGTTTTCGTATAAGCTGGTTTTTTAATGATCGTTTTAACGTACTTGGAATAGGCCAACGTAGTTGTCGTTCGCGGATGATAATATCTTTTACTGTTTCGCCAACAACATAGGGCGCTATGCCTTTACGTGTTGTCTCTACCTCGGGTAGTTCAGGCATCTAGCGTAACTCAAGACCAACGGGCTCAGTCTCTTCGTTTATATTGACGTCGCTAGTTAACATTAATTTTTTCGCTTCATCACCAGCCATATTATATTGGATACCAATATCTTTTCGACCGAGAATTAAATGTGGTTCTGTTGAGACGATGACAAATTGAATCGACACATTGTTTGCCGATGATATTTTTATTATTGATTCTGTTTCGGGTTCTTCGTATTTGCTTGTAGATATTGCCGCTGAGTTTTTCCAGTTAAACACAATGCGTTTTAATTGATCCGGACTAATATCCATCAAAGTTTGTAACTGCCATTGACCATCAATCAATTCAATTTTATTTTCTGGAAACTGAATTGACACAAATTCCATTTTTTCTGGTAAAAGTCGAGTGTCAGCAAAAAATGCCGCATTCGTCATTAACTGGTGATAGAGAAAATCATTGGTTAAATGAATTTCATCGTTAAATAAAACATAACGATAATTATCTATTGCCTCTGTCGTGCCAAATTTAAATTCATGATCATTTAGTTTCATAACTATAGCTGGGTCAGCAAGACCTATCGCTTCTAAATTAACTTCAGCTAAGTTTAGCTGGCTACGTGATGCCACGTTCAACATCCTAAGCATGGCATTTATACGTGAACCATTAGCACGGAACTGTAGTGGAGAGTCCATATGCCAGGCTTCACCTTGTTTACTAAAGATGAAGTCTTCCAATTCTTTTCTTAAGACTTTAATTTGGACGATATTATTTTGATCTACGGTTGAAAGGAGTGGAAGCTCCTGTTTAGTTTCTTTTCCTGTGTTGATCAGGATGATGGCAAGAAAAATAATAAAGGCAAACAGGCCAATGTTGATCCAGAGTCGCTTGTTCACCTTATTGCTTCTTTCGGCGTAGTCCGATCATGATACCAATGACGATCAATGCTGCCGGTAATACGAATAAAAATCCTATGCCTATAATTCCTAATACGGTTGGCGAAATATCCAGCTGCGTGTCATTTGCAATTTTTGGTGGAATCGAAATGAATTCGTCGTCGCTACTTAACCAGTTAATAATTCGTGTGCCAAGTTCGTTGTTGCCACTATTAGCAAGATAGGTATTTGATAAAAAGTCACCATCACCGACAATGACAATACGTTGTTGTTTATTGACGAGTTCGTCACCTTCTTCTGTTTCTATGTCACGTTCCAGACTTAAGCCAATAGTTAATGGGCCCTGCGTATCATTGTCTCTATTAAATTCAACTTCACCTTCAAGTTTTTCGGTTTCGTTCCATGTGTGGTCGCCGGTAGTAAGAATTTGTTTAGCCAACCACTTGTCTGATTCAATTATTTCAATGGCGCCAGCCATAGGGAACAAGGTAGTGAATTCGAAGTCCGCTGTTATGGCATGTGGCGGGTATAAACTACTAGTGACTAGTGTGATTGTAGGGTCATTAATGCCAATTAATTGTCCGGCGAAGTCAATTACTGCGCCAGGATAAAACTGAATGGATAATTGTTCCGCCAATGTTTCCAGTTTATAAAGTGGACCTGGTTCATGTAGCCATAATAAATTGCCGCCAGAATTGATGTAATTAAGAATAATCTCAAGTTCACCCGGGAGATAATCAATCCGTGGTCCTGCAATAACTAAAATACTGGTGTTATCCGGGATAAACTGTATTTCAGTCAAATTGATAGGTTGAACCCGGTAGCCTTTATTGAAAAGCTGTTTAACCCAGTTACTCAAATCATGATTTGCCTCATTCAAAGCGTTACGCTCACCATGACCTTCTACAAAAGCAACCCATCTTTCCTGATTACGCGCCAGGCGCTGTAGCGCATTGGTAAATACCTGCTCTTGATCAGAAGTGACATGTTCGCTGCGATCTTGATAACGTACGATAATCTCGCCGTCGACAGTAATTCCGAGATTACGAACTTCATCAGGGACAGCATCCGGGTTTACAAAACGCAATATAATATCGGCTTTGTGGCGCTGATACTTTCCAATGAAATTTTTAACAGCATCACGTAATAATGAATTTTCACGTGCATAAGATGTTACTTCAATCGGGTCTGGCATTTGCGCCAATAGATTGCGGCTTGCTTCTGACAGGGTGTGTCGCCCGTTAGCGGTCCAGTCATATTCTGCTGAATGCTTTTGGCTAAGCCATGCTAATAGAACAAGAACAATGCTTAACAAAACAAACATAACGATACTGTTTAAGCGAGATTGTAACCGTGTTTTTGCTGTTACGAACATTTGGAATCACCCATGAGTTCGCTCCGCATCCAGTCGCCAGATACTTAGCAATATAAAAAACAGACTAACGAAAATATAAAACAATACGTCGGCTGAATTAAACACGCCATTTAACAGGTTGGTATAGTGTTTAAGTAATGACAAATAAGAAAAAATTGCTGCCGTACTTTCCGAGGAATTAGCGCCCGCAATATTTATAATCCAAAGTAAAAATAAAACACCGAAAGTACTGATTGCTGCAGTTGCCGGCTGCTTTGTAAGTGAGGAAATAAATAATCCTATCGCTGCAAATGATGACGTTAATAATAATAAACCTATCAGCCCTGAAGCAATTTGTCCGAGGTCGAGTTGAGTGCCAAACAATAATGAAGCAGGCATTAAACTGATCATTATTAACATTAGAAAATAAAAAACGATCATACCGAGATATTTGCCAAGCACTAACTCAGTAATGCTTATCGGCGATGAGAACAACAATTTGATTGTGCCTAAACGGCGCTCTTCAGTTATTAACCGCATGGTTAATAAAGGCGATACCAGCAACATAATAACGCCGGCAATTTGATACATGCCAGAGACAACGACCTCTGTTAAACCGGCTCCTGCTGAGGCCGGTTGCATATATTGTGATAACAACAGGTAAAAGAATATAGCTAATAGAAACTGTACAGTGGCAAGAATGATCCATGCTAAAGGTGATTTAAACAAACGACGTAATTCATTAACAGCTATTAAATTAATATTATTAATCATCAGCGCTGTCTTCTTTAACTTGTTCGTTGTCGCCGTAAGTTAATCGCATAAAAGTAGTTTCGAGCGATGTGTCGGCAGGGTTTAATTTATATAAACCCCACTTTTCAGTAATCGCTTTTTCGACTATAGACTCAGTAGCATCTATATCCGGATTAAAATTAAACCGTAAAGTATCTTTGTTAATGTTTTCCACAGAGGCAATGTCTTCTATATTTAGCAAATCTCCTAGTGCGGGAGGATGACGCAAACTAATTTCAATATGATCTATCTTTTCAGAGTTATTTTGTAGTTGCTCCATTGCTTGATCCAGAACAATATTGCCCTGATTAATGATCAATACTCGATCACATAAACTTTGCACTTCTGAGAGAATATGAGTTGAGAGTATGACGCTATGATCTTCAGCTAGCTCCAGCATTAATTCTCTGATTTCCCGAATCTGTATTGGATCAAGACCTGAAGTGGGTTCATCAAGGATGATAACAGACGGAGAATGAATAATTGCCTGAGCTATTCCGACACGCTGTTTATAGCCCTTGGAGAGGTTTTGTATTAGTCGCGACCCTGTGTTTTCCAAACCGCAGCGTAGTTTACTGACTTTAACAGCATCGATAAGCGCACCCTTTTTTAAGCCACGTAGTTTTCCAGCATAGTTTAAATATTCATCGACAGTCAGATCATCGTACAGTGGCGGTTGTTCAGGCAAAAAGCCAATATGTTCTTTCGCTTTTCGAGGCGCTTCGTTAATGTCATGTCCAGCAATATTGACGGAGCCATGATTTGCGGCAAGTACACCACAAATAATTTGCATAGTTGTCGATTTACCCGCGCCGTTTGGGCCAAGAAAGCCAAGAATTTCTCCACGGTGAACATTAAAACTGACGTTTTCTATGGCACGCTGCTGCCCATAAAAGCGAGAAAGCTCATCAACTGATATAAGAATTTCATTCTCCATTGCGAAGCTATTATTCTCATTACTTCATAACATGCAAGTTTCTTTGAACAAATAAAAGTCAGTCAGCAACAAGCAATAAAAAACAATGCCTTTAGATGTAAGAAGAATGAAATACTGGGAGGTTTTGCGGGAATTCCGCGAGAGACACTATAGTTTTCTTATTCGAAATAAAAAAATAGCACTTAAAAAGTGCTATTTGATTTTGGCTTCTTTATAAATGACATGTTTGCGGGAAACAGGGTCATATTTCTTCATCTCTATTTTATCCGGCATGGTGCGTTTATTTTTGGTCGTAGTATAGAAATGACCATTATTTTCAGAAGAGACGAGTTTAATTTTTTCGCGCATAGTTTTTTACCTTAATTCGCCTTGTTACGAGCTTTAATATCAGCCAGCACATTTTCGATGCCATCTTTGTCGATAATACGTAAGCCTTTTTTGCTGACGCGTAGTCTGACCCAACGACTTTCACTCTCAATCCAGAATCGTCTTGATTGCAGATTGGGCAGAAAACGACGTTTCGTTTTATTATTTGCGTGGGAAACATTATTTCCGGCTAATGGGCGTTTTCCCGTTACTTCACATACTCGTGACATGATTCTTCTCGTCATTCATAATAAAAAAGAGCGCGGATTGTACATGGATTAAACCCTGAATCCAAGCACTAGCATGGCACTAATTGGTTTCGGTCAATATTGCTGTAATAGCCAGGATTACAGTAAACCGCGCTCAGCCAGTGATATCGCATCGCTACTACCAATAATCAAGTGATCTAGTACCCGAACATCGATTAAACACAGTGCTTTTTTTAATTCTTGCGTCAAATTAATATCGGATTGGCTCGGTTCAGCTACGCCAGAGGGGTGATTATGCGAGAGAATAACGGCAGCGGCATTGTGTTTCAATGCTGCCCGAACGACTTCTCTGGCATGAACCTGGGCACTATCAATGGTTCCTCTGAAAAGCTCTTCAAAACTGATCAATCGGTGACGATTATCAAGATATAGGCAGGCAAATACTTCATAAGGGTAGGCGCGTAGCTTCAAAGTCAGAAATTCACGCGTTTGTTCAGGGCTAGTGAACGCATTTCCGACTTCCAGCTCTGCTTGCAGGTAACGTCGACCAAGTTCTATAGCGGCTTTTATCTGGACATATTTGACCATGCCCAGGCCTTTTATCTGACAAAATTGCTTTTGATCGGCATCAATAAGCTGGCGCAGACCCTGAAATTTATCTAATAATTCTCGTGCTAAACCTTCGGCAGATAAGCCTTCGCGACCGGTTCTTAGGAAAATGGACAATATTTCGGCGTCAGACAGGGCAGCAGGCCCTTTTTCTAGTAGTTTTTCTCTGGGTCTTTCATGGATAGGCCAGTTGGATATAGGCATTTGTAACACTCCTTGTTACTGTGAGGCCTTTGTACGATTGTTCTTTTGTCCTCTGGCTTCGTTAAAAGTGTACTCAATCGGTCATTTATATCTATAAACTCCCTCTTTCCGTGCACTTTTGCCTCGCCAGTGAATAAAAGCCCTGCTCGTACAAAGGTCTCACTGCTAGTTTTAAATGTATGTAAGTACATGCTTAATATGTACGTCACGAACAACAATAATAAGGTAAAATCAGGAAGATATGTATCAATTAAGTGGAAAACGAATTTTATTAGGCGTCACGGGCGGCATAGCAGCTTATAAGTCTGCTGTATTGCTGCGTTTGTTACAAAAGAATGGTGCGGATGTGCGTGTTGTCATGACGCACAGTACCACCGAATTTATAACACCTTTAAGCTTTCAGGCTCTATCAGGAAGACCCGTGCATACAGAATTGCTAGATCTGGCAACAGAATCAGCAATGGGTCATATCGAATTAGCGAGATGGGCGGATTTAATTTTAATTGCGCCGGCAAGCGCAAATTTTATGGCTAGATACGCAAATGGCTTTGCTGACGATTTGTTAAGCACTTTATGTCTGGCGACGACTGCCCCGGTTATATTAGCTCCGGCAATGAATCAGCAGATGTGGTTAAATCCGGCAACACAAGAAAACCTGGAAAAATTAAAAACAAGAGGCATTGCTATTATTGGTCCAGCAGAGGGCGATCAGGCTTGTGGTGAAAATGGACCTGGGCGAATGCTTGAAGCAGAAGAAATTGCATTACTAGCCGCCAGATCATTTGAATCAAATATTCTGACAGGTTCTCGAATATTGGTTACTGCCGGACCTACCCGTGAGGCGATTGACCCAGTGCGATATATAAGTAATCGTAGTTCCGGCAAAATGGGTTACGCAGTCGCGATTGCAGCCAGGGAGGCGGGCGCTGATGTTTCTCTTATATCAGGGCCGGTTAATTTACCTGAACCAGAAAGAGTTAAAGTAACTAATGTTACTTCTAGCGTAGAAATGCATAGTCTGGTGATGCAAAACATCTCTGATACTGATATTTTTATTTCAGCAGCAGCAGTTTCGGATTACGCATTGGAATCAATTTCAGAGCAAAAAATAAAAAAATCCAATGACTCTTTTGAGTTAAAGCTAAAGAAAAACCCTGATATTCTGTCGGAAGTTGCTGCCATGCAAAATGCACCTTTTTCAGTTGGTTTTGCGGCAGAAACTGAAAACCTCGAATCGAATGCGCAATCAAAATTGCGCACTAAAAAACTGGACATGATTGCGGCAAATCTGGTGGGAGATGAGCAAGGGTTTGATGTCGAAATGAATGCATTAACTGTATTTTGGAAAACAGGCCAAAGACAATTACAACAAGCGCCAAAAACCAGATTGGCAAAAAATTTAATCACTCTTATTGCTGATCAATATAATGGAAAAAATACAAATAAAACTCATTGATGCGCGTTTAGGAAATGAATTTCCTATGCCAGATTATGCTACTGAAGGTTCTGCCGGTATGGATCTGTGTGCTTGCATTGATGATGTTTTAGTTATTAAGCCCGCTGAGACAATATTAATACCTGCCGGTTTTGCTCTCCATATTGCAGACAATGCCTACGCTGCTGTGTTGTTGCCACGTTCTGGTCTTGGCCATAAACATGGTATTGTTTTGGGAAATTTGACCGGTTTAATTGATTCGGACTATCAGGGGGAGATTTTTGTTTCTTGCTGGAATAGAAGCGATACGCCATACACGATAAATCCTGGAGACAGGATTGCACAATTAGTGATAGTGCCAGTGGTACAGGCGAACTTTGAGTTCGTCGATTCATTTACTGAGACAATAAGAGGCGCAGGTGGCTTTGGTCATACCGGTGTGTCTCAGGACTCAAGCAGCAAGACAATGGAGAATATTAATGGTTGATGGACCAGTTACTAATCGGCGTTTTAGTCGAAGGGTTGTTAGAAAAGCAGTGGCTATATCTGCGGGCGTGCTGATTTTTTTTATTGTTGTCGGTGGTGGTTGGGCGTTGTACTCAAAAAATGTTGCTGATGCAGAAGAGGCCAATCGTGAAGCTAACGAAGCAATGGCACGAGATATTGCATCGCAAGTACAAAAACATCTGGGCACGGTAAAAGCAAAACTCTCTGTCTTGGCTAAAGATCAGCAAACTATTTCCTTGTTTGAGGGAGGTGCGGATAATGCAGCGTTGCTCGCTATGGCAGAAGAAAAAAAATCTTTATTCGCGCAAGCTTTAAAATTACGTTATATCAAACCGGGCTCATATGAACTTGATAATATTTCGATACCGCCACTTAGTTATGCTTCATTAGATATGCTTAAGAAGGCGGAAACAACGAGTCAGGTAAATTCAGAAGTTCATATGTTTGGAACTCCAAATCAACATATTGTCATTATTGAACGCGTAGTTAATAACGCTTTTGAACTTATCGGGCTTTTGCATTTAAGTCTGGACGTTAGCTTTTTTGATAGTTTTGCGAAAGATTTATCCCTGGATAATGGTTATGCGGAACTAACGCAACGCGGATCAGGTAAAACATTAATTTTAACTAAAATAGGTAGTGGCGGTGCAAGACAAGGTGAAGCGACTACAGTTAGTGTAAATGACACGCGCTGGATCATTGCTTATTGGTCAGGCGATGAGGCAGTAATAATAGAGGATGAGGCTTCATCAGGTATGCCTGCCGTGCCAATTGCGATTGCATTATTATTACTCATAGGTGCTGGCGTTTATTTTGTCATGAAGAAAAAGGGCTCTTCTTCAGAGGCGACAGAGGATGATTTGATACTCTATCAAGGGGCCGTTCTGGCAATTGCAGAAGGCGCACACCCTGGTGTCGAACATATGATTCCGCATTTGCCAAAAGGCGAACGAATTACAGCTAACTTAAAACCTGTTTCACAAGGAATGAGCGGTGAAGATGTCACCATGATGGCGGTGCCTCTAGCTGAATCGGAAGCAGTCACGGAAGCTATAGACGAAGAACCGGCATCGTCAGAACAAAACGAAGCAGAAAAGAAAGATGATCGATTGCAAATTGCTCCGGTTGTTTTTCGAGCTTATGACATCCGTGGTGTCGTTGATGAAAGCCTGACCGAAGAAGCTGTTTGCGAAATAGGCAAGGCAATAGGAACAATAGCACATGAACAAGGCCAGCAAGGTATTGTCGTTGCTCGTGATGGTCGGGTTTCCAGTCCTATGTTAGGCGAAGCATTAATAAAAGGTTTGCGCAGTAGCGGGCGTGATGTGATTGATATCGGCGTGGTTCCGACGCCAGTATTATATTTTGCAACATACCATCTTGAGACTAGTAGTGGCGTCATGATTACTGGAAGTCATAATGCACCGGAATATAATGGCCTGAAGATTATGTTGGCCGATAAGACTCTAAGCGGCGATGATATTAAGGATATTCAGAATCGTACAATTAGTGGCGAATATACAAGCGGACAAGGCGATCTTCGTCACGCTGATATTTCTGCAGACTATGTTAGACGAATCTCGGAAGACATCCCTGTTGCATTAGGATCGTCATTAAAAATCGTTGTTGATTGTGGGAATGGTGTGGCTGGCACATTAGCGCCTCAATTACTTAATGCTATCGGTCATGACGTCATTGAGATGTATTGTGATATTGATGGAAATTTCCCTAATCATCATCCTGATCCTAGTAATCCCGAAAATTTGCAAGAGCTGATCGAGAGAGTTAAAGCTGAAGGCGCGGATATTGGTTTTGCCTTTGATGGCGACGGTGATCGCCTAGGAGTGGTTGATGCGGATGGCAATATTATTTATCCCGATCGACAACTTATGTTATTGGCTAAAGATGTTCTCTCACGTAATCAAGGTGCGAAAATTATTTTTGATGTTAAATGTAGTCGCTATTTGAAATCAATTATAGAAACTAATGGCGGCGAACCGTTGATGTGGAAGACAGGCCATTCATTTATTAAAAACAAGATGAAAGAAGTCGACGCACCTTTAGCTGGTGAGATGAGTGGGCATATCTTTTTTAAAGAACGTTGGTATGGTTTTGACGATGCTCTGTATACCTCAGCACGTCTTATCGAAATATTTACCAACGCCAAGACTACACCAACAGAATTATTTGCGGAGCTTCCTGATGGGTTTTCAACGCCAGAACTACGAATGCCGTTAAGCGAAGATGAGCATGCTGGTTTTATGGAAGAACTTGTAGAGAAAATGGCTGTGTCAGATGCGGACGTTATTGATATTGATGGTTTACGTATTGAATATAGTGATGGCTGGGGATTAGTTCGGCCTTCGAATACATCGCCTTATATTATTTTAAGATTCGAAGGAGAAAATGAAGCGGTACTTGATCGCATCAAGGCTGAATTTCGCGCCGCAATTCAGCTTGTTAAAGCTGATGTTGAATTACCATTTTAACAACCGAATTTATTATTTTTCTAAAGGTCTTGAGTAATCCTAACGTAGACATATTTATCATATAGAAACAACAATGCCAGATTCAAATAAGAAACCAGCTCATATTGCTGAAGTTTTAACAGAAGCCTTGCCCTATATACGGAAATTTAGGGGTAAAACTATTGTTATCAAATATGGTGGAAATGCCATGTCTGATGATCGGCTTAAATCTGGTTTTGCGCGAGACGTTGTGTTGATGAAACTGGTCGGGATGAACCCGGTGCTGGTGCATGGCGGTGGGCCACAAATAGGTTCTCAGTTAGAGAAGCTAGGTAAAAAATCTGAGTTCATTGAAGGTATGCGCGTAACGGATAGTGAGACCATGGATATTGTTGAAATGGTTTTGGGCGGATTGGTGAATAAAGAAATTGTTGATCTAATTAATCGTCATGGCGGCAATGCCGTTGGCTTAAGCGGAAAGGATGGCGGATTAATTCGAGCCAGGAAGCTGGAAGTAAAACGAAGCAGTCCAGAATATGAAACGCCTGAAATAATTGATATAGGTCATGTTGGTGAAGTCGATAGCATTGATACAGGGGTAGTCGACATGTTGATGCAGGGCGATTTTATTCCTGTCATTGCGCCTATCGGCGTCGATGAATCTGGTCAATCATATAATATCAATGCGGATCTCGTTGCAGGAAAAATTGCAGAAGTATTGAGTGCAGAAAAACTGATTATGTTAACTAATGCTGCAGGTTTGCTTGATGCTGATGGTAAAGTGTTGACGGGTCTGTCTGTTGAAGAGGTTGATAATTTAATAGAAAAAGGTGTTATTCATGGCGGCATGTTACCAAAGATACGTTCTGCTTTGGATGCGGTGCATGCGGGCGTGAAAACATCACATATTATCGATGGTCGTGTTGAGCATGCTGTTTTACTGGAAATACTGACCGATGTAGGCGTGGGCACGCTAATTCACGGGCGCAAAGCACATTAACCTAAGAAGAATATTTTAATGACGACGAATACAAAATTTAATAGACGACAACAAATTCTGGAAGTGTTGGCTAGTGAACTGGAAACAAATCCGGGTTGTCGCATCACTACAGCAAGTCTGGCCAGTGCTGTTGGTGTTTCTGAGGCGGCCTTGTATCGACATTTTGCTAGCAAGGCAAAAATGTTTGAGGCTCTAATCGATTTTGCTGAGGAATCTATTTTTGGATTAATTAATAAAATTGTCAGCAATGAAACTGATGTAATAGTGCGTTGCGAAAAGATTATTCAATTAATGTTGGGTTTCTCAGAAAAGAATCCAGGCATAACACGCATACTAATTGGAGATGCGCTATTGGGAGAAAATGAACGTTTGCATGCGCGTGTTACTCAGTTTTTTGAGCGTCTTGAAACGCAATTACGACAGATATTACGTGAAGCTAATTTGGCTGATGGCTCAAGAGCAATCAGCAACATGGAAGCGGCGGCTAATCAAATGTTAACTTACATGGAAGGTAAACTATCACAGTTTGTTCGTAGTTCATTCACAAAAAAACCCACTGAGCATTGGGATGATCAGTGGGTCGCGTTAAAAAAAGGCTTGTTCAGATAATTACTCTATCCCTTTAAGTTTCTTAAAGTGAGCTATGTCTTTTGCATGAGACTCTTTAATTTCCTCTTGCTCAGCCTGTTTCCCTTCTATAAATGTATCGTTGTTATTTAATTGCCGCTTTAGTGACTCAATATCTTTAAGTAGATCTTCAGGAGGTGCTTTGCCAGCTCTTTCGGCCGTTGCTGCTTTTTGGATACGTTTATCAAGGTCATATTGTATTTTTTCACTTCGAGCCTGGGTTAAATTTATTGAAGCATCAAGTGCCGTTAGACGTTCATCCCGTGCTCTCTCAATATCTTCAACATTACTAAACGTCTGAAGCAGGATATCGTCCTTTTTCTTTTGCTTCGCAGCCAATTTATCTTCTTCAGCTTGAATTTTATCCAGGCGTCTTTGCTCAGCTAATTCTTCGTCTGTTTTAGCGCGTTTCGTTTCTTCTCTAACAACACCGCTTTTACCCAATTCCTGATGGCCTTTTTGTGCAAACTCAGGTGGAATTCTATCGCCACATTCTTTTACGCCTTCATTATTGGTCCAGCACTTCATTCTTGCCTGAACGGAAGCAGACAAGGTCAGACCGATTAGTGTAAACATAATGATAAATGTACTAAATAATTGTTTTCTCACAGCAAGTCCTCCTGACCGTGTAGTTTATTGTATGAGCATGAGTATAGTACGCTTATAGTCTCAGATCATGCCTTAGCCGCACCATATTGACCTTCATAGGTATTTATCGCATCAAGATGCTCTTGCATTTCGCCATGTTCAGCCAAATAAGCAATGATGTGTTCCAGGCTTATAATACTTACGACCTTAATTTTATGCAGTTGTTCCACTTCCTGTATGGCCGATTGCTTGCCCTGCCCGCGTTCTTGTCTATCAACAGCAACTACAGCACCAACAGTCACGCTTCCTTTTGCGCCAATAATTTCCATTGACTCACGAATTGATGTTCCGGCAGATATGACATCATCAATAATCAAAACGCGACCGCTAATATCAGCGCCGAAAGTAATGCCGCCTTCGCCATGATCTTTGATTTCTTTTCGGTTAAAGCAGAATGGGTAGCTGATTTGATAGTTCTCCTGAAACGCTATCGCCATGGTTGAAGCGAGAGGAATGCCTTTATAAGCCGGGCCGTAAATCATATCGAACTCAATACCTGAATGCTTAACTGCTTGAGCATAATACTTGCCTAGTTCCGAAAGACTTTTGCCGTCGTTAAATAAGCCGCTGTTGAAAAAATAAGGGCTTACTCGACCGGATTTTAATTTGAATTCACCAAAACATAACACCTGCTTTTCAATAGCAAATTCAATAAATTCTTTTTGATATTGTTCCATTCAGATTCCTGTATATTACTAATGTATATCATGATTAATCGGGGTTAATAGTGAAGGTCATCAGCGTAAACGTCAACGGTATTCGTGCCGCCCATCGCAAAGGATTTTTTGACTGGATACAAAAACAAAAAGCGGATGTTATTTGTATTCAGGAAACCAAAGCACAAATAGATCAATTAGTTGACGAAATTCTCCAACCTAAGGGCTACCACGCTTTTTTTAATGATGCGGTCAAAAAAGGTTATAGCGGCACCGCTATCTATAGCAAGAAAAAACCGGATAAAATAACTGACAAACTTGGTTGGGAAATTGCTGATACTGAAGGCCGATATCTACAAGCAGATTTCGGAAAGTTAAGCGTTGTTTCTCTGTATCTTCCTTCTGGCTCATCAAAAGAAGAACGACAATTGATCAAATATGATTTTCTTGATCGTTTCACGCCAATCCTGAAAAAAATGCGACGCCAAAAACGAGAATATATTATTTGCGGTGACTGGAATATTGCACACAAAGAAATCGATCTTAAGAACTGGAAAGGTAATCTAAAAAATTCCGGTTTTCTTCCAGAAGAGCGAGCCTGGATGGATCAGCTGTTTGATAAAATTGGAATGGTTGATTCATTTCGAGTTGTCAATCAAAAACCAGATCAATTCACTTGGTGGTCAAATCGAGGACAAGCCTGGGCGAAGAATGTCGGCTGGAGGATTGATTATCAGATTGTTACTCCTGGGTTGAAGGATAAAATTAAATCGGTGTCGATTTATAAAGAGGAAAGGTTTTCTGATCATGCTCCTTTGATTACTAATTATGATCTGGAATTTTAATTCCTTTTAGTTTTGTAGTTTGATTTAAAGATTTGATTTCGCCCGATGGCGAGTCACTTTCTCTTGCGTGCTCAAGAGAAAGTAACCAAAGAGAAGAGCACGGTACGATACACCCACATCGGTAACACATTAATACAAGTACATAGGTAACAG
>CAZGBJ010000007.1:0-7210 GCA_964523895.1 uncultured Enterobacteriaceae bacterium
CTCATTTGGAAAAACTAAAAAGCATTACAAGCACATTAGATATTGATAGTGATTTATTGGATGAATCACTCGAAAGTGAAGCAGCTGACTTTCCGGTAGACTCAGCTAAAAATGAAGAACTTCAAAATTATTTAAATGATTTAGATGCATTTGAAGACGATGAACTTGAAGATGATGAAGACTTAGAAGACCTTTCAGATTTACCCGAATTAGAATAACAATCCAACTCATAAAATATTATGGCAACAAAAAAAACTAGCAGTAAAAATACTGCTCCACTGCTCCCTTTGTTTTATAAAAAAGTTGTACCTTTAAATAAAGATGTACACGGTGAACTTTATATTGAAGCTGTAGAAGGCTATCAACATACTAATGAAACCAATAGTATTTATATTGCTGCTGTTGAATTTTTGCAGGTTTCAAAAGAGTATCCTATTGTTTTTGCAAAAGCTGGGGATGACAATGTATTTCCCGTTGCCCTATTAGGATTGCAACAAAATCAAAATTTATTTGTTGATGATAAAGGTAAATGGACAGCAGATTATATTCCTGCTTATGTTCGTCGCTACCCTTTTATTCTGGCAACACCCGATGAGAAAGAAGCCACATTTACGGTTTGTATTGATGAAAGCTTTCCTGGATTTAATACCGCAAAAGAAGGTAAACCGTTGTTTGACAAGAAGGGAGAACAACTTGAAATATTAGACCAAGCTGTTGATTTTCTTAAGGATTATCAAAACCATGTGCAATTAACAACGCAATTTTGCGAAAACTTGTCTAAACTAGACATACTCGAACCAATGCAGGCTAACATTGAGCGTGCAGATGGCGATAAAACTTCTCTTGGTGGTTTTATGGGGGTAAATCGAGAAAAGTTAAAAGCACTTAAACCTGCACAATTAGCAGAGTTGGTGAAATCGGATCAAATGGAATTAATTTTTGCCCATTTAGCATCGCTTTTAAATATTAAGGGATTAATGAACCGTCTAACTTAAGGATAGTTTGTATTGAATGGAATAAACGCAATTCGACTGGATAATAATACTGCAAGGTATGATCCTGCTGCTGCGGGCAGAAAAAGAATTACTCCTTTAGTCGAGTTAAAAACAACAACGGAATCTGATAAGAAGAAACAACTCAAAACTGAATTAACTAATGGCTTTAATTCCGGAAAGAAGCAATCAAATATCCCCCCAGAATTACTCTTGCCCGACCGACAATACTATCGAGCTAATCTATTGAATGAGATAGTTAACAAAATGAGCGGCTTTGATGAACGTATTGAACCTGGTCAGTATATTGAGTATTACGCATAACATTAGAATAGTTCTGGGCTATATTATTAGTCATCAATCTTAATAGCTTTGTTCGCTTCGAAATTTTCCCTGAGTTCATTGTTATTCTCCAAATTCGTTCAAATAATATAGATATTGCTATTTATACATAATAATGTATAAATAAAGGTATGGCTGATAAACGGATTGATTGGCAAGGAGATAGTTATCGGGAGGTTTGCGCGTTTCCAGATGCGGCTCGTCGAGATGCTGGTTTTCAGTTGGGATTTGTACAGCAAGGAATGCAAGCTGCCGATTGGAAGTCAATGCCTTCAATTGGTAGTGGCGTGCAGGAAATCCGCATTAATACTGGCGGTGCATTTCGGATTATCTATATTGCGAAATATGAAGAAGCGATTTATGTATTACATGCCTTTCAAAAGAAGTCTCGGCGCACGGCAAAAAAGGATATTGAATTAGCTAGAAAGCGTTTAAACGATGTTGAATGCAGGAGAAAAAACGATGGGTACTAAACATGTTACACCTGTAGGCGCTAATATCTTTACTGATCTGGAGCTACCTGATGCGGAGAACCTGAAAATACGGCTCGATTTAATGGTTGCCATTCGTCAATGGTTAGAAAATTCGGGGTTAACCCAAGCAGATGCCGCCGTACAGTTGGCTACCAGTCAACCGTTACTCAATGATGTAATTAAAGGTCGTTATCAACGGTTTACAATAGATAGACTGGTTAAAATGTTAGAAGCGATTGGAAAGCATGTTTCCATTTCTGTGATTGAAGCTGCTTAATGAGAAAATAACATAATCCCCCGCATCTGGATGAACTTATACGCAAGCTGTATTTGGAACCATTCAATATTCCTACCAAATTTAGATGAATATTATTTAGGTATAGTCTCCCTATATCAGAGGATTTTGTTATAAAGATATTCTGGTACAGTAAACCTGAAAATAAAGTCTTTAATTAAAGACAAACTAAGGGGAAGGGGTTTGGTACAGGGAGTTTCTGGGCAGCTAGACTCAGGGTTGGTCTGTCTTGTCATGCTATCTCGACTGCATGGAATGCCGGCTGATCCAGCTCAACTCAAACATCACTTCGGTCAATCGGAAAATCATTTTACCGAGTCTGAGATATTACGCGCTGCAAAATCACTCGGCTTAAAAGCCAAATCCATTAGCAGCTCTCAGGAAAGACTCAGAAAAACTCAACTTCCGGTGATTGCTCAACATACGGATGGTCACTATTTCGTTCTTGCACAACTGGCTGAGGATAAAGTCCTCATTCAAGATCCGCTGAACCAAGGACCAGAAAATCTCAGTATTGAAGAATTTCAAGAACGCTGGAATGATCAATTGATCCTAATCACATGCCGTGCAGGAATACTGGGCGAAATAAAAAAATTTGATTTCTCCTGGTTTATACCAGCAATACTGAAATACAAAAAGTTACTTGCTGAAGTCCTGCTGGCATCCTTCTTTATTCAAATCTTTGCTTTAATTACTCCATTATTTTTTCAGGTTGTTATTGATAAGGTTTTAGTGCATCGAGGGCTAACGACATTAGATGTGCTTGCTTTTGGTTTGCTCGTTGTGTCTTTATTTGATGTTATATTGAATGCATTACGTACCTATGTATTCTCCCATACGACGAGTCGTATAGATGTTACCTTGGGAGCCGACTTATTTCGACATCTGTTACGATTGCCCTTAAGTTATTTTGAAGTACGTCGCGTCGGTGATACTGTCGCTCGCGTTAGAGAATTGGATAGTATTAGAAATTTTATTACTGGCTCAGCACTGACACTGGTTATCGATCTATTATTTACAGTGGTCTTTTTCGGGGTTATGTACCTATATAGTCCAACACTAACCTATGTCGTGTTAGCTGCAATCCCGTTTTATATTTTACTCGCTTTTTTTGTCACACCGATATTACGTATACGCCTACATGAAAAGTTTAATCGGGGTGCGGAGAATCAGGCGTTTCTGGTGGAATCCGTCAATGGCGTTGAGACCATTAAAGCCGGTGCCGTTGAACCACAAAGCCAACGTCGATGGGAAGAACAACTTGCCGCTTATGTGAAAGCCAGTTTCAAAGCCAATAATCTGGGGAATATTGCCAGTCAGGTGGCATCTTTTATAAATAAGGTCACCGTACTCCTTATATTATGGATCGGTGCACGACTTGTTATTAATGGTGAGCTATCAGTCGGGCAACTGGTCGCGTTTAATATGTTAGCCGGCCGAGTCAGTGGACCTATATTAAGGTTGGTGCAATTGTGGCAAGAATTTCAACAAGCAGGTATTTCGGTGCAACGTTTAGGTGATATTTTAAATGCGCAACCTGAGCCGGCTTATAGTCCTGGTCGTGCATCGCTTCCTGATTTAGAAGGGCGCGTTAGCTTCGAAGGGGTAACTTTCCGTTATCGTCCGGACGGTCCAGAAATACTACGCAATGTTTCGATTCATATACCTGCGGGTAAAGTGATTGGTATTGTCGGGCGTTCTGGCTCTGGGAAAAGCACCTTAACAAAACTAATACAACGATTGTATGTACCACAAAGTGGGCGTGTGTTAGTCGATGGTGTTGATTTGGCCATGGTAGATACCGTTTGGTTACGACGTAATATCGGTGTCGTCCTGCAAGAGAACTTTCTTTTTAATCGTTCGATACGAGAAAACATAGCTTTAAGTGATCCTGCAATGCCAATGGAACGAATTGTACAAGCAGCTAAGATGGCGGGTGCACATGAATTTATTCTAGAACTTCCCGAAGGTTATGATAACGAAGTAGGAGAACACGGTTGCAACCTATCTGGTGGTCAACGCCAACGTATCGCCATTGCCCGTGCTTTAATTACTAATCCAAGAATTTTAATCTTTGATGAAGCGACCAGCGCACTCGATTATGAATCCGAACATATCATTCATCAAAACATGCGTTACATCTGCAAAGGACGCACGGTCTTTATTATCGCTCACCGTTTAAGTGCAGTGAGAGAAGCGGACAATATAGTTGTGATTGATAAAGGACAAATAGTTGAAGGTGGTTCGCATGGTGAATTGATGGAAAAGCAAGGTTACTACGAAAAACTCTATTCACATCAAGTCGGAATGGTTGCCCCGAATTAATGATTAAGCTACAGATAAAATATTATTCAAGAACTATGACGAGCTACATATTCATCCAGAAGATTACGGATCATTTTTTGATATTGGGTATTATGTTTTTTTGCCTCGCGTTTAAAAAATGCAACACTGGAGCGGCTTAAGGCAATGGTGACTTTGGCATTATCTTTTTTAAAGACGAGCTCCTCTGGTTTAGGAAACGTATCTTCAATGATTTCAATTTCACCCATAGGCTCGTCAGTATATTTAATTTTTTTCTTCATAAACTTTTCTACCTTTTCGCCAATAACCTGCACCATATATTCGAAATACCGAGCCTCGATATGTGAAGCGAACAGTCATTATTTTATTATTTACATTGCCAATACAATAGTATCTTTTTTCATTAAGACTATGCATTTTATCTGGTGCAATTATTCGATTTGGATCATTGAAAGCATATTGAGCCTCATCAAAAGAAACACCATGTTTCATTTGATTCTCGATATCCTTTTCCGAATCCCACTCAAAGCTTTCCATGCTCATTGCATAAGTCTAGTAAATAGCCATATTAATAGCAATATAAAAATACATATAAATAGCCATATTATATGAAAACCCAAAATAGTGATGATGAGTTGGAGTTTCTTCCCGCCGCGCTGGAAATTCAGCAAACGCCGCCATTACCGATGGCGCGTTATATTGTATGGGCAATTATGACATTCTTTACTTTTGGCGTGATTTGGTCATACGTTGGTAAAATCGATATTGTTAGTGTCGCAACGGGTAAAATTGTGCCAAGTAGTCGCGTAAAGATCATTCAGCCATTAGAAGCAGGCGTTGTTAGAGCTATTTATGTGAAAGAGGGCGATGATGTTAATGCCGGTGATGTTCTAGTGGAGCTTGATCCGACCTTAACTGATGCAGAGCAAATGCAGACTAAAGATCAACAACTTGCTTTAAAACTGGATCGCGCACGTATTCAGTCAATACTCGAAAAAGTAGATGGCAAAGATCCAAAAGATATTTTTTCAAAACTCATTGAAGCAACGCCATCTCAAATAAAATTACAACAGGATAGAATTAGTAAACAATTGCATGAATATTACTCATTGCTTGAAGCATTAAAAGATGAAAAGAAACAGAGACAAGCGGAACGTGGAGGGATAAGCGAACGTATTAGACAACTGGATTCAACTATTCCTTTAATTACCGAGCGAGCAAAATCACTCGAGGATTTATTAAAAGACAATATGGTGCCGCGTGTACAGTGGCTTGAATTAGAACAAAAGCGCATCGAACAGGTACAAGAGCGTAATGTGCAAAAAAATAATTCAAAAATGGTCGGTTCAGCAATAGCTAACATCACTCAACGACTAGCTGCACAAAAAGCAGAATTTGAAAAAACACTATTAAGCGAATTGTCTGATATTGAGAATCGAATCGCTGCATTCGACCAGGAAATGGTCAAAGCAGATAAACGCGTTACCTTACAAAATTTAAGGTCTCCCGTGACAGGCACAGTTCACCAATTAGTTATTCATACTATCGGCGGCGTAGTTACACCTGCGCAAGAATTAATGCATATCATTCCTTACGATGATCCGATTGAAGTCGAAGCCTGGTTGCCCAATAAAGATATAGGATTTGTACATGAAGGACAAGAAGCGAAAATCAAGGTTGAAACTTTTCCTTTTACCAAATACGGGCTGGTTGATGCGGAAATTCTAAACGTATCGAACGATGCGACGCCGGATGAAAATATGGGCTTGGTTTATGCTATGAGAGTAAAGATGTTTCAAACGACGATGAACGTGAAAGACAAGATTGTGAACCTAACGCCCGGCATGGCAGTTACCGTAGAAATGAATTTAGGTAAACGACGATTGATCGAGTTTTTGTTAAGCCCTTTATTGAGATATAAAGATGAGAGTGTTAGGGAAAGATGATGTATAAAAATAAATCTGTCTCCCTATTTGTGAGTAGGTTCTAATGTATTATTTTTCCTTTCTATTGATAATAGTCATCGTTAATTAAACTGTTTATAGTGAATCGTTCACGGATGTGGATAATTATTGTATGGATGCGGTCACGGATGAATTCGCGCTATGGATGGCGCACCTTTATTGAAAAAATCCTGGATTTTAGAAATTATTTACTTAAGAATAATTCTCTGTATTAAACCAGGCTATAGCATCTTTTAAGCCTTCAACACCTGGCCGTGATTGGTATCCTAACTTTTCTTTTGCTTTATCACTGGAAAAGAACATTATTTTTTTCGACATTCGTACACTGTCGACAGTTGCTCTTGGTTCTTTATGTGTGATGTCGGCTATGCGTTCCATGAACCAGGCAATAGGTAACACTAGATTATGAGGCAATTTAATCGTTGGCGGTGACATATCCTGACTGACACAGATATATTCAAGTATGGATGCCAATGTCATATTGTCTCCACCGAGAATATAACGTTCTCCAATTGCACCTTTCTCCAGCGCTAGTAGGTGTCCATTTGCAACATCATCAACATGAACAATATTTAAACCGGTGTCGACATACGCAGGCATACGTTGTCGAATGGTATCAAGTACAATTCTTCCTGTTGGTGTTGGTTTGATATCACGTGGTCCGACAGGAGTAGAAGGGTTAACAATCGTTACCGGAGAGGATTGTTCTTTTATCAATTTGTTAACTTCTTCTTCGGCCAGAAATTTTGAACGTTTATAATGCCCTGTCATATTTTCAAGAGATACCGGTGTTGTTTCATCAGAAGCTGTTCCATCTTTATTAATACCTAATGTGGCAAC
>CAZGBJ010000007.1:7310-106257 GCA_964523895.1 uncultured Enterobacteriaceae bacterium
CCGGTGTTGTTTCATCAGAAGCTGTTCCATCTTTATTAATACCTAATGTGGCAACACTGCTGGTATAAACAATTTTTTCAACATTGGCATTCGTTGCTGCCATAATTAAATCACGTGTTCCTTCAACATTTATCTTATACATGTTATCTGGATCAGGTATCCACAAACGGTAATCGGCGGCGAGATGAAATAAGGTCTGACAGCCAATTACTGCACGTTTTAAAGATTCAAATTCTCTTAAATCACCTTCAATTATTTCAAGCTCCAGTCCTTCGAAATTACGCCTGTCTGAATCTGGTCTGACCAGTACGCGCACGTCATGGCCTTTGTCTAATAATAGGCGTGCGACAGCAGAACCAACGAATCCATTTGCACCTGTGACTAATGTTTTCATAAGGCGGTTTGCTTATTTAATGAATCTTGCCAAATTAAAAAAGCGGGCAATATCATCATCGTTGATATCATCATTGAGGCAAGTCCTAGAGTTAATAATAGTCCCATACTGGCAGTACCGGTATGGGAAGAGAAAGCGAGATTACCAACACTACAAATAGTCGTTAATGAGCTGACTATGACGCCTCGGGAAGAACTGGTTGTAAAAATATTTTTATTTGAACCTTGTTCCTGGCGAAATCGATCAGCGATGTGGATACCACTGTCGACACCAATGCCAAGCAGCAAGGGTAATCCAATAATATTGGCAAAATTTAGCGGAATATTAAATATCAACATAAAGCCAAAAGTGAAGACTGATCCTACAAGTACTGAGATAAGAATAATAGCGGCATCCATTTTTACTTTAATTAAAATCAGTAATAAAAATGCAATGGCAATTAAGGCATAAGTAAATGCGCTTTTGAAGGCAGTGATGACTGCTTCACCAGCTTCAATATTGATAATAGGAGAGCCAATGACAGTGTTGTCATAGGCTTGCAACTGACTAACGAATCGTTTCATTGCTGCGTTATCATTTAAATCCTCTCTTGGAAAGATTTCTATTTTGTAGTGTTTGTGGCTTAGCCATCGTTCATGAACTGCGAATGGAATATCTTTAAGTTCAACCTGCTCTGCATTTAAAGCATCATTTAATGCATGTATTCTGCCATCTAGATTGGATAACAACTGTTTCTCCAGTGAAATCAAATTTTTGTTATTAGAATTATTCAGCAGCGTTGTTAAATGCGTACTAAGTTTGCTAATTTCATTATCGAACTCTGGATTAGAATCTGATTTATTAACCGAGAACGAGTCTAGTTTCATCTTAAGTTTTTTAATTGACTCTGTTCTGTCTGCGTTATTAATTTCTGTGTTTGATTCTTTTGTGGAGAGAATACCCATAAACAGATTCATTTCATCAATAATGAACAATTTATCATCTTGATCCACTGGCAGTAGATCTTCGTACCAGATAACCTTGTCGACTAAATCAAGTTGTTCAATTTCTTTTATTGCCGCTACAGCATCACTTCGTTTTTCTTTTAGTAAAATACTAGTCCAGGGAGAGGAGTCGCTATCTTTTAATAGATCCCGATAAGTTTGCACAGATTCATTTTCAGGATCTTGCAGATTAAGTGTGTTTGTATCAAAACTCACTCTGTAGAGTTGGCTTACAAATCCAATTAAAATAATAAGTGTGAATAATAATATATGTTTTGAATAGCGGTAGGGCAGAGTGGTTAAAAATGAAAATAAACGATGACAACATTTATTTTGTTGTGCTGTTTTTACTTGATAAGGTCTCAAACTTAACAAGGCAGGTAATAATGTCAGTGTAAAGAGTATGCTGATGAACATGCCGCTACCGGCAATCCAGCCGAGTTCAGCGACACCTTGATAGTCTGTAGGTATGAATGAATAAAAACCAATTGCAGTTGTGATGGCGCAGAGTATCAAAGAACGAAATATACGTGACATTGCTTGTTGTAATGCATTATTGTTTTCGTTAGATAGCAAAACTTGTTCACGATAACGCAGGGTTAAATGTATGGTGAAATCAATACCAAGCCCGATATATAACACGGCAAAGGCAACGGAGATAAGGTTTAATTCGCCAACCGTAGCTGCAGCAAAAGCGGTCGTCGCTATTAAACCGAAAAATAATGTAATTAAAGAAGCAAAAACTAACCAGATTGAGTCGAGGCCAATCGATAAAATAATGGCGACCAGAATAAATGAAATAATAATGGCCTGAATGTTAGCTTCTGAAACACTTTTTAATTCTTCATAGGAAAGTGCTGTGCCACCGGATAAACGTATGCGGACAGAATTATTATTAAGTTCTAGCGAACTTATGGTTGCTCTTATATGTTTAATAACGTCTTCGCCGGGCAATAACTCTTCATCAGATTCCAGTGTCTGTAATACAATAAATTCCCGATAGACCGGCTTTAATTCCTTGTCCGAACTCATTAAGTGTTGCCAGGAGACATTGTACTTTTCATTTTCTAATGCATGATTAATCTCAAGTAACAAGGGTTTTAATTCTATGTCTTCACCATCTTCATGGTACTGCAAGGCATCAGTAAGCATGGTAAATAAACCACGCATATTTTTATCTTGTAATAGTGTTCCCAGAAAAGGTTGTATTGTTGCTAACTGGTCTGCCAGATCCTGTAATTCTTCATCATCAAAAAATAAAAAAGCAGATTGACGAAAATAGGGTAGTAAATTCGGATAATAAATATCACTGATTAATTCAGGATTTTCTTTTAATGCAGAATGTACTTTTATTGCTGTGTCAGTAGCTTGATCCGGTGTTTTCGATTCAATAACAATTAAAACGTTATCATTAAATTGAGGAAACTGCTTTTCATATTCTATATCCAGCTGTCGCCAGGCTAATTCTTCCGACAACATATCCGCTGTATCAGTGCTGACACCCAGATTGTCTTTTATATAAAATACCGAGAAAACAGTAAGTGCGATAAAACCAATAATAATCGCAATGCGATAACGTTCTACTAACTGCACCCAGTTGATGATCATATGTTCGAAGTATGGTGAACGAGTTCCACTCATTTTCAGTGGCGTCTATTAGACTCTGAATACGTATTCTTTATCCGCATCACGCTCAATGTCCGGCGGATAACTAAGACGCTTGTCATCATAATATTGTCTACGATGATCGCCTTCAGCCGCTGCATTGTATGTGACATAAAGTACACGACGTTGATCGTTGCTCAGATTTGGTTTTGAACGGTGTGGCGCATAAGAATCAAAGAACACAGCATCACCGGGTTCTGTAGGCAATGAAACATAGTCCAGCCCATCTTCTTCCAAGGGCGCCCATTGTTCCCCAATGAGTCCGTTATTATGATAACCATTAGCAACTTCAAGACAGCCATTTTCTATTGTTGAAGCATCAACACTGACTAATGCAGTGATATGTAATTTTGAATAACGATCCCAACCTGCTTGTACATCCTGATGTGCTTTGAATCCATCAGAACCTGGCATCTTGTAATTAATTTTGTCTTTAAACAAAACTGCATCATCATTAAATAATTGAGATGCGACTTGTTGTATTTCACCACGAACAAAAAGATCGCTAAAGCCTTGATGAAATGGTTCTATATCTTCCATGCGGGATAATATACGCTTTCCTTTTTCCAGTTTGCTTTCTTCGAAATACATCATGACGCTGCCTGCGACTTCCGGGTAATTCGTAACTTCTTCCGTCCATGCCGTGATTGTTTTCATTTTCTCGGCATCATAGAGATTGCGGATAACTAAAAATCCAGTGTTTTTAAATTCTTCGATCTGTTCGTTGCTTAATTTCATAATTATGTCGTTATTAAATTTTTTGACGAGTGCTGATTATTGCGACGTAGTATATAGAAAATGCTGTTTTTTTAAATCAGGTGCAATGTGTTTTAACGTCTTTAATGCTTGTTTATAGCATTTTGCCAGTTTAATAAGGTCTTTTATTTGGCCTGGATTTTTGAGGCAGGATAAGAAAAAGGGAATGGGGTCAGGTTTTCCCAATAGGTCGGTGTGTTTTAAGACGGCTTGCGGAATACTCGTATTGGCATCATCGGCAATGGTGCGTACGACCAGAAAATCAATATCATTAGTGCTTGCTAATTCAGCAATAGCGGCACTTTCCATATCAACAGCGACAGCACTACTTTTTAATGACAGATTTTTTTTATCTGTGATGTTGGCGCAAATATCATTAACCGATGCGATATCACCGCTTATCGTACTAAATGAGGGCTGTTGGCATTCCATTTGTAGTTTATTAAGCCAGTCTGGATGAGTTGACCAGGATTGTTCATTACCGATGACTCTGCCAGCCAGGAGTAAATCTCCTGATTTTAATGTCATGTCAATTGAACCCGCCAGTCCCCAGCTGATTAATGCATCAACGCCACATTCGATAAGTTGTTGGCTGCACCGCTGTGCTGAGTCATAACCCATCCCCGACAGACACAAATAGATATCTTCCTGGATTTTGACAGGGGATCCAACATTCAGCTTTTGATTAGTAAGGCAGTTTGCCTCGGCGGGTAGAGCCGCAATGATACCGAGTTTACTCAAACCTTATGTAAGGGTATTTCTAAAAATAGTGATTTTTTCGTGAGTGCAAGGAGGTGCCGCGCGCAGAACCACAATGTATTAGTTATACATGAGGATTCGAGCACGGAGCCGACGCCGCAATCGCGGAAAAAGTGCATTTTTAGTTTACCCTTTGATGAGGTTTCGATAACGAGCTAAAGCCCAAAGTGGGAAGTATTTTGTATAGCCATGATATTTCAAATAGAAAACGCGGGGAAAACCCGGGGCAGTGTAATAATCATCATGCCAATGGCCATCGCTTGCTTGATTTGAGATTAAATACTTAATTCCATTTCTAACGGTATCTGACTCTGCTTCACCTACTGCTAATAATGAAAGTAGTGCCCAGGCTGTTTGGAAGGCGGTACTTTCGAATGGGATGTGATGTCGTGGTGGATAATAACTGTCATTGCTTTCACCCCAACCACCATCTTCATTTTGCATTCCTTGTAAATACGTGACTGCTTTTCTTATATAGTCTTGCTGTGGATTTTCATCAGCAATCTCAAGTGCGGTTAACACCGACCAGGTGCCATAAATATAGTTAGTTCCCCAACGACCAAACCAGGAACCATCTTCTTCCTGATCCTTTATTAAAAACTGAATCGCCTCTTTGATGGTTTTCGTATACTTTTCTTTATCGGCCAAACTGAGTAATGCAATAGAACGTCCGGTAACATCAGCGGTAGGTGGATCTAATAAAGCACCATGATCAGCAAAGGGAATCGAATTTAAATAATATTGTGTGTTGTTAACTTCAAACGATCCAAAACCACCTCCTTTTGAACGCATCCCGGCAACCCAGTTAGCAGCACGCTGAATAGGCTCCGCATACTTTGAATTTTTTGTACGATGCATTGCCCAGGCAACCATAGAGGTATCATCCAAATCCGGAAAGTAATAATTACTGTATTGAAACGCCCAGCCACCACCGGCAAGTTTAGGACAAGGGATACGCCAGTCACCAGGTTCATCACTGAGTTGTCTCTCTTTGAGCCAGTCGAGTGAATGTTCAATTTCAGTGGTAATATTTTCTTCTGTTACAGTTTCAATCATGGCTTGAGCTGCCAAACAAGTGTCCCAAACAGGGGATACACAAGGTTGCACATACATTGTATTGCCGCGCTTAGTCACTAAGGCATCAATTGCCTGGCGCGCCAGTTTTCGTTTCGGATGCTCTTTTGGGTAACCGAGTATTACCAGTGATTCAAATAGATTTACCATCGCTGGAAAAATACCGCCAATACCATATTCTTCATTCATCCTGTCAAGACACCACTGTTCACACTTACGAATGGAATATTGACGAACAAATTTTGGTACCAGTTTTTCTGCCAGTCGTCCGACATGATCAAGTATCAGAAAAGCTCGAGTTAATGATGATGTAATTTTGAAATAATTTTGTTCATCTTCCGGGGCAGTGATAAAGAGTTCTCTAATATCAATGCCACGTGGATTAACCGCTGCCGGTTTCATCGTGCATAAAATAAATAGTGGCACCATAACGGTACGTGACCAATAAGATACCTTGTCGATATGGAACGGAAACCACTTCGGTAGAATAATCACTTCAGCCGGGATGAAGGGTGTGGCTCGCCATGGGACTTGTTCAAACAAGGCCATCAAGATTCGGGTAAAAACATTACTATGAGCAGCACCACCATGATTCAAAATCATGTTCTTTGCACGAATCATGTGTTCTTCGTGTGGATTGTCGCCAACAATTTTCAATGCGTAGTAGGCTTTAACCGAACAACTGATGTCAAAATCACCACCGGTATAGAGTGACCATCCACCTTCTTCGTTTTGCTTATCGCGAATATATTGTGCGATCTTATGTTCTGTTTCATCATCAACTTCATCGACGAAGTGATTCATTAATATATATTCAGCAGGAATGGTGCTGTCGGCCTCGAGTTCATAAACCCAATGACCATCATCATGTTGTTGTTCTAACAGTTTGTTTTTTGCCGACTGAATAGCATCATTTAAATCAACCGTAGCTATATTTTGCGAATGAGACTCACCATGGGATTGATTGGGCGCATTATCGTTGTGAGTTTCTAGAGTCATTATAATCTTGTTTATTTGGCAGGATGAGAAGCTAGAGTAATACTGCTCCTGTCTATGAGCACCAGCTTATTTCTCCTTTTTCCATTCAGAGTCATAATCGCGTATATCACTGATTTTATCAAGGTTTCTCATGTGTACTGGCCATAGGCAAACGGCGCCCTGCAAATTGAAATATATAGCCCAATATTCGATTTTGGCCGACAAAAAGACTGGTTAAAAAAATGGTGAGTTTGACACTGCGACGACTGATTTTTACCTGCTGGCCTTGAGTGAATTCTGGCTTTTGTCGAATTTTCTCGAGTGTTAATACTGACATGCCTAAGGCCCATAAACAAAATCGACGTAATCCCTTTTCTTTTGCCGGTATCAGTAATGTGTATCGCAAGGCATTATATACATGGGCATGAGCGACCCCAAGTAATTCAATCAAGCCATCATTAAATCCCTCTGTCATTTTCCCCGGTGCTTTGTGGCGAATATCAACACCATGCTTATTGAAAATATCGCGAGGTAACCAACAGGCACCGCGTTCATGGTCTTCCCAGATATCTTTCAATATATTGGTCATTTGCAGTCCCTGACCAAATGAAACACCCAGTTTCATAAGTTCATCACGATGCACATCAATGTCAGGTGAGTAATCACAAAAGAGTTCGGTCAACATTTCTCCGACGACGCCAGCGACGTAATAACAATATTGATCCATATCTTTCTGATCAGCAACGCCATCAAGGGTTTCAGCATCCTGATAGCGCACCATGCCATCGGCCATAATGGTGACACAGCGCTCCAGTGCAGCACGTTGGCGTTCATTAAAGCTATGAGTAAGACGTATTACCGGAGAAGTATTGGCGATAAGATCATGTTCAGCTTCCGTTGCCGTTGGCGATAGTAATGGAAACAGAGCTTCGGCAAATGACTCGGCATTTTCAGAGCCTTTGACAACTTCGATAAAAAGCTCGGAATATTCTTTCTTCTGCCCAGCCGACATGCTCTTATCATCTTCGATCGTGTCGGCAATACGACATAAAAGATAGGCATTTGCTACAACTGTACATAATGGTTCAGGTAATTGCGGAATTGTCAGAGCAAAGGTACGGGAAACATGCTGCAATATCTCATTTTGATATGCAGTGTCATCAAGTTGGGTTTGAAATTCAGTTCTAGATTTCATTAAAAGCAAATATTTCTTTTAAAAACAATGGTTTATTATATTTCTGGACTAATTTTAATCATCGAATACTAAGCCGTTAACTTTTCTAGCTATTATATTGAGTAAAAACTAATCAAATCTTAATAGTTTATAGCGTCGATGCTACAAGGTTTTGCCCTAAAAAAATGATATTATTCAATAATTAGAGCTGTTTAGGACGCGCACATTACAATTAGAATAGATGTATGTAAATAAATAAGCATTGTCCTTTCCGCCATAACACATCAGCAGATATTATTGATTAAATACAGTGAGTTCCATTCCAGAAATTATTAGTCCGTCTCGCTCAGCGGAAACAGACAGTCATTCTCATAGTGTTTGGCTATCTGATGGTCGCGCACAGCTATCTGCATTGGAAAAATTACCCGAACACTTTTGTCAGTTAGATGTTCCGTTTTGTATTGTTGAAAATAAATCTGCTTCTTCAATTGCCCTGGGTGGCGCTATTCAACTTGATAGCAATGTAGAAACTGATAATCAATATCGCTTACTTGGTTTTTCTGCAGCTCAAACAATTACAGCATTAGGCGATCAAAACTTTTGTCAGGATTATGAAATTGACTATCCTTATATGTCGGGTTCTATGGCGAATGGGATTGCCTCTGTAGAGTTAGTAGAAGCGTTGGCTAAGGAAGGATTGTTGGCTTCATTCGGTGCAGCAGGCTTGTCTTTAAGCGAGATAGAAAAATCAATTAAACATCTTCAATCTTCAATTGCTAATAAAACACATTGTTATAATCTTATTTATAGTCCGAATGAAATAGGGCATGAAGATGCAGTTGTCGATCTTTATTTAAAATACGGTGTCACATTGGTTGAAACATCAGCCTATATGAAGCTGACTTTACCAGTCGTCCGTTATCGTGTGAAAGGCATTCATAAAGATAGTCAGGGTAATATTGTTGTGCCCAATCGAATTATTGCAAAAGCATCACGAGTAGAACTTGCGAGTAAATGGTTTAGTCCAGCACCTGAAAAATTATTAAACCAATTATTAGAACAAGGTGCGATAACAAAAGAAGAAGCGGAATTAGCAAAGGCAATCCCCATGGCGCAAGACTTAACCGTCGAAGCAGATTCAGGTGGTCATACGGATAACCGACCCGCTATTACATTATTACCAACGATGTTGTCTTTACGTGATCAATATCAGGCTAAATATAATTATAAACAGCCACTGCGTGTTGGTGCGGCCGGAGGTATTGCAACACCTGCTTCAGCTTTAGGCGCGTTTGCTATGGGAGCTGCTTATATTGTTACCGGGACAGTTAATCAGGCTTGTAAAGAATCAGGTTCTTCAGACATTGTCAGAGAAATGTTAGCCAATGCAGAACAAGCCGACGTTACTATGGCGCCCGCAGTAGACATGTTTGAAATGGGTGTTAAGTTACAAGTATTAAAGCGTGGAACGATGTTTGCTATGCGTGGTAATAAACTTTATGACATCTATAAAAAATACACATCAATAGAAGACATCTCCGAAGCAGAAAAAGCAAACCTGGAAAAAACAATTTTCAAAATGTCATTAGCTGATGTATGGCAAAAGACGGAAGAATTTTTTAATGATCGTGATCCACGTCAGCTTGAAAAAGCGAGTAAGGATGCTAAACATAAAATGGCGTTAATCTTTCGCTGGTATTTGGGTTTATCTTCTCGTTGGGCAAATGCGGGCATTGAAGATCGCCAGGTTGATTATCAAGTTTGGTGTGGGCCAGCGATGGGTGCATTTAATGAATGGAGTCGCGATACCTTTTTATCAGAAACAAACAATAGAGATGCGGTCACCGTAGCCATGAATATTTTATTTGGCGCAGCCGTGTTATCTCGAATTAATGGATTGCTTAAACAAGGTGTTGAACTGCCTGTCGAATTAACGCAATTTCATCCTATGCAAATAGAAACCATAAAGAATTATTTGCCCTAGTGATGTAAAAAGGCCACAGAGAACACCGAGCACACAGAGAAAAAAATATGAAACATAAAATATTTAATGTTTTGCTCTGTGCTCTCTTTTTCCTCTGTGGCTAATAGATTTTGAATTATGTATTTATTTACTGAGTAAGTTATGTCAAAGAAAGAAGATAAAAATAGAATGCAACCATTGGCCATAGTAGGCATCGGATGTTTGTTTCCAAAAGCAGATAACCCGCAAGAGTATTGGACCAATATTCGTGAAGGTGTCGATGCGATAACGGATATACCGGAGTCACATTGGAATCCATCAGATTATTTTGATGAAAATAAAACTGCACCAGACATGACTTATGCTAAACGTGGTGGTTTTATTAATGAACAAGACTTTAATCCTTTGTTATATGGCTTAAGTCCAAATAATATTGAAGCAACCGATACGACGCAGTTGCTTGGCATGGTTGCAACTCGTCAGGCACTCATTGATGCAAATTATTCAACAGCAAAAGATGCGGGTGATGGACGCGAATTTGATCGTGATCGTACCAGTGTCATTATGGGCGTTACCGGTACGCTGGAACTGGTTATTCCATTAGGTGCAAGACTCGGTCATCCGATCTGGCGTAAAGCATTGGCTGATGCCGGTGTTGACTCAGAAACAACAGAAGATGTCGTGCAACGTATTGCTGATGGTTATGTTCCTTGGCAGGAAAATTCATTCCCTGGTTTATTAGGTAATGTTGCTGCAGGTCGAATTGCAAATCGTTTTGACTTTGGTGGTACCAACTGTGTTGTTGATGCTGCTTGTGCCAGTTCATTAAGTGCCTTGCATCTTGCTGCGATGGAGCTTGATTCTGGCAGAGTCGATATGGCGATTACTGGTGGTGTTGATACCTTTAACGATATCTTTATGTATATGTGCTTTAGTAAAACACCGGCCTTATCACCAACAGGTAATAGTCGTCCGTTTGCTAAAGAAGGTGATGGCACCATACTAGGTGAAGGTATTGGTAGCGTTATATTAAAACGACTTGATGATGCTAAAAGAGATAACGATAAAATTTATGCGGTGTTACGTGGTATTGGTTCATCATCTGATGGTAGAGGCAATGCTATTTATGCGCCGAGTGCAGCCGGACAAACTAAAGCATTATGGAATGCCTATCGTGAAGCTGATGTAAACCCAAGAAGTATAGAATTGGTAGAAGCACATGGTACCGGTACGTCTGTAGGTGATGCGGTTGAAGCAACTGCATTGTCTGGTGTTTATGCTAAAGACAATGAAGATGAAACATGGTGTGCTATTGGATCAGTAAAATCCATGATCGGACACACTAAGGCTGCTGCCGGTGTAGCCGGTCTGATTAAAACTGCAATGGCATTAAAATATAAAGTGTTACCACCAAGTATTAAAGTAGACGAACCATTAGAAATTATTAATCCCGGCATATCACCTGTTTATCTAAACACGATCAAACGCCCGTGGTTAAAAACACAAGCAACACCGCGTCGTGCTGGATTAAGTTCATTTGGTTTTGGCGGCAGTAATTTTCATTGTGTCCTTGAAGAAGCTGAAGAAACAAAAACCGAAATTGAATGGGACAGTCAGGTATTAATTATTGCTTTAAGTGCCGACTCAAAAGAAGCATTAATTAAACAGTTTCCGGAGCCTTCCATTCTTGATTCATGGAGTGATTTACGATTCTTTGCCTATGATTCCTGTCAAAGTTTTAAAAATGATGCTGCGCATCGTTTAAGCATAGTCATAGAAAAAAATAATACTGATGTTACAAAACACATTGCCAATATAAAAACGCAATTAAGTTCCTCATCAGAAACATCGTGGCAAAGACCTGATGGTGTTATCTACAGTTCAGAAGAAAATAATGACAATATTGCTTTTGTTTTTCCGGGGCAAGGCTCGCAATACACTGGCATGTGTCGCGATCTGGCTTGTCAGTTTCCTCAGTTTTTAAATGTACTGGAACAAGCAAATAATTTGTTTATAGAAGCAAGCGGAAAGGAAAGTTTAGGCGATGTATTGTATCCTATACCTGTTTTTTCAAAACCAGAACAAAAACAACAGGAAGAAACTTTAAGAAAAACACAGAATGCACAACCGGCTATTGGTGCAGTTAGTCTTGGTGCGCTTGAAATACTAAATCATTTCTCTATTAAGCCAAAAGCAGCGATTGGCCATAGCTATGGTGAATTAACTGCGCTGTCGGCAGCAGGCATGTATAACGCTGAAACGTGCCATCGATTATCACGAATACGTGGTGAGTTAATGGCTGCAGGTGAAGGTGATAGAGGTTCTATGTTGGCCGTTGTAGTATCGTACGATCAGGTAGAGACGTTACTAAAAGAAAATAAGATTGATTTGATTATTGCTAATCATAATTCACCCACTCAGGTTGTCTTATCAGGAGCAACGGATCAAGTGGATGCGTTTGTAAAAATCGCTAAACCCGAAAAAATACGTGCGATTAAACTACCGGTGGCAGCGGCATTTCATAGTTCCTTTGTTGCTGATGCAGCAAAACCATTTACTGAAGCTTTGGCATCATTTGAATTTTCAAAAAATACTTATCAAGTATTATCTAATACAACAACCGATGCTTATCCAGATAATTCAGAAGCAGCAAAACAATTATTAGCCAATCAATTAGCATCGCCAGTACGTTTTGTAGAGCAGGTTGAAAAACTGTATGCAGAAGGTATTTCTACCTTCATTGAAGTTGGTCCGGGAAAAACATTAACCTGCTTAGTTAAATCGATACTTGCAGACGAACCAATCACGACAATAGCAATAGATGCTTCAGTCGGAAAAAAACAAGGTCAATATGATTTAGCTGTGGTATTAGCAACATTAGCTGCTAATGGACAACAAGTGGATCTTAAAAAATGGGATGCGGTTTGTTCTAAATTGGAAAGGCCAGCGAAAGATGCAAAACCAGCAATGACTATTGCTATCAGTGGAGCAAATTACACCATGCCTCGTGAGCCACGCCCGGCGAGTAAACCTAAACCAGTAATCAATGTTAATACTATGACAAGTGATGTAAAAAACGTTTCTTCTGATTCAAAACCAGTTGAAACAAAAACAACTCCAGTAAACCCTGTTGCAAGTAGTGGTTTATTACAAACTACACAAGAAAGCATTATTGCTTTGCAGAAAATGCAGGAACAAACCGCACGTTTACACCAACAGTATCTTGAAGGACAAGAAACAGCACAAAAATCGATCCAATCATTATTGGATCAACAGTTACGATTAATGTCAGGACAGCCTTTAGTTGCACCTGTGCAACAAGTGGTAACGAGCAATGTCATACAAGAAAGTGTTCCAGTACAAATAAAAGAAGAAGTACCTGTAGTCAAAGAAACTGAAAAAACAAAGCAAGCTACAGCTATTGTAAATGAACAGCCTGACGTAGATATTAATAATTTATTATTAAATGTCGTATCAGAAAAAACAGGTTATCCATTAGAGATGTTGAGTCTTGATATGAGTTTGGATACCGATCTGGGTATTGATTCGATCAAACGCGTTGAAATTCTTTCTGCCTTACAGGAACAATTACCCTGGTCACAAGCGGTTAACCCAGAAGAATTAGGGACTTTTCAGTTCTTACAACATATTGTTGAATTTATTGCTGCAGGTAGACCTGTTTCGTTAATTACTACTGCTGTTGTGCCGACTCAAGATGATGATGATTTTGCCAAAGTTTTGTTGGAAATTGTTTCAGAAAAAACCGGTTATCCAATTGATATGCTGGACTTGGAAATGAATCTGGATAGTGATCTGGGTATCGATTCTATAAAACGTGTAGAAATACTGTCGGCCTTACAGGAAGCCATGCCTGAATTACCGACAATCAGTCCAGATGAGTTAGGACAATTACAAACCTTACGTTCCATTACGGAATTGTTTGTTTCCGAACAAGAGGAAACAGTTTCAGTTGAAGCTGAAACAACACAGATTAATAATGGTTTTGCTGACACCTTATTAGAAGTTGTAGCAGAAAAAACCGGTTATCCGGTTGATATGTTGACGTTAGAAATGAATCTGGATAGTGATCTGGGTATCGATTCAATAAAACGTGTTGAAATTTTATCGGCAATACAAGAGCGAATTCCAGAACTACCCTCGGTGAGTGCCGATGACATGGCAACCTTGCAAACGCTGCAATCCATAGTTGATATATTTAATGTGGCAGGAAGTGAACAAACGCCAACTGAGTCGAGTAATGATTCAAATTTAGCAGAAGTCTTACTTGAAGTTGTTGCGGATAAAACCGGTTATCCGGTGGATATGTTAAATCTGGAAATGAACCTGGATAGTGATTTGGGTATTGATTCAATTAAACGAGTGGAAATCTTATCAGCATTGCAAGATAAAATGCCAAATCTACCAGCAGTATCAGCGGATGATTTAGCTGCATTGCAAACCTTGCAACAAATCATTGAATACATGAATGAGCAGGTTGTAAGCGATAATATAGAGGCTTCAGTTGTAGTAGTTGAAGTAGAAGAGATTGAAAATAAAAAAGAATCAAGACTTGTCCGAAGTGTTATTCACTTGACTGAAATTGATGAAGCCGATGCAAGAGAACAGATCGATTTTAATAAAGAAAAAGAAATCTGGATTACGAAAGCAGGTGGAGATCTATCTGAGCAGTTAGCAACGACATTAAAAGAGAAAGGCTATAAGACAAAGATTATTAATAATGATCAAGAAGCAGAAGATGAATTAGGTGCTTTGATACTTTGCGCGAAAGAAGAAGCGGACAAACAATATTTACTTGATACCTTTTCATTGGTGCAGCGTTGTGCGGATAGTCTAAAAAAATCAAAAGGCATACTTGCTTGCATATCATCACTAGGTGGCAATTTTGGTTTTGAAAAAATTGAAGGCAATCCTGTTCAGGCTGGTCTTTATGGCATTATTAAAACAGCAGATAAGGAATGGACTGAAGTAAGTTGTAAATCAATTGACATCAATCAAACATCTGCATCACTGGATTTAATTCAGAGTGAACTTTTTGTTGATGGCCCATTAGAAGTAGGTTTGTCTGATCAACAACCAAGCCAGCTTTTACTGGAAGAAGAAGTATTTTCCGATATTAAACAAGAGCGAACAGTATTAAACCAAGATGATCTCATTGTTATTTCTGGTGGCGCTCGTGGTGTGACTGCTGAAGTTGCAGTGAAGCTGGCTGAAACATATAAATGTAGTTTGTTGCTACTAGGCCGTAGTCCGGAGCCGGAAGCTGAGCCGGAATGGTTAACCTTATTATCTGAGTCAGCAAGTATTAAAAAAGCCATTATGCAGAAAGCAGAAGAAAAATTACGACCTGCTGATCTAGAAAAACAATATCAATCAATCTTGGCAAACCGTGAAATTAGATCAACGTTGGAACGAATTGAACAGACAGGTGCAAAAGTTCAGTATTGTTCCGTCGATGTTAATGATGTTGATGTAGTTACAAATGCCGTTGATTTAGCGCGTACTGAATTAGGTAATGTCACCGGAATAATACATGCTGCTGGTGTGCTGGCAGATCGTTTAATTGAAGATAAAACAGAAGAACAATTCAACGCTGTTTATTCAACCAAGGCAGATGGTTTAGATAGCTTATTGTCAGCGACGAATAACGACACTTTAAAATTAATAGTTATGTTTTCATCGACTACGGCAAGATTGGGTCGTAAAGGTCAGGTTGATTATGCTGCGGCAAATGAAATATTAAATAAGCAAGCAGCACATGAAAATGCAAGCAGGAAGAATTGCAAGGTACTCTCTGTTAATTGGGGACCTTGGGATGGGGGTATGGTGACGCCAGCATTAAAGAAATTATTTGCAGAAGAAGGTGTTGGTGTTATTGGTCTAAAAGCAGGCGCAGAGTATTTAATACAAGAAATAGAATCTGATGGCCCGGTTGAAACAGTAATATTAGGTGAGTCGGAAGATATCCTTAAGAAGATACCATTAAATAACTACTCTGTTTCATCAGCAGAAAACACTGGTTTATCTCTGGCGTTTGAACGTGACCTTTCAGTTAGCTCTCATGCTTTTCTAAAATCACATGTGATGAATGGTCAAGCCGTATTACCTGTTGCGGTTATTATCGAATGGTTTGCTCACGGTGCATTACATTTGAATCCGGGTATGCAATTTAACGGATTCGATGATTTTCGTGTTTTAAAAGGCGTTACGTTAAAAGCCGACGAAAATATTCGTTTACAAATTCTTGCGGGAAACATTATTCATAAAGGCGATGTCTCTTTAGTTCCTGTTGAGCTACGTTCGAATGAATTATTACATGCCAGCGCGACAATGATTCTGGCTGATAGTTATGAAACTAATGTTTTGCCACAATTAGAGGGTGTAAACGAAAAATATAATAGAAAACAAGGCGAGTATTATCAAAATGGACAGTTATTTCATGGACATGATTTACAAGGTATTTCAGAAGTAACACATTGCAGTGACAAAGGTATTGTCGCCAATATAAATGCAGCACCACAACCATCAACATGGATGAATCAACCGATACGTTCGAGCTGGTTAACCGATCCTTTAATTATTGATTCAGCATTCCAGATGATGATCCTTTGGAGCTTTGAAGAAAGCGGAATCGCTTCTTTACCAACAACAATTGCATCGTATCGTCAATATCAACGGAGCTACCCAAAAGATAGTGCAAAAATTATTGCTGAAGTTAATGAACAAACTGATCATAGAGCTAATGCAGCAATAGAGTTTCTTGATAGTAAAGGACAGTTGGTCGCCTTGATGGATGGATATGAATGTGTACGTGACAGCTCATTGCAAATAGCATTCAAGAAAAATAAACTGGATAAAAAAGAAAACGTATAAAATAGATTGGGTATTTAGAAGATAGATAATATGAAAAAAACAGCATTAATAACAGGTATAACGGGACAGGATGGGGCTTATCTTGCCGAATTTTTATTGAACAAGGGATATATTGTTCATGGTATTAAACGAAGAAGTTCGCTGATTAATACCGATAGAATAGATCACTTATATCAAGATCCGCATATGTCTGGTCGTAATTTAATTTTACATTATGGTGATATGACTGACTCTACTAGTCTAACGCGCGTTATTCAGGAATCCCAACCGGACGAAATTTATAATCTTGCCGCACAAAGTCATGTTGCTGTCTCATTTGAAGAACCGGAATACACGGCTGACTCAGATGCGTTAGGTCCATTAAGATTACTTGAAGCAATCCGGATTCTTAAGCTTGAAAAGAAGACACGTTTTTATCAAGCTTCAACATCTGAACTTTATGGTTTGGTTCAGGAAGTGCCACAAAAAGAAACCACCCCATTTTATCCACGTTCACCCTATGGTGTTGCAAAGTTGTATGCTTATTGGATAACGATTAACTATCGTGAAGCTTATGGTATTTATGCGTGTAACGGTATTTTATTTAATCATGAGTCGCCAGTACGCGGAGAAACCTTTGTTACCAGAAAGATTACTATGGCCTTGAGTCGGATAAAGCATGGTTTACAGGACAAGTTATATATTGGCAACCTCAATGCAAAACGTGATTGGGGACATGCACGAGATTACGTCGAGATGCAATGGCTTATGTTGCAACAAAAAGAGCCGGAAGACTATGTTATCGCTACTGGCGTACAAAATAGTGTTAGGGAATTTATTGAATTCGCTGCCAAAGCGATTGATATAAACATAACATGGAAAGGTCAGGATAAAGATGAAAAAGGTTATGATGATGAAGGAAATTGCATTGTCGAAGTTGATCCACGCTACTATCGTCCTGCTGAAGTTGAAAGTTTGTTAGGTGATCCGACTAAAGCAAGAGAAAATTTAGGTTGGACTCCGGCAACGAGCTTGCAGGGCTTAATTGATGAAATGATGCAGAAAGATATGCAGCTCGTTGAAAATGAAGTATTAATAAATAACCAAAAGTAAATTTCATGCAAAAGGATTCCCGTATATACGTTGCCGGTCATAACGGTTTGGTAGGAAGTGCCATTTGCCGAAAGCTAAAAGCCGATCATCATAATAATCTCATTGCACGGTCACACAAAGAACTTGATCTCTGCAATCAATTAGCAGTAGATGCGTTCTTTAAAGAAGAACAACCCGAATACGTGTTTCTTGCAGCAGCGGTTGTTGGTGGTATACATGCGAATGAAACACAGGCGGTAAGTTTTCTAAGAGATAATCTCCTGATACAAACACATGTAATTGAAGCGGCTTATAAACATGGTGTAAAAAAAATGGCTTTTTTAGGGTCTACCTGTATCTATCCACGAGATTGTCCGCAGCCAATTAAGGAAGAATACTTACTAACTGGACCGTTAGAAGAAACTAACCAATGGTATGCGATAGCCAAAATTTCCGGCATTAAACTATGCCAGGCTTACCGCAAAGAATATGGTTTTAATGCAATCTCATTAATGCCAACCAATCTTTATGGACCAAATGATAATTTTGATTTAATGGACTCGCATGTTTTACCTGCTTTAATACGAAAGTTTCATGAAGGTAAAGTCAGCAATAAAGAAGCGGTAGAGATTTGGGGCACTGGTAATCCTTATCGAGAGTTTCTCTATATTGATGATCTGGCAGATGCTAGTTGCTTTCTTATGCAAAATTATGATGATGACTCAATTATTAATGTTGGAACAGGCCAGGATATTAGTATTAGAGAATTGGCTGAATTAATTAAAAAAATAGTTGGTTATAAAGGAAAAATTATTTTTGATTCCTCCAGGCCAGATGGCACTCAAAAAAAATGTTGTGATGTTACAAAATTAAATAATTTAGGTTGGAAAAGTAAAACGACTTTGCAAGATGGGTTAAAAATAACTTACGATTGGTATATTAACAATTTACCCTCTGAAACTGTTGATATTAAAGCAATATTATAAGTATCATGAAAAATATTCTGGTAACGGGTGGTGCTGGCTATATCGGGTCCCATGCTTGTAAAGCGTTGGCAAAAGCAGGATATAAGCCAATCACGTTTGATAATCTGTCAACAGGCCATGAGCATGCTGTAAAATGGGGGCCGCTTGAAATTGGTGATATCCGAGATACTGGGAAGCTATCATTAGTATTCGAACAGTATAAACCTGAAGCGGTTATTCATTTTGCCTCAAAGATTGTGGTGTCAGAGTCGGTCAAGGCTCCTGATGAATACTATGATAATAATGTTAACGGCACCTTAAGTTTGCTTAATGTGATGAAAACGCATTCAGTTAACGCAATTGTATTTTCAAGTACCGCATCGGTATACGGTTATCCTGAATCAAATCCTATCAACGAATCTCATCCGTTGAAGCCGATAAATCCTTATGGAAAAACGAAACTGGCGTGTGAATGGCTATTACAGGATTACCAGAGTGCTTATGAAATAAACTATGTTGCATTAAGGTATTTCAATGCCGCAGGTGCCGATGCAGAAGATGAGTTAGGTGAAGAGCATGAGCCTGAAACACATTTAATACCATTAATTTTAAAAGCGACAAAAGACAAAACGAGCGTTTCAATTTTTGGCGATGATTATAATACGCTCGATGGGACTTGTATCCGTGATTATATCCATGTTTCAGACTTAGCAGATGCCCATATTAAAGCATTGGAATATTTATTTAAACATAACAAATCAGAAACATTTAATCTTGGAACAGGAAAAGGATATTCAGTCAGGCAAGTATTAAATACGGTTAAAAAAATCACTTCGGAAGATATTAGTGAAATAAAATCCGATAGAAGGTCAGGTGACCCAGATAGTCTGGTTGCAAAATCAGATTTGGCACAAAAGACATTAGCGTGGCAACCAAAGTTAAGTGACATAGATAATATAATTAAAACAGCCTGGAAATGGCATATACAAAAGCCTGTTCTTGGCTTGGATGACAAGTCATGAAAAGTAAACAAGTTGCCGCAATAGTTGGTATTGGCGGCATCTTTCCTGGTGCACGTGATCTGGATGAATTCTGGCAGAATATTTTGAATGGGAAAGAGTCTGCTATTGATGTAGGTGCTGATCGTTGGCGTTTAGAGCCTGATGAACTGTACTCTCCTGATGTGTCTCCCGATAAAATTAATTCCCGTCGTGCCTGTTTGATTCAAAATTTTGAATTTAATCCAGAAGGGTTGAATGTTGATGCTGAGTTATTGCAACGTCTTGACCCGATGTATCAAATTTTATTGCATGCAGGTCGAGATGCCTGGGCTGATGCAAAAACGGATGCTATTAATAAACAACGTGTTGGTATTGTCATCGGTAATATCGCACTTCCTACTGAATCATCCTCACAACTTAGTGATGAAATATTTAAACAACTCTTTGAATCACAGTTAGGTATTAATTCAGACCAACAAAAAGAAAAAATAGAGCCTTTAAATAGATATGTTGCCGGGTTGCCGGGTGGCTTATTGGCAAAAGCTTTAGGTTTTGGTGCAGGTGCTTATACATTAGATGCGGCATGTTCTTCCTCACTTTATTCTCTTAAGTATGCCATTGATGAATTAGTTGCTGGTCGCACTGATGTTATGTTAGCTGGTGGTTTATCTCGGCCGGATTGTTTGTATACACAAATGGGTTTTTCTCAACTCAATGCCATTTCAAAGTCAGGTCGTTGTTCACCGTTTGATAGCAAAGCTGATGGTCTTGTAGTAGGTGAGGGAGCAGGTATTTTTGTACTTAAGCGATTAAGCGATGCCATCGAACAAGATGATCATATCTATGCCACGATAGAAGGTATTGGCCTTTCAAATGATATCGAAGGCAATATCATGTCGCCAGATTCGGAAGGTCAAGGCCGTGCAATGCAATCGGCTTATGAAATGGCCGGGTGGAAACCAAATCAAGTACAACATATTGAATGTCATGGCACAGGAACACCTGTTGGTGATGGCGTTGAATTCACCTCATTAAAAAATCTATGGCAAAGTCATAAGGTAGAGGGTGAATGTGTTATTGGATCAGTAAAAAGTAATGTCGGTCACTTATTAACAGCTGCTGGTGCTGCGGCATTAATGAAAACATTGTTAGCAATGAAACACGGTGTGTTACCGCCAACAGCAAATTATGAAAACCCTTCCAGTAAAATAGATTTAACAAATAGTCCATTCAAAGTTCTGGATAAAGCTGAGACGTGGAGTGTAAAAAACAATAGTCCAAGACGTGCTGCGATTAGTGGTTTTGGATTTGGTGGTATCAATGCGCATGTTCTTTTACAAGAGTATTTGCCAGAAACAATTAAAACGTTACCTTTAACGAGTATCGAAACTACGCATTCTGATAAATGTGATATTGCTATTGTAGGAATGGAATCACGACTAGGACCATGGAATGAACAGAATGATTTCGATAACGCATTATTATTTGGTTCAAATAAAGATGTTACTCATCCAAACAATTGGTGGGGAGCAGATGGCAAAGCGTATCAGGGATATCTAATTGATGAAGTTAAAGTGCCTTTAGGTCGCTATAGAATACCTCCGGCTGAATTAAAAGAGATGTTGCCGCAGCAATTGTTAATGCTTGAAGTTGCAGCTAATGCATTGGATGACGCGAAACTTTCCGAGCTATCAAAAGAACAACAATGTCGTACAGGTGTTTTTATCGGTATTGCACTTGATTTGAATACAACTAATTTCCATTTTCGCTGGATGCAAAAGAAATATGCAAGAGAATGGCTGGAGAGATTAGGCATTGAATTAAATAATATTGAATTAGATGAATGGGTAGAAAACCTTAAACAGTCATTTGGTCCATCATTATCTGCAAATCGAACTATGGGTGCGTTAGGCGGTATTGTTGCCAGTCGAATTGCCCGTGCTTTCCGAGTTGGTGGTCCCGCTTTTACTATTTCTTCTGAAGAAACATCGGGGTTACGAGCACTGGAATCCGGTGTGCGTGCCTTGCAACAGCAAGAACTGGATCAGGTAATTATAGGTGCTGTTGATCTGGCTAGTGATATTAGAGCTGTTAAAGCTAATGCAGATCAGATTGATACTATTGCTGATGGAGCTACTGCCTTTGTCTTGAAACGTCACGAAGATGCCGTGCGTGATGGCGATAATGTTTATGCATTAATAAAAGGTATTGGTGTTGCGTCGGCAGGAGGCTGTGATGCAAAGGTTGAAGAATCTGGAATGGTTGCTGCTATTCAAAATGCTTGTTCAGATGCACAATGTCATTTAGATGCTATTGATTTAGTAAGTCAATCTTCTGTGAATGATGAAGTTGATATTCCTGCATTAGAAAATGCAACTATTAATACTTTCTCGCTTGGTCATTCGGGTGCAGCAAATGGCTTAATGAATGTAGCGAATACAGTGACGCTATTAAATCAGTGTCTTCTGCCAAATGAGAATAATTCAAATGCGCGTTACTGGTTAAAAGATCGAATAAAAGGCCCGAGACAGAGTTTAGTAAACAGTACAAGTATTGACGGTGTGTGTGTCAGTGTTGTTTTACAACAAGCCCAGAATAAAACACAGGCTAATATTGGTCTTAAAAATGTTAACTCTAAATTATTTTCGTTGTCAGCCAAGAATAAAGAATTATTAATAAATAAAATTAAAGCGTTATCTTTTGTTGATGTTGTTGAAGATACTAAAGAAAAATTTCGGGCTGTTATTCTTGTTAATAACGAAAATGAATTAAATTTAGCTCGCGAAGAACTCATTGCTAGCATACAAAAAAATAACTCAATTGATAATGGACGCTGTTTTTATTCAGCGTCTCCTTTAGCGAAAGAAGGGAAAGTTGCCTTTGTCTATCCCGGCTCAGGCAATCATTTCTTCGGTATGGGACAAGAGTTAGGTGTTAGTTTTCCTGAAGTATTGGAAAATTTAGATCAAGAAAATGAAATGCTATCTTCACAATTTGCAAAAGGTCGCTTTTGGCAAAATCACCATCATGAGGATAATCCTGGTAAAGAATTAAGCCATGAAGAAGTTATTTTCGGACAAGTGTGGTTGGGTACTTTTGTTAGTGATGTTGTAACCAGCTTTGACGTTAAACCTGATGCCGTTATTGGTTATAGTCTGGGTGAGACTGCCGGTTTTTTCTCAACACGGACATGGACGGCTCGTGATGAGATGTTAAAACGAATTCAACAAAGTACTTTGTTTACAGAAGAATTGGCCGGCCCTTGTAAATCTGTACAAAAAGCATGGGGTACGGATAAACCTGTTAATTGGGCACTGGGTGTAATTAATACCAGTGCCGAAAAAGTTAAAACGGTATTAAAAAAGTATGAACATGTTTATTTATTAATTATTAATACACCAAATGAATGTGTTATTGGTGGAGACAAAACCAAATTAAACAAGGCTGTTAAAGAACTTGCTGTACAATATCATCCCTTGTCAGGTGTAACGACGGTGCATTGTGAAGTCGCTAAGCCTGTTGAAAAAGCGTATCGGGATTTACATATTTTTGAAACGACGCCGGCAAAAGGCGTTACTTTTTATAGTGGAATACGTGGTGGTGCATACGAGGTAACACAGAATTCAGCCGCTGACTCTATTCTGGACCAAGCATTGGCTCCTTTCGATTATACCAAGGTGATTAATAGTGCCTATGAAGATGGTGTACGTCTGTTTATTGAAATGGGGCCAGGTGGTTCTTGTGCAAGAATGATCGATCAGATCCTTGAAGAGAAATCGCATTATGCGAAAGCAGTTTGTGTTAAAGGACAAAACAGCGTTGATAATGTATTGCAAACACTAGCTAGATTATATGTTGAAGGCGTGGATGTGGATTTTTCAAAATTACAAACTAATAATGTTAAACAAGGAAAGAAATATAATAGCTATATTAGTGTTAAAACAGGTGGCGATCCGTTTAAAGTTCCACAACTTCCTATGTCTAAATCCGATGTTGTTGAAGAGATACATATTGAAAAAAATAACGTCGCAACAGATGTAATGTCATTACCAATGACTGCAAATGGTGACTATCAACCAACAATCGAGCCAATAATTCAACAAATGCAGCTCGCTGAACGAGCTCGTTCTGAAGCACAAGAAGCATTTCTGAGAGTTAGTCAGGGTATGACCGAGACTTTGACTCAAGCTATTAATATGCAAATGCAACTTTTGGATAATGGCAACATTGATTTATCGCAAGTAATAATTAATCAAGAACAGTCTGATAGAGAAGAAACTCAAAGTAAGGATTGTCTGTTTGATCGTGAACAATGTATGGAAATAGCAATCGGATCTATTAGAAAAGTACTAGGTTCAGCATTTGCGGATATTGATACTTATCCCACAAGAGTACGTTTGCCTGATGAACCTTTAATGTTAGCTGATCGTATTATAAGTATCGAAGGTGAAGCTGATTCTTTAAAAAACAACCCCAATACAAATGGGCGCGTTATCACTGAACATGATGTCTTGCCGGGAGCCTGGTATCTGGATCAGGGACGTATACCAACCTGTATCGCTGTTGAAGCAGGACAAGCCGATTTATTTTTATCCGGCTATTTAGGTATTGATCATATATCCAAAGGACTGGCGGTTTATCGTTTATTAGATGCAAAAATTACCTTTCATGGATCCTTACCGGAAGCAGGACAAACTATTCATTATGATATTCGTATCGATGAGTTCTTCCGACAAGATGACACTTATCTATTTCGTTTTAATTTTGAAGGTAGCGTCGCCTGCACGGATGCAGGCGGTAGAGTCGAGTCTGGAACAGAGACCGGGATTGGTAGACCATTACTAACCATGACAGAAGGTTGTGCCGGTTTCTTTACTCAACAAGAATTAGATGCAGGAAAAGGCATCGTCTTAACTAATATTGAAAAACAAAAAGCTCAGGGAATATTTACAAGTGACTGGAATGAATTAGTTGCTATGCAGAATGAAAGTTATAACGATGAACAGTTAAATGCGTTACGGCAAGGTGATTTAGCAACTTGTTTTGGTGGGGCATTTAATAATATTGAATTGAATAATCCAGTGGGTTTACCCAGTGGTCGCATGACATTAGTTCATCGTATTTTAAATCTTGATCCTAAAGGTGGTCGTTTTGGAATAGGTCAAATTACTGGTGAAGCAGACATTCATCCTGATGACTGGTTCTTAACTTGTCACTTTGTTGATGATCGCGTGATGCCTGGAACATTAATGTATGAATGTTGTTTGCATACCCTGCGTGTTTATTTATTAGGCATGGGTTGGATAGGTGAAACAGATGAGTTTGTTTATGAACCGATTATTGGCGAAGTGAGTCAGTTGAAATGTCGAGGACAAGTCACGGAAGAAACTAAAGCCGTTCAATATGAAATTACATTAAAAGAAATTGGCTATCGTAATGATGGAACACCTTATGTATTAGCGGATGCATTAATGTACGGCGATCACCGTGCCATAGTGCAAATGAAAAATATGTCTGTTCAATTAAGCGGCTTAAAACGCGATAAATTGGAAGCGCTTTGGGAAAAGCAAATTAATAATATGAGTGGTTCTGAAATGGAGATTTTCAGAGGTGCTCATACAAAACAAGTTTTATTCGATAACGATTCGATTTTAGCTTTTGCTATTGGTAAGCCTTCCGAAGCCTTTGGTGATAAATACAAAATATTTGATTCCGAACGCAAGATTGCACGTCTACCAGGGCCGCCATACAAATTTCTTGATCGAATCGTTTCTATTAAAGATTGTGAACAATGGGTATTGAAAGCCGGTGGCGTTATCGAAGCTGAATATGATGTCCCCGTAGATGAATGGTACTTTACTGAAGATAATCAACCTTATATGCCGTTTGCCGTATTGCTTGAAGTGGCTTTGCAACCTTGTGGCTGGTTAGCGGCATATTTAGGTTCAGCATTAAGCAGTGATATTGATATTTCATTTAGAAATTTAGGTGGCAAGGCAACACAATACATAAAAGTAACTCCAGAGATTGGGACGCTCACTACAAAAGTAAAGATGACCAGTGTCTCGCAGTCTGGCGGTATGATTATTCAGACGTATGATTACGAAATGACGTCAGATCAAGGGTTGGTATATAAAGGCGATACTAATTTTGGTTTCTTTTCAAAACAGGCATTGGCTGATCAAATTGGTATTCGCGATGCCAAACCTTATAGTCCAACAGAATTAGAACAGTCTCGAAGCAAATCCTTTGTTTATTCAGTTGATGCACCGATGCCTGCGGATATGATGCGTATGGTCGATGAGATTAGTCACTATGATCCTGAAGGTGGGCCAAATAACCTGGGTTTTATAGAAGGAAAAGCAAGTGTAAAACAAGATGCCTGGTTTTTTAAAGCCCATTTTTATGAAGATCCGGTTTGGCCAGGTTCGTTAGGATTAGAATCTTTCATGCAGTTATTAAAAGCTTTTGCATGGGAGCGATGGCAGGGTGAACTACGGATCGGCGATTTTTCTTTTGATAGTATGGCTTTGCAGCAGGTTCACCAATGGGTATACCGAGGTCAAATCCTGCCGATTGATGAAAAAGTGACGGTTCAGGCGGTCATTACCGAGATTGATGATGAGTCCAAAACCATTAAAGCGGATGGTTTTTTGACTGTTGATGGACGAATTATCTATCAGATGAAGAACTTTGCGCTTAGAATAACCTCCCTATGAATTACTCCCGCGTACAAATGGAATCTATCGGTTATGAATTGCCACCGGTAGTGATTACTTCAGAAGATCTCGAGCATCGCCTAATGCCGATGTACGACGCATTGCATATTGCTCCCGGTCAATTACAAGCCTTAACAGGTATTAGTGAACGTCGTTGGTGGGAAGAAGGACATGTACTATCCGATGGTGCAGCGGCAGCGGCTCGCAAAGCTCTGGAACAATCAAATGTTGAGGCAAAAGATATCGAAGCACTTGTTTATACGGGTGTTTGTCGGGAAAATTTTGAACCAGCTACAGCCTGTTCTGTTGCCGCCCAATTAGGCATTGGTGACGAAACTAATATTTATGACATATCCAACGCTTGTCTGGGCGTAATGAATGGTATTATTGATATTGCTAATCGTATCGAATTAAAACAAATCCGTGCCGGCATGGTGGTTTCCTGTGAAAGCTCTCGTGAAATCGTTGAGATTATGATTGAGCGTATGTTGCAGGATAAAAGTATGGGTATGTTCACTAATTCATTGGCGACATTAACCGGTGGTTCAGGTGCTGCAGCAGTATTACTGACGGATGGTTCTTTCGATAATAAGGAGACGCATCGCTTGGTTGGTGGCGCTAATCAATCTGCACCTGAATTTCATAAATTATGCCGTTGGGGTGTTACATTAACACCGCAGGCGATTGGTGATTTAATGTTTTCACCGGATAAATTACTGGCTGCAATTGATCAGGTGATGGAGCCAGAAGTATTACCTAGCGCGATCAAGGAAGTGATGACCAGTGATAAATTGCCACCGGCATTAACGAGTATAATGCCTTCAGAAAAGTTGCCGGCGGCATTATCTGAATTTATGTCTACCGATTCTGTATCAGTACTAAAGCACGGTGCAATACTGGGTGTTAAAACCTGGGGTAATTTTCTGGGTAAAATGGGTTGGGCCAGAGACCAGGTTGATAAAGTCATTTGTCATCAGGTCGGTGAAGGTCATCGTGATACCATATTAAAAGAACTGGGTATCGCACCCGAAAAAGATTTCAGTACTTATAAATATCTCGGCAATATCGGTACTGTTTCTGTTCCTTTAACAGCAGCCATTGCTGAACAAAGGCAGTTTCTTAAGAAAGGTGATCGCGTTAGTTTTCTTGGCATTGGTAGTGGTTTGAATTGCATGATGCTTGGTTGGGAATGGTAATATTCTCCTGATCTAAATTTTATTATGTCTTTTCCGGATTATCCTGATAACAATTCTTGTTATATGTCTGTTAATAACAGGCGACTACATTATCTCGAAGGAGGCAATGAACATCCTGAAACCGTTGTGATGTTACACGGGAATCCAAGTTGGTCATTTTATTATCGTCATCTGTTTACTGCATTAATCGATAAATATCATTGTATTGTTCCTGACCATATTGGTATGGGTTTATCGGATAAGCCTGCTAGTAGTGAATATGACTTTACGCTAAAGCAACGCGTTGATGATCTTGATACGCTACTGTCCAGTTTGAATGTAGATAATAATTTAACGCTAATTGTCCATGATTGGGGCGGCATGATTGGTATGGCATACGCTACACGATATCCCGACAAGATAAGACGATTAGTCATTTCCAATACAGCAGGTTTTCATATCCCGCAGGGAAAACAAATTCCCTGGCAATTAAAACTAAGTCGCACGCCATTAATTGGTTCTTTGTTGATTCAAGGACTCAATGCTTTTTGTCGAGGTGGTGTGATTCAATGTGTTACGCGAAAACCAATGAACAAAGATGTCAAAGATGCTTATTTAGCGCCTTATGATAGTTGGTCGAATAGATTATCTGTTTTACGATTTGTTGAAGATATTCCGTTAGATGAAGAGCATGTTACTTATGATGTGGTTGATAATGTTGACAATAATTTACAACAGTTTTCAAGTTTACCAATGCTCATTTGCTGGGGATTAAATGACTTTGTCTTCGATCAACATTATCTAGCTGAATGGAAAAAACGTATGCCTATTGCGGAATACCATGAGTTTGATGCCGGACATTATTTGCTAGAAGATGCGAGTGATGAGGTTATTCCGATTATTAAACAATTTTTAGAAAAACATATAATTAAATAATTATTTTTATTGCCACGGAGCACACAGAGGCCACGGAGAAAAGAAAAATGAAACTATTTAGTAAAAAAAATATGTATATCTCTGTGTTCTCTGTGGCTAATATTTAAAATTATGATTACGGCAAATATTGCATCCCATTTGCCAGTAATGGCTGAGAAACAGCCCGAAACGTATGCGGTTGTTAAACAGAGCAAGAACAAATCAAAAAAACCTTCATATGAAATTGCTTATACCTATAAGCAACTGGATGACGTTAGCAATCTTATTGCTAATGGTTTAGAAGCATACGGAGTAAAAAAAGGAACGAGAACAGTACTTATGGTTAAACCGGGGCTTGATTTTTTTGCGTTGGTTTTTGCTTTGTTTAAACTTGAAGCGGTTCTGGTTGCTGTTGATCCGGGTATGGGAATTAAAAATCTGGGTAAATGTCTTAAAGAAGCTGAGCCTGAAGCCTTTATAGGCAACAGCACAGCGCATCTAGCTAGAATTACATTATCGTGGTCAAAGAATACAATAGATAAAACAGTTTTAACCGGGAGTAATATTTTATTAAATCAATTTTTAACAGACCTTAACAAGATAAAATTGTTTGGAAAGCAGTCTGAAAGAAATAAAATAGAAACAAAGGCTGAAGATGTCGCTGCGATTCTTTTTACCAGCGGTAGTACCGGTGTTCCTAAAGGCGTTGTTTATACACATGCTAATTTTACGGCGCAAGTTGAAGCGTTAAAAAAACTTTATAATATTCAGCCAGGTGAAGTTGATCTTGCAACATTTCCATTGTTTGCCTTATTTGCTCCAGCGATGGGAATGACATCAATTATTCCACAGATGGATTTTACTAAACCCGGTACAGTTGATCCAACAAGAATTATCGATGCCGTGACACAATATAAATGCACCAATATGTTTGGTTCGCCTGCCTTGCTTAATCGAGTGGGAAAATGGAGTGAGCATAAGGAAATTAAACTATCATCATTGAAACGCGTATTGTCAGCCGGTGCACCTGTGTCTTCAACTGTGTTGCAACGCTTTAAAAAAATATTGAATGAAGATGTACAGATTTTTACACCCTACGGTGCAACGGAATCATTACCAGTCAGTTCTATAGGCAGTGATGTGATTATTAATGAAACATCTAAGCTGACGGCTAAAGGAAAAGGCGTATGCGTTGGCAAAGCTGTTACAGGCCTGGATGTGAAAATTATAAAGATTAATGACAATGTTATTCCAGAATGGAAAGATGAACTTGAATCACCAGTTAATGAAATAGGTGAAATTTGTGTTAAAGGTCCACAGGTGACACGAAATTATTTTAATCGTAATGATGCAACCGGGCTAGCTAAGATAAGAACAGATAATGGTTTTTACCACCGTATGGGTGATGTAGGTTATCTTGATTGGCAAGATAGACTTTGGTTTTGTGGCCGTAAGAGTCAACGTGTCATTATTGAAACAGAAACAATGTTTACAATATGCTGTGAAGCAATATTTAATTCGCATCCTTTTGTTTTTCGATCAGCTTTAGTTGGAGCGCAAGCGAATAAAAAAACAATCCCTGTGATTTGTATTGAACTTGAGCCTGAACATAAATGGTTTAATAAAGAAGAATTTAAAAAAGAGTTGTTGTCTTTAGCTTCTAACTCTGAACTTACAAAGAATATCAAACATATTCTTTTTCATTCTGGGTTCCCGGTAGATATTAGACATAATGCCAAAATTGGTCGGGAAAAACTGACGATATGGGCTAGTAAAGAAGTCACATGAAAGCCCTGGTGACTGGAGGTGGCGGTTTTCTTGGCAGTGCTATTGTAAAAGCATTACTGGATAAAGGTAACTCTGTCAGGGCTATACAAAGGGGAGACTATCCCTTTTTAAAAGAGCTGGGTGCTGAAGCTATTCAGGGTGATTTGACCAGACCTGACGATATTAATGCGGCTGCCAGCGGATGTGATGTTATCTTTCATGTGGCAGCAAAAGCTGGTGTATGGGGTGATTATAACGATTATTATCAAGCTAATGTGGTCGCTACTAAAAACGTATTACAGGCTTGTCGGGTCAATAATGTTAATAATCTGATATATACCAGTACACCCAGCGTTGTCTTCAATGGTGAAAATGAAGAAGGCATTAACGAGTCAGCGCCTTATGTAAAAAACTGTTTTAATGCCTATCAAAAAACCAAAGCAGAAGCAGAGCAGCTTGTTATCAATGCAAATAATACTGATTTAAAAACAGTGTCATTAAGACCGCATTTAATCTGGGGTCCGGGTGATCCTCATCTTGCGCCAAGAATTATTAGCCGGGCGAAAACAGGTCGTTTAAGACTAGTAGGCAATAAAAATAATAAAGTTGATTCCTGTTATATAGATAATGCAGTTCAGGCTCATTTGTTAGCGGCTGATTGTTTGCAGTCAAATAAAGTTTGCGCGGGGAAAATATATTTTATTAGCAATGATGAACCGATTAGCATGGCTGATTTAATTAATAAAATTTTAACTGCCGCTGATTTGCCGTCAGTCAATAAAAATTTACCTGAAAGAGCAGCCTATATCATTGGCTATGTGCTGGAAAAAAGTTATACATTATTAAATATAAATAACGAACCTGTAATGACACGATTTGTTGCCCGGCAACTTTCGACGTCACATTGGTTTGACCTGTCAGCTGCAAAACAGGATCTAGGTTATCAAGCGCAGGTCAGTATTGATGAAGGAATGAAATGCCTTAAAGAATCACTTGCTTCTGATGTTTCTAAATGAATAACGTTAATAAATTACTGGAAACCAAGATTGAATTGTCAGATAAGAAAATACACGTTTTTTTATTGGAACTTGATTTGTTTAATGGTGATGATTTATATGTTTATTTGCCAGAAGATGAAGCTAAAAGGGCTGCTAGATTAAAGATAGAGGAAAAAAAGAATCAATTTGTAATCAGTAGGGGGATACTCAGATTATTGTTGTCAAATTGTTTGCAGAAAAAACCAGAGAAAATAAATTTCTTATATGGGCAGCATTGCAAACCCGCTATCGAAGATAAGTATAATAATAAATCAGTTGAATTCAATGTGTCCCATTCTGGGGGTTATGCATTAATAGCAATAACGTTAGATAATAAAGTGGGCGTTGATATTGAAAAAATAAATCATGAAATAGATTATCAATCGTTATCTGATCGATTTTTCAGTGGCAAAGAAAATGATGAATTAAGAAGTTTGGATGAAAATGAGAAATTAGATGCTTTTTATCGGGCATGGGTAAGAAAGGAATCTTTCATAAAAGCAACAGGGAAAGGTATTACTTTTGGTCTTGATAGTTTTTCTGTTTCGTTGGCTGAAAGTAGAAAATCCAGTATTGAAGTTATTTCTGAAAATTTAATAAATGAACAATGGTATTGCTACGATTTAAATAATCTGGATGACTATAAACTGGCGTTAACAAGTTGTAGCAAGGAACAGGAACTTATTATTTTCCGGTAAGTAACGCTGCCAATCGCTCAGTAGTTTGTCGTAAACGTGCTGTAAGTACTTTGGAAAGCTTCCATAATAATTTATTGCCCAGATCACGATGTTGATTAACAATGTCTTCGAAGTCTTCACGCGTAATCAATAAAACGATAGAGTCTTTTGAAGCAATCGCTGAAGCTGAAAATGGCTCGCCATCAATGATGCCCATTTCTCCAATTGACTCTCCTGCTATTACCTCAGCAATCTTTAATTGCTCGTCATTAGGTAAGTTTTTAAATATATTTATCTCGCCTTTTATTATTATGCAAAGACAATTACTTTTGTCCCCTTCATGTAAAACAACGCAGCCGACATCTGCAGAATAGGCTCTGCTCCATCGAGCCAGTATTTCCATTTCAGCTTCGTCAAAATCAGAGAAGAAATCAGATTCTTTGAGTAAATCATAAGTGGCTTTTCTAAATGAATCGCCGTTATCAAGTAATTGTAGTTCTTTCATAGTTAAGTTTTCTCTAAATTTTTCTAGACATTTCCTGTTGAAGGTGTGGATGGATTGATATCAGGTGCATTTGGAAATACTGATTTTCCAATTCTTGAAATAACTTCCCAACAGGGGCCAGGAAATTTATGTAATGATTCCATGACAAGCTTGAATGAAGAGATAAAGTAATCAACATCTGTTTTATCGATTATTAAAGGCGGGATCAATTTAATAACATCAACATTATGACCGGCGACTTGTGTTAATACACCATGATCTTGTAGTAAAGGAATAGTAACAGCCTGGGGAAACAGACTCTTGTTTAATTTATGAGACAGAGTCCATGCCGCTCGTAGTTTAAGTGATTTTGGAACACCGAATTCAATTGCAATCATAAGACCACGCCAGCGAATGTCCTTGATAAATTCACAGGAATCTTTCAATTCGGTTAATTGAGTTCCAAGCAGTTGTCCCATTTTGGTTGCGTTATCCATCAATTTGTACTCATCGATATAGTCGAGTGTAGCAAGACCCGCTGCCATTGCCAGGTTGCCCTGGCCAAAAGTAGAAGAATGAACAACAGAACGATCCATGCTTGAAAAAACTTTGTCATGAATCCATTTTCGAGTCAAAACAGCACCCACAGGAATAAAGCCACCCGATAATGATTTAGATAAAATAACGATATCTGCATCAACTTCCTCCTCTTGTTCTAGTGCCAGAAATTTACCGGTACGTCCCATGCCACTTTGAACTTCATCTGCGATAAACAAGGTTCTATGTTGATGACATAATTCCTGTGCTTGTTTGAGATAACCTGCTGGAGGAATATTCACTCCTTTACCCTGAATCGGTTCAACAATAAAGGCTGCCATATCGTTTTTAGATAGTGCTTGTTCAAGGGCTACAATATCTCCAAAAGGTACTTGGGCACAGTCGGGTAATAGTGAGCCAAAACCTTCACGAAATGTTTCATCGCCGTTTACAGATAAGGCGCCATTACTTAGTCCATGAAAAGATTTATTTGCATGGATAATTCCGGCCCGTCTTGTCGCACAACGAGCAAATTTAATTGCAGTTTCAACACCTTCTGCGCCTGAATTAGTGAAATAGACATAATCCAGCTCGTTTGGTATGCGTTGTTTAAGTTCTTTAGCAAGCAGGCCAGATAAAAGAGGTGCGTCTAATTGAACCAGACTGGGGTAATCAGACTCCATAAAGTCGATTAAAGTTTGACGTATTTCTGGATTATTACGTCCGACATTAAAGACGCCATAACCAGCTAACATATCGAGATAGCGTTGGCCATTTATGTCCCATAAATATTGGCCTTCGGCGCGAGTGTAACATTGGTCAAAACCAATCGTACTGAGGGTTTTTACGAAAAGTGGATTAACATGTTTTTCATGTAAATCGTAATTTTGCCCTCTGGCGCTAGTCAGTATTTGTTTGATATTGATAGCCATTTAATTCCAATATTTATACCCGTGATACCTGATTTTATTATGAATTATAGAATAATTCTTATTACTATGTATGTGATAGTCTCGGTAAAATAGGGTTCAAAATAAGATTTCAGGCTCATTATTGTTAAATTGTTCTGAATTTTCGGACTTGAATCGACTATTTATCAGGTGATAATTGAACAATGCAAAACTGGTATAATTTACCGACCTATTATGATGTTTCTTTTTCACATGAGATGAGCGAAGAATTGGCTTTTTTGAAGAAAATATTTAGCCAATATTGCAAAGGAACTCATCCAAAATTACTGGAACCTGCCTGTGGTACAGGTCGATTAATTACTCCCCTTGTTCGTAGCGGTTTTGATTGTACCGGGTTTGACCTGAATGAGTATGCTCTCGCATACCTAAAAAAAAACTGGATCGAAATCATCTCCAAGCCGATATTTTCAATGGAAATATGGTCGACTTTCAAATTAAAGGCAAAAAATTTGATGGCGCTTTTTGTACGGTTGATACATTTAGACACTTATTATCTGAAAAACAAGCTGAACAACATTTAATTAATGTATCGCAAGTATTAAAGAAAAACGGGATTTATGTGCTCGGTCTTCATTTATTGTCCGGAAAAGAAGTAACAAATAAGGTAATACGTTGGACGGCAAAAAGAGGGCGTTTAACCGTCAAGTCATCAATGACTATGTTAAAACTATTGCCAAAGAAGCGAATAGAGACATTACAAGTAATACTAAAGATAAATAAAACTAGGGACAGGTTTAAGTCTGTCACCGAGAAAAAATATGAATCTGTCTATCAACTTCGAACTTATACGCTAAAACAATTTAATAGATTATTATCAAAAACAAACGTCTTTGAAATAGTCAATGTTTATGACCATTATTACGATCTATCCAGACCAGTTGTATTAAATGAAATGACGGATTATGGTGTTTTTGTTCTCAGAAAGATTTAGCCAGAGACAATATTAAGGGACAGGTTTAAACCTGCCCCTGTGGAATCAAACGTTATTGGGCAAATTCTACCAGACTTGAATGTGAAAAAAGAAAATCGTTATCAGGCATTGGCGTATGACAGCTCGCGCAATCCAGTTTATTGTCTTTTACTGTGCCATCTGTTTTGTAAATGGCAAAACCCCAATCGCCGGCGCGTTGTGCGGCATCGAAACCGGCATCCCAGTTTGATCGTTTTTCCATGACAGCAACGGCAGCAAATTTACCTTTTTCAAAAAGTCCATCCGCACCGGTAATAGGTTTACCATCTTCCCCAGGGTTGGTTTTGTATACTTCCATAACAATTATTGCGCCATCGCCAAGCTCTGCATCAGAAGCAGTATCAATGGCAATTTTATTGCCATAAAGTACGGCAAGCTGTTTACCATTTATACGATTGCGAGTGTCGTATTGAATGAATTCTGATTTATAGCCTTCGGGATAGCTAACATGCTCAGGATTTCCCCCGGCATAAGCAATGCAACTGAGCGATAAAGCAAGTAATGCTGTTATGATTATTTTCATTGTTTTACTCTCATTTATTCGTTATCAACTTTAATAGGTTCATTAGGATCGACACCTTCTTTCGGCCCATACTTTTTTACATATTTTGCAATAAGTTTGTCCGCTTCGCCAAGTTCTTCCTCTGAAAGTTTCTCTTTTGCTTTTTTAATCGCATTCAAAGAGAGTTGGTGCTCGTGTGCTGCGCCGACACTAAACCAGACATAGGCATATTCATAATCATTAGGTAGCCCTCTTCCTTTAAAATACAAGTTCCCTAGTTTGTATTGAGCCTGGGGAATCCTTTTTTCAGAAGCTTTACGAAACCATTTCCCAGCATTTTTATAATCTTGTTCAACGCCTTGGCCTTTCATATACATCATACCCATGTAATATTGTGCATAGCCATGGTCTGAAGTTTCAGCAAGTGATTGCATGGTGGTAAATGCTTTGTCGTAATCTCCCATCATGAAGGCAACAACGCCATCATTGAAATCTGCACGAGCAGGAGAGGCAATTAGTGAAAGTAGTAAGATTAGTAAAGGGCTGATTTTTTTCATTATTAAAAACTCATTAGTTGGTATTAGCTGTTTAACTCTCGTAAAATGCGCCGTTTTCTTCCATGCTAGGGCAGCAATGTTATTGTACTAATTGCTTAGTACACAAAAGCGATGAATTGTTTCATGCGGAACGAAAATTGTAAATATTATGAGGGGTTAAATGACTGAATTTAGGGCATTTAGAGTATATAAGGAAGATAATCAGGTTGTCGGGCGTCTGCAAAGCCTGACATTTGATGATTTAACTCAAGGTGATGTCTTGATAAAGGCGGCATATTCCTCGGTAAATTATAAAGATGCGCTTGCGGCAACCGGCGCAGGCAAGATAATTCGTGATTTTCCTTGTATTGCTGGTGTGGATGTATCCGGTACTGTAGTCAAATCTCAGGATAAGCGATTCAAGGAAGGCGATAAAGTTCTTGTGACTGGCTACGATTTTGGCGTAGCTCATGACGGTGGTTATTCCGAATATGTCAGGGTGCCTGCAGAATGGATTGTGCCTTTGCCTGAATCAATGAGCTTGTTCGAAGCAATGGCGTTAGGTACGGCGGGTTTTACCGCTGCTTTGTGTATACAGCGGCTTGAGGAAAATAATCAAAGTCCGGAATTGGGGCAATTTATCGTAACTGGCGCGACAGGTGGTGTTGGTAATTTTGCTGTCGATATTATGTCTTCATTAGGCTATGACGTGGTTGCTGTTACCGGAAAGCAAGATAGTCATGATTTGTTGTTTGAATTAGGTGCGGCTCATGTCTTGGATCGACACAATATTAAGCTTGATGGTCCGCCAATGGAAAAAGGGCAATGGGGCGGTGCTATTGATAATGTCGGCGGTGAATTTCTTGCCTGGTTGACCAGAACGACTAATCCCTGGGGAAATATTGCTTCTGTAGGACTGGCAGGAGGAAGTCAGTTGAATACCACAGTCATGCCTTTTATATTACGCGGCGTCAGTATTCTGGGTATTACTTCTTCAGGCTGCCCAACCGCTTATCGTCAACCGCTTTGGCAACGATTGGCAAGTGATTTGGCACCAAAACATCTGGATAAGATTGTGACGAATACGATTGGACTGGAAGATTTACCTGAGATATTTGAAAAAATGTTGTCGGGTAAAACAACGGGAAGGACTGTTGTTGAAATTAATCCGACAGATCATCATTCCGATGTGAAATAAATTGGAAAAAGCTATACTAATTATATACAAATAATATGCTTCAGGTGATATATGAAACAAAGACTTACTGCAATTATTGAGCGCGAAGGTGATGACTATGTCGCATTGTGTCCGGAATTGGATATTGCCAGTCAGGGAGAAACCATCGAGGCCGCAAGGGAGAACCTACGTGAAGCGCTGGAATTGTTTTTTGAGACTGCGTCTAGTCAGGAGCTTTCAGCACGCTTACATTCAGAAGTTTATGTGACACAGCTTGAGGTAGCCATTGGGTAAACTGAAGGTATTATCCGATAAAGCTGTATGTCAGATTCTTAAGCAACATACATTTCGTTGAAGTGCGAAGACGTGGCAGTCATGTTGTAATGCAAAGACAAAACTCTCTCGAAGAAACAATCACTGTGCCAGTGCCAAATCATAAAGAACTTCGTATTGGTACGTTATTATCAATCATTAGACAATCAGGATTATCCAGAGGCAAATTTGAAACCTAAAACACTTTACGACAAACTTTGGCATGATCATATCGTGCATGATTATGGAGATGGCACGGCATTAATTTATATTGACCGCCATCTTATCCATGAAGTTACCTCACCTCAGGCTTTTGAAGGGCTCAAACTGGCTGGTCGACAGCCCTGGCGTTTAAATACGAATTTGGCTGTGCCTGATCATAATGTTCCAACGGTTAATCGTGAGGTGATTGAAGATCCTGTTTCAAAACTTCAACTTGAAACATTGGATGCCAATTGTAAGGAAACCGGCATTACCAAATTCGATATGTTTGATCCAAGACAAGGTATTGTTCATGTTATAGGACCTGAGCAAGGTGCTTCTTTACCGGGCATGACCATTGTTTGTGGAGATTCTCATACGTCAACTAATGGTGCATTGGGCGCAATGGCATTTGGCATAGGGACTTCTGAAGTTGAGCATGTGCTTGCAACACAATGTTTAGTGCTTAAGAAAGCCATGAATATGTTGATTAAAGTTAATGGGCAAGTTGGCAAAGGCATTACAGCTAAAGATATTGTGCTTGCCATTATTGGTGAAATTGGCACAGCAGGTGGAACCGGTTACACGATTGAGTTTGCCGGTGATGCTATTCGGGCTTTATCAATGGAAGGTCGGATGACAGTTTGTAATATGGGTATCGAAGCGGGTGCGCGTGTTGGACTAATCGCTGTTGATCAAAAGACCCTGGATTATGTCGAAGGACGTCCTTATTCTCCGAAAGGTGACGAGTGGGAGTGTGCTGTTGAATTATGGCGTGAACTAAAAAGTGATGATGATGCCCATTTTGATAAAATTGTAGAACTTGATGCCGCAAAAATAGAACCACAAGTTACCTGGGGTACTTCTCCGGAAATGGTGGTACCTGTTAATGATGCTGTTCCCAATCCTGCGGAAGCAGATAATGATGTTAAGCGTGAAGGTATTGAGAACGCTTTGAAGTATATGGATTTAATATCAGGTACTCCGATTACTGATATCAAAATTGATAAAGTGTTCATCGGTTCATGTACAAATTCTCGTATTGAAGACTTACGTGAAGCGGCGGCAGTAGTGAAAGGTAAAAAAGTAGCGAGTAATGTTAAGTTGGCTATGGTGGTTCCTGGTTCCGGTTTAGTTAAACAACAAGCGGAAGACGAAGGTTTGCAAGATATTTTTATTGAATCAGGATTTGAATGGCGTGAACCCGGTTGTTCGATGTGTTTAGGCATGAATCCGGATCAGCTTGAGCCCGGTGAACGATGTGCTTCGACTTCAAACAGAAACTTTGAAGGCCGGCAGGGAGAAGGTGGGCGTACACATCTTGTTAGTCCAGGCATGGCTGCGGCGGCAGGCATTGCCGGTCATTTTGTCGATGTAAGAAAACTCTGAGGAATAGTGATGGAAAAATTTAATACATTTACCGGAGTCATCGCACCGTTGGATAGGTCCAATGTTGATACGGATGCGATTATTCCAAAGCAATTCCTAAAGTCGATTAAACGAAGTGGTTTTGGTCCTAATTTGTTTGATGCCTGGCGATACCTTGATTCAACTAACAGTGAAAATGGAACGAGAAAAATCAATTCTAATTTTGTGTTAAATCAATCACCTTATGATAAAGCCGAAATATTATTAGCCAGAGAAAATTTTGGTTGTGGTTCGTCAAGAGAACATGCGGTATGGGCAATGACGGATTTTGGTTTTAAAGTTGTGTTAGCGCCCAGCTTTGGCGATATCTTTTATAGTAATTCATTCAAAAATGGTTTTTTACCAATTAGATTAAAGTCAGAAGAAATTGATTCTTTATTTAATTCTGTTCAATCAAATAATGGTTTTAAAGTAACGATTAATCTAGATGAACAATTTGTAGAAACTCAGGAAAAAGAAAGGCTTGAGTTTGATGTTGACTCAGGGTTGAAAGAACGCTTGCTTAAAGGTTTAGATGATATCGGACTTACTTTAGCTCATGCAGACGAAATTCGTGAATATGAACAGAGCAGGGCAAAGATAACTCCCTGGTTATTTAAAGAACTGTCAGCATAGCTAAAAGATAGCCTGATTATCAGTTATGACGAAAGAAAACTATGATTCGAATGTCATTGATGATTTTGGCGATGAGTGGGCTGCATACGATCAATCTTCAGTAAACCATGACGAACTGGAAAAACAATTTTTAGATTACTTTAAATTATTTTCATGGAATGAAAATATCACAAATGGTATGGGTGCTGATTTTGGTTGTGGTTCAGGTCGGTGGGCAAGGTTTGTCGCGGATAAAGTCGATTCACTCATATGTATTGATGCGAGTGATAAAGCAGTTAATGTTGCTAAAAAGAATCTGGCAGACAAGAGTAATTGCCGCGTTATGCAAGCTAAAGTAGGAGAGTTGCCGATTCCAGATAATTCATTGGACTTTGCTTATTCTTTAGGTGTGCTGCATCATTTGCCTGATACGGCTGAAGCAATAAAGAATTGTAGTAATAAATTAAAATCCGGCGCGCCTTTTTTAATCTATCTTTATTATGCCTTTGATAATCGCCCAAAATGGTTTTCTTTAATCTGGAAATGTTCGGATATTTTTAGAAGAATCATTTCCAGGATGCCTTTTTCTATTAAATACCCGTTGAGTAATATCATTGCTGCCGTTGTTTATTATCCATTAGCAAGATTGACTTTGTTGGCTGAGAAAATGGGAGTAGATATAAAAAATGTACCGTTAACTGAATATCGCGCCAAAAGTTTTTACACAATGAGAACCGATGCACTTGATCGATTTGGAACTCGACTGGAAAATCGATTTACTCAAATTCAAATAAAAAAGATGATGGAAGATGCAGGACTGATTGATATTCAGTTTTCCGATATTGCGCCGTATTGGTGTGCCATAGGAACCAAACTTTAAAATTTATATAAAATAATAATGACAATGAAGACACGCTTTGCGCCTAGCCCTACGGGTTTATTACATATTGGTGGTATCCGTACGGCTTTATTTTCCTGGTTAGTTGCAAAACATAATAGTGGAAAGTTTGTTTTACGGATTGAAGACACGGATCGTGAACGTTCTACTGATGAAGCGGTTGAGGTTATTCTTGATGGAATGAAATGGTTAGGTCTGGATCATGATGAAGGGCCTTTTTATCAGACTCAGAGATTTGATCGATATACAGAAGTGATCGAACAATTATTAGAAGCAGGGCATGCTTATCGTTGTACTTGTTCGAAGGATAGAGTCGAGAAGATCAGAAATGAGGCGATGTCTCGTGGTGATAAACCACGATACGATGGTCATTGTCGAGCATTAACCCTGACTGATAGTAATTCAGTTATTCGTTTTAAGACTCCCACAGACGGACAGGTTATAGTCGATGACCGAGTGCAAGGAAAAGTTGTTTTTGAAAATAGCGAGTTAGATGACTTAATTATTGCGCGATCAGATGGAACGCCAACCTATAATTTAACCGTCGTTGTTGATGATATGGATATGGAAATAACCGATATCATTCGTGGTGATGATCATCTGAATAATACGCCAAGACAAATAAACATATTAAAAGCCCTGGGCGTACAAATACCTTATTATGCGCATATTCCTATGATACTTGGACCTGATGGAAAAAAATTATCGAAACGCGATGGCGCGGCAAGTGTATTGCAATATCGAGAAGATGGCTATTTACCAGAAGCGTTATTAAATTATCTGGTTAGACTTGGTTGGTCAAAAGAGGATCAGGAAATATTTAGTATTGAAGAAATGATTTCTGAATTCGATATTAAAGATGTTAATAAATCAGCTTCAAGCATTAATCCTGATAAATTGCTTTGGTTAAATCAACATTATTTGAAGAATGCGGAAAATACATCGTTGGTTGAGCCACTAGCTGAACTATTTAAAGTAATGGATTTATCAACAGATGTTGGTCCTGATTTAGAAGAATTGATTGATGTACAGAAACATCGCACCGAAACGTTAAAGGATATGGCGGAACAAAGTGTGCTTTTCTATCAAGATTTTGATGAATATGCTGAAAAAGCGGCAAAGAAGCATTTGCGCCCAGTGATACTAGAACCACTACAGGCACTTTATGAGTCGTTGAAGGATATCAATGACTGGAGTAATGAGAATATTAAAGGGGCTATTGAACAAACGGCGGAAAAGTTCGAGATGAAAATGGGTAAATTGGCTCAACCGTTACGAGTTGCTGTTACAGGCACCGGTATTTCCCCTAGCATTGATGATACTTTGCACTTGTTAGGACAACAGAGAAGTCTGGGCAGATTACGCAAAGGCATTGAATTTATTGAGGATCGTAGTTCATCTTGACAGGTTTCAGGCTCTCAAGTAGAGTCCGCCGTCTTGTTGAGATTAGCAGTTTTATTTGGGGCTATAGCTCAGCTGGGAGAGCGCTTGCGTGGCACGCAAGAGGTCGGCGGTTCGATCCCGCCTAGCTCCACCAATATATATTTTAAGTAGGCTGTTTTTCAGGACATATACAAATATTGTCCCCATCGTCTAGAGGCCTAGGACACTGCCCTTTCACGGCGGCAACAGGGGTTCGAATCCCCTTGGGGACGCCAATATTAAAAAAGCAGCTTTATAGCTGTTTTTTTAATATTGATTTATTAAACGATGAGAACCAGTTCGACAAATTTGTCAGGAACAAATTTGAACGGTCGAAGACCGGCCCGCAGGGTGGAGCACATGGAAGTGCGAAATAATCCCCTTGGGGACGCCATACATAAAGCCCACGTATATGTGGGCTTTTTAATTTAGTAATTTATAGTTCAGTTCTTCCTCTAAGCCATTGCCTGATTTGTGGTAGTTAGGGTAAACACATGACGTTTGCCGATAGTCTTGGTTTCCAGTCTATGTCCAAGGCGAACAAATTTATCCATTAAATAATCAATAGTGTATTGATCAAATTTTGTTGGGCTACAAATAGCGCTGACTTCTGGTTGTTTAATGCCGAGAATTTCTGCGGCTTTTGCCTGAGTCAGTTTGTGCTTCTTCAAATGTGTTCGAATAGCACAAGACAGGTCAGCCTTAACCTTCAGCACTGCTGCAGTTCCATCATCGAAACCGATGTCTTTGAAGACGTTGCCGGATGATGAGGTCATTTTACTTATGTTTTTCATGTCTTTACTCTCTTTTGTGGTCACACTTACGGCCGCTGACCTAGCTACTGTTTCAGTATATTTTCAATCTCATTCTTAGAGTCTTATGGAAATATTAATATTTAAGGGTCTTCAGCAGAATCTGTGGGTTAACAAGAAAAGTATTTTTGAAAACTTGAACAAATAAAATAAGTTAGGTGTTAAATGGGCTGTTTTATTTCTGTACTCGTATTTAACGGACAATTAAAAAGTTCCGTCATTCCGGGCTTGACCCGGAATCCAGTTAAACAAGCAGTACGTCCACATTATGTTGATAATAACGTATTGAATTTTAGAGGATGTTTTATCTATTTAAAACTTTACCTAAAGATGTTATCCACTGGATTCCGGGTCAAGCCCGGAATGACGGGGTATTATTTTCATAATATCTACCCACAGATTCTGCTGAAGAGCCATATTTTATAGCATATTGAATGCGTTTTAACCGTGTTTATTATTTTGCTATTATCAGTTTTATAGTATTATAGCTATAGTACATTTCTTATCTTTTCTTAAATTCAATTTCTTGATTTCTATCATATAAATGAGAATACTCATCACAGGTGCCGCAGGATTTATCGGTTTTCATACTTCTCAGTATTTACTTAATCGAGGTGATTCAGTAATAGGTATTGATAATCTCAATGACTATTATGATCCTTCATTAAAAGAAGCACGTTTATCTCAATTAAAAAACAACAGTAATTTCAGTTTCCATAAAATAGATATTATCGATAAAGATGCCGTCGATAATGTGTTTAAATCAGAGTCTCCTGATTATATCATTCATCTGGCTGCTCAGGCAGGAGTTCGCTATTCATTAAAAAACCCTTACGCATATATTGACTCAAATATTACGGGATTTATGAATATCCTTGAAGCTTGCCGGCATAATCCGGTTAAACATCTGACATTCGCTTCTTCCAGTTCTGTTTATGGTTCAAATACACGAATGCCTTTTAGTGTAAATGATAATGTTGACCACCCACTTTCATTATACGCAGCGACAAAAAAATCAAATGAGTTAATGGCACACACATATAGTCATTTATATAATATCCCTGTTAGCGGCTTACGATTTTTTACTGTCTATGGTCCATGGGGAAGACCTGATATGGCATTATTCATATTTACTAAAAAAATACTAAATGGTGAAAGAATAGATGTATTTAATAATGGACAGCATAAACGTGACTTTACTTATATTGATGATATTGTAGAAGGTGTCGTTCGTGTTTCTGACAATATTGCTATCAGTAATCCTGATTGGAATAGCGATAACCCTGACCCTGCCACAAGTAAAGCACCTTATCGTTTATATAATATTGGTAATAACAAACCGGTTGAGTTGATGTATTTCATTGAGCTAATTGAAAAGAATCTCGATAAAAAAGCGGATAAAAATTATTTGCCACTGCAACCTGGTGATGTGCCTGAGACTTATGCCAATGTTGATGCACTAATTGATTATGTTGATTATTCTCCGTCAACTTCGATTGAATCAGGTATAGAGAATTTTATAAAGTGGTATAAGGATTATTATAAAGTATGAGTGAAATTGACAATCGGACTATATCCGTTATCGGTTTAGGTTATGTTGGCTTGCCTGTTGCAGTTGCGTTTGGTGAAACTTCAAAAGTTATTGGTTTTGATATAAATCAAAAAAGAATATCTGAACTTATCGATGGTGTAGATAAAACAGACGAAGTCATAGCTTCCGAACTTGATTCTGCTGATATTATCTTTACATCAGATTTAAACGAGTTGTCGAATGCTGACTTTCATATTGTTGCGGTTCCTACTCCAATAAACAGTTCTAAAAAACCTGATTTAAAACCACTTTTATCTGCATCAAAAACAGCAGGCCAGATCTTAAAAAAAGGCGATATCGTAGTTTATGAGTCTACAGTTTATCCCGGGGCTACGGAAAATGAATGTGCTTCTATTTTAGAAGAGGAGTCTGGTTTGGTCAGCGGCAAAGATTTTTTTCTGGGCTATTCTCCAGAAAGAATAAACCCCGGCGATAAGAAACATACTTTTAAAACAATTAAAAAAGTAGTTTCCGCACAAGATGAAAATACATTACAAATTGTTGCTGATGTTTATTCATCCGTTGTCGATGCAGGTGTATATAAGGCTGCGTCAATAAAAGTAGCAGAAGCGGCTAAAGTAATTGAGAATACACAACGTGACTTGAATATTGCACTAATGAATGAACTGGCGGTTTTATTTAAACGCATGGATATTGATACACATGACGTACTGGAAGCTGCTGGCACCAAGTGGAATTTTTTACCATTCGAGCCCGGGCTGGTTGGTGGTCATTGTATTGGTGTTGATCCCTATTATTTGACATATAAATCAGAATCGTTGGGCTATACACCACAAGTTATTCTTTCAGGAAGAGAGATAAATGACAGTATGGGTAAATTTATTGCCGGTTCACTGATAGAGAACCTGGAGAAAGGTGGGAAAGAACTTGAGGAAATTGTTATCACTATACTGGGTATAACATTTAAAGAAAATGTTCCCGATATTCGTAATACAAGAGTGACCGATATAATAGATGAGCTTGGTCTGTACCCTGTAAAAATACAGGTTTATGATCCTTGCGCTGATAGTATTGATGTTAGGGATGAATATCAGATTGATTTAGTTGATGAGTTTGATGATTTAGAAAAGGCTGATGCCGTTATTCTCGCTGTTCCGCATGATGATTTTATAACACAAGGCTGGAAACTTGTTTCTGAATTGTTACCATCCAAAGATGGTGTTGTTTATGATATCAAGAGTATCCTTGATAGAAAGAATAAGCCTGAAGATATTAATCTCTTTCGTCTATAAATGTATGTTGTTAATTAAGGAAAATAAATGAAAGTCACCATGTTAGGTTGTGGTTATGTCGGGCTTGTTTCGGGTACTTGTTTTGCTGAGTTTGGTGCCAACGTCACCTGTTTTGATGTCGACAAAACCAAGGTGAAAAAATTATTGGAAGGTATTATACCAATATATGAACCGGGTCTTGATGATTTGGTTAAAAAGAATATTGATCAGGGGCGACTTTCTTTCTCGCATGATCTGAATGACTGTATTTCTGATTCTGATCTTGTTTTTGTAGCTGTAGGTACACCGACAAGACGAGGAGATGGTCATGCTGATTTAAGTTATGTCTATCAAGCTGTGCAGGATATTGCACCATTCCTAAAAAATTATACTGTGATTGTTGATAAATCGACTGTGCCGGTTGGTACGGCAAGAAACGTTAAACGCATTATTGCCGAAACAAATCCAGATGCTGATTTTGATGTTGCATCAAATCCTGAGTTTCTTCGAGAGGGCGCAGCGATTACTGATTTTATGCGTCCGGATCGTGTTGTGATTGGAGTCGAAAATAAACGTGCAGAAAGCGTATTAAGAGAATTATATCGACCTATTAACTTAATTGAATCGCCAATATTATCAACTGATCTTGAAAGTGCAGAACTAATTAAATACGCATCGAATGCATTTTTAGCAACCAAGGTTAGCTTTATTAATGAAATATCTGTTCTTTGTGAAGAAGTAGGTGCAGATGTTCATGCCATTGCCAAAGGCATGGGTTTGGATGGACGAATTGGCCGTAAGTTTTTACACCCCGGTCCAGGTTATGGTGGTTCATGTTTCCCAAAAGATACTCAGGCACTGGTGCGAACGGCTCAGGAACATGGTGTATCAAGTCGTATTGTAGAAACGGTTATTGAAGTCAATGAAGCACAGAAAGCAAGAATGATAAAAAAAATTCGCAGTGCGTTAGGGGGAAATGAAAATGGTAAAACGATAGCTGTTTTGGGTCTAACCTTTAAACCTGAAACAGATGATATGCGCGATGCACCTTCTCTCGCTATATTGCCAAAACTGGTTGAAAATGGTTGCCAAATAAATGCACATGATCCTCAAGGTATCAATGAAGCAAAATTATTATTGCCCTCTGAAATTCAGTATCATGATGGTATCTATTCAACTATAAACAATGCTGATGCCGTGGTATTGATGACAGAATGGAATATGTACCGCAATCTGGATATGGATGTCATTAAAGAGAAACTAAACAAACCTGTATTTGTTGATCTTCGTAATGTCTATGAACCCGATGCAATGAAATCACTGGGTTTTGATTATTATTGTATTGGCAGATAAAACATAGATTAATGAATAAAGTAACGAATCAACATACAATCTGGCATGCGCCTTCAGTCTATCGAAAAGACAGGGAAGAAATGAATGGACACAAAAGTGTCATTGTCTGGTTTACTGGTCTATCAGGCGCTGGTAAATCCACAGTAGCACATGCATTAGAAGATAGATTACATAAAAACAAAATCAGAACTTTTGTTCTTGATGGAGATAATGTCAGGCGCGATCTATGTAAAGACCTTGGTTTTTCAGATGATGATCGAACCGAGAATATCAGACGAATCGGTGAAGTAAGTAAACTCATGATGGAAGCCGGTGTTATAGTTTTGACTGCATTTATTTCCCCCTTTATTAAAGATAGACAAATTGTCAGGGAATTGGCTGCTAAAGGTGAGTTTATCGAAGTGTATTGTGATGCTTCACTCGATGTTTGTGAGTTACGTGATGTAAAAGGACTATACAAAAAAGCTCGAGCAGGTGAAATTCCCGAGTTTACAGGGATATCTTCACCGTATGAATATCCAAACAACCCTGAAATTGTACTCGATACTGCAAACCAATCGGTAGAAAATGCAGTTGAATGTATAATTGCTTACCTTTGTGAAAGACAAATTATAACTATTAATCGTTTATAAAATATCTTATGAAGTTCTGGTATTTAATCCATTCAAAACCTAAAGATGAAAAAGTAGCTCAGGAAAACCTTGAGAGGCAGGGTTATGAAACCTATTTGCCGTTAATTCTTGGTAGAGCAAAAAAGCGTGGTAAAACAATAAAATCGATTCAACCGATGTTCCCTAGATATCTATTCATTCATTTGAGCGATCAAACTGATGACTGGGGGCCTATTCGTTCAACATTGGGTGTCTCTAGTTTGATCCGATTTGGTTTGACGCCAGCAAGAGTACCGGAGGCGCTAATAAATTCATTAAAGAATAATGAAAATATTCAAGGAATTCATGAGCTTCCGACTAAACCTTTATCTGCTGGAGATAAATTACTCATCGTTGAAGGTCCATTTGAGGGATATGAAGCGACCTTATTTAGCCAAAAATCAGATGATAGAGTTATCGTACTATTAAAAATTGCTGAAAATTATGTAAAAGTTAAGTTAGAACAATCACTTATAGAGCCATTAAGCTAATATTATTTTGTCTAATGAAGGAGTGTAACTTCTTCATTTTTTAAAAATCTACTATATTTTTCACTATATCTAGTAGTTCATTTCATGAACGCTCTGGTATATACTGTTCAGATAATGAACAATCAGCAAAAAGAAGATACCGCAACGCTAGAAATTCTACAAACTATTGAAAATAAAGGGAATTTTACGCAGCGACATCTGGCTGATCAACTTGGCGTTGCTCTAGGTTTAGCAAATTCTTATCTTAAGCGATGTGTCCATAAAGGTTTGGTCAAAATTCATCAAGCGCCAGCGAACCGATATCTCTATTACCTAACACCAAAAGGCTTTGCTGAAAAAAGTCGATTAACCACCGAATATCTAAGTAGCTCATTTAACTTCTATCGTCGTGCAAGTGCTTCGTGCTCTGATGTGTTCGAGCAATGTCATGAGCTTGGACATCATAAGGTGTTGTTATGTGGATTATCTGAACTTGCAGAGATTGCGAGTCTTAGAGCGAGAGAACAAGGTATCGATATTGTCGGTACGCTTACTCTAGATTCAAAGTCAAAAATGTTTCTTGGCTTGCCCGTTTGGAATTCATTTGATTTGTTATCCGATTTTGATGCCTGTGTGGTTACCGAAGTGGCAGAACCGAAAAAACTTATTGAATATATGAGTACACAAGTTGACTCAGATATTGTTTTTGTACCTGATATTTTAGGAATAAAAAAAGAATCACAAAATAACGCAGCCTGATTTTTTATATATTAAAAATCAGGCTGCGTTATTTTGTGATTTATTAAAACACCTAGTGTCAACTTTGACACTAGGTGGCGGTAGCGTGCATAAAGCCACATCTAGTTGGTATGAAATATAGATAATGTCAAAAAAATATTCTTAAGTACAAGTGAATATCCATTCTAATAAAACGAATACACAAAAAATTTGGGCATTACTCAAGCCTGATGAATGTCGTTTTTTAGTGTTGTTATTTATACTAATGCTTTTCTGTACAGTATTAGAGTTGCTAGGAATCGGACTTATCATTCCGACGATTACTATTTTAACTGAAGCAAATATAGCGGAGAGGTTTCCTGTCCTAGTACCTTTGTTGGATCTTCTAGGTAATCCAGATAGAGGAACTTTGGTAAAAATAGCTATGCTTGGCTTGGTTGGTATATATGCAATAAAAAATATTTTTCTTGCTCTGTTGGTATGGTTGCAGACAAAGTTTACGTTCAATACGGAGGTTCGAATCTCACAAAATTTGTTTGAGCACTATCTTCGTCAGCCATACACATTCCATTTGCAACGAAATTCAGCTGAATTATTTCGTAATATAACAGGTGAGGTTCATTTGTTTGTTAGCTATGGAATTGGCCCATCAATGATATTGATTAGCGAATCTTTAATATTGTTAGCTATAGCATCTCTTGTATTAACAGTAGAACCAATAGGAGCAATTGTGGTTATCTGTTTTTTAGGTTTAATGGTTTTTCTTTTTCAGAAAATAATGCGTAACAGGGTTTCTGGATGGGGGAAAAAACGTCAATACCATGAAGGCTTACGTATTCAACATTTACAGCAAGGGTTTGGCGGCGTTAAAGATTTAAAATTATTGGGCAGGGAATCTGAATTTCTTGAACAATATGAATTTCATAATAAAGAAAGCTCAAAAGCTGCTCGGTTACAAACTGCCGTACAACAGTTGCCGCGACTTCTGTTGGAGTTTTTAGTTATATTATCTCTTGCGCTATTAGTGGTGATAATGTTGTTCCAAGGCAATAATCTTGAGGTTATTTTACCTACGCTTGGGCTCTTTGCTGTAGCAGCATTTCGATTAATGCCATCAGTGGTTCGTATAACAAATTCCATGCAATCACTACGTTATGCTATTCCAGTTATTGATAATTTGTATAAAGAGATAATGCTGCTTCATCCTGAAGTTGTCTTAAAAAATGGAAACAATATAAAGTTTTCGAATCGATTAGAAATTGAAGGTGTTGATTTTGCTTATTCAGGGTCAGAACAAACTGTCGTTAAAAATGTTTCCCTTGCTATCGGATATGGAGAATCTGTGGGGATTATTGGTAGTAGTGGGTCGGGTAAAAGTACATTGGTTGATATTTTATTAGGTCTCCTTAGTCCTGATGAAGGTAAGGTTCTAGTGGATGATAAAGATATACAGAGTTCTATGCGGGCATGGCAAAATCAAATTGGATATGTTCCTCAGTCTATTTATCTTACCGATGATACATTACGCCGCAACGTGGCTTTTGGAATATCGAATGAAAAAATCGATGAGGATGCTGTCTGGCATGCCATACGCGCAGCACAGCTAGATGAATTCGTGAAAACATTACCGTTAGGCTTGGATACAATCGTCGGAGAGGATGGTGTACGACTCTCAGGGGGACAACGACAACGTATTGGCATTGCGCGTGCACTCTATCATGATCCGGCTGTGTTGATATTGGATGAGGCAACCAGTGCACTTGATACACAGACAGAACATAGTGTGATGGAAGCTGTGCGAGCATTAAAAGGTGAAAAAACGATTATTATTATTGCTCATCGTTTAAGTACGGTAGAAAGTTGTGACCACTTATATGTACTCGAAGACGGCAGACTGATTCAAGAAGGTGTTCCTGAAAAAATACTCACAAGCGGATAAAACTCATGTTTAATAATAAATCCATTCTCATCACTGGCGGCACAGGCTCTTTTGGAAAACAATATGTCAAAACAATTTTATCTTTATATAAGCCACGTAAATTAGTCATTTACTCACGTGATGAGCTTAAGCAATATGAAATGGCACAAGTCTATAATGATGGATGTATGCGTTATTTTATTGGCGATGTTCGTGATCAAAGTCGGCTTATTCAGGCAATGGAAGGGATCGACTTCGTAATTCATGCAGCAGCGATGAAGCATGTTCCTGCCTCTGAATATAATCCAATGGAATGTATTAAAACCAACATTCATGGTGCTGAAAATGTTGTTCATGCAGCTCTAAATTGTAATGTAGATAAGGTCATAGCCCTATCTACAGATAAAGCGGCTAATCCCATTAATCTGTATGGAGCAACAAAACTAGCATCAGATAAACTCTTTATTGCGGCAAATAATATGGCCGGAGCTCATCCCACACGATTTTCTGTCGTTCGTTATGGCAACGTAGTCGGTTCAAGGGGATCGGTAGTGCCATTTTTTACTAAATTAATTAATGAAGAAACAGACCATCTACCAATTACGCATGAGTCCATGACGCGTTTCTGGATTACTTTGCAACAAGGTGTTGATTTTGTATTAAAAAATTTTTCACGAATGCGTGGAGGGGAGATCTTTGTGCCCAAAATTCCATCTATCAAAATTATAGATTTAGCTGGAGCGATGGCACCGGAACTGCAGCAAAAGATAGTTGGTATACGTCCAGGTGAAAAGATACATGAAATTATGTGTCCAGCGGATGATTCGCATCTCACGCTTAAATTCGATGACCATTATGTTATTCGTCCAACGATTACATTCACCAGCAGAGGCAATGATTTTACAATAAATAATTTAGAAGAAGAGGGGGTTCCTGTTGAGCAGGGTTTTGAATATAACTCTGGTACGAATGAACATTTTCTAAGTATTGATGAGATAATGAAATTTAACCAATTTGTAAACAGTTAATGATTCCTTATAGTCACCAAGAAATTAGTCAAGTAGATATTGATGCTGTTATTAAGGTACTTAAGTCTGACTTCTTGACTCAGGGACTAATGGTCCCGAAGTTTGAAAGTGCAGTAGCTGAGTATACCGGTGCAAAGCATGGAGTTGCGGTAAATAGTGGCACATCAGCATTACATATAGCTTGTTTGTCACTTGATCTTGGCGCTGGCGACATTCTTTGGACAAGCCCCATATCTTTTGTCGCCTCAGCAAATTGCGGTCGTTATTGTGGCGCCGATGTTGATTTTGTTGATATTAATCCTGATACATGGAATATCGATATCTTTGCTCTAAAGGATAAGCTTGTTCAAGCTCGAAAGGAAAAACGACTTCCAAAAGTTGTGGTGCCTGTTCATTTTGCGGGACAGCCTCCTGAACAAGAAAAGATATGGGAACTAGCTCAGGAGTTTGGCTTTCGTATTCTAGAAGACGCATGCCATGCTATTGGCGCTTCACGAAAAGGTGAGCGTGTGGGTAGTTGTCGATGGTCTGATATAACCGTTTTTAGTTTTCATCCGGTCAAAATTATTACCACGGGTGAAGGTGGAATGGCTATGACAAATGATGAAGAGCTTGCTTGGAGAATGGGGATATTGCGTTCTCATGGAATTTCTAGAGAACCTGAGCGAATGACGAAGAAACATGAAGGCCCATGGTATTACGAACAGCTTGAATTAGGCATGAATTATCGGATGACTGATATACAGGCAGCATTGGGAATAAGCCAATTGTCACGAATAGATTACTTCATTGAACAGAGAAATTTGTTGGCAAAGAAATATAATGAGAGTTTGATAGGCTTACCATTAAAGTTAACAACAGTTTTGCCGGATAATCGTTCAGCATTTCATCTTTATGTTATTCGACTAATGACAGAAAAGGTAAGTTGTTCCCATCGTGAAATTTTTGAATCATTTCGAGAAGAAGGTATCGGAGTTAATCTTCATTATATGCCAATTCATTTGCAACCTTATTATAAAAAAATGGGTTTTAGAAATAATTTATTTATGGAAGCTGAAAAATATGCCAAAGAGGCAATCACCTTACCCATGTATCCAGATTTAACAGATGAACAACATAGTTTTGTTATTAATAAAATTAAAGAACATATAAATGTCTGAAATTTTAAGTGAACATCTTTTTTATAGGGAATTGCAAGAAAGCGATGTAACAGGCAAGTATGTCCATTGGTTGAATGATCCGGAAATAAATCGATATCTTGAAGTACGGCATGTTACCCAGACTATTGAAAGTTGCATCGAATTTGTTAAAGAAATGAATGTAGACCAATCTCAACATCTTTTTGGGATATTTCTAATTCAAAATGGGGAACACATAGGAAATATTAAACTGGGTTTTATCAATCAATATCATCTTAGAGGGCAGTTGAGTTTGTTTATTGGTGATAGTAATTGCTGGAGGAAAGGATATGCCTCAGAAGCAATTAGAGCCATTACTAAATGGGGGTTTGATGAATTAGGTTTGGGAAAAATTGAAGCGGGATGTTGTGAAGAGAATGTGGCATCACGCAATGTGTTTTTAAATGTAGGGTATAAAGAAGAAGGTTTTTTTCGAGAACACGCTTTGATTAATGGGCAACGCATAGGAAGTTATTGGTTAGGGATTCTCCCAAATGAAATATCTGAATAAACTGGCTCTGGGGACGGTTCAATTTGGCCAGCCATATGGTGTATCAAATAAACTAGGACAAGTGAGTATTGAAGAAGCGAGAGCAATACTTAATTTTGCTGTAGCAAATAATTTCAATACTCTTGATACAGCTATTGCATATGGTGATAGTGAGCTTGTTCTTGGGTCTATTGGTGTTAATCAATGGAACGTTATTACCAAGTTATCAACAATACCGGAAGACTGTGAAAATATATCTAGCTGGATTGAGAAGTCTATTGATCAATCATTGGCAAGATTGAATATAAGTAAACTTGAAGGTGTGCTTTTGCATTCACCGAAACAATTAATCTCACCAGTTGGAGAAAGAATATTCTCAGCTCTACAGGAGCTTAAAGAGAATAATAAAGTAAATAAGATAGGTATTTCAATTTACAGTCCTGAAGAGCTGAACGAACTTATTCCTCAATATTCATTTGATATAGTTCAGGCGCCATTAAATATTATTGATCGGAGGATGGTTTCTTCTGGTTGGTTGTCTCGGTTGTATCAAAGTAATGTTGAAGTACACGTGCGTTCTATTTTTCTTCAAGGGGTGCTTCTAATGAGTGCATCAGAACGTCCGGAAAAATTTAATCGATGGAGCAAATTATGGGATTGTTGGAATAATTGGTTATCTGAAACTGGTTTTGATGCAATTCAGGCCTGTTTGTCGTTTGTTCTTTTAAATAGAGAAATAGATCGTGTGATTGTTGGTATTGATAGCCTGGAACAATTAAAGGAAATAATATCGGTTGTTAATAAGCCTCAAGTAGATATTCCAAATTATTTATTTAGTAATGACCTCGATTTAATTAATCCTTCCAGATGGAATCAAATATAAAAACACTCGCTATTATTCAGGCAAGAATGGGGTCAACTCGATTACCTAATAAGGTTATGAGATCTGTTTCAGGTACTCCAATGATTGAATTGTTACTAATAAGGCTTTCACTCTCAAATAAAATAGACAAAATAATTATCGCCACACCCGATTCTGTCGAGAATAAATCTTTGGTTAAACATGTCAAAAAACTTGGTTTTGACGTTTTTCAAGGCAGTGAACATGATGTTTTAGAAAGGTTTTACCAAGCTGCATTACCTTATTCTCCTGAGGCTATTGTACGTATAACTGCTGATTGCCCATTAATTGAACCCCGCATTGTTGATGAAATTATTTCTCGTTATTTTGAATCCGATATTGATTACTTGAGTAATACTTGTCCGCCAACATTTCCAGATGGCTTAGATGTTGCGATATTTTCATTTTCTGCTCTTGAGCGCTCTCATAATGAAGCAACTACTAATTTTCAACGAGAACATGTTGTGCCTTATATTCGTGAATCAGGACTTTTTAAATTGGGTAATTATAGTAACGAAGACAATTTCTCTGAGGAAAGGTGGACGGTAGATGAGTTAGTCGATTTTGAAGTTATTGAATCGATATTTAAACATTTTCATCCGCGATATGATTTTGATTGGCTAGAAGTACTTGAACTTAAGAACATTAAGCCGGAGATATTTATGGCAAACCAACATCTTTCACGAAATGAAGGAAGTATATTGGGCACTGGTCAAAAATTATGGAAGCGTGCTAAACATGTTATTCCTGGAGGCAACATGTTGTTATCTAAGCGTGCAGAAATGTTTTTACCCGAGCATTGGCCTTCATACTTTAGTAAGGCGGAAGGCTGTAAAGTTTGGGACTTGGATGGAAACGAATTCATTGATATGTCCATTATGGGAATAGGAACAAATATTCTTGGATACGGGCACCCTGAGGTTGACGAAGCAGTTCACCAAGCTGTTAAATCTGGAAACATGTCGACATTTAATTGCCCCGAGGAAGTATATCTTGCGGAGAAATTAATCGAATTACACCCGTGGGCGAATATGGTTCGCTTTGCACGGTCAGGAGGAGAGGCAAATGCTATTGCCATTCGAATTGCTAGAGCGGCATCAGGGAAACAAAATGTGGCTTTTTGTGGATATCATGGTTGGCATGATTGGTATCTAGCTGCAAATCTAGGGGATGAAAAGAATCTTAATGGACATTTACTTCCAGGCTTGGAACCTAGGGGGGTGCCTGAATCATTAAAAGGCACAGTGCATCCATTTAAATACAATGACTATGATGGGTTAGAGAAACTTGTAAATAAACATAACATTGGCGTGATAAAAATGGAAGTTTCAAGGAATCAAGAACCAATAGATGGGTTTCTAAATAAAATACGTAAGTTAGCGATTGAGCGTGGTATCGTTTTAATCTTTGATGAGTGTACTTCTGGATTTCGCCAAACACTTGGAGGTTTACATAAGCTTTATGGGGTTGAACCAGACATGGCAATATTCGGTAAGGCTTTGGGGAATGGTTATGCTATTACGGCAACAATAGGTAGACGTGAAATAATGGAAGCAGCGCAATCAACATTCATCAGTAGTACTTTCTGGACTGAACGAATAGGACCATCAGCAGGATTAAAAACTCTCGAAGTTATGGAGAAACTTAGATCTTGGGAACAAATCACAAGAACAGGACAAGAAATCGGAACAAGATGGACATTATTAGCAGATAAATATTCTCTACCAATTACGGTGTTTGGTTTACCTGCGCTAATTAAGTTTTCAATTAATAGTCAAAATGCATTAGCGTATAAAACTTTTATTACTCAGGAGATGCTTAGTAAAGGATATTTGGCCGGCAACAGCGTTTATGTTTGTACAGAACATACTCCTGCTATTCTTAATGGATATTTTGACGCTATGGAGTCTGTATTTGCACAAATACAAGAATGTGAAAATGGTCGAGATATTATGAGCCTTCTTCGAGGACCTATTTGTCATTCGGAATTCAAACGACTGAATTAATTGCATCGCATTTAAAGGTGGAATTTTAATAAATCAAGTGTTCAATGTAGCTTTTAGAGTAGATGCTTCTAGAGAAATAGGAACAGGGCATGTTATGAGATGTCTTGCATTGGCCGATAAATTTCGAGAACAAGGAATAAAATCACATTTTGTTATGCGAGCACACATAGGCAATATGGCAACGCATGTTAAAGATGCTGATTATGGTGTTACGCTTTTACCTTCCGGAGAAGAAAACACATTCATTTCTACAGAGGATGAATCGAATGATTATGCTTCATGGTTGGGAGCAAGTTGGGTTGAAGATGCAGAAGACACCATACAAAATATTACTGATTTCCATTGTTCATGGTTGATTGCGGATCATTATGCAATAGATGAAAAATGGGAATCCAGAATCAAACATAATTCAGATATTAACATAATGGTTATAGATGGTTTAGCAGATAGGAAACATGATTGTGATATTTTATTAGATCAAAATTATACTAAAGATGGTTGTGGTCGTTGGAGAGATTTGGTTTCTCTTGAGTGTAAAATGTTTATCGGTCCAGAGTATGGACTCTTTAGATCTGAATTTGTCACAGCATATCTCCATATGCAAGAACGAAACGGTATTGTAAAACGAATATTTATTGCATTCGGAGGTGTGGATAAACACAATATCACGCAACTAGCACTTGAGGCTGTTATTAATTTAAATGACGTGGATATCTCTATAGATGTGGTAATAGGTTCAGGGTATCAATACAAAAATGAATTGGAAGTTTTTTGTCAGAAACATACTCAAATAACTCTTCATGTAGAGACATTAAAGGTGGCTTTACTGATGGCAAATGCTGATTTAGCAATTGGCGGCGGCGGAACCATGATGTGGGAGCGTTGTTATCTTGGATTACCTTCTATTGTTATTGCGATTGCTGAAAATCAAATAAACCAAGCGGTTTCTGTTGGTTCTACAGATGCAATTTATTATTTAGGTGACTTTAATAATGATATAAAGAATGAATTAGACAAAGTTTTAGGTTCGATTGCCTATGATTCAAATCGTTTGTGTTCAATGAGTTGCAGTTCATTAAATTTGATGAAATCAAAAACACATACAAATGGTCGCGTTAACAATCATCCTGTAGTTGAATATATGATGGAAAATATAGCAAGGTAGTTATCTTGTCGTTAAAAATCATGGGCGTTAATTTATAATTGTTTTTAGTTGGTTAGGATGCTACTTAAAGAAAAAATAATAATGCAAGAACATGAAGTTGCTGAGCTTGATCTAGCTTTTAAAGGCGACCGAGAATATTTGCATGGCACAGATATTTTTAATGAACTTGTAATGTTAATGTCGCCTGTGGAACATATTAAATTTCAGTTGAAAAAAATAATGACAAGCCAAATATCGATAATTAGATTAGGTGATAGACAAGAAAGTCGTCAAAAAATATCTGGTATTTTTAAATTCATGCACAAAAAAAATGAAATTGAATTGGGGTTGTTTGAAAATAGTAAGAAGATAAATCGGCGTTATGAATATAACGAAGAAGAGGTTATCAGAGATGTTATATATACAAAAGATAAAGCCGAATTACATTCGTCGACTAAATATAGCTTTATTGAAAGATTAGTCTCTCTCAACAAATCGATGCTTGTTCGGTTTGTCGAGCAGCCATCAGTGAAATGGTATTTTACACAAATTGACATAACAAGACTTCCTGCCGATGATTGTTCGTTGAGCTTAAGTATAAAACAGCAACTTGGAATTCGTTTGGTTTTATCAAATATTGTAGCGAATGGTGTAAAGATAGGTAGTATCGGTTTTTCGGGTGTGGTTGAGGAATGATAGGCATCGAAAAAATCACCTATGCTTTAGGTGATGTACGCATCAATAATTATGATAGAGCAACTGCTTTAGGTGCAACTGATGACTTAATTAAAAATAAAATTGGTATAGAAAGTGTGAGAAGGAAAATGGCGGATCAAGATACTTCAGACATTGCCTTGCAAGCGGCACAGAAAATATTTGATAGTAGTTCTTTAGAACTAAAGGATATTGAATGCCTCATTGTTATTACTCAAAACCCTGATGGCTTTGGGCTTCCTCATACATCGGCGGTTCTGCATGGAAAATTAGATTTGGATGAATCTGTTGCTTGTTTTGATATTTCTCTTGGTTGTTCTGGATATGTGTATGGTTTGTCTGTAATCACTTCGTTCATGAACTCAAATAATATGACTTGTGGCCTTTTGATAAGTGCGGATCCTTATTCAAAAATTCTTGATGAGAATGATCGTAATACAGCAATGATTTTTGGAGATGCTGCTACAGCAACGTTAATATCAGAACAGTGTATCTGGAGTATAGGGAAGTTTGATTTTGGAACAGCAGGTAAAAAAGGTGATGCTTTAAGAATATCTGACGAACGTAAATTGGTAATGAATGGCAGGGCGGTTTTTAACTTTTCTGCTACAGAAGTACCTAAAAGTATTCAGAAAACATTAGAGTTGAATAATATGCTTATGGAAGACGTTGATCAGATAATTTTGCATCAGGGAAGTCGTTTCATTGTTGAAACAATAGCAAAAAGGCTTGATGAACATGACAGGATCAAATTTTATGCAATGGATTATGGAAATACAGTGTCATCATCTATTCCTATTATTCTGGCAGATCAAACTTCGTCACGAAACCGTACGATAATGTTATCTGGTTTTGGCGTTGGATTATCATGGGCAACAACCATTATATCTAAATAGAGGAGTGTTTAATGTTAACTGAAGAAGAGCTTCGTAAAATTATCACTGACAAAGTGACGGGGATTGATGCAGATACAATACCAGTCGAAACAGTATTTTCTGACGTGGGAATTGATTCATTAGATCATGCCGTTATTCTTTTAGCTATGGATGAAGAATATGGACTAAAGGTCCCAGATGATGATGTTGACCAATGTAATTCAATCAAGAATATTTTGCAGTATGCAAAAGAGATGAAAGCTTGATGTTTAACATCCAGAAAAATAATTTATTGTTCTTATGAAATTGTCAGATTATTTTTCTACTTCGCAGATTGTAAATGATGGTGTTTTTTCTACGCTTGGTGGAGTTAGAACTGAATACGAAAATACCCTTGCATATGCAGACACTCCATTTCATTTGAAAAAACTCGCTGCCATTAAAAATGTTTCTTGTCTTATTATAAAGACTAATCTAGTTGATGAATTGAAAGATAGTTCTATATCCTTTGTAGTTTCTCCATCCCCGCGAGACACTTTTTATGAATTACATGAAAAACTTATCGTAGAAAACAATTACTCACCAATGACAGAGTCGTATATTGGGGAGCACTGTAATATTCATAAGTCAGCAATTATATCTGACAATGTTCATATTGGAGATAATACTACGATAGGCGAGAAAGTTGTTATACGCAATAATGTTTATATCTGTTCAGGTTCAACAATAGAGCCTGGCTCAGTTATTGGAGCAGAAGGAATTTTATACAGAATCGTAAATAATAAAAAAATACGTATTCAACATGCTGGAGGAGTCAAGATCGGGGTTGATGCCACACTTTTGGCAAACAGCGTTATAGTTAAGTCTGTTCATCCGTCTATAAAGACGGAAGTCGGTGCTAGAACTATTATCGGAATAGCAAGCACAATAGGTCACGAAGTTTTTATTGGGGAAGATTGTATTATTTCTGGTAATTCGGTTGTAGCACGTAACGCTATCATTGAAAATGAATGTTATCTCGGTTCAAGTACTGTTGTTCGAGAAAATATTAAACTCGGTAAAGGTGCAATAGTATATGCCGGAGCAATTGTTGTTTCGGATGTCGCCGCAGGAAATAAAGTTTCAGGTAATTTTGCGCATTCTCATTTTGATAGATTACGAGAATATTCATCCAAAATATAAATTAAGTTTTGACTGCTACAATACTTCATGACATTTTCTCTTCCCGCAGGATGAGGCCATTTATCATTGCAGAGATGTCAGGTAACCACAACCAATCATTAGATAGAGCATTTATGTTAGTTGAGGCGGCTGCAAAAGCGGGAGCAAATTCGATTAAATTGCAAACATATACCGCTGATACAATGACCCTTGATATTGAGAGTGATGAATTTCTTATTGATAATCCTGATAGTCTATGGAAAGGAAACTCTCTTTATGCACTTTATGAAAAAGCACATACTCCTTGGGAATGGCACGAACCAATATTTAATCGGGCTAGAGAATTAGGGTTAATAGCATTTAGCTCACCATTTGATAGAACATCAGTTGATTTTCTTGAATCTCTGGATGTGCCTTGTTACAAGATTGCCTCTTTTGAAAACACAGATATTCCATTAATAAAAAAAGTCGCGTCAACAGGGAAACCTATGTTTATGTCAACTGGCATGGCAACGTATAGCGAACTGGAAGAATCAGTTCAAGCAGCTCGAGATTCCGGTTGTAAAGAATTGATGTTGCTCAAGTGTACAAGTGAGTATCCAGCATTGACTGAAAATATGAATCTATTAACTCTTCCTGACATGCGAGATTCATTTGGCTGTGAAATTGGATTATCTGACCACACTATAGGATGTGTTGCTGCGATTACGTCTGTTGCATTAGGTGTGAAAGTAATTGAAAAACATTTTACGCTTGACCGAAATGATGGTGGTGTTGATAGCAGTTTTTCGCTAATTCCAGAAGAACTCGCTCTTCTTGTTAATGAAACTGAGCATGCATGGAAATCATTAGGGAAAGTAAGTTATGGTCCGACAAAAGCGGAAAAAGTTGCCGTTACCAGGAGGCGTTCAATCTATGTAACCGAAGACATGAAATCAGGAGATGTTTTTACAGAACAAAATTTACGTTGTATTCGTCCTGGAAATGGTTTGCCTCCAAAGCATTTTGATTCGTTACTAGGCAAGGCGGTGAACTGTGATGTAAAAAAAGGAACTCCTGTCCGGTGGGACTTGGTCTCTTGATTGTGCCACCTATTAATTTATTTTAAGTTGTAATTATTTAATGTCACTTTCACAAGACAAAGTAGTAGCAATTATTGAGGCTCGAATGGGCTCGACCAGACTTCCGGGAAAACATTTGTTAAAAGCAAATGGTAAACCAATGCTTCAGCACTTAATTGAGCGATTACAACAAGTATCAGTCATTGATGAAATTGTAATAGCGACTACTAATAATAAAAAAGATGATTTGTTAGTTTCTTTTGCAAGTGAAGTTTCTGTAGGTGTTTATCGAGGAAATGAAAACGATGTTATGGGAAGGGTCGTTGAGGCAGGTGAAGCATTTTCTGCTGATGTGATCTGTGAAATAACTGGCGATTGCCCAATTATCGATCCTGAAATAGTTGAACAGGTAATTCAGACTTTCCTAGTTAATAATGCTGTGTATGTAAATAACGGTAAGCATGGTGGTTTACCTGGAGGAATGAATGTTCAGGTATTTTATCTTGAAACACTAAAACATTCAGCTGAGTTAACTCAAGATCCAAAAGACCGCGAACATGTAACTTTACATATAAAACGAAATTCAGAATTATTTCCTCCAATTTATCTTGTTGCAGAGGCAAAACTTCGTTGGCCAGAGTTAGAGTTAACCTTAGATGAGGGTGATGATTATGAATTGCTCAAACGTATTGTTGAGTTTTTTGGGGATGAAAACCCATTTTTTAGTTGTTATGACATCATACAATTGCTCCAAAAAAAAACTGATTGGATTCAAATTAATCAGCATGTAAACCGAAAGGGAGAAGGATGAGTTTACAAGCTTTAGTCATTGGGCTTGGTCAGATCGGTATGGGTTACGATCTTAATGAGATTGATCAGAATATCATCACTTCTTTGGCTCGAGCATTTTCTTTGCACTCGAAGTTTGACTTGATTGGTGGAATTGATAGTGATTCCCATAGAAGGAATATGTTTGAGAAATATTTTGGGAAATCAGCTTATTTTAATATTGATCATCTTCTTAAAAAATATAAGCCGGATGTTGTTGCAATAGCAACACCTACAGAATCACATTTCAGTATTTTTAAGGAATTGGTTTCTCAATATACACCTAAAGTTATTTTATGTGAAAAACCTCTTTCGTATGATATCAATGAAGCAAAAAAAATGGTTAGTATAGCCATTGAAAAAGATATTTTATTATTTACCAATTATATGCGTCGATGTAACCCGTCTGTAATTGAGTTTAAGAATCGAATTACAAAAAATGAGTTTAAAAATCCAATTAAGGGAATATGTTGGTATTCAAAAGGCTTGTTTCATAGCGGATCTCATTTCCTTAATTTATTTCAGTATTGGCTTGGTGACGTTATAGATTTTAAGATTATCAATCAAGGACGTTTGTGGAACTCTACCGATCCAGAACCTGATATTGAGATGGTTTTTGAAATGGGAAAAATATTATTTTTATCAACAGATACAGAAAGCAATCCTTATTATAGTGTTGAGTTAATGGCGAAAAATGGGCGCATGCGTTATGAGGGTAATCTTATGCTTTTGTCTCTTGCAAGTTCTAATGAAGAAAAGGAAATATCATCAGATATATCGAGGCCGCAGTGGCATGTTGTTGAGCAGATTTACCAATGTCTCAATGGCAATAAAAGTTCAATATGCACAGGAAAGGAAGGGCTTTCTACTCTTGATGTCCTTACACAAATTAAACGGCAGTTATGAAGGGACAGCTAAATAATAAATTAGCTCTTCATGGTGGTCCAAAGACTATTCAACAGTCGTTTAAAGGCTATAACTCTATTGGAAAAGAAGAAACGGAAGCTGCAAGGCAAGTTGTTAATAGTGGAGTATTGTCTGAATTTTTAGGAAGTTGGACGACGGGATTTTATGGCGGTTCTAAAGTTAAGGAATTTGAAAAAGCGTGTGAAAACTATTTTAAGGTAAAGCATGCGGTAACGGTTAATTCATGGACTTCAGGACTCATTGCTGCTGTTGGTGCTATTGGAATAGAACCTGGTGATGAAGTAATTGTAAGTCCTTGGACAATGTCTGCTAGTGCAACTGCAATTATGCATTGGAATGCTATACCTGTGTTTGCAGATATTGATAGAGAGACTTTTAATATTGATCCTGTATCTATTTTGAAAAATATTACTCCTAATACAAAGGCAATTATGGCTGTTGATATTTTTGGTCATTCAGCTGATATGGATATGATAATGAAAATTGCTGATGAAAATGATTTGAAAGTAATATCTGATTCAGCTCAATCTCCAGGGGCTTTATATAAAGGTAAATATGCGGGCACGCTTGCTCATGTGGGTGGATATAGCCTCAATTATCATAAACACATTCATACTGGAGAGGGCGGGATTCTTGTTACAAATAACGATGATATTGCTGAGAAATTGCGATTGATTCGTAATCATGCTGAAGCAGTGGTAGAAGATAAAGGCGTAACTGAGCTTACAAACATGGTTGGCTATAATTTTCGACTTGGTGAAATTGAATGTGCAATAGGCATTGAACAATTAAAAAAACTAAAAGGAATAGTAAAAACACGACAAGATTTAGCGGGTAAGCTTACCGAAGGATTACAAGGTTTGCCTGGTTTGCAAACTCCTATTGTAAAGCCAGAATGTACACATGCTTATTATGGGTATCCTATTATATTAGACATCGAAGAATTAGGTGTAAACAGAGAACGGATTCATGAGGCGTTACAAGCAGAAGGGGTGCCAATAGCAAAAAAATATCAGAACATACATTTGCTTCCAATGTATCAAAAAAAAATAGCATATGGCTCTAAAGGATTTCCTTGGAATTCGGAAATATGTAAACGTGACATTGATTATGGGAAAGGTATTTGTCCCATAGCAGAAGATCTTAATGACGTAACGTACCTATGTATTGGTATGTGTGTATATGAATATGATGAAAATGATATCACTATGATAATTAAAGCATTTAGGAAGGTATGGGAAAAGTTAGGGGAGTTAATATGATTTATGCACTGGGAAACAAATATTTTGTACGAGCACTTCAGCTTAGTGACTTGGAAGGGCCATATCCATCATGGTTTGAAGACCAGGAAATATGTAAATATAACTCACATGGAAAGTACTTTAAAAGTGCAAATTACTACCGTAGCTATATAGAAAATATTGATAAAGCATCTCAAATCGTTTGGGCTATATGTCATGAAAGTGATGGTCACATTGGTAATGTAAGCCTGCAATCTCTCTCATTTATAAATCGGAGTGCTGAATTTGCCATTATAATTGGAAATAAGGATCATATAGGTAAAGGTCTGAGCAAAATGGCCGGAAAGAAAATAATCGAACATGGATTTTATAAGTTAAATCTGGAGCGTATATATTGTGGTACGGCGGATACTAATTCTCAGATGAAAGCGCTTGCAAAATCACTCGGCATGGTAGAAGAAGGCCGTCGTAGGAAACATATTTATCTCGATAATATGTGGGTCGATATTATCGAATATGGTTTACTGCGAAAAGAAGCAAGTTTTAGCTAGATAGTTATTGCCGAAATGAAGGTTGCTGTTGTTTGTTATCATGCTGGTGGTGCAGAAATAATATCTAGTTATATCGCCGAGAATGATATTGATTGTTCTTTTGTGTTAGATGGACCTGCAATAAAAGTTTTTTCACGACGTTTCGGTGATATAAAAAACATATCTTCTGAAGAAGCATTGATGGAATGTGATAGTTTTTTAACGGGGACTGGATGCGTGTCAAATTGGGAATGGAATGCAATACAAATTGCAAAAAATAATAAGAAATATGTTGTGTCCTTTATTGACCATTGGGTTAATTATCATAATCGTTTTGTTCGAAATGGCATTGAACAAGTTCCAGATGAGGTCTGGGTGGGTGATCAACATGCTTACACGTTGGCAAGGAAAGAACTGGAAGGGTATCAAGTAAAATTTGTTGACAATCCCTATTTCAAAGAAGTAAAAAAAATGTTTGGTTATTATGCTGCGGGCAAAGTCGGTGCCTCGGCCTCAAAAAATATACTATATGTTTGTGAAAATATTAATAAACCAGAATTTCATCAAAATGATTCGATTCGTTACATGCTGGAAAATATAAGTAGAATTATTGATAACCCTGATTTGATATTAATCAGACCTCATCCGTCAGAAGAGAGCAGTAAATATAAGTGGTTGTGTGATGAATATGATTTGCCAATAGAAATTAGCACAAATTCATTACTTATAGATGATATTAAAAATTGTAAAATTGTTGCGGGCTGCACATCTATGGCAATGGTGATAGGACTTCTTGCAAAAAAACGGGTTGTTTCTTGCATTCCAGATAACAAGACATCTTTAACTTTGCCCTTTCAGGAAATAGAAATGCTTTCTCATATCATTGATGAATGTAACATATGATTGATCTGAATGAATTGAAAGAAAAATATTTTAATTTATTAAATTGGTTAAGGGGTGATAAATCATGCCGTATATTCATAGAGCATAATAAAAAAATATTTTCTTCTGTACCTAATAAAAAAGCAGATAAATTTATTGTTCTGCTTGAATTAAATGATATGCATTCCAGCATAATCGCTTATAGTTATTTGGCTAATGTGTTGTCATCATTCTATGGTGCTGAAATCATAGCTTATGTTCCAGATTTTCCAACCAGTTGGAAACGAATGCTTGCATGGCACATGCGTCGAAGATTAAACATGGATGTCTTCGCAATATATAAATCATTCGGCACTAAAGGTTTCTTGCTTCCAACTCTCAACAAGAAACAATGTAAAAAAGCAGAATGTTTGTTTAAAGGTATATTGGAAAATTTGAAAACAATATCAGATGTTGAGTCTGTTGTTATAGATGGGGTGCATATTGGGGACTTAATATATGATTCGTACCTTAAATATTATGAAAGACCAACTATAGAGATTAATGATAAGGATTTCCATGTTTCGCTGTTTAAAACAGTTAAATTATTTGTCTTTTGGCAAGATTATATTAAAAACCATAATGTCTCAGCCATTAATGTGAGCCACTGTGTTTACAATACTGCCTTACCTGTTCGAATCGCAATTAATGAAGGTGTTTCAGTCTTTCAGGCTAATGCAACACATGTATATAGACTAAGTAAAAAGAATAACTTTGCTTATAATGATGTTAAGTATTACAAAGAACGTTTTTCAGCATTGCCTGTTGAAGTTCGTGATGCAGGTCTGAAAGTAGCTGAGCGTAGAATTAATGAACGTTTTTCCGGCAAAATAGGTATTGATATGTCATATTCGACTAAATCAGCATATGGTGAGTTTAAAGAAGAAAGACTAATTGCCAAATCAGACAGAAAAAAAATATTAATTGCCGCACATTGTTTCTTCGATAGCCCGCATAGCTATGGCGTTAATCTATTTCCGGATTTTTATGAATGGCTTGACTTTTTAGGTTCTACATCTGAAGAAACAGATTATGATTGGTACATTAAAACTCATCCAGATTATGTATCAAAAACAAAAGAAATTATTGAGCTGTTTGTTAGTAAGTATAAGAAATTTAATTTGTTACCTTCGGACAGCTCTCATAATCAGATTATTAAAGAAGGAATAGATGTTGCTTTAAGCGTCTATGGAACAATTGGGTTTGAATATGCCGCGCAAGGCATCCCTGTGATTAACGCATCGTTAAATAATCCACACATAGCTTACAATTTCAACTTGCATCCTAGGAGTATTGAGGAATATAAAAAAATATTGGTGAATTTGGAAAATCTCAGTCTGACGATAGACAAGAAAGATGTGTATGAATATTATTTTATGAAAAATATATATAACACTGAAGATTGGTTGTTTTCTGACTATGCTAAAATGATTAAAGATGTTGGTGGCTATAGAGAGCAATTTAGTTCAAAAGTTTATGCTGTTTGGCTGCATGGATTTAATGTGAATAGCCATCAAGAAACAATAAAAGCATTATCAAAGTTTGTAGAATCTGAAGATTTCCGTCTCAATCATCATCATTCAAATAGAAAATTTAACATGAAAAAGGTGGCATAATAATGAAAGCTGTGATTCTGGCGGGTGGTTTGGGCACTAGGTTGAGTGAAGAGACTGATTTGAGACCAAAGCCTATGGTGGAAATTGGTAACAAACCAATCTTATGGCACATCATGAAAAATTATTCTGCTCATAACATCAATGAATTCATTATTTGTTGTGGATATAAGGGCTATGTGATTAAGGAATATTTTGCGAATTATTTTTTACACATGTCTGATGTTACATTTGATATGCGTGATAATAAAATGAATGTTCATCATAATAATGCTGAGCCATGGAAAGTAACATTATTAGATACGGGTGAAAAAAGTGAAACGGGTGGCCGATTAAGACGTGTGAATGAGTATGTGAAAAATGATGATGCATTTTGTTTTACATATGGTGATGGTGTCAGTGATGTGGATATAACTGCCTTGATAAAATTCCATTTTAATAAAAATAAATTAGCTACTTTAACAGCGACTAGACCACCAGGCCGTTATGGTGCAGTCAAACTTGACTCTAATGATATCGTCGAAAAATTTCAGGAAAAACCTGAAGGGGACGGAAGTTGGATCAATGGTGGTTTTTTTGTGCTATCTCCAGCGGTGCTTAAATTAATTGATAATGATTCTATTAGTTGGGAGAGTAGCACCCTAAATACTTTATCTGAAAAACGTCAACTTAGTGCATTTCGTCATTCTGGTTTTTGGCAACCTATGGATACTCTTCGTGATAAGAATTTTCTAAATGAATTATGGAATAGTGGTAATGCACCATGGAAAGTTTGGGACTAAATCTGTTTTCTGAGCTTTATCACGGTAGACGTGTTCTTCTAACGGGGCATACTGGCTTTAAAGGAAGTTGGCTTGCACTATGGTTAAAAATGCTGGGCGCAAAAGTTACCGGGCTTTCACTTGCACCGGGATCGTCACCCAACCACTGGGATTTATTACAAATGGGAATGCAAAGTCATTTTCTGGATATTCGTGATGTTTCTGCAATAAAAGATACTATTAAAGCTGTGCAACCGGAAATAATGTTCCATCTTGCAGCTCAATCCTTGGTAAGGGGTTCCTATAACGACCCATTAAGAACCTGGGAAACTAACGTCATGGGCACAGCTAATCTTCTGGAAATTTGCCGGGAAGTGCCCGAATTGAAAGCCATTGTTATTGTCACATCAGATAAATGCTATGAAAACCGTGAAAGGCTGAAGGGATACTCTGAAAATGATCCTTTAGGTGGATATGATCCATATAGCGCATCGAAAGCTGGTGCGGAACTTGTTGCTGCCAGTTATCGTAATTCTTTTTATTCTGAGCCTAATATGCCACTTCTTGCAACTGCTCGTGCTGGAAATGTGATCGGGGGAGGTGATTGGTCAGAAAATCGTTTGATCCCCGATCTTGTTCGTGCAATAGAGAATAAAGAAATATTGGAAATACGTTCTCCTGATTCTATAAGACCTTGGCAACATGTGCTTGAATCACTTTCTGGATATCTCATGTTAGGACAAAAATTACTCGAAGGTCAGAGTGAATTTGCCTCGGCATGGAATTTTGGTCCTGACCAGAAAGCGAATTTTACTGTATCACAAGTGCTTAATGGATTGAGTGAATATTGGACAGATGTTTCTTGGGGAGTAACAAAGGCATCTCAACCACATGAAACTGGATTACTATTTTTGGATAGTTCTAAAGCGAATAATACGTTGAGGTGGAAGCCCGTATTGAATTTCAAAGAAACTTTGATGATGACTGCGGATTGGTATAAGGAATACCAGAAAACGGGTAGCGTAATAAGCCTGCAACAATTAGTGCAATATTCAGAAAAACTAGCTGCCATTTCAGAATAAATTTATGTCTTTGATGATTAATGAAACCTTTATTTCAGGTGTTTTTCTTATAGGAAATACACAATTTGCTGATCCTAGAGGGAAATTTTCTCGTTTTTTCTGCAAAGAAGAACTTTCTACTGTATTAGAAGGAAGAGATATTAAGCAGGTTAATTTTTCTTGTACCGAATCTATAGGGGCTATTAGAGGACTTCATTATCAATCTTCACCTCATGCAGAGATGAAAATTGTACGTTGCCTTAAAGGAAAGGTATGGGATGTGGTCGTTGATCTTCGTGAGGATTCGCCAACTTTCTTGAGCTGGCATACCGAAGAGCTTTCCCCCTCAAATCACAATGCATTAGTTATTCCAGAGGGGTGTGCTCATGGGTTCCAGGTCTTGCAGTCAGGTTCTGAATTACTCTATATGCATACAGAGTATTATAATCCCGAATATGAAGGGGGCTTACGTTATAACGATCCAAAGTTAAAAATTCCGTGGCCAATTCCAGCAGTTGACATTTCAGAGCGAGACTTGAACCATCCTTTAATTAGTTCAAATTATAAAGGCATTAAAATTTGAATTGTCGTCATTGTAAACAGCAGCTGGTGCATGAGTTCTTGAACTTGGGTTATGCTCCACCATCAAATTCATATTTGAGTATTGAAGATTTAAATAAACCCGAGTTAACTTATCCATTGAGACTCTTTGTTTGTTCTAATTGTTGGTTAGTGCAAATAGAGGACTACACTTCAGCTGAAGAACTTTTTGATAATGATTATGCCTATTTCTCTTCAGTTTCTAAAGACTGGCTTGCACATGCAAAAAGCTATGTTGAGAAAATCATTCCAAAAATTGGTTTAACTAATGACAGTTATGTCATTGAGATTGCGGCTAATGATGGCTACCTATTAAAGAATTTTGTGGAATTGAAAATTCCGTGTTTGGGTATTGAACCTACGGCTAACACTGCAGAAGCAGCAGAAAAACAGGGCATTGCTATACTTCGTGATTTCTTTAGTAAAACATTGGCGACACAATTACAGAAAGAAAGTAAACAGGCGGACTTGATTATTGGGAATAATGTCTATGCTCATGTGCCTGATTTAAACAATTTTACTGCTGGGCTAAAAATCTTACTTAAAGAAAGGGGAACTATTACTCTGGAATTTCCTCACTTGATGCAATTGTTGAAAAATACACAATTTGATACTGTATATCATGAGCATTTCTCATACTTATCTTTATACACCGTAATCAGAATATTCTCTGTAGCAGAATTGCGAGTATGGCATGTAGAGGAGCTGGATACTCATGGTGGAAGCTTGAGGATCTATGGTTGCCATGAGAATGACTCTCGACAATCAACACCAATTGTCGCGGAAATATTAGCTGAAGAAGAACTTCAAGGGATGCGTAATTTAAAACTTTATAGCTTTTTCCAAGAACGTGCAGATAGAATAAAGAATGCACTTTTAAAATTCTTGATTGAACAGAAAGATAAAGGTAAAAAAGTTGTGGCTTATGGAGCTGCAGCGAAAGGTAATACAATACTTAACTATGCGGGGGTCAAGTCAGATCTGCTTCCGAGAGTTTATGATGCCGCTCAGTCAAAGCAAGAAAAATTTCTTCCTGGTAGCCATATTCCAATATTGAACCCAGATGAAATCGAAAAAGATAGTCCTGATTATATTTTGATTTTACCCTGGAATATCTCAAAAGAGATCATGGGAAAACTCAAGCAAGTTAAAGAATGGAATTGCCAGTTTGTAACAGCTATTCCTGAGATTGAAATTATTTAGCTCATATGAGACAGCGTATTCACTACACAAAGCCTTCTATAACAGAGTTGGAAGTAGAGTATGCCACAGATGCTACTCGTAATGGTTGGGGTGAGAAATGTTATGAATATATTGAGAAATTTGAAGATTCATTTAAAGAACATCTTAATGTTAAATATGCAATTGCGACATCAAGTTGTACTGGAGCCCTTCACTTAGGGCTCTCTGCTTTAGGAGTAGGCCTCGGAGATGAAGTAATACTCGCTGATACAAATTGGATTGCATCGGTTTCCCCTATTACGTATCTTGGTGCATCTCCAGTCTTTGTTGATATATTACCGGATACGTGGTGTATAGATCCCAAAGAAATTGAAAAAAATATTACTTCAAAAACAAAAGCGATTATTGCAGTGCATTTGTATGGAAACCTTTGTGATATGGATGCTTTACTCGAGATTAGTCAAAAATATAATGTACCTGTTATTGAAGATGCTGCAGAGGCTATTGGTTCTATATATCATGGAAAAAGAGCAGGTAGCATGGGCAAATTTGGGTGTTTTTCTTTTCATGGAACGAAGACTTTAACTACAGGAGAAGGCGGGTTGTTTGTCACTAATGATGAAAGTCTTTATGAAAAAGTATTGACGCTAAGTAATCATGGTAGAGATAAAAATCAAACAAGACAATTTTGGCCAGATATGATTGGCTATAAATATAAGATGAGTAATATACAAGCAGCGATAGGTTGTGCGCAACTCAATAGGATTGATGAATTGATTAATGAAAAAAGAAGAATATTTGATGCTTATTATCATGAGATATCAGAATATCCTCTTGCAATGAATCCAGAATATGATGGCACTGTAAATGGATATTGGATGCCAACAGTCATTATAGCTGAAGCTGTTGGCATCGAAACAGATAAACTGTTGTCCGAATTTCATAAGCGAGAAATGGATTGTAGAGTGTTTTTTTATCCGTTGAGTATGTTGTCAATGTTTAAAGAAAAGAAATCCAACAAAAATAGTTATTCACTATACAAGAGAGGAATTAACCTGCCATCGTATCATGATCTTACCCAAGATCAGATTTACAGTGTTACTCAAGTTGTAAAAAATTATTTTAAAAATATGAGTCTAACTTGATTTATACTCATTTATATAAGAAGCATTCGGTCAATTAAGAACAATAATATTTAAAAAAGTACTTTAATATGTTCTGTATATAATAACTACATGAAAAATAATATATTATTATGGGGTGGGCGTAGTAAAGCACGGATTGTATGTCAAATGTTAAAAGAGATGTTTGAAGTTGAAAGTTTAATAATATTTGACAATACACTTGATGAAATTTCATTTGAATATGGTGGTTCTCACATCAAGGATATAAAAAATCTGAAAAGTATAATTCAAAATTTATCACATTTTGTTGTTTGTATTGGTGGAGAACATGGCGCTGCACGCTATAAAACAGCAATTACACTTGAAGCGCTAGGACTAAAAACGGTTGATTTAATCCATCATCATTCATTTATAGATACTTGTAATGAAATTGGTCGCGGTTGCCAAATAATGCCTTCCGCTACAATTCATAAATTTTGTAAGATAGGTGACTACTCAATTATTAATACAAATGCCACGATCGATCACGAATGTAACATAGGAAATGGCGTTCATATAATGGCAGGAGCATCAATTGCTGGGAAAATTGTAATTGATGATTTTTCTACTATAGGGACAAATGCTACGATATTGCCAAACCTTCGAATTGGGCGAGGAGCATTTGTAGGTGCCGGTGCTGTTGTAACAAAAGATGTTGATGATTACGGCGTTGTTGTTGGTGTCCCAGCAAAAGAGGTAAGGAAGAATATTATAAGTATAAATGAGATGCTGTTAGAAAAATTGAAATAATATATTTTTAATTGAACTTTGAATATGTAGCTTTTAGATTTTTTATTACTTTAAATAGCACTTCCGTGAAATATTAGTATCGAGGGTATTCTTTAAAAGATAAGTTTTTTCCATACTAATTATTTATTAACTATAAATTTTCGTTGGTAAATTAAGAAGGTGGCGAACTCATCAATATTTAATGCCAGATTGTGAAAAAATGTGTCTTTAAAGTAAAAGGATAAGATATGAACGATAGAAATAGTGATAATCCATATGAAGATTTTAAAAGTGACTGCGTTAAGGAAGTATCTAAGCAATCAGAAGACACTGAATTTACTAATATTACAAATGATTGGTTAAACGTGGCTAATAGGTATAAATACTCTTACCATTATGAATGGTTAGGGAGGCCAATTATTCAGTATCCACAAGACATAATGGCAATGCAGGAAATAATTTGGTCTATCAAACCAGATTTAATTATAGAAACAGGCATTGCTCATGGTGGGTCTTTAATTTTTTCAGCATCAATGTTGGAGCTAAATGCAATGTCTGAAGGCCCAGTAGACGCTAAAGTATTAGGGATAGATGTGGATATACGTAAACATAATCGCGATGCGATAGAAGCACACCCTTTGTATCATCGAATTTCAATGATTGAAGGTTCGAGCATATCTTCGGATGTGATCGAAATGGTGAAAGAAGAGTCGAAGAATAAAAATAACATACTTGTTTTTTTGGATTCAAATCATACGCATGAACATGTTTATAAGGAACTGATTGCATATGCACCATTAGTGACTTTGGGAAGTTATTGCGTTGTGTTCGATACTGTAATAGATGATTTTCCTAAATCAATGTTTCCAAATAGACCATGGGGTCCTGACGATAATCCGAAAACTGCAGTAAAAAAATATTTAAATGAGCATTCAGAATTTATTGTAGATGAATATTTTCAAAACAAATTAAAAATAACTGTGGCCCCAGATGGATATTTAAAAAAGATAAAATGACGAAAAGTTATTCATCTCGTATTGGAGCTATGCGCCTTATAGCGAGACTAGATATAAAGTCTGATAAATTAATAAAAACAATAAAATTGGAAGGCGTGCAGCATATAGGGGATCCTGGAATAGTAGCAAAAAAATACTACGAACAAGGTATCGATGAAATACTATTATTGGATACTGTTGCTAGTTTATATGGAAGGAACCATCTCGTAGACGTAATCAAATATGTTTCATCAAACACGTATATACCAATTACAGTTGGTGGAGGAATAAGAAGTATTGAAGATGTAGAAAGTATTTTATCTGTCGGCGGTGATAAAATAGCAATTAATACTGCTGTAATAAAAAACCCTGTGTTAATTAGTGACTTGGCAAAAAATTTTGGCTCTCAGTGCATTGTTTTGCAAGTCGATGCAAAATTTATTTGTGAAGGAAAATGGGAACCATATACAGATGGAGGTCGTGAACGAACCTATTTAGATGTTATTGATTGGGTAAAAAAAGGTTATGAAATGGGGGCAGGTGAAATACTTTTAACATCAATTGATCGAGAAGGAACATGTAAGGGGCTTGATTTGGGTTTATGTAATGTTGTTTCTAAATCTGTGCCTATTCCTGTAATTGCATCAGGAGGAGTTGGTTCTATTGAGGACGTTATTCAAGGTAGTAAAAATAGTAATGTTGATGCAATTGCAATGTCGGATTTACTTAATGTAAAAAAAATAAATATTAAAGAAATTAAAGATAGATGCGCTGAAAAAGGAATTGAGATAAGAAAGGTTGCTAATGAAAATAGTTATAATCGATTATAAATCAGGAAATATTCAGAGTCTTATACATGCGTTGCAAGAAATTGGGTGTGATTTTTTGCTCTCTAGTAAAAAAGAAGATATTTTAAATGCAGATCGAGTGATACTACCTGGGGTTGGAGCGTTTGGAAGGTGTATAGAACAATTTAAAAATTTTAAGCTAGACCTTGTCATTAAAGAGTATGTGGCATCAGGGAAGTATGTTTTAGGTATTTGTGTTGGTATGCAAATACTTTTTGAAGAGAGTAATGAATTCAAGAGAAATGAAGGTTTAGGGATTATTAAAGGCCAAGTTAAGAAACTTCCTGTATCTGCGAAAAATGGTGAGCGAATAAAAATACCACATACAAATTGGTCTCCTATTTATTCCCCGCAGAAAAAAAAATGGATAAATACACCTTTTTCAAATATTGTAGAAAATGAATACGTCTATTTTGTGCATTCTTACCATGCAATTCCCTCTAATAAAGATGAGGTTATTGCTCTCACATCTATTGGGGGTCATGATATATGCGCAGCTATACAAAAAGAAAATGTTTTTGGTTGCCAATTTCATCCTGAAAAAAGTGGCAACGTTGGCTTATCAATATTAAGAAACTTTATTGCTTTGAAATGAATAGTTATAAACAGATATTTGAGGTATTGAGATGACTTTTTCTGAAAATGTGAAAAATAATTTAAACAGAAATTTTGGTGGTTTGGAAGTTAAGTATGGCTTGCCTAGCGAAGTTGTGTTCTGCAAAAAATGTGTAATATCAAATCAGCGACCAATTACAACTCTTGAGGTTGAGCATGATGAGTCACAAAAAAAGCCAACGACAAATTTTGATGAAGATGGTGTTTGCGATGCATGTCGTTGGGCAGAGTACAAGGAAGAAAAAATAGATTGGGAGGAAAGAGAGCGACATTTAAAAGAGCTTCTTAATAGATACAGAAGTCCGAATGGAGATTATGATGTGGTTGTGCCTGTTAGCGGGGGTAAAGATTCATGCTACGTGGCCCATTTGCTAAAAGAAAAATATAAAATGAATCCATTGACTGTAACTTGGGCTCCTCATATATATACAGAACCAGGTTGGCGTAATCTTCAATCTTTTATTAACTCGGGTTTTGATAATATTCTTACAACACCGAATGGGAAAGTGCATCGGTTACTTACTAAATTAGCATTTGAAAAGCTTGGGCATGCCTTCCAGCCATTTATTTTAGGGCAAAGAAATATCGCGCCTAAAATTGCACTTAAGAATAACATAAAGCTAGTGTTTTATGGGGAAAACGTTGCTGAATATGGTAATAGAATAGAAGATAATCTACATCCTCAAATGGAAAAACTATTATATACAAGTATAGACATATGTAATGATGATTTATTTATTTCTGGTGTGACAATAAAAGAATTAAAAGAAAAATATAGTATTCAACATTCTGATCTAATTCCATATGGTTCTCCAAGTATGGATGAAATTGAAAGTAATGAAATTGAGTTTCACTATATGAGCTTTTATAAGAAGTGGATTCCTCAAGATAACTATTACTATGCTGTTCGGAATACTGGTTTCCAACCAAATGATGAAAGAACTCAAGGAAGTTATTCTAAGTACAGTAGCTTTGATGATAAAATAGATTCCTTTCATTATTATATGACATACATTAAGTTTGGTATGGGACGTGCTGTGGCTGATGCATCTCAGGAAATTAGAACTGGAAAGATCAGTAGAGATGAGGGAGTTGCATTAGTTAATCGCTATGATCATGAATTTCCATCTAGATACTATAAAGAATTCCTTGATTATATTGATATAACTGATGATGAATTTAAATCAATAACCGAGGTGTTTCGTTCTCCTCATTTGTGGAAAAAAGAAGATGATCAATGGGTTTTGAGGCATAAAATAAAGTAGTAATTATAAAATTTTTATAAATGGCATCAGACAACCCAATCGTAAGCATAGGTATTCCTGTGTATAATTCGGAAAAATTTATTTCCGATACGCTCAATTCAATTGTTTCCCAGTCGTACAAAGAATTGGAAATAATTATTTCAGATAATGCGTCTACTGATGCAACATCAGAAATATGTAAGAGTTACTCGGAAAGGGATATAAGAATAAAGTATGTAAGGCAGGAATATAATCTAGGTAGTGATTTGAATTTTAAATACGTTTTTGATGTTGCAAAGGGAGAATTCTTTATGTGGCATGCTGCACATCATCTTCGTTCTCATGATTATGTTGAAAAAAATATTATTTTTTTAAAAAATAATCCACTATATGTTGCTTCAGGATCTCCAGACTGCTTTAAAGATGAAATTAATGATCCGAGCAAACTAGCATTCTTTTCATTTGATGGTAATTGTTACAATAATTTAAAATGTTTTCTGAATAATTGTTGGAGAAGTCATGGGATATTTTATTCCTTGATAAGGAAAACAACGATAGGCAGTACAGAATTAATAGGTTGGAAATGTATAGCTCAAGATTGGATCTTGATTATTTATTTATTGTTAAAGGGGAAGATTCATAGAGTTCAGGAAGGGAGATTGCTTTTGGGAAGAGAAGGGCAAAGTAACTCAAATGTTCCATTTGATGGGCTTATAAATAAGAAAATAGAGCATTTTTTTCCACTGTATGAATTTACATTATATTTTATTAAATCGATTTCTTTTGAAAATGAGATAGGAGTTGTTGAAAAAATTAATTTATATTCAATTATTTTTTGGTTAAATATAAAATATAAAATCAGGGAAGGAATAAATGTAATATTGCGTGCAGCACAAATAACGGCAAATAATTTATTTATGAGAAAGGATAAAGTATAAGTTGCAAGAAATTAAATATTGCATTGAGATGGTGTGATAGTATGAGCAATCTACTTAATTAAATGCGTTGCTAAAAATAAATGAGCAATTGAAAAAATACTTCTATTATATTTTAACTAATCAGGCATGCATTGCTTTGTTAGTAACAGCGATATTCGCGATTCAATTTCTCTATTGCTTACCATTCTTAGGTAATACTAGGGTATTTAATCCTGAAACAGTAGGGACTTTAATTAGTTATTTTATCTACGCAGGAGAGCCATTTTCTTTCCCATTGGGGGAAATAAAAAGCATCACCTTTCCTTTTGTCGATGGGAATGTAGGCAACGTTGGTGCTCTACCACTGTTTGCGATTACATTTAAAGCTTTAGGAAAAGTTCTATCGTATTTTCAAAAGTTTGATTATTTTATCTTTGTTGAAATCCTCTCTAGTTTTCTTACGGCATATTTTTCGATGAAAATATTACTGATGTTGGGTGTTAGGCATGTTGGCTTTAGAATACTGGGTGCCTTGTTGGTGGGGACATCGTTAATTATGTTAATAAGAAGTGCCTCTCTTCAACCATTCTGCGTGGTTCAATTCCCATTGTTTACAATATGGATGTATTTAATGTTGCTTGTGCTGCAGGGCAAGGATGTATTTTACCGAAAAGACTTGTTGGTTATGTTTATTTTTCCCATAACAGCATTAATCGATAATTACACATTGGTTGGCATAATATTGGGCACAAGTGTATTGGTTGTGTTTGAATTTTACGAAAGTTATTTTGGCGGACTTGCTTCTTCATGGAGCCGGTTTAATAGAATATTCTGGATTTTAATTGCAGGAATATGTTTGAGTATATTGAGTTTGTATATTATAGGAATGTATCCGTTGCCTTCAATGGCCAGTTTTTTTACAAGTTACGATGTTGGTGCAGGAGGTAGATATCATGTGGCTGATTTATTCTCACTATTCATTCCAGTTGGTGATAATTATAGTGGATTACCAGTAAGTTCTTTATTAGGAAAATTTCATTTTTTACCTAATACAAATCAGTTGGGAAAAGGACAGCATGAAGGAGTTGCCTATATTGGGACGGCAATTATATTTATATGGTTTTTTCTGATAATTAATTTTCTATATTCATGTAAAATAAGTTTGCTTAAGTATCGAAAGAAAAAAGAATATCAATTTAGATTGCATTCTTCTTGGATGAAGTTAGGCATTGCTTCTATAGTTGTTTTCTTATTCAGTTTTGGGTATGAATTACATGTTCTCGGCATGCCCATGTCTAATTTTCCTTTGATGCCTGCTGCCTGGTTATCAGATCGTATTCCTGCCTTGTACAATATAAGGGCTCCTGGACGATTGGCTATATTATTAAGCTTGTTCATTATATTAGAGGGAATTAGATCATTTCATAAATGGTATGATAATTATAAAAGTGAACTTGGAAAGCAGCCGTCAACTAAATGGTTTTCTCGATCAGTACATCTAAGTTTAGTGTTTTTTGCAATAATACATTTGGTTGAAATATCATCACTTTTAAAACCAGTTGCAGTTCAAGCATCTCATCCAATAGGTGGGGTTTATTCTGAAGAAGATATTAAGGAGCTTCGTCGATTAGGAGATTCTTATGATGTGGTTTTGATTGCCCCTACGGTCAAATCATTTGATGTTGAGTGGATGACAGAAGCATATGCCTTAGCCTATTATCTAGAGTTGCCGTCAAATCTATATTTAATAGCAAGAACTATTCCTCAGCATGATAACAAAATCGCAAAAGATCTGTTTCGCATTGAGAATGGGGAATGGGATTCTCTTATAAATGAGTATGGCAATATTCTATTTGCTATGCCTTATTATCTTGCAGAGCAGCTTCGTTCTAAAATGGAAAATAGATTTTCAGAAGTAAGAATTGGACCTGTTTCTCTTTGGACACAAAAAAAGGTTTCAATTAGTACGTGATAAAATTACGATGGGGGACATCAAATGTTGTTTTCAAAAAAATCTGAAAAGGTTTGCGTACCTTCAAAAGCACAAGAGTTTAATCCCATTTTAATAAAGAATGATGATGGTTTTTATTTTTATCTTCCTGAAATGTCTGTAGGTGGAGAAGGAGAAACTTTAGAAGATGCTTATAAGCAATATGAATTGAATTTACAACAATTCCTAGATCAGACTGGAAAATATGACCTTGCAAGCATTCCAACTAGTCCATATCCGGTAATAAAAAATAAACATATTTTACAAGAGCTTACGATTTTTTTTATAAAATCGGCCCTTAGTGTGTTTGCTGTAATACTAGTTACTATTGTATTATTGCCTAATATTAGTGCTGCATTTAGAAATCAAGTTACTTCTTTTTTATCTGAAGAACAAAAACAACCTAAATATTGGGCTATTCAACTGCCTACACGCATTAACGATCAGCTTGATAGACTTGATGATGATGAAGAAGCTAAAATGTATTCAGAATGGAATCATTTAATTCAGCGGTCATCATTAATATGGAAACCATATAAAGATCAGTAATCTCAAAAAAGTAATTTTAATATTATAGTTTATGAAGTGGCAATTATTTACATTTGTTGTGTTTAATTACCAAAACATATTTCACTTTAATTATATGGTAATGAAATTAAGGCTCTCTCTATTACGATTGTCAATTAAAACACATCAAAGAGATATGTATGTATAAGAAACTCTTAAATGGTATTTCCTTCTATAAAAGGTATAGTAAATGGCATTAAAAAGAGTAAATCCGACTATAACTTTATTTATTCCTGTTAGAAATGAGATTGAAGGATTAAAAGTAATAATGCCTCGTATTAATAGGATGTGGTGTGATGAAATTATAGTCATTGATGGAGGTTCGACCGATGGTTCGAAGGAATACCTAGTAGCAATTGGCTACAATGTAGTTGACCAAAAGAGCAAAGGAGTTAAGCGCGCATTTTGGGAGGGTTTCGAGTTGGCTAGAGGCGACGTTGTTATACCTTTTTCTCCGGATGGCAATTCAATTCCAGAAGATATACCTAAGCTAATTGCCAAAATTCGAGATGGATATTCTCTTGTTATAGCATCACGTTATAAAGACGGAGCTAGATCTGAAGATGATAACTTTGCCTCACGTTTTGCAAATATGGCATTCACTGGCTTGATAAATTTGATATTTAGGGCTAAATGTTCTGATTGTCTTACTATGTACAAGGCTTTTTACAAATCACATCTGTATGATTTAGAGATTGACAAATTTAAGGATGAGCACTCGGAAATTATGCTTATAATGCGTGGCACTCGATATGGATTAAAAATAGCAGAAATCGCTTCTCCTGAGCCCCCAAGAATTGGTGTTCAAGGCAGTCGCGCTCACCCTGGATTCTTCGGAAAGGTAAAAACTGCTATTGGAATGTTATTTACTATATCCCGAGATGCAATTTTTTATCGGCCTAAATAACCCTATGTTAAATTATTCTTTACTAGCAGTCACGAAATGAATAATTACAGTCAATTTTTTTAGAGAAGACTACTGAGTTATATAGCATAAAAAACATTGCATGTTCATTGGTGGATGTTGGTACGTCTCTTTGGTATTCTGAAAGCAGTGTACCAACTTTAAGTTACAGTTTATTGATGTTTTTTTGTAAATACCCATGCTGCCTTTAGAAATAACATTATTCCAACAGTGCTGTCGATTTGACATTAAATACATATTGGGCATACATGTTCTAAATAAAATTGTACGTCCGGCTAGATAGATTGGAGGTCAGTGAGGAAGAGCAGTTGTTAAAGTAGTGGAATCATTTAACTGCACGCAATATGCCTTTGCTTCCCACTGAACGCAGATGAAAAATGAGTAAGCATCTAATTATGAATCTAGCACATAGTTGAATTCTAAAATGATTCCGAATTGTAGAAATAAAAAACATAGAATAATTGTTCAGACAATATGAAAGTCTCCTGGATTAGCAATGATAATTACAAAAACACCCTTTAGAGTCTCTTTTTTTGGCGGTGGCACCGATTATCCAACCTACGTTGAACAACACGGTGGTGCAGTAATCGCAAGTACTATTGATAAGTATTGTTATATAACTTGCCGGCATTTGCCTCCATTTTTTAATCATAAACATAGAATAGTATATTCAAATATTGAAAACGTATCTAAAGTAAATGAAATAGTGCACCCTGCAGTCAGGGGTGTGTTTGAATGGATGAATGTCGAGGAATCTAATTACGGTCTTGAAATTCATCATGATGGAGACTTGCCTGCAAGATCTGGTTTAGGTTCAAGTTCCTCTTTTACTGTGGGCTTGATTCATGCATTGACTGCACTAAATGGAAAGTTAATAAGTAAACATAAACTAGCTGAAGATGCCATTCATGTTGAACAAAAGGTTATCGGCGAGAATGTTGGCTCGCAAGATCAGGTTTGCGCGACTTATGGTGGTTTAAATAAAATTGAGTTCAGTAAAAATGGGATGTTTGATGTTGTCCCGTTACTATTAGATAAAGAGAGAAAAAAAATATTAAACAGTCATATGATGCTTTTTTTTACTGGTGTATCACGTTTTTCTTCTGAAGTTGCTGGTTCAAAAATCGCTAACATTGCAAGCAAACAGAAAGAACTAAATGCAATGTTTGAAATGGTTGATGAAGCTTCCCTCATACTTTGCAATAAAAATACCACAATTAACGATTTTGGAAAATTACTTCATGAGTCTTGGTTAATTAAAAAGAGTCTATCCGATAAAGTTACTACTCCACTGATTGAAGAAATATACTCTGTAGCCAGAAAAGCTGGTGCAGTAGGTGGAAAAGTTTTAGGTGCAGGAGGTGGCGGCTTCATGTTATTTTTTGCTCCCCCAGAAATCCATGAGAGAATAAAGATAGCTCTAAAAAAACTGATTTATGTTCCATTTGATTTCGAAGATTCAGGAAGTAGAGTTATGTTATATCAACCAGATGGTTTTTGATTAAATGATAAAATATTTATACAAGAGATTATTATGAATGAGCAAGATTTAATTGCCTTTGAAGACCAAGTGGCTGACCTCTTTAATCAAGGTCAAATAAGAGCGCCTGTGCATTTATATTATGGTAATGAAAAACAGATTATCGATGTTTTTAAAACTATTGAAGATCAGGACTGGGTCTTTTGTTCGTGGCGTGCTCATTATCAATGTTTGCTCAAAGGTGTTCCTAAAGAAGAAGTCCTTGATGAAATAATGGCCGGCAGATCAATCTCTCTCTGTTTTCCTGAGCATCGTATTTATTCGTCTGCAATAGTTGGTGGAATATTGCCTATAGCCGTTGGTGCCGCAATGTCGATACAGCGACGAGTTGAAGATTCAAAAGTGTATTGTTTCTTAGGCGATATGACTGCTGAAAGTGGTATTGCATACGAATCTGTTAAGTATAGTCGCAATCATAAGTTGCCAATCCATTTCATTGTCGAAGATAATGAAAAATCTGTATGTACAGATACTAGAGAAACATGGAATCAACCAACATTGACTTTTGAAGACTCTAATGATGAATATGTTACTTATTATCATTATGAAACAAAATATCCCCATGCTGGTGCCGGAAAGAGGGTTCAATTCTAGGTTGATATGATGAAATATTTTGATGAACTAAAACGGTCAATGAATTATTTGGCAGATGACCCCCGAACTGTTTTTATGGGGCAGGCTGTCGCCGTCGCTGGTACAGCAATGACTAATACGTTGACGGATGTTCCTCTAGATAGGTTGATTGAGCTTCCTGTCGCGGAAGAAATGCAAATGGGAATGACGACAGGTATGGCTTTAACGGGTTTAGTCCCTGTCAGTATTTTTCCTAGATGGAATTTCTTGTTGTGTGCTATAAATCAATTGGTTAATCATTTGGATAAAATTCAGGTCATGTCGAATGATGGTTATGAAACGAAGGCAATTATTAGAACAGGAATTGGTTCAGAAAGGCCGTTGCACCCGCAATACCAACATATAGGTGATTTTACTGAATCAATACAGAGCATGTGTACAACAATTGAAGTGATTCGTCTTGATGAACCTTCTGACATTTTTCCCGCATATGAAAAAGCGCTATTACGTGATGATGGCCGAAGTACTATTCTTGTAGAGTATGGCGATTATTATAGCGAAAAGTAGTTAGTCGGTTTCCAATTATAAGTTTTATTTTTTCTAGAATGATATGAAATTTCCATTAATGAGAAATAATATTCTTCGTGAGGATCTTGATTCCGTAATAGAATATCTACAGCAAATGGATCCAATTCTTACGCAAAGTACGAACGTTAAGGCCTTTGAATCTGAATGGTCAGAATATCTTGGCATGAAATACAGTGTGTTTGTTAATTCTGGATCTTCAGCAAATTTGTTAACGATGGCTATCCTTAAAATAAAATATCCAGAGGGAGGAGAAGTAATTGTTCCACCTCTAGCATGGGTGTCAGATATAGCTTCTGTAATACAAAATGGTTTCACACCAGTTTTTGTAGATATTGATCCTCGTACATTGGCGATGGATTCTGAGAAAATTATAGAAAATATTACAAATAAAACTCGCGCAGTATTTCTTACTCATGTTCAAGGATTTGATGGTTTGACTGATCTTCTATTGGAATATCTTGAACAACATGATATTGCTCTAATTGAAGATGTCTGTGAATCGCATGGTGCAACACATAATGGAAAAAAATTAGGAAGTTTTGGTTGGATATCAAACTTTTCGTTTTACTATGCACATCATATGACTACTATTGAAGGTGGGATGGTAAGTACTAATGATTTTGACATTTATCAACAACTTCGCATGTTAAGGTCTCATGGAATGGTGCGAGAGCTCACTGATGATAATTTGCGTGAAGATTATGAAGTAGAAAACCCGGAATTAAATCCGGAATTTATTTTTGCATATCCAGCATACAATACTAGAAATACTGAAATTGGTGGTATTTTTGGACGTAATCAGCTTAAACGGTTGGATATTAATGTTAAGCGTCGTACTGAAAATTTATTACGCTTTCTGGAGCAGATTAATCCTGATATATACAGGACAGATTTTAAATTAGAAGGCTCAAGTAATTATGCTTTCAATCTTATTTTATTGAAGCCCGATGATCATCTTGTTCAACGTCTTATGAAAACAATGCGTGATTCTGGTGTTGAATTTAGAAGAGGGAGTGCTGGTGGAGGCAATCAGCTCAGACAACCTTATTTAAAGGGTGTAGTTAAAGAAGAACATCACTTAGAATTTCCCGAAACTGAACATGTTCATTTTTATGGTTTTTACATTGGAAATTTTCCTGATCTCTCTATTGAGGAAGTAGACGAACTTTGTGCAATATTAAATTCTGTTTAGCATAGGATCGTGTGTACTGCAATAATTCTATCAGGTGGGTTAGGTACTCGGCTTCGTAGCGTAGTGCCCGAACTGCCAAAACCACTTGCCCCTATAGCTAACCGTCCATTCCTGGAATATTTATTGGATTATTGGATAGAACAAGGTGTGGATCATTTTATTCTCTCAGTAGGTTATCGGCATGAGATGCTCATAAATCATTTTGGGAGTAGTTACAGAGGTATTGAGTTAAGCTTTGTAATTGAAGAAACACCTTTAGGCACAGGTGGCGGTTTATTGTTAGCCCTTCAAAAACATAATATTAGAAGTCCATTTTTGTTGTTGAATGGAGATACCTTTTTTGCAGTAGAATTAAAGGCATTAATTGAATTCTTTCATAAAAATAATACGGATTGGCTTTTTTCCTTGTTTCGTACAGATGAAGAGAAGAGATATATGGGGATTGAAGTGACTCAATCTGGAGAAATCACAAAGCTTAATTCAGGTAAAAACAATCATAGAAGGGTAGCAAATGGAGGCGTTTATTTAGTTAATCCTCGCGCACTAATTGAGATAAAAAAAACACAAGGGGATAAAGTTTCGCTTGAAGATGATATTTTTCCGACAGCACTGGATTCTGGTCAACGATTATTCGGAATGGAATTCAATGGTGCTTTTATTGATATAGGAACTCCTGATGATTATCAACGCGCATTTGAAGTTTTGACTGAATATTTGCCTAATAAATAAATATGCATATTTTTTATAGTATATGAAATTAATAATACAAATAATTTAAATTAAGGAAATTATAATGAGTTTAAATATTCTGGTAACAGGTGGCGCTGGTTATCTTGGTTCAATAATGGTTCCTGAATTATTAAATGCAGGTCATAAAGTGACTGTGCTTGATAATTTTATGTACAAACAGCATAGCTTGGGTCACCTGTGTGCAGACAGTAATTTTGAAGTGGTAAGAGGCGATGCAAGAATTGAAAGCACAATGGATGCGTTATTGAAAGAAGCAGATATTATTATTCCTTTAGCTGCTTTTGTTGGTGCACCGCTTTGTGCGAGTGATCCTGTCGGTGCAACTTCTGTGAACCATGATGCCATACTAATGATGCTGAAAAAAATCAGTAAGGAACAAATAGTTCTAATGCCAACGACGAATAGTGCTTATGGTACTGGTGACGAAAATAATTACTGTACTGAAGAATCAGAACTTAGGCCTATATCTCAATATGCTATCGAAAAAGTAAAGGTGGAAGAGGTGCTAATGTCTCATGGCAACGCAATAAGCTTTCGGTTGGCAACAGTATTTGGTATGTCACCACGTATGCGGATCGATTTGTTAGTAAATGATTTTGTTTACCGTGCTATAAATGATAAAACGGTAGTTCTTTTTGAAAGCCATTTTAAACGAAACTATGTTCATGTCAGAGATGTAGCAAGATCTTTCCTTCATGCAATTGCCAATTATGATGTCATGAAAAACCAGATATACAATGTTGGTTTAAGCGATGCAAACTTATCAAAAAAAGAACTATGTGAAGCTATTAAAAAACAAGTTGATGGTTTTATATACCTTGAAGCTGAAGTCGGTGTAGATCCTGATCAGAGAAACTATATAGTTTCTAATGATAAGATAGAGAACACTGGGTTTACGACAGAACACTCTCTTGATAGGGGTGTTTCTGAGCTTATTAAGGGGTATGAAATGATTCGGAATACTATTTATACTAATATTTAGTATTGTGAAGAAGAGTCAAAAAGAGAAAAAAACTTCTGAGATTAAATTAATTAAACGGAAGTTGGCTTGTGAAAATCAAGTGTTTAATATTTATTTTGACAATATAGAAGCTAAGAATGGCTTAGTAGTTAATAAATATTTAGTAGTATCGCCTAAAGTTCAATCATCTAATAATGTAAGCGGCGTGGGTATTTTGCCCTGTAGAAATGGACATGTTGGGCTGATTAAAATATATCGTCATCCTGCAGGCATATCTACTTGGGAAATTCCGCGTGGTTTTTTGGATCCAAATGAAAATCCTTTAGCATCCGCCATTAGAGAATTAAAAGAAGAAACGGGAATAAATTGTAGTGAAAAAATGATGGTTTCATTAGGTACTATTCTGCCTGAGCCTGGAGTTTTTTGTGCGAGAGTGTATCTCTATGCTGCAATTAACTGCGAAACTTTCAATGTGTTTTCATGTGATGAAATTGGACATCAAGAATTTAGTTGGTTTTCATTTGAAAAGCTTCAAACTATGGTTAAAGAAAATGATATTGAAGATGCAACAACTCTTTCAGCAATATTTCGCTTCAATTTAATCGATAAAGATAATAAATAGATAGGAATTGAGATAGATGAAGGCCGGTAAAAAGCCAATTATAGAGGAAGAATTATCTGAGGGAGATAAAATAACTATCAAACAATTCTTGCAACGAATCTTTTTTCGGAAGAATACAGTTTTTATATCAGCATTAATCTTGTTTGTAATTGGCGCTGTTTGGCTTAGACAAATGGGGTTGCTTAGTCCTAGTGCTATATACGCATTGATTGAAAAAAATCAAACATTGGCGCCAATACTTTTCGCATCAATTTTTGCTGTAATGACTATATTGCTTTTGCCAACATTGCCGATGAACCTTCTTGCTGGAATTTTATGGGGGCCATTTCTTGGGGGTATATATTCTCTAGTTGGAGTTTCAATTGGTGCGACCATTACTTTCTTTTTGTCTCGTTATCTTGCTCGCGAATTTACTCAACAATATTTTCATCATAAATCATGGGAGTGGTTAATGAATAATGTTAATGAGCTAGATTGGAAAATTATAGCCTTTACGCGCGTTAACCCTGTTTTTCCAACGGGGCTTCTTAATTATTTTTATGGGCTAACATCTATTTCTTATGGACACTATATAATCACCACAGTGATATTCTTATTGCCACTTACAGTTGCATTTTCTTATGTGGGGCATTCAATAGGTGAGTTCATGTTAAATGATGAAGTAAATAATGTTATGCGAAATATAATAAGTTTATCCGCAGTATTAGTTGTTTTTGTTGTGATGCGGGTAATAGTAAAAAAATACGTTAATTCTGAAACAGAAAGTCTAATTTGAAAAGAACACATAAATCTTGCAGGATTCTGCAGTGAAGACTGCTTTAATCTGTGGTATTACGGGGCAAGATGGTGCTTATCTCGCAAAACACTTACTTAAAAAAGGATATGCCGTTTTTGGGTCTTCTCGAGATGCACAAAGAGCTAATATGCAAAATTTGGAACGCATAGGTATTAGTAGCGATGTGAATCTTGTTTCAATGGCACCCAATGATTTTAGAAGTGTTCTCGATACTCTTGTTCGGTCTAAACCGGATGAAGTTTATTATTTAGCGGGTCAAAGTTCAGTTGGACTTTCATTTGAACAGCCATCGGAAACACTCGAGAGCATTACTTTTGGCACTCTCAACTTATTAGAAGCCATTCGATTTCTAGATGTCCCTATTAAACTTTATCATGCAAGTTCAAGTGAATGTTATGGTGATTTAGGTGAAGAATCTGCGATTGAAGAGATGCCTTTCAGACCACGCAGCCCATATGCGATCGCAAAAGCTTCCGCACATTGGTTGATAGTAAATTATCGTGAGGCTTATGGTATGTTTTCATGTAATGGTATTTTATTTAACCACGAGTCGCCTTTACGTCCAGAACGATTTGTCACAAAAAAAATAATATCTTCAGCATGTCGTATTGCTAATGGTTCATCTGAGAAACTCAAGCTTGGAAGGTTGGATATTATTCGTGATTGGGGTTGGGCTCCTGAGTATGTGGATGCAATGTGGCGTATGTTGCAACAGGAAAAACCCGAGGATTATATCATTGCAACAGGGAAGTCATATTCTTTGGAAGAATTTGTGAAAGAAGCTTTTTTCTCATTATCATTAAACTGGGAAGAACATGTTTCCATTGATAAAACGATTTACAGACCAACAGATATATTTAGGAATAAAGGAAATCCGGCTTATGCAGAAAAGGAACTCGGCTGGAAGGCTGCTGTTTTTATGCCAGATGTTGTGAAAAACATGATCAAAGCAGAGATGGAATCAAGTCTTGATTAAAACCAGTACTGTAGATTTAATCCTATAGAAGTCTTGTTGAATATCAATGGAGGTATTATACGACTATCAGATCTTTCAAATGCAGAATTATGGGGGGATATCGCGCTACTTTTGTGAACTCATGAATAATTCCCATGATTCTGGTTTTGATTATAATCTTTCGCTGTGTGCTAGCGCTAACGAATATATTAATCAAGCTTCTCTTGCTTCCTCTAGATTTTATTTTCCAATGAAATCCAATGGAAAATATTATAGATATACTAATCAACTTAATAAATATTGCTCAATAATAAAGTCGAAGTTCTCTGACTATTCTGTTTTTCACCCAACATTTTTTGAAGATTATTATATCGGAAAAATAAAAAAACCGTATGTCATAACAGTCTATGATCTGACAAATGAGAGGTTCCCTTCGTATTTCGTTAATAATGATGCTTTTATCAATAAAAGAAGATTAGTAATGGAAAACGCTAGTAGGATAATTGCGATTTCAGAGAATACAAAAGAGGACATAATCGAGTTGTACGGCATTGATGATTCGAAAATTGATGTCACCTATTTGGCAGAATCTTTGTCTGGCATTCAGTCTAGAGAAATAAAGATGTTGCCAAGCCGTTATCTACTATTTGTTGGTAAAAGAGAAGGATATAAAAATTTCTATAAGTTTTATAAAGGTATTAAATCAACACTAATAGACGAACAAGATCTGCACCTTGTTTGTGCAGGCGGTGGTGATTTCTCTACACAAGAAAAATCGGTATTTGCTGATGATAAAGTAATGCATAAAATCAAGTATGTTCCATTTCGTGATAATGAAGAACTAAAGTTCCTCTATGAAAATGCAGTGGCATTCATATTTCCCTCTTTATATGAGGGGTTTGGAATTCCTGTTCTTGAAAGTTTTGCGTCAGGATGCTTGACCTGCTTAAGTAATAGCTCTTCTCTAAAAGAGATTGCTGGGAAAGGAGCTCTTTACTTCGAACCTGATTCATCAGAAGACATTAAAGTTTGCATTGAAAAAGCATTATCGCTTGATAAGGTAAATGAATATACAAAAGAAGCTAGTCAAATATTGAAAAGTTTTAGTTGGAAAGAAACAGCAAAAAATACCTGTGATGTTTATAAGAAGTGTTAAGGGAAGTTTTTGTCCTGTAATAAGATAATTTGGAAAGAGCATGAATTTAAAGAGGGTAGTTAGGCTAGCTATAAATCGATTATATAAAGTAAAGTATAAGGCGATTAAAAAACTCAGGCTGTCTAAAATACATGAGCTAGACCTCTCTAGTTTAGATAAAAAAGAAAACACTAAGCTAGATATTATTATTTTTTCTAAGGATAGGCCTCTACAGCTCTGTGGGTTGCTAGAATCAATGCGATATTTCGCTAAGCCAGCTAAAAAACCAATTGTTATTTATAATGCGAGTAATCAAGACTATAAAAAAGCTTATGAACAATTATTTGATGAATATGCTGATTTATTCGATTTTTTTATAAATGATCAAGAGTCTGGATTTAAAGAGTCACTTGTTAAGGTGTTAGTTGATTTAAAAAGTGATAAAATCCTGTTTTTTGTTGATGATATTCTTTTTAAGAATCCTGTCTTGTGGCCAGAGTTAGTAAAATATGATTCAAAAAAAGTCATTCCATCCTTACGTCTTTCTCCTCATTTGAATTTTTGTTACACGACTAATGATCATCAGATATTGCCTCCACATATTAGTAATAATAATGAGGTATTCTGGTATTGGCATGAAGGCGATTATGATTGGCGTTATCCTCTGTCGGTTGATGGAAATGTATTTGATCGAATCGAGATATTAGAATTGATAGAAAAACTAAATTTTAGCAGCCCAAATACTCTGGAATCAAAGATGCAAAAATATAAGCATCAGTTCTCATCAAGGCTAGGTCTCTGTTTTTCTGAGTCCATTATTTTTAATAACCCAATTAATATCGTGCAAAAAGATGTACCTAATTTACATGGTGGATTACACCAGAATGAATTGCTGGGTCTCTGGAATAAGAATAAGAGAATAGATTATGTGAAATTAGAAGGCTTTATAAATACTTCAGCGCATCAAGAGGTTGAATACACATACGTCAGCGGGGACATATGAAAATAATATTAACAGGTGCTAATGGGAATTTAGGACAACATATCCTGAAAAATTCCGATTCAGAAATACTTTCAGTCTCTCGAGGTGATTGGACATCTTTGGGTAAGATTAAAAAGGAAGAATATGATGTGCTTATCCATTGTGCGTACGATCTAAAAAACAATATTAATTCGGAACCTGAAGCAGTTCTTGATTCAAATATAATGACGACGGCAAAAGTGTTGAAACTTTGTAAGGAAAAAGGAATACCAAAGCTTGTCTTTATAAGTAGTTGCTCTGTATATGGTGATTTGAGTAATGCAGATGAGGATGTATCATGTGAACCTTTTACAATGAATGGCTTCACTAAGCTATTTAATGAAGAATTGATAAAAACATTCTGTAGCAATAACAATATTAGCTATCTAATAATAAGAGCTTTTAATTCTTATGGTGGAGATGATAAGTTTTCTGTTGTGCAGAAAATGATTGAATGTGCAAAAAACAAGAAGCAGTTTACTCTTGTCAATGATGGTGATTCAGAGCGTGATTTTATCCATATTAATGATTTGGCTAATATAGTCCTCTTGCTGAATGAATTGGATCTTGAAAATCAGATAGTAAATGTTGGGTCTGGAGTTGCAATCAAAGTTATTAATATTCTTAATGCGGCAGAAAAGGCATATGGAAAGATGGAGTTTGTTAAATCATATGACCAAAATGAGATTGTTCATTCTCGTGCTAATTTGAAAAAGCTTAAACAGCTGATTGATCATAAATGCATTAATTTATTGGAGTTTATTGCTGATCAGTAGCGGCTAATACTTCAATTTGGTTTGCAATCACCTCATATGTGAACCGCTCTTTCCATGAGAGACGGCCATTGATTGATAATTGATGCATCTGCTCTCTATTGGTAGATAATGCTGTTATCTCTGATGACAGTATTTTGGGGTCTACATGTGAGTTGCCATTTTTTGTTTTTATACTATTGCAGATTACCCCACCGTTACTCCATTGAACTATTTCATCAACGTTACCTACAGCGGTTGAAATAAATGGTAGTCCTGAGGCTAAACATTCAAATATCACAAGAGGCGAGTATTCAACGTGTGATGCGAACAAGAATAAATCGGCTTCAAAGAAAAGTTGAATTAGTTTTGGCCTTTCCAGGTTGGTGAATATGATATTTTTGCTTGAATCGTTATTATTTTTTGCAAGCTTCATAATGTTATATGGGGATCTTCCTTGCAGTCGCATAGCGATTTCACGTAAAACTTGAATGGGCTTTGAGATGAAGCTTTTGAACCTCAGTTCTTGTATCTCATCATAATTACCATTTAGTATTAGCGTGGATTTAAATGGCAAGCCTGATAATAGATATGAGCGAATTATGTCGCTATGTCCTTTGTTAAAAGCAGGGGTGCCTACAGTTAAAAAGATAAAATTATTTTTATCAATATCGAGTTCCTCTCTATCAAGTTTTTCAGGGGGATTCATGAATTCAAATTCACTGGCACCAGCAGGTATTATATTGATGTTATTTAATCCATTATTTTTGGCGTAATTAATATCGCGATAGTCAGATGAATTATAAATTAGCTGGTCAAACTTATTTAAATAGACATGCATATTTCTATAATACTTTTTATATTTTTTTTTATAAAAACTGGAATAACCACAGGGAATATGCATTTTTATGTACGGTATTTTATCTAAAATTGGTAGCATCGCATCAAGAGTCCACTGTTGTGCGGCCATTACAAGTAGGAAGTCAAATTTACTCTCGATTAGGAAAGCTTGATAATCAGAGATATCACCTTTCATGGTCGTAGCATCATTGCCAGTGATTTCAAATGATTTTATGTTTATGCCAGAAATGTCATCCTCATTTCTGTCAGCTCTCCAGCTTGTAACAACTGTTACATTGTGCTCCTTGTTTTTGAAACGCAAGCCGATTTCTAACATTACTTTTTGCACGCCACCAACACTTGGATGGAAATGTTCACAGCACAATAATATATTCACATTCTTTCCTGTTGTTCCGTGGTTGTAAAAATAGAAGTAATCACATTTTAGAAATGCGTAATTGTATTACTCCTCAAAATATTAAAACAGATAAATATTTCAGGGAAATTATATATGCGTAATATCTTATCAGTTATTACATTAACGTTTAATAATTATAATGAGTTGGTTGGCACAACCAATTCTATTCGCCATTGTGAGAATATTGAGTCTGTCATCATTAATGGAGGAGGGTGCGTTAAAACTGCAGAATTTCTACAGAAAAACCCCAGACATATAAGTGTCAGTGAGCCAGATGAGGGAATAGCGGATGCTTTTAATAAGGGCCTTAATATGGCTTCTGGACAATTTATTGCTTTTTTAAATAGTGGCGACACTCTGATCGATGAAGAGTATTATCGGTTTGCTATTAATTACTTTATTGAATATCCATTGATTGACTACATATATGCAGACATCCTGTTTGATCATGCAATGATCGGCAAACATAGAGTAAAGCCAAATAAGGAAATTGGAAAAACACCTTTTCCTCATCCCTCACTTATCGTCAGGAGCCGAGTATTTATTGAAATTGGTGGTTTTGATAATGATTTAAAATCTGCTATGGATTTCGATTTTATGTGCAAAATGATAAAAAATAAATTCAATGGATATTATTACCAAAATAATCCTGTTGTGTTAATGGACGGGAAAGGTATTTCAAGTAGTAATGGCTTGCAAGGACTCAATGAGCGAGAGTTAGTACTAAAGCGTTATAACATGCTTGATCGCCACTCTTATTTTTATTTTAAGAGGCTCAGGTTTAGTTTGTTCGCAAGAAAAGTGCTGGATAAACTAAATATTCTGGAGTTTTATGATCATTTTAGATATTCAAAGAAAAAATAGAGCATTGAAACAGTATCGTTGATAGTTATTGCTTAATAATTTATCTAAATAATATAGAGGAATAGAAGGTTACCTTGAATAATCCAGAAAATAATTTATTGAAATATAAGAAAAATGTCTACAGTCAGAATGGCGAGGATGGATTGGCAGAAAGAATATTTGAAATAATTGGTGTCGAATCGAAGGCATGTTGTGAATTCGGTGCGTGGGACGGAATCCACCTTAGTAATTGTCGAAAATTAATTAATGAAGGCTGGCGAGCGTTGATGATTGAAGGTGATAAAGAAAAATTCAAATCACTAGTTAAAAACTACAATGATAATAACAATGTTAAATCTATTAATGCCTATGTTGATGATGCAGAAAACAACCTCAATCTAATTGCTGAAAATAATAGCATGAATGAGTTGGATTATTTGAGCGTGGACATTGATGGTTTGGATTATGAAATATTTGAAAATTTAAATATAAAGCCACGCGTAATATGCATAGAAGTGAATGCAGGGCATGATCCTGGAAATTCAAATAAAATAGAAAAAGATATTGCAAAAGACAATGTAGGGCAGTCTTTAGTTGTTTTTGAAGAGATAGGAAAAAGATTAGGTTATGGTCTTGTTTGTTACAATGGGAACGCATTTTTTGTCAGAGATGATGCTATAAATGATAGTTCATTGAGTGCCATTTCGAGTAGTGATGCTTATGAAGAATTCTTGGCGAATCTAAGTAAGAAGGAGAAAGAGTGGTTGTATTTGGTTAATCTTGGCATTGTATACCCTTACTATCAGTTTAATAATAATCTGCTTTCTGAAAAATCACTTGAATTAAATATATTCGACACGGCAAGACTTAAATTCATAGCCTGTATGAAAAAAAGCATTAAAAAATTACTTTAAAATCGTATTCTTTGAAAAACATGAAAAAAGTTAGTGTGATTATCCCTTGTTATAACGGTGGTAAAACATTAGATCGTGCTGTTAATAGTATTGTTAACCAATCTTATCGCGAGTTTGAGCTTATTGTTGTTAATGATGGTTCAAATGATGAAGGAACACTAGAGGTACTTAAGGGGCTTCCTGATCTGGTGCAAGTAATTAACCAGGAAAATAAGGGCTTGTCTGCGGCTCGTAACACAGGGTTAAATAGTGCACACGGGCATTATGTTTTGACCCTGGATAGTGATGATTATCTGTCTCCAACCTTTTTGGAAAAAACGGTAGGAATTATTGAAAAGCAACATGGCTTAGCTTATGTGTTTTCTCATATTAATATGTTTGGAGAAAAACAAGGGATTCTGGCGCGCAAATATAATTATTTTGTCCAGCTTTTTAATAATCAACTACCTTATTGCTTGCTTATGCAAAAAGAGTTGTGGGAGAAAGTAGGAGGCTATGATGAAGAGATGAAGCTTGGTTATGAAGACTGGGAATTTAATATCAGGCTTGGCAAGAATGGTTATTTTGGTATAGAACTTCAGGAACCATTGTTTAATTATTACGTAAGCAGTAGCGGCATGATGAAAAGTACATCAGATAAGCATTACATCTCTATTTTGAGAAGTATAAGAAAAAAACATAATGATATATATACGATTAATGGATTATATTCGATATGGAAAGAATGGAAAAAAAAACCTATGCCATACCCAGTAGTTATTTATCTCTTAATGTATGTCGCAACTGAGATCCTTCCAGGAAATTTATATAATTACCTCTATAAAAAACTGGAATTCATGAAGCAATCGGAACGTCTTTCTGCTTAAAATAAAAATTCTGTTATTTAAGGTCGGAATGTCTATTTAAATGTGTGGTTTAGTTGGAGTCGTTTATAATAATCCGCATTTTAAAGAGCATCTTGCCGATGTCGCCAATCTAATGCTTGCTCCAATTGAGCATAGAGGCCCGGATTCATCCGGAATCTGGATAGATGAAAAGTCAGGTGTTGCATTTGGTCATCGACGTCTTTCTATTATTGATTTGTCTGAACATGGTTCGCAACCAATGAAATCCAGTACAGACAGATTTGTCATTACATATAATGGTGAAGTTTATAATTTCAAAGAGTTAAAAAAAGAGTTGAACAGTCTTGGTTATACATCTTGGCATGGAGAGTCGGATACTGAAGTTATTCTTGCAGCAATAGAATATTGGGGACTTGAAAAAGCGATATCCAAATTTGTTGGCATGTTTGCTTTTGCACTTTGGGATAAGCAGGAACAATTACTTCACCTTGTTCGGGATAGAATGGGGATTAAGCCGTTGTATTGGACCATACAGAATGGTACTTCTGTATTTGCTTCAGAATTAAAGTCACTTATGTCTGGTGAGGCATGGGAAGCTGAAATTGATACAAATTCATTAGCGCTGTTTATGAAATATAAATATGTGCCATGTCCAGCAACAATTTTTAAGAATGTCTATCAGTTGGAACCGGCAACAATATTAACGTTTGATAAAAATAAGAATCTCAAAAAGACAAAATATTGGGACTTAAATAATGTAGCTCGGTCAGGTATAGAACATGCGAATACTGAAAAATTACTATCGGAAGATGAAATCTTCGACCTTGTTAATAGTGCGGTAAAATGTCGATTAGTATCGGATGTACCTATCGGGGCATTCTTATCAGGAGGTATTGACTCCTCTGCAGTAGTGGCGCTAATGCAGAAAAATAGTTCTTCATCTGCCAATACATTTTCAATCGGGTTTTCAATTGACTCCTATGATGAGTCCAGTTACGCAAGAGAAGTTGCTAGACATTTAGGTACAAATCATACGGAATATATTCTTGAGCCAGAAGATGCAATAGATGTAATCCCGAAATTACCACAGATATATGATGAGCCATTCTCAGATTCCTCTCAGATACCTACCTATCTAGTTTCTAATCTTACCAGCAAAAATGTAAAGGTAGCTTTATCTGGTGATGGCGGAGATGAAATATTCGGTGGCTATAATCGATATCTCTATGCGGATAAATATTTTGATAAAGTTAATGAGATGCCGGTATGGTTACAAAGCACGTCGAAAGACTTGATTCATAGCATTTCAAAAGAATCCTGGAATACTTTTTTTAGTTATTTGCCACGTAAACTAAGTCACTCACAAGGCGGAGAAAAACTTTATAAACTTGCCAGAGTAATTGGAAAAGATAAGGTTGAAGTATATAAAAATCTAACTAGTGATTGGCAATTTGGTAATGGTTTGATTTATTCGAACTTTAAACATCAGGACATCGATTTTAACTGTCCTTCATACTTGGGCATTAATAATTCTGTTGAGTACATGCAATTAATGGATCAAAATTATTATTTACCAAATGATATTCTTACTAAGGTAGACAGAGCCAGTATGGCTAATTCTTTGGAAGTAAGGGTTCCTCTTCTGGATCATCGACTTGTTGAAGCAATGTGGAAATTACCCAGAAAATACAAAATTAATAATGGTGTCAGCAAAGTGATACTAAGAAAAATACTTGGCAAATATGTGCCGCCAGTGAATTTTAAAAGGAGTAAGGCAGGATTTTCGTTACCAATATCAGATTGGCTTAGAGGTCCATTAAAAGATTGGGCTGAAAGTTTATTAAATAAAAATACAGTTATAAATCAAGGTTTGTTAAATCACGAGGTAATAAGTGAAAAATGGAATAAACATCAATCAGGTGAGAATAATTGGCATGAACATATCTGGAGTGTATTGATGTTTAATGCATGGTATGAACATTGGATAGAAAAAAACTAAAATTATTTATAATAGTTTCTGAAGATTGGTCCTTCTGGTCGCATCGCCTTTCATTAGCCCAGGCAGCAATTGATGCAGGCTTCGATGTAACTGTACTGACTAAAGTAAATAAACTTGAAGATAAGATTAAAGAAAAAGGTATTAATGTTATTAATATTAATTTAGTCAGGTCGTCCAAATCTCCAATAACCGATTTACTGAATATTATTAAGCTGTTTAGTATTTTCAGGAAAGAAAAACCGGACATTATTCATAACGTTGCACTCAAGACAATATTGATTGGCTCGCTGGGAGCATTATTTAACAAAAATACTGTTGTTGTTAATGCCTTCACTGGCCTGGGCTATGTGTTTAGTTCTAATCAGCTACAGGCAAAGATAATACGATTATTTATTAAGCCGGTATTTCAACTAATAACATTAAAACATAATTACTGGACGATATTTCAAAACCCGGATGATTCGAATTTATTTAATAGTTTAGGTTTAATCGAACCTGAACGAAGTGTGATAATACGAGGCTCGGGCGTAGACACGAATGAGTTTTTGCAAGCAACTGATACTAATAATACACCTGTAGTGATGTTAGCAAGTCGAATGTTGTGGGATAAAGGCATAGGTGAGTTTGTTGAAGCTGCAAAGCGACTACGTGATGAAAATAGTAATGCAAAGTTCATCCTTGTAGGTGATACGGATACGGATAATCCAATGTCCATACCTGTTTCGACTATCAAACAATGGACAAATGAAGGCTATGTTAGCTGGGAAGGGCATAGTAATAATATGCCTGAAACATTAGCTTCGGCAAGTATTATTTGTTTGCCATCGTATCGCGAAGGTTTGCCAAAAGTATTATTGGAAGCAGCAGCAGTAGGCAGGCCTTTAGTTGCTACTGATGTTCCCGGTTGTCGTGAAATAGTGAAAAATGGTGAGAATGGAATACTGGTTAAGTTAAAAGATGTGGATTCCTTATATAATGCGATGAAAATGTTGATTTCAAATAATGAGATGAGAAAGTTCATGGGTGAACATAGCCGCGCGTTAGTAGAATCCGAATTGTCTACAGATATTATAAATAAACAAACATTACAGTTATATAAATTAGCGCGAAACAATGGAACTGTTTAAATATCTATTTTTATTTGTCTTTCTTGCGATCATTTCAAGTCTTATTACTGATTTTATTCGACGCTTTTCAATAAAAAATAAATTATTCGATATTCCAAATG
>CAZGBJ010000008.1:0-102405 GCA_964523895.1 uncultured Enterobacteriaceae bacterium
TGTGTCGCATAAGTGTCAATTATTTCGGGGTAAGATCAACGCCGAAAAGCGGCGCGCGCCTTACCCAAATCGTTATGGTCGTGCAAAAGCATAGAACAATATAACCATGGTTGAGGCTACCGTTATTCCCACGCCCGCTTCAATCAAAAGAATTCCAAGATGTTGTCCTGCGACAGGATCTGTAGCAAGCACATTATAATTAAGAAATTCACTACCATTTAACATACCGGCTACACCAACTCCGGCATATAGCAATACTCCAAAAGCAGCCAAACTACGAAGCAATCCGGGATGAATGACATCACGTAATCGATCAACGCCATAAATTAGTCCATATAAAATAAAACTGGCAGCAAAAATTACCCCGGCTTGAAACCCGCCACCCGGACCATAATCACCATGAAATTGTACATACAATGCAAATAACATGATCATTGGAATCAATATTCGAGCAATAACGCGTAATACCAAATGGTGTTCCACTATGATCGATCCTCATCAAGCAAACCTTTTTTATTTTTATTTCCGCGTCCCAACAACATCAACACACCAATACCTGCTGTAAAAATTACCGTTGTCTCTCCAAAGGTGTCATAACCCCGATAACTGGCAAGAACTGATGTAACAAGATTGGGGACACCTATCTCACTAGCAGAATCTTCAATGTATTTTCCTGCGAGATAAGTTTGCACGGGTGTATTCGCATCACCAAATAATGGAATATCCTGGATACCGTACATTAATAAGCCGCCGGTAACTAAAACGACGAATAATCCTGGAAGCGAAACCTTAACTTTCGTCTTTTCTTCAAAACCAGTTAAAGCTAATGTCCCTAGAAACAAAATGGTAGCAATACCGGCACCAACAGCGGCTTCAGTAAAAGCGACATCAACAGCATCAAGACAAACAAAAAGAGAAGCACATATTAAACTGTATATGCCTGTTAACATGGTAGCGGCAAATAGATTTCTCTGTTGATTAATAGCCAATGCAGCGAGAACAAGCAAACACAATAAAATAATATTAATGACCGTTACTGTCATGTTCGATCCTTACCCAACACAGGTTTCACTCCTCCATGCAATGCCGATTTAGCCAACGCATGTGCAGCAGCGGGAGTAGTAATTAATATAAAAATCAGTATCAATAGCAATTTCAGACTCACCAGATTCATGCCGGAATAAAGCATCAGTCCAAGCAAAATTAACATTGATCCCATCGTATCAATAATACTTGCAGCGTGTAGTCGCGTAAAAAAATCCGGCATACGAAAAACGCCAAGCAATCCAGTAATTATTGCTAATGCACCAGAGATAATAAGTATGCTACTTAAAATATTTATCAGATTACTCATATATCAGCATCTTCATTCATATGAGAACTTCGACCCATATCACCGTATTCAAAAAACTTTAATATGGCGATGGTTGCAATAAAGTTAATCAATGCATACACCAGAGCGATGTCGAGAAAATCAGGCCGCTCAGTTAAAAAACCAAACAAGGCAATAAATAAAACAGTTATTGTTCCAAAAATATTGACCGCAAGAATTTTGTCATACACAGACTGTCCAATTATTGCGGAAACCAAAGCCAATAACATAGCAAATAAAATCATATAAGTTGCAACTTCAAACATACTTTTTTTGTTCAGCCCTGGTTATTCTCTTATCCATTTCACCTGTCTCTAATCCTTCAATACCAATTTCAGACAATGAATGAACTTCAATATTACTACCCTCGACATCAATGGATATTGTTCCAGGCGTTAAAGTAATTGAATTTGCAAAAGTCACTTTCGCAAAATCACTGCGCTGTGAAGATTTTACGGTTATCAAATCGGGATTAATAGGTAAGCCGGGGTTCAATATGCGTTTACAAACATCTATATTAGATTTTAGTATTTCAACAGTTAACCAAAAACCATAAGGAATATATCTGATAAATTGCAAAACTATTTCCGGCTGGTCATAGGCAATTAAATTCATACGCAGACTAATAATAGTGACCAATACAATTGACAATAATCCAAGAAATAACAGTAATGGCGTATAATGGCCTGACAACAACAGCCATAAAAGTGCTAAGGAAATGATCAGGCCTGCGATATGAAAAATTTTATTTCGATCTAACATAGGGTCTATTATCCCAACACTCAGATAACAATCAAGACCACACACAGGAAATTATAATGCAGTGGAAACCAAATGCGACTGTCGCAGCTATAGCTGAAAAAGACGGCTGTTTTCTTCTAGTTGAAGAAAATATTAACGAAAAGCTCGTTTTCAATCAGCCCGCCGGGCATCTTGAACACGGAGAGACATTAATCGAAGCCGTAAAAAGAGAAGTATTAGAAGAAACCGCCTGGGAATTTGAACCTGAATTTCTAGTGGGCGTTTATCTATATCCGAACCCGCATCAAGCAGATATCACCTATTTACGCTTTTGCTTTTATGGCCATTGCAGCAATGAACATAAAGGACAAACACTGGATGATGGAATTTTACGTGCCGCATGGCTAAGTCCTGAAGAAATTGAAAAAGAGAAGGATCGCCTACGTAGCCCTTTGGTAACACGTTGTATTGATGATTATCTGAAAGGGAATCGTTATCCTCTCGACATCCTTCACCACGCGATATAGAAAATGAGCCAAAATTCAAATAACAAATTAATCGTCGGCATTTCTGGCGGTGTTGATTCATCGGTAACTGCAATGTTGCTAAAAGAACAAGGCTATGAAGTCGAAGCGCTGTTCATGAAAAACTGGAATGACCAATCCGATGACGGCGCTTGCCTGTGGGAAACCGACGTTGAAGATGCCATGATGGTATGCGATAAACTGGATATACCGCTAAATACAGTCGATCTTTCATCCGATTACTGGGACAAAGTATTTAAAAACTTTCTGACTGAATATAAAAATGGACGCACACCTAATCCCGACGTCTTATGTAATCAGGAAATTAAGTTCAAAGCCTTTCTCGAGCATGCAGAAAATCTAGGCGCAAGCCAGATTGCCACAGGACATTACGCTCGTATTCATGAACAAAATGGTGCGTTTCAATTATTAAAAGGACGAGATCAAAATAAAGACCAAAGTTACTTCCTCTGTCGTTTGAATCAAAACCAATTACAAAAAGCCCTGTTTCCGATTGGTGATCTGGATAAACCTGATGTCAGAAAGCGTGCAGAACAAGCAGGACTGATAACACATGATAAAAAAGACAGTACCGGGATTTGTTTTATTGGCGAACAACCCTTTCGTCAATTTTTGAGTCGTTATATCCCACCTGATCCTGGTCTGATTAAAACAACTGACGGGCAAACGATAGGCGAACATACCGGTGTGTTTTATTACACACTGGGACAACGACAAGGTCTTGGCATCGGTGGTGTTAAAGGCGCAACAGATGCCCCCTGGTATGTGGTACAGAAAGATATTGCCGAAAATGAATTAATTGCAGCACAGGATCATGACCACCCCCTGCTCCACAGCCACAATTTAACCGCATCGGATATTAACTGGATTTCAGGCAAAATCCCCGAAACACCCTTTCATTGTATGGCCAAAAACCGATATCGACAGGCGGATCAAGAATGCGTCATTGAAAAAGAAGAAAATGGAAATGTCACTGTTTCATTTAAATTCTCACAAAGAGCCATTACACCCGGTCAATTCATTGTTTTTTATAAAGAAAATGTCTGTTTAGGCGGTGGAATCATTGATTCTGCCTACTAAAAACGCACCAAAATAGTTCATAAAATGGCTTAAACTTTCTGTAAATCTTCCCTTATAATGGCCGGCCATTTGCAGGGCTAATCTATAATAAAGAGTACCCGCTCGAATATATACAACCAGGAGAATTGTTTTGCTTGAAGCATATCGTCAACACGTACAAGAACGCGCCGAACTAGGTGTCGTACCACAACCACTGAACCCGGAACAAACTGCGGCTCTGGTTGAGTTATTAAAGAATCCTCCCGCAGGTGAAGAAGATTTTATTCTCGATTTAATTACCAATCGTATTCCTGCCGGTGTTGATCAATCTGCCTATGTTAAAGCAGGATTTCTTGCCGCTATTACTAAAGGTGAAGCAGAGTCTCCATTAATAGATAAAGTAAAAGCGACTGAACTGCTGGGTACGATGCTGGGTGGTTATAATATTTTACCTTTGATTGACTGCCTTAATGATGAATCTCTGGCAGCAACTGCTGTTCATGCACTATCTCACACCTTATTAATGTTCGATGCGTTTCATGATGTTAAAGAAAAAGCGGACGCCGGTAATGAACATGCAAAACAAATACTTCAATCCTGGGCTGATGGCGAATGGTTTACTTCGAAACCGAAGTTAGCAGAAAAAATAACCGTCACCGTATTTAAAGTGTCCGGTGAAACCAATACCGATGATCTGTCTCCAGCACCGGATGCCTGGTCGCGTCCGGATATTCCATTACATGCTATGGCCATGTTAAAAATGGAACGTGATGGCATCACACCAGAAAAACAAGGTGAAATAGGCCCAATGAAACTCATCGATAGCCTGAAAGATAAAGGCCATCCACTGGCCTATGTTGGTGATGTTGTTGGTACCGGTTCTTCACGTAAATCAGCTGTCAACTCTGTACTCTGGCACATGGGAGATGACATTCCTTTTATCCCGAATAAACGTGATGGTGGTTATTGTCTCGGCGGTAAAATTGCACCTATCTTTTTCAATACACTGGAAGATGCTGGCGCTCTCCCTGTTGAATGTGATGTAACAAAATTAAATATGGGTGATGTCATCGACATCTATCCTTATGAAGGCAAAGTTAAAAATGCCGAAACAGGTGAAGAGCTTTGTGAATTTTCATTAAAGACCGAAATCATTCTTGATGAAGTCCAAGCTGGTGGCCGCATTCCTTTAATCATTGGACGTGGCTTAACAGCCCGCGCTCGTGAAGCACTAGGTCTTGAAACAAGCGACTTATTCCGAGTACCTGTTCCGGTTAATGATACTGGTAAAGGTTATACCCTGGCGCAAAAAATGGTTGGTAAAGCTTGTGGTGTTGAAGGTATTCGTCCTGAAACGTATTGCGAACCAAGTATGACGACTGTTGGCTCTCAAGATACCACCGGACCGATGACACGAGATGAATTAAAAGATTTGGCCTGCCTGGGTTTCTCCGCGGATCTTGTTTTACAGTCATTTTGTCACACTGCGGCTTATCCAAAACCGATTGATGAAATTACTCATCACACACTACCTGATTTTATTCAAACACGTGGCGGTGTTTCCTTACGTCCCGGTGACGGCATTATCCATTCATGGTTAAACCGTATGTTATTACCCGATACTGTTGGTACAGGTGGTGATTCGCATACACGATTCCCTATTGGTATTTCATTTCCAGCTGGCTCAGGTTTAGTTGCATTTGCTGCGGCAACGGGTGTCATGCCTTTGGATATGCCTGAATCTGTATTGGTAAGATTTAAAGGTGAAATGCAAGCAGGTATTACTTTACGTGATTTAGTCAATGCAATACCGTTTGCAGCAATTAAGTCGGGCGACTTAACTGTAGCGAAAGAAGGTAAGAAGAATATTTTCTCTGGTCGTATTCTCGAAATTGAAGGTTTACCTAATTTAAAATGCGAACAGGCATTTGAATTATCCGATGCCTCTGCAGAACGTTCTGCCGGCGGTTGTACTATTCGCCTTGGCAAAGAACCGATCATTGAATACCTGCAATCGAATGTCACCTTATTACGTTGGATGATAACTGAAGGTTATGGTGATGCGCGCACGATGGAACGCCGAGCACTAGCAATGGAAGAATGGTTAGCTAATCCAGTATTAATGGAACCTGATGCTGATGCAGAATATGCAAAAATATTTGAAATCGATCTTAATGAAATTAATGAACCGATTCTGGCTTGTCCAAATGATCCAGATGATGTGAAAACATTATCAGACGTTGCAGGTACCAAAATAGATGAAGTCTTTATTGGCTCATGTATGACCAATATCGGTCATTACCGCGCAGCAGGAAAGATGTTAGAACAAGATTCTAAAAAAATACCGACTACTCTTTGGATTGCACCACCTACCAAAATGGATGAACATCAGCTAAAGGAAGAAGGCTATTACAGTACTTTTGAAAATGTCGGCGCCCGAACTGAAATGCCCGGTTGTTCACTTTGCATGGGTAATCAGGCTCGCGTAGAAGCCAATTCAACAGTGGTTTCAACATCAACTCGTAATTTCCCAAATCGTTTAGGTGATGGCGCAAATGTTTATCTGGCCTCTGCGGAAATTGCGGCCGTGTCATCTATCTTGGGGCGAATTCCAACGATGGAGGAATATATGGAATATGCAGAAGTACTCGATCCAATGGCAGCTGATGTTTATCGTTACTTGAACTTCGACGAAATAGAATCTTTTCAAAAAAGCGCTTCTCAAGCAAAATCTAAACTTGAACAAATTCCGGTCGCTGTAGTGTAATTAGAACTATTGTTGTCCTGACAATTATTGAAGGCGGCATATATGCCGCCTTCTTTTTTCCTGATAAAAAAATACTAATAAAAAATTGGATAAATTACCTGGCATTATAGATTTGGAGGCCTCCGGCTTTGGTAAACAAAGCTATCCCATCGAAGTCGGCTACATTCTTAGTAATGGCGATACCTTTTGTTCATTAATTCTACCTGCTGAAGATTGGAATCGTTGGGATGATTCTGCCGAGGAAGTTCATGGTATTAGTCAGGAAATCATTTTGAAAGCAGGCAAACCAATTACAGAAATAGCACAAACAATTAACGAGCAATTATCAGGAGAAACTATTTATTCGGATGCATGGGGCAATGATTCCAGTTGGTTAGGTTTATTATTTGATGAAGCTAATATGCCAATGCGGTTTCGAATGGATTCCGTACGTACGCTATTAACGGAGGAACAAGCTGCAAATTGGCACGAAACAAAAGAACGCGTCATTGAATCAATTCCTCTGAAAAGACATCGCGCCAGTGCGGATGCAGCTATTTTACAAAAAACATTTGCGCTGGTTTTAGAAGAAAGCAAAAAATAGTTTAAATAAGATACGTTTTATTCAAAATGAACAACACAAACGCACTATAATTAAGTATTAGAGTAAAGAAAGTAACTTAGCAGAGAAAGACAAAATGACTACTATAAAGCAAGATGATCTAATCGAAAGCGTTGCCGATGCATTGCAATACATTTCCTATTACCATCCGCTTGATTTTATTCAAGCAGTCAATGCTGCCTACGAAATGGAAGAATCCGGTGCGGCGAAAGATGCGATGTCTCAGATTTTAATTAACTCAAGAATGTGTGCTGAAGGTCATCGCCCTATTTGTCAGGACACGGGCATAGTAACTATCTTTGTTAAAGTCGGTATGGACGTGCAATGGGATGCCGAGCTCTCCGTTGAAGACATGATCAATGAAGGTGTCAGAAAAGCGTACAACCATCCGGATAATAAATTACGTGCATCGATTCTAGATGATCCCGCGGGCGCAAGAAAAAATACCGGTGATAACACACCGGCTGTTATTCATATGGAGATTGTCAAAGGCGATAAGGTAGATATTCAAGTTGCCGCCAAAGGTGGCGGCTCAGAAGCGAAATCTAAATTCGTCATGTTAAATCCTTCTGATGATATTGTTGATTGGGTTGTTAATACCGTTCCTACCATGGGCGCAGGTTGGTGTCCCCCGGGAATGCTAGGAATAGGTATCGGTGGCACCGCAGAAAAAGCGATGGTATTGGCAAAAGAATCTTTAATGGAATCGATTGATATTCAGGAATTAAAAGCTCGCGGTGCGAAAACGACAACAGAAAAATTACGTTTAGAAATTTATGAACGCGTTAATGACTTAGGTATTGGTGCACAAGGCCTTGGTGGTTTAACAACCGTATTAGACGTAAAGATAAAAGATTATCCAACACATGCAGCAAACAAACCTGTGGCGATGATTCCAAACTGTGCTGCAACCCGACATGCGCATTTTATATTAGATGGTTCAGGTCCTTCATTACAAACAGCACCGAGTCTTGACGACTGGCCAAAAATTACATGGGATGTTGGTCCGTCAGCAAGACGCGTCAATATGGATGAAGTGACGGCTGAAGATATAAAAGAATGGAAGCCGGGAGAAACCATATTACTCTCTGGCAAAATGTTAACCGGTCGTGATGCAGCACATAAACGTATTCAACAAATACTCGATAGCGGTGAATCCTTACCTGACGGTGTTGATTTCAAAAACCGCTTTATCTATTACGTCGGCCCGGTAGATCCAGTACGCGAAGAAGTGGTTGGCCCTGCCGGTCCGACAACAGCAACACGCATGGATAAATTTACTGAAATGATGCTCGATAAAACCGGCTTGATTGGCATGGTTGGTAAAGCCGAACGCGGCCCTGCCGGAATAGAAGCGATTAAGAAACATAAAGCAGTTTATTTGATGGCGGTCGGCGGTGCCGCTTATCTCGTTTCAAAAGCAATAATGAATTCAGAAGTAATCGCCTTTCCTGAATTAGGTATGGAAGCAATCCATGAGTTTGAAGTGAAAGATATGCCCGTTACTGTTGCCGTAGACGTGAATGGAAATGCAGTTCACCAAACGGGGCCGCAAGAATGGCAAAAGATCATTTTGCAAAGGAAGTCAGCTTAATAAAACTAGATTAAAAAATTACGTATGTTCAATATGAGGAAATAGAAATGGCGAACGAAGGTTATCACGAACCGATAGAAGAACTTACCGACGAAACCAGAGATATGCATAGAGCGATTACTTCTCTGATGGAAGAGCTCGAGGCTGTTGATTGGTACAATCAGCGAGTAGATGCCTGCAAGGATGACGAATTAAAAGCAATCCTTGCACATAATCGAGATGAAGAGAAAGAACATGCCGCAATGGTACTTGAATGGATTCGACGACAAGATTCATCATTTGACAAAGAACTAAAAGATTATTTGTTTACCGACAAAGAGATTGCGCATAAATAGTAAATACATAGCAAGTCATTTAACTCTACCGTTTTATACTCTGTTTTTTTACTCCACTATGTATAAAACGGCCGGTTAACTAAGACGTTTAATTAATAACAGAAACTAAAATGAAAACAATGAATTGTAAACAACTTGGCGGAGCCTGCGAGTTAGAGTTTCATGCGGAAACTTTTGACGAGGTTGCACAAATGAGCAGAGATCATGGTATGGAAATGTTTCAAAAAAAAGACCAGGCGCATCTTGAAGCGATGTATAAAATGCAGGCAATGATGAATGATTCAGAAGCAATTAAAAACTGGATTGCTGATAGAAAAAAGGAATTTGAAGAGTTACCTGAAAAATAGCTAGCTAAATTGAGCAAAATTTGCCTACCAAGCCGCACTTCATACAAAGTTAACACATAAAAATTTCATTAAAACATGCCCATAGCGTGTTGATTCGCTTATAATACCGCGCATTTTCAGGTCAGGAGTTCATTCAATGAAATTGGATGCGGCACAATTCAGGAATTGGGATCGTAAGGCAATTACCCTGCTCGGCATGTCCGGCGTGGGGAAAACGCGTCTCGCCTGTCTGTTACGTAATGCACACTGGTTTCATTATTCTGGTGACTATCGGATTGGTACACATTACCTGAGTGAAGCCATGTCGGATAATGTTAAACAAAAAGCCATGCAGGTTTCATTATTGAAGAAATTATTGTTATCCGATTCGATCACGGTTAATAATAATATTTCTGTTGATAATCTAAAAGCCGTTTCTACTTTTCTTGGTCAGCTGGGTGATCCGGAAAAAGGCGGGCTTGGCTTACGAGAATTCAAACGCCGTCAAAATTTGCATCGTGAAGCAGAAATTTCTGCCATGCTGGACGTGCCTGACTTTATTAAACGATCACATGATGTTTATGATTATAGTCACTTCATCAACGATGCGGGCGGTAGTCTATGCGAATTAGAGAATGAGTCAGTACTAAAAACATTGGCTGAGAATACGTTGATTATTTATATCAGAGCTACCGAGCAGGATGAAGTTGAATTAATTAAACGTGCAAAACAAGCGCCAAAACCACTGTATTACCGAGAAGCATTTCTGGATGAACAACTGGAAATATATCTTGAAGAAAATAATCTGGCATATGCAGCACTGATTGATCCAAACGATTTTGTACGCTGGGTTTTTTCACGACTTTTTTATAATCGTATTCCTCGCTATCAGGCAATAGCTGATGAATATGGTTATACATTAAGTACCAATGATATTTCTAAAGTGAAAAGTGAAACTGATTTTCTTGCTTTGATTGAAAAACAACTTAGTCAATAAACAATTGAGAGAAATAATAGATGCCACTCGTAGCTAATAGCAACTTACCCAGTTTTGAAAGACTGAGGCAGGATGGAGAAACAATCCTTGCTGCTGATCAGGCTTTGCAACAGGATATACGCGAATTACACATCGGTCTGTTGAACATGATGCCGGATACGGCGTTAGAAGCGACTGAGCGTCAATTCTTTCGTCTTATTGGTGAGAGTAATCAAATTGCACAATTTTATTTGCATCCGTTCACCTTGAAAGAACTGGATAGAGGTGCTGAAGGCAAATCCCATATTGAACAATATTATCAAAGCTTTGAACAAATCAAGCAACAGGGTCTTGATGCGCTCATTATTACAGGCGCAAATATGGTTGGCAGCGAACTGGCAGAGCAACCTTTTTGGAAACCATTAAATGAAGTATTGGAATGGGCTTATGAGAATGTAACTTCAACATTATGTTCATGCCTGACGACACATGCTGTTTTGCAATTTCGTTATGATCAAAAACGAAAGCCCCTGGCAGCAAAACGCTGGGGTGTTTATTCACATCGTGTCGTTGATAGAAAACATCCTTTGGTTACTGGCGTCAATACACGATTTGATGTTCCGCATTCTCGATTTAATGAAGTTTTTCCAGAGCAATTTAATACGGCAGGTTTAAAAATTCTCGTGGAAAGCGAAGATAAAGATGTGCATCTCGCTGTCAGCGAAGATGGATTCCGCCTGGTATTTTTCCAGGGACACCCGGAATATGATTCGATTAGTTTGATGAAAGAATATAAACGCGAAGTCGGTCGTTATATCAAAGGCGAAACCAAAATCTACCCGCCATTTCCAGAGAATTATTTTTCTTTGAAATGTCAGACTGTTCTGGAAGAATATCAGGATAAGCTAAATTTAGTCTTGAAACAGGATGCTGAAGCGCCAGAATTCCCCGAAGAGCTAATTATCCCGCATCTGGATAATACCTGGCATGATACTGCTGAAGCCGTCATTAATAACTGGATAGGCAAAGTTTACCAACTGACTAATACCGACAGACACATCCCTTTCAATAGCGACATTGACCCAGAGGATCCTTTAGCTTTAAAGGAGACATAGAGACTGGGGAAATTTAGGAACTTCTAATTAAGTCTGGGTCGAACAGATTGCTGGTTAAAATATTCTGGTTCAAGGCGTGAAACGCATGTAATAGCAGGGCTATTGCAAAGTTTTACAACGCAGAAACAGGATATTTTAATCGCAAGATGTCGATTCATGACTTAATTAGAGGTTCCTTAAATAAAGTCATGAAAATATGGATGATTTATAGAAAATCAAGTATATTTCGGGCTTACTAATCTATTGCACTATTTCCAGCATTTTCAGTAGTCCTGCTTCATCCTGTAAATTGCCGAATGAGTATTAGCAATTAGATTTTTTCATTAAAAAGATAGAGGTTATTTACATGGCTACAGGTTCTGTTAAATGGTTTAACGACTCAAAAGGTTTTGGTTTCATTTCACCTGACGACGGCAGCTCAGATGTATTTGTTCATTTCTCTGCAATTGCTGCTGATGGTTTTCGTTCACTGACTGAAGGTCAAAAAGTAAGTTATCAGGTTGAAGATGGTGCTAAAGGTCCTCAAGCAAGCCAGGTAACAACCGAATAAATAGTGTACTAGTTCGTTATTTTCTAAAACCCTCAACACATTGTGGGGTTTTTGATTTGTCCAACTTCACTGATGTATTTATACATCATTAACCAGAGAGATTACATTGAAGAAAATTTTCGTTGGAAGTTTACCTGAGAACGCGACAGAGAATTCTGTCACTGAACTATTTACTGAATTTGGTAAAGTGCGTTCTATACATTTGGTTCAAGATGTTTTCACCAGAACATGCAAAGGTTTCGGTTTTATTGAAATGGAAGGTCATGAAGCAAGGGCGGCAATTGCCGGACTTGATGGAAAGATGTATGAAGGCAAACAACTCAAGGTAAAATTTGAAGAAGTTCGCGACAAAGGCGGTAAAGGGAAACGACGAAGATAAGCCTTCCCTGTTTAATCTTCACTATGAAACAGAGAGTAATTTAATTCTTTATTTCATTCCACTTTGGGAAGAATGATGTTGATTTATATGGAACGACAAAATAACCATAAGATATTATTGTTATTTTTATCGGCTGTCCTATTAAGTTTGGCTGCTTGCGACAATCAATCGGAAACCGCTGAAAATAACGAAACAATCTCTATTGTCACTGAAATAGAGACATCTGTTAAAGAGAACACCCCCCCCGCTGACGAAGTCATTATTGAAAACAAGAGTTATTTATTTGATGTTACCAATCATAGCATTGAGGAATTTCAGGCATTATTAACAAGAGCTGAAGAAGTCTCTCAAGCACCATCTAACGATTTTGGCGATCTTAAAATTGTCATGGTTATTCATGGACCTGACATAGATTGGTTTACCCAGAAAAATTATGAACACAATCGACAATTAATAGATTTAGCAGCCCGTCTTGATGCTTATGATATTATTGACATGAAAGTGTGTGAACAAACTATGTTTGCCAGAGGCGTTGAACGGGAAGATATTCCGCCCTTTATTGAATCTGTTCCTTTTGGTCCTACAGAAATAAAAAACCGACTTCGAGATGGTTATATCAATCTTTGATACAAACTTACATGCATGAGAGATAACTATGTCTAAACAAGAAAAATTACTTCAAATGACTGTTTTAATGACACCAGACATGGCCAACTTCTCAGGGAATGTTCATGGAGGCTCAATATTGAAATTGCTGGATCAAGCGGCATTCGCCTGTGCTGCTCGCTACTGCAAAAGTTATGTGGTTACCTTATCACTCGATCAGGTTACATTTAACCAGTCTATAAAAGTAGGAGAACTGGTAACTTTTCACGCACATGTCAATTACGTTGGCAATAGCTCGCTTGAAATAGGCGTTAAGGTGATAGCAGAAAATCTGGAATCAAATGAGAAGCGGCATACTAATTCCTGTTATTTCACTATGGTAGCCATGGGAAAAGATGGCAAATCTATCAAGGCTCCAAAACTTGAAATAAATAATGAGATTGAACAAAAGTTTTACGATGCAGCATTGATGCGCAAGGAAATGCGCAAGGAAATTAATAGCAAAAACAAGGAATTTACTGCTGATATTCCTAACTATAGTGCAGATTTTTAAAAACTGGAAATAACGCTGAATTAAAAACTAATTAAAATGACGATAAGCGTTAGACTTAATTTTATAAAGCTCATCATTTTTATTAATTAAACTGAGTTTTGTCGCCTGCTTATTAATTGAGCCAATACAATGAATCGGACAAATCAATGCTAATTCATCGACTACTGTCTCAGGTATACTGTTTGGTAATGTAAAACATAGTTCATAATCATCACCACCGGTTAACGCCAATTCAATAGCAATATCTTCATCAAGCTTTTTCAAACTATCCGAATAAGGAATTTCAGATAATTTTAATTCAGCTCCGACATTACTTGCCTTTAGCACATGTCCAAGGTCAGCCAATAAACCATCAGATATATCGATGCAACTAGTCGCATTATCTCGTAACTCAAGACCTGTTTTTATTCTTGCATCAGGACGGTTTAATCGTTGTATTTCTTTATCTGTTGGCGAAGTGAATAAACGACTATCTTCAGTGTGTTTTAATGCATATGCGGCAGCACCCAGTTCTCCGGTAACATAAATTAAATCACCAATATTGGCTCCACTACGACGAAGAGACTTACCTTTGGGAGCAACACCATGTATCTGCACTGTGATAGATAATGGCCCTTTTGTCAGATCACCACCAATTAGCACTAAAGATTGATCCTGTGCTAATTGATTAAAACTGGATGCGAATTCTTTTAACCAATCAAGATCTTTATTCGGTAAGGTTAAGGATAAACTAAGCCATCGTGGCAAAGCACCCATAGCCGCTATATCACTTAAATTTACCGAAAGACTTTTATAAGCAATATCTGCAGCTGAAGAATTTTCAAAAAAATGAACTCCTGAAACAAGAGTATCTGTAGAAATAACTAATTCCGTCTCTTCCGCAACATTGATAATGGCAGCATCATCACCTATACCTAAAGTGAGATTTCCTTTGCTAGCCGGGTGGGCTTGCTTGAAGTAGTGCTCTATGATTTCAAATTCATTCACGGACACCTCCAAAAATGTCGACTATTGGAAGCAAAATAGAGAACATTTGTTAGCGACTATTGATTTCAGTGGAACGTAGTTCTCTGGCTACTTTATCAAGAATACCGTTGATGTATTTATGTGATTCTTCTGCACCAAATAATTTTGCAAGTTCAATTGATTCATTAACAATAACACGCCAGGGTATTTCAACATTATATTTCAGCTCATAACAACCAATATGTAATATTGCTCGCTCGATAGCATCAAGTTCAGCTACAGGTCGATCCAGAAGTTTTGAAATTTGCGCATCAAGCTCGTCATTACATTTAATCGTTCCTCTTAGTAGAAGCTTAAAGTAATCGATATCTGTTTTTGCAAGTGTTTGTTTGTTATTTTCAAATTCTGCAATGACATCACTGACATCCTTACCTGTCAAAAAACATTGATATAATGCTTGTACAGTATTGCGTCTGGCTTTAATTCTTGCACGCTTGCTGATAGCTGGTGAGGGTGTACTCATAATTTTAGCTGTTTTAATACGCCAATCATTTCCAATGCTGCAGATGCAGCTTCAAAACCTTTATTACTTTCTTCATCACCCGCTCTGTCCATTGCTTGTTCAGTGTTATCTACTGTTAACACACCAAAGATTACCGGCACACCACTATTCATTGCTAATTGTGAAATTCCATGAGTACATTCATTTGCAATGAAATCGAAGTGAGGTGTTTCACCTCTGATAATCGCACCTAAAGTGATAACAGCATCATATTCATTTTTATCAAGACATGTTTTTACAGCTACAGGTATTTCAAAGGCACCAGGGACTTTAATTACGGTTATAGCATCTTTACTAACACCATTTTTTTCAAGACTTTTTATAGCACCATCATAAAGACGATCGACGACAAAACTATTAAAACGACTGATAACAATTGCAATCTTGATTGTCCCTTCACAAGATCCTTTTTGTTCAATAATTTTTATATCTGACATTCTTTAATGTTCTCGTTAATTTACGTACTCAACAACTTCTAAACCAAAGCCAGACAATGCATGAATACGTTTTGGTGCACTAAGCACACGCATTTTTTTAATGCCAAGATCCGAAAGAATTTGCGCACCTAAACCAATTGTACGAAGATCTCTGCTGTTTTCATCATTTTTATTGCTTTCAGTTTTTTGTTTATTAATTTTATATGACTCTATCTGATTTATTAATTCTAATGACTCAAATTGTTGGCAAAGAATAACCAATACGCCTGACTCTTCTTCAGCAAGACGTTTTAACACATCATCCACCGGCCAACCGCGATCCTTGGCAAGACTGCCGGTTAAATCAGAAATAGGATTTTCTAAATGTACACGGACCAATGTGGGCGTGTCAGGATCAAGTTTTCCTTTAACCAATGCAAGGTGTATTTTCTTTTCAAGTTTATCCTGATACGCATGCAAAACAAATTCTCCGAATTCAGTAGAAAAATTACATTCAGTCATATGCTCAACTGTTTTTTCATTTTCTATACGATATCGAATTAGATCAGCAATTGTTCCAATTTTTAGATCATGCTCTTTAGCAATTTTCTCCAGATCGGGACGTCTGGCCATGGAACCATCATCATTCAATATCTCGACAATCACTGCGGATTCTTGTAGTCCTGCCAATCGTGCTAAATCACAGCTTGCCTCAGTATGCCCTGCTCTTGATAAGACCCCACCGGGTTGCGCCATGATTGGGAAGACATGCCCTGGCTGCACCAAATCGGTTGGCTTTGCCTCTGGTGCTACTGCTTTTTGTATCGTCATCGCACGATCTGCGGCAGATATTCCCGTTGTTACACCTTCGGCAGCTTCAATCGATACGGTGAAATTAGTTGAAAAGTTTGAGCTCGATTGACTTGTCATTAAAGGTAAATTTAATTTACGACAGTGTTCACCCGTCAATGTTAAACAGATTAAACCACGACCATAACGAGCCATAAAGTTAATATCTTCAGATTGCACATGTGATGCGGCAATAACCAGATCGCCTTCATTTTCACGATCCTCATCATCCATCAAAATAACCATACGACCATTTCGGATGTCTTCAATTAATTCTAATGTTGTGTTTAGTGACATATTATTTACTTATCAGTTTATCCAGATAACGTGCAATCTGATCAACTTCCAGATTAACTTTTGTTTCGATATCGTATTGCAAAAAAATAGTTTCAGATAAAGTATGCGGAATGATATTAACATCAAACGCATTATTATTGACGTCATTGATTGTTAAACTCACGCCATCAATTGAAATAGAACCTTTTTTTGAAATAAATTTATTTAATTCATGCGGAAATTCAATTGTGTATTTAACTGATCGAGCTTCCTCTACTTTATTCATCACTCTACCAACACCATCTACATGACCAGAAACCATATGACCATTGATTCGATCAGATAATATCATTGCTTTTTCAAGATTAATTCGAGAGCCTTTTTTCATATCAGCGAATGTAGTCAGGCTTAATGTCTCTTTAGATAAATCTGCACTAAATAAATTTTCTTTTTTTTCAATAATAGACAAGCACACACCATTCACTGAAATACTGTCGCCAGGTTTCATATCAGACAATTGCATATTTTCCGCATTGAATACGAAACGGCTGTCATCACCTTTTAACTCAATATCAGAAATACTGCCTGTAGCTTGAATAATTCCTGTAAACATTTTAAATCACTTTTATTATTTATTTTATATATTATAAGTTATACGAAGATCTGGCCCGACTTGACGAACATCAGTTAGTGTCATTTTTTTTGCTTCACTTAGTTTCTCTAATGGATTCAATTTTAATAATGCTTGTGCATTATCACCAAGCAACATGGGAGCCATATAAACAACAAGCTCATCAACCAAGCCTGCTTCAATCAACACGCCTGAAAAAGTCGCTCCTGCTTCAACCATAAGTTCATTAATTTCATGTTCTTTTGCCAAATGAGAAAAGACATTCAACAACCATGATTTTGATACAGGTAAACTAACAACTTCTACGCTAGCACTCTCTAATTCACTAATACGATCATCATTCTCTTTTTCAGTATAAATAATTATTTTGCCCGGGATAGTAAATATTTTTGCCTGTTTTGGTACTTTAAGCTGTCTATCAACAATAACCCGAACAGCTTGTGTAAATTCAAAATCCAGATTTCTCGCATTTAACGATGCATCATCTTCTATTACTGTATCAACAGTGCTTAATATAGCACTACTTGCCGCACGTAAACGATGCACATCACCTCTTGCTTGTTCAGAACTGATCCATTGACTATCTCCATTGGCTAACGCTATACGTCCATCCAAACTCATTGCCATTTTGCAACAGACATATGGCATAGCAGATGTCATTCGTTTAATAAATCCTGGATTAAGTTTAGCCGCTTCTGCTTCGAGTAATCCTTTTCTAACAATGATTCCGGATTCTTCTAATTTTTTTATACCTGAACCGGAAACAAGTGGATTAGGATCAAGCATGGCGATAATAACTTCTTTTACATTCGCCTTAATTAAAGCATCAACACAAGGTGGTGTACGCCCATGATGAGAGCATGGTTCAAGTGTAAGATATACAGTAGAATTTGATGCATCATCACATTGCTTAAGAGCATTAATCTCGGCATGTGCTTCACCTGTTACTACATGCCAACCTTCTGCAATTTGCTGATCGTTCTTACTTATTACACAACCAACACGCGGATTTGGATCACATGTGTAGCGCCCACGCTTTGCCACACAAATGGCGCGAGACATGAATTGATAATCGTGTGCTGCCCACGTCAACTATCGTCTCCATCATCTGATCCTAGTAGATCGAGCTGGCTCTTTTGTAGTTCAGGAGGCAATTCATTTTCAACGCGTTCTATTTCTTCAAGAAAAGCCCTTACATCTTCAAACTTTCTATATACCGAAGCAAAACGAACATAGGCAACCTGATCAATTCCACGTAACTGTTCCATTACCCAATCACCTACCTGGATTGATTTGACTTCCTTATCACCTGTTGCGCGAAGTTTATGCATAATAGTTGAAACAGCGACATCAACTTTTTCCATTTCAACAGGTCTTTTTTGAACGGCTCGTAATAAACCACCTCTTAATTTTTCTTCATTAAAAGGTTCCCGACGACCATCGGATTTAATAATACGAGGAAAATTTAGCTCTGCTGACTCGTATGTCGTAAATCGTTCTTTGCAGCTTGTACATTCACGACGACGACGAATCTGATCACCCTCACCAACAAGGCGTGAATCAATGACTCGTGTATCAGGATCTATACAAAAAGGACATCGCATTGTCTATCTCACTTTTCAGTTTTCAAAACGCATGAGGGATTGCAAAAACAATCCCTCATACTAATCAAACAAATAACAGGTGTGTTATTTTAAGTCGTCATTCGACTCATATAAAGGTCGTTTCTTACAAAGTTCAAGAACACCATTTCTAACAGTGTCGATAACAGAATCATCACCCATGTTATCCATGATGTCACAAATCCAGTTAGCCACTTGTTTACAATCTGCTTCATCAAAACCACGTGTGGTAATTGATGGTGTACCAACACGTATACCACTGGTCACGAATGGTGATTGTGGATCATTAGGCACTGAGTTCTTGTTACAAGTGATATGTGCACGACCAATCGCAGCATCAACTTCTTTACCTGTCAATCCTTTTTCAATCATATCGACCAGGAACAGATGGTTATCAGTACCACCAGAAACGATTTTCAAACCCCGTTCAACAAAAGTATCTGCCATTGCAGTTGCATTCTTCTTAACCTGTTGAATGTAAGTCTTAAATTCTGGTTCCAAACATTCTTTGAAGGCAACCGCTTTTGCAGCGATGGTATGCATGTGTGGACCACCCTGATAGGCCGGGAATACCATGAAGTTAATCTTCTTTTCTATATCAGCATTGGCTTTACCCATGATAATGCCAGAACGTGGGCCACGTAATGTTTTGTGTGTTGTTGAAGTAGTAACATCAGCAATCTGTACCGGGCTAGGATATTCGCCAGTCGCAACCAAACCGGCAACGTGAGCAATATCAGACATCATTATTGCGCCAACCTTGTCAGCAATCTCGCGAAAACGTTCCCAATCAACCACTCTTGAATAAGCAGAGAAACCGGTAATGATCATTTTGGGTTTGTGTTCCAATGCAAGTTCTTCCGCCTGGTTATAATCAATAAGGCCTTTATCATCTAAACCGTATTGAACGGCATCATAAATACGACCTGAGACGTTGACAGATGCGCCATGCGTTAAGTGACCACCGTGAGCCAAACTCATACCCATCACTTTATCACCCGGATTAATCAATCCAAGATAAACAGCACCATTAGCCTGTGATCCAGAGTGTGGTTGTACGTTAGCCCAATCTGCACCAAATAATTCGCACGCACGGTCAATAGCAAGTTGTTCAACGACATCCACATGTTCACAACCACCGTAATAACGTTTACCCGGATAACCTTCCGCATATTTATTCGTTAGTACAGAACCCTGACACTCCATTACGCGTGGGCTGGTCATATTTTCTGATGCGATTAATTCAATATGCTCTTCCTGGCGACGTCGTTCGTTTTCCATTGCGGTAAAAAGTGCCGCGTCAAAACCTTCCACATTGTTATCTTTAGTAAACATAATATTCCTCAATTAATAATTTAATATTTTCAAGTAAACCGTTATCCCACGTACATTATTATAATTTTTTTAGTACTACGAAATCACCAGCAACAATGCTTCCCGCAATATGCTTGTAAAACGCCAAAACAGGCACGAATACTACCAAAACTCGCCTCCCAATGCATCGATGTATACAGCTTAAATGCCTATTCATTTTGCCACTCCAAATTCGATTGTGTATTAACCCCAGTAAACTTATAAGCATTTGATTATTATGTAGTTTTATCTATTTAATGATATTTTGAAAATACTTTTTCTATGAAGATATTTTTGCCTTTGCCGATACAGTTTTAGGGCAGAAAAGATAATCAGACTTATCTGAAGCAAATTATATTATTCGTCTACGATCTGAAAATATTACTATATAAAACAACGAGATAAAGTATGGCCAGCAGTCTAAAACAAGTGTCGAAAGCCAATATTAATAACGTAGAAACACATTTTCTCAAGATTAATCAGCAACGAATCGAATTAACACGACAAGCATTAAGCGAAAGGCAAGCTCGATTTATTGATCTATTACCACTACTTTTCCATGAGAATAACCCTGCCCTGCCCGGATATATTAATGACGAAGTTCCTTTTGGAATTTCTGAATATGCACCTGAACAATCAGCCATAAAAATTGCCAAGAGTTTTTTTAAATCCTACAAAGTATCCCGTCGTGCATGTCAGCTCATGAATATTAATGGCATCTATTTTATGGGAAGTAGTGGCTCGATTGCCTATAACAGTAAAAGTGATTTCGATGTCTGGTTATTACATTCAACATCATTGGATGCAGAGGCAATCGATCTTCTACAACAAAAGGCGTATGCCATTGAACAGTGGTCTGATGAAGAACTACACCTTGAAGTTCATTTTTTTGTTTTTTCAGCCGAAGAATTTAAACAAGGCAAACAACAAGGACTGTCTTCAGAAAGTAGTGGATCAGCACAACATTATCTTTTGCTAGATGAATTTTATCGTTCTAGTTTACTTATCGCTGGGAAAATTCCTACCTGGTGGCTTGTGCCTCCAGAAAATGAAAAAAACTATGATGGATACATAGAAGAATTACACGACCAAAAAAAATTATATCCTTCTGACAGCATTGATTTTGGCAATGTTTCAGATATACCTGCTTCTGAATTTTTTGGTGCTGCTGTCTGGCAACTCTACAAAAGTATCCATTCCCCATACAAATCATTAATGAAACTTCTCTTAATGGAAGTCTATGCAAGTGAATATCCATCGATCTCCCTATTAAGCATGATGTTTAAAGAATCTGTCTATGAAGGTATTGACTCCATAAATGATCTTGATCCTTACATCATGATGTATAAAAAAGTTGAAGAATACCTGATGACCCGAAATCAAAAAGAACGTCTTGAACTGTTTCGTCAATGTTTTTACATAAAGATAAAAATCCCTCTCAGTCACGAGGTTAAGAAAAAAAGTTGGCGTAGAGACTTATTCAAACAAATCGTTCTTGATTGGGGTTGGACAAATGAACAGTTTGTGCTGATGGATGGAAAAAAAGAATGGCAAATCGATATGATAGCCCAGCAACGAAACCGTCTAATGAATGCTTTAACTGAAAGCTATCGTTTTCTTTCTGCATTTGCCCGACAAAACACTGAAGTCTCACGAGTAAGTCAAACAGAATTAAACGTTCTTGGTCGTAAACTTTATGCTGCATTCGAAAGAAAAGCAGGAAAAATCGATATCATAAATCGTGACAATGAAACCAGCATGAATTATTCAACGCTTACGGTTTACCAGAAAAAAAACTCGTCAGGAAAAGACAGTTGGCAATTGTATCAGGGAAATATTAATTCAAATTCAATCAATGAACACAAACCTATCAAGCGAACACAGAGTATCATTGAATTAATTGCCTGGGCCTACTTTAACAGGGTTATCGACTCCCACTCCGCTATCTCTTTAAACTGCAGCGATGATTTAACCATTAAAGAACTCAGACAATTACTTGTTTCTTTTGAAAGTGAATTTCCTTCAGGGCAATTAGCCGAAGCAAATTTTAATGATTTGAATCAACCTGTTCAGGTACAACATGCCTGTGTTTACATCAATGTAGGCCATATTCCACAAACCAAGTCAAAAGACAATATTAATCATATCTCAAGCACGAGAGATAACATACTCAGTTACGGTGCTCAACATAGCAACCTCACTTATAGTTTTGATTTATTGATATGTACTTCATGGGAAGAATTATTAATATTCCGGTTTGATGGGCCAGATGCATTCTTGCAATGTATTAGTGAATACATGCACTGGGCACCAATTGGCGAATCTTCCGGTCCGCCAAAGCTTAATGCTTTTTGTTATTCATCAAGCTATGGCTCGGCCATAACAAAACGTACTGAAGAAATCATACAGGATGTCATAAGTGTATTTTATGGAAAACAATTACATGAAAACACACATTACCTCATAGAAATTGAAGATTGCTATTACTCACTTTTTAATGAAGAGAATCACTTGCGATATACATATATCGGTTCAAGTGCTCATTTATTACGTAGTCTGAGCAAACCTAATAATAAATTTAGTCCTGTCTTATTTGAACACCAAACGCGTGGTGACAAACTTATTCAACAACTTTTTATACTGAATGAAACTGAAAAAATTCAATTATTTTATTCTATAAACAACAATATGGCGGATATCTATATCATAGATGAAAATGGCTCTTTATTTTTTCAAACCATTCCATTTCATGATAGTAAGGCGTTAATTAATCACTTTAACTTGTTCTTTGAGGCAACTATTAATCGGCGTACATTCCTGATGCTTGATATTCAAACAAATATCGAAAATATCGAAATTGAATTCTTTCAAATAAATAATGACAAAACAAAAAATATTCAAATAAATAAAGTTAGTAATGAAATTGATGTAACCGGGAAAGGATTTTTCAATATTCAGGTAATAGGTAGCCCGGATGATGAACATAATTCATTAAATATATTTTGTGGAGATAAGGAATTCTCATTTATCGAACATGGGAATAATTTATTCAATGTTGTAGCCAACCACGTTATTCAACAACGTGCTAACGGACAAAAATATCCTATCTATATAACCGATATAGACATTTCTAGAGGACTCATGGATCAGGTTGAATCTGACCAATTACAAACGATTCATTACCTGAATTATAAAAAACGAATCGAGGATAAATTAAATCAGGCTATCGCTACCAGTTAGTCCTTAGATTTTTATGTAACTTGGGTATAATCTGACATCATTTTTATTAATCTAGAAAACTCGTGTCAGAAACAGAGAAATTATTAAAACGACTGGATGCTATACTCGACAGAATAGAGCCTTTCATACCAGTCATGCCTAAGGCTGCAACTGATTTTAGCGGAGGTGCTTATCACTGGAAATCCTGTGGCCATGGTGGTCATTTTCAAAAAGTAGAACGCCCTGCACATTTTTGTCTTTCAGACTTACAATGTATAGAACACCAAAAAGAACTTATTAATCGTAATACTCAACAATTCCTGGCAAACCTGCCCGCCAATAATGTATTACTTTGGGGACCCAAAGGAACAGGAAAATCATCTTTAATCAAAGCCTTGTTAAGTGAACATCAGGAAAACGGCTTAAATCTAATTGAAGTAGAACGAGAAAACCTCAGTGATTTAAGAACAATTATCGAACAACTCAGTAACAAAGAAGGTCATTTTATTCTTTACTGCGACGACCTTTCCTTTGAAGCAGATGATTCAAGTTATAAAGCGCTCAAAGTTGTTCTTGACGGTTCACTTACTAATACCTCAGAAAATATTCTGATTTACGCCACATCCAATCGTCGACATTTATTACCCGAATACATGAGTGATAATATTGCCAGCAAGAATATAAACAATGAATTACATTTGAATGAGTCGATAGAAGAGAAAATATCACTCTCAGAACGTTTCGGACTTTGGCTTTCTTTTCATCCTTTTAATCAGGATCAATACCTGGATATTGTCGATTACTGGCTAAAGAAATTGGGTAATAATACTGTTAATAATGAGTCAGTAAAAAAAGCCTCTCTAAAATGGGCGCTTGAGCGCGGTTCACGTAGTGGCCGCTCTGCCTGGCAGTTCGCCAAGGACTGGACGGGACAAGAGGGTTTGAAGAATGAGTGATCAACAATCCATTTTAAAAGATAGTCAAAATGCACTAAAAAATGCGGAGTTATTATTTAGTGCCGAAGAAGTAGAAGCTGCAATTAAAGCAATGGCTATTGCTATTTCGAATAATTTAAAAGAAAGCAACCCATTAGTCTTACCTATCATGATTGGTGGATTAGTATTAGCCGGACGTTTATTGCCACAACTAAACTTCCCGCTACAAATAGATTACATCCATGCCACACGTTATCGCGGCGAAACCAGTGGCAGTGAATTAAACTGGTTAAAAAAACCGGAAAAATCTTTGCAGGATAAAACAATATTATTAATCGATGACATTCTCGATGAAGGTATCACACTTGCTGCCATTATTGAGTATTGTTACCAAGCCGGTGCAGAACAAGTATTGACTGCTGTACTTGCTGAGAAAATTCTTGATAAAGATAAACCCATAAAGAATGCAGACTTTACTGGATTAACTGTTCCAAATAGATATGTGTTTGGTTATGGAATGGATTATCATGAGTACCATAGAAACGTTGCCGGCATTTATGCCTTAAAAGAATAATATATTAAGAATCATGACTAGACACGCAATCATTGGCGGCAGTGGCCTTACCGAATTAGATGGGCTTGAAATTATTGACGAGATCAATCCTGATACAATATGGGGGAAGCCTTCCGCAGCAATCACCGTCGGAAAGTTTAATAATATTGAAATATTATTCTTACCACGTCATGGTAAGCCACATACCATTTCACCACATAAAATAAATTACCGCGCCAATATACAAGCATTAAAAGATGCTGGCGTCAGCGAAATTATTGCCGTCAATGCCGTTGGCGGAATTACTGACGATATGACACCATGTCGGATTGTTATTCCCGATCAACTCATTGACTACACTCATGGTCGGATAGATACATTTTATGAAGGTAATCTAGAAGAAGTCATCCACATTGATTTTACTTCGCCATACACTGAATCATTACGACAACAATTAATTGATGCAGCTAAGAAATGTAATATCGATGCTTATCCAAGCGGCACCTATGCCGTTACACAAGGCCCACGGCTGGAAACAGCAGCAGAAATAATTAAATATGAAAGAGACGGTTGCGATATCGTCGGCATGACCAGTATGCCCGAAGCCAGTCTCGCTAGAGAATTGGATATGGAATATGCCTGCTGTTCTCTGGTCGTCAATTGGGCAGCAGGAAAAACAGATGAAATTATTACCATGGAAATAATAGAGAATAATCTGAAAGAAGGTATTGGAAAAATACACGAACTGATTTCTACGCTATTAAACAATAAATAGTGAATCAACTATCCAGTCAGCATATTACTTGCCCTTATTGCGGTGAAAGCATTGAATTAGTTATTGATTGCAGCATCCCTGAACAGGAATACATTGAAGATTGCGAAGTATGTTGTCGACCGATTAACTTATTAATTACAATTGAAGGTAATAAAATTCATGTTATTCCTAAACATGAAAATGATTAGTTAGAGATGTTATCTAACCATTCAGACACGTAGTTTGCAATTTCCTGCCAGCCCGGTTCTCCTATGACCCAATGACCGTGGTTTTCAAATAACTTATACGTTGATAGCGGCTCATATTTTTTTGCAATCTTTTCAACCATATTTGCCGGGGTAATTCTATCTTCTGAACCAGAAACAACCAATATAGGACATTTAATTTTTGAAGCATCAACAGAAGATGCTTTATTCTGATCTAGAAAGTAAAAGCCAATCTCTGCCGTCGCCCTTCCAGACTCATAAACAAATTTATCAAAAATTGTTTTTTGTTGATCTGTCGGCATCAGATTAAGTAATGAATAAACAGCATCATCAAACATTTGGTGATTTGGTGTTTCCCAAAATCCCCATTTTGAGAATATGCCCCAGAAACTTTTAACAGTACTTGGGCTAAACGATGTTATTCCAGAAGGTGGGGCTGGTGTTAACAGGACGAGGGATTTTGCTAAATTCCGACTTCCTAAAATTTGTGCAAGTAAGCCTCCCATGGAATGCCCCATCACAATAGGTTTCGTATCTAATTGGAGAATTTCCTTTTCCAAATCATCAACATAATCTATCAAACTCGTTGTTCCCAACATTGAGTCAGGCTGGCTCATGGGATTGATGTCATGGTAACGTAATGTCGGAGCAACGCAGTGATAACCCTTTTTTTCAAAAAAGGTTTTATAATCGTCCCAACACCACGATCCTCCCCACATTCCATGTATCATAAATATTGTTTCAGTAATATTAATCTCCTTAAGTTAAATATTTAACTACTTCTTCAAATAACACAGACAACTAATATGGGTTCATGAACACAGGTAATCGGCTGCTAATTCAGACGGCTAACCTGAAGAATCACGCCATACATCGGATGATCAAAATAATGAATTTCATTCAATTTGATCTTTCGGCTTTCCTTAAGCTTGATGACTGTCTTTTCCTGAAGTCCTGAAAATGATTCTTCACTGCTACGGATTACTTTGTTTTCAGCTGGTAGTTGTTTGAAATATGAAAGGTCAACATCAGCATGTAAATAGAAGCCACTCCTGATTCGTATTGATCCATCAACAATCCTGTCTGGCATAATGAACTCTTCAATAAACTCTGGCTCTTCCAGTTCTTCTACTGCTTCTTCTGTTTTTGCTACTGTTGTTACTTCTTCACCTTCAAGCCTTTGAATGTGAACATGACGCGATTGTCTGCGTTCACTTGCCGGTTGTTGCCAGGAAATATGATAGAGAGGTCGGTATTCGCTGGATAATCTTAATACACGGTAAACACCACTCATGCGATTACGCTTTTTATCCAGTATCATAAACGGTACTAATTCCTGATCCGAATTAAAAATATCATCAGGAGATTGCAATTCAACCATATTACTTCTGATTTTAAATTCTTCATTTTGCCATTGTTCACCATCCAAATCAGGATAGAGCCTGTCAAAGACGATAGCTTCAACTTGATACCATGATTCAGCTAAAACAGTCTGAGAAAAATTCAGGACAAACAGAATAAATAGAGTTTTTGTTAGATTCATATGGGTATATTATGCCGCGTTTTTTAATGCAATTTCATCAAAAAGACTTTCAAGTATTTGTAGACGACTTTCTATATCGGGTAATTCCTTATTGATTCTCAGTTTATCCTGTCCATCCAGTCTATAGCTTACCGGATCTGACTGAATTAGTTGAATAATACGGTTGGGATCGATACTCGCTTTTTCCTGAAAAAAGAGTCGTCCTCCTTTCAGTCCCAAATCAATCTTGCGAACACCCAATGGCCGTGCTTTTTGTTTTAATTTGCTTATCTCGAACAAATTCCTGACAGCCTCGGGTAATAAACCAAATCGATCAATCATTTCTTCCTTCAATTCACTTAATTCTGATTCTAATTTTACGCTGGCTATACGTTTATACATAATTAATCGTAGGTGCACATCCGGTAAGAAATCTTCCGGTATTAATGCAGGAACATGTAAATCTATTTCAGCACCATGATCCAAAGGACGATCCAGTTCTGGCTGTTTACCTTCTTTCATGGCCTGTACCGCTCTATCCAATAATTCCATATACAGACCAAAACCAATTTCCTGAATATGCCCACTTTGTCCTTCGCCAAGGAATTCACCCGCACCCCGTATCTCAAGATCATGTGTAGCCAAAGTAAACCCTATACCCAATTCTTCCAATGCTTCTATTGCTTCCAATCGTTTAACGGCATCGGCGGTCATTGCTTTTCGCGGCGGCACAATTAAATAAGCGTAGGCGCGATGATGTGAACGTCCTACTCGGCCACGCAATTGATATAATTGTGCCAAACCAAATTTATCAGCTCGATTAATAATAATTGTATTTGCCGTCGGGACATCAATACCCGTTTCAATAATGGTAGTACAAACCAATACGTTAAAACGGCGATGATAGAAATCCTGCATAATTGATTCGAGTTGTTTTTCCGGCATTTGTCCGTGTGCAAATTGTACTCGCGCTTCAGGCAACAACTTCTCTATCTCTTCGGCTGTTTTTTCTATTGTTTTAACCTCATTATGCAAATAAAACACTTGTCCACCACGCTTAATCTCACGCAACATGGCTTCTTTTAATAGGATGTCACTTCGTTCCCTGACAAAAGTCTTTACCGCAAGACGACGTGATGGCGGCGTAGCGATAATAGAAAGTTCACGCAAATCTGATAGCGCCATATTTAATGTTCTTGGAATCGGTGTCGCTGTTAGCGTTAACACATCAATTTCTGCTCGTAATGATTTAAACTTTTCTTTTTGACGCACACCGAAACGATGTTCCTCATCAATAATAATCAAACCAAGAGTTTTGAAATTAATATCACTTTGTAATAGCTTATGTGTACCTATCACAATATCCGCTTTACCATCTGCCATAGCAGCCAAGGCAGTATCTGATTCTTTTTTTGTTCGGAAGCGAGATAATAATTCAACACGCACTGGCCAATCCGCAAATCGGTCAATAAAATTTTGGTAATGTTGTTGTGCTAACAATGTCGTTGGTACTAATATCGCCACCTGTTTGTTATTTTGCATAGCAATAAAAGCAGAACGCATGGCAACTTCCGTTTTTCCGAAACCGGCATCACCGCAAATAAGCCTGTCCATCGGTTTATCATTACGCATATCTTCGATCATTGCATCGATTGCATCTTGTTGCCCGGGTGTTTCTTCAAACGGAAAGTTTTGCACAAAAGCAGAATAAGCATCTTGATCTAATTCATAAGACATACCTTTTCTTGCAGCACGACGCGCGTGTAACTCAAGTAATTCAGCTGCAACATCGTAAACTTTCTCGGCGGCTTTACGTCTGGCTTTTTGCCACTGACCACTGCCTAATTTATGTAAAGGGGCATGTTCTGGATCAAGGCCGGTATATCGAGAGATATAATCCAGCGCAGCAACCGGCACATAGAGTTTGTCACCTTCAGCATATTCAAGATGAATAAATTCAGCCGGAATACCACCCACATCAAGGGTCACCAGGCCAAGATAGCGACCGACGCCATGCTCTTCATGAACCACCGCTGCACCTACTCTTAATTCAGTCAGATTACGTACAACCGCATCGGCATCTTGTTGTTTACGTTTTCGTAAACGCCGTTGCATGACACGTTCGCCAAATAATTGTGCTTCGGTAATAATGGCCACGTTTGGCTCATGAATAATCAAACCATGTTCGATAGGCATAATGGCGATAGCAAATTTAATTTCGCTTTGCAGAAAGCTATTCCAGTTTTCAACTTTGTCTGGCGTACCATATTGCTTGAATATTTCCATGATCGTTTCACGACGACCTTGTGTTTCAGCTGCAATCAATACACGACCTTCAAATTCATTCAGAAAATGATTAACTAATGTCAGCGGTTCTTTTGCACGCGCATCAATAGAAAGATTTGTCGGCATCTCAGTATCATATTCAACCATAGCTGAATCAGATTCCGTTGCCAGACTCGAAATATGTATTTGAGGAAACTGTTTTAATTCGGTATATAAATCGTTTGTATTCAAAAACACATCGCGCGGTGGCAAAATTGGACGCTCTACATCGTAACGGCCCTGTTCGTATCGAGATTCGATATCTTCCCAGAATAATTCAGCCGCTTCTTTTATCCCTTCATCCAGAACCAGAATTGAATCATCATGCATATAATCAAACAAACTACTGGTTTCTTCATAAAACAAAGACAAATAATATTCAATTCCAGCTGGCGCCAGAGATTGACTGACATCACTATAAAGAGGACATTGGCCTGGGTTTCCTTCAAAACGAGCACGCCAATTGGCACGGAAACGGGCAATCCCTTCATCAATTAGCGCGACTTCTCGTGCAGGCAAAACACGCAGAGACTCTATTTTTTTGCTCGATCTTTGTGTTTCAATATCAAACAGTCGAATGCTATCAATTTCATCATCAAATAGATCAATTCGAAAAGGATCGCTTGCTCCCATAGGAAAAACATCTAGCAAGGAACCTCTTACTGAAACTTCACCATGCTCTGTCACTTGTTCGACAAAACGATATCCCTGTTGGTTTAATTGTTTCCTGAAAGTTTCAAGATTAATTGATTGTCCAACATTTAATACCATACTATTTGCTAATAAATATTCACTCGGTAATAAACGGTGCATGACTGTGGTAATTGGAACAACCAGAACACCTTGATTTAACGTCGACAAATCAAACAAGGTTTGTAAACGTTCTGAAATAATATCCTGATAAGGAGAGAAAGGATCGTAAGGTAAAGTCTCCCAATCCGGGAAAGTGATAACGGGTGTTGCTTTCAGATCAGTTATATAAACTTTTAATTCATTAATTAAATTAACGGCACTAATTGTATCTGTTGTTATAACTAAAACAGGTTTTTGTATTTGCATTGCCATATTGGCAATAGCAAGTGACTTTGCGCTACCGTATAAACGAGACCAATTTGACTTGGTCTGACCAGACTCAGGTAGTGTTGGAGACAAGACATTTTGTCGTGCAGTAACTAACATGAATACAATAACGTTTAACTTATAGAAGCGTTAATCGATTCCAATGCAGCAAGTGGATCATCTGCTTTCGTTATAGGTCGTCCAATAACAAGATAATGACTTCCTGCATTGATTGCTTCGAGAGGTGTCATAATGCGTTTTTGATCGTCACTACTTGAATTAGCTGGACGAATACCCGGAGTCACCAGACAAAACTCTTCACCCAGTTCGGCTTTTAAACTGCTTGCTTCCTTGGCTGAACAAACAACACCATCTAATCCGGATGATTTCGCTAGATTCGCTAATAACATTACCTGATCTTCAACGGATTTTGTAATACCCAAACCAGCTAAATCTTCTTGAGACATACTGGTCAATACTGTCACCGCTATTAATAGAGGCTTGTGTGATGTTTTATCAAGTGCTTCATTTGCTGCTTCCATCATAACTTTACCACCAGATGCATGAACATTTAACATCCATACACCTAAGTCAGCAGCGGCACGGCAGGCACTGGCAACCGTATTCGGAATATCATGGTATTTTAGATCCAGAAAAACATCGAAATCAGATGATATTAATTTTTCAACTAAAGCAGGACCTGCTCTTGTAAAAAGTTCTTTACCTATTTTTATTTTACAACTTGCTGGATCCAGCTTTTTACAAAGATCTAATGCTTCTTTCCCGTCTGGAAAATCTAATGAAACAATGACTCGATTATTGCTATTCACCGGCTACTCCAAAAACAGGTTTAACGGTATCCCAATGCTTACATCCGGGACATTGCCAATGGAGCAGCTTTGCATCAAAGCCACAGCTATTACATTTATACATTGCTCTTCCTTCTATCAACTGTCCGGTTAATTCTTTAATCGTTTTAAGATGTTCATGTGTTTCTCCCTCAGACCGGTCTAATGCATATTCAATTAACTTATCTACGCCTTTAACCGTAGGTCTATTTTTCAATTCTTCCGAAATAAAACGTATCGCCGAATTTTCACCTTCACGTTCAGCTATCAATCCTGTCAACATTAACATGGTGCTAATACCACCATATATGTTAATCAAGGTTCTTAAATATTCGACAAATTCATCAACACGATCTAACTTTTGGTAACAATCATACAGTGGCTCAATAACCTCTGTAATGTAATCACTATCTTGTGATTCAACTCGCTTATAAGATTTGATTGCCTGTTTAATTTTGCCTGCTTTCTGATGCATTTGTGCTTCAATCAAACTGGCGCGCACACAGTTTGAGTCAAAACTCATCGCTCGACGAAGCTGATCTTTAACAACGCGCATATTACCTTGATTTAGAGCTAAATCAGCACATTCACAATAAAACTGAGCAATAATTGGACTGTATGTATCAGCAGAAATAGCTTCCAGATTTCTGGCTATGGTAATCGCATTTGCCCAGTCCTTCTCCTGCTGATATATCTCCAACAACTCAGTGTATGCCTGATTAAGATGAGAATCAGAGTCGATTAATTCAAGAAATAACCCTTCTGCCCGATCGAGCAGACCGGAACGCATATAATCCATACCAAGTTCAAGCAAGGCATGCGCTCGTTGTTCACGATTCAACGTAGGTCGAGCAATTAAATTTTGATGAATCCGAATTGCACGATCAACTTCACCACGCCTGCGAAATAGATTACCTAAAGCAAGGTGTGTTTCCACCGTCTCGCTATCAACTTCAAGCATACGGATGAAAACTTCAATCGCTTTATCAGGTTGTTCGTTTAATACAAAATTTAAACCCTTGAAATATTCAGGGTGCATTGATCTTGAAGAAGAATTGCTTTGTGAATTAAAAGCGCGCCGACCTATCCACCAACCGCTCAATGCAGCTGCAGGTAATAGTAGCCATAGCAAGTTCAATTCAAGAGACATTAATTATCCTTAATTGGCATAACTCGAAGGTTGTTAATTTCTTTTTCGCTATTCTTTATCTGTCTTTCGAGTTTAAGCTTTTGTTGCTTCAATTTGATGATCATTGGCAAACTGGCCAATACTCCAAGTAAAGCTCCAATAAACAATACGACGACGACTAACCAGGAAAGAGGCATGTTTAACACGCCAGCATAATAATTTAATTCAATAAATTGACTATTCTTGAGGTGGAATGCCAGACCAAATAATAAAATGGCAAAAACGATAATCAATTTAGCAATACGGGACATCATCATCTCCAGAATGTGTTTTACTCAGATTGAAATAATCATACAAGTTATAACGATAGCTGTAACGGAACGGAAATAAAAAAAATCGAAATATTTAAGAGTCTCATCAGAAAGCCTTGGAAGATGTAGCGAGCGAAGGCTAATCTAGGCAAAAATGATCGAAAAAACGGAGTTTATATTTAATAAATGAGTATTTTGAGAACATTTTTAACGACGAGTAGCCGAGCGCAGTAATCTTGCAAGGCTTTCTGTTAGTCAGTGATGGGACTATTACAGTTATTCACTCTCTCACGCATCTGTTTACCAGGCTTGAAATGTGGCACATGTTTAGCTGGTAATGAGACAGGTTCGCCCGATTTAGGGTTACGACCAACCCTGGGTGGACGGTAATGCAGGGAAAAACTACCAAAACCGCGAATCTCGATACGGTCGCCATTGGCAAGCGTACCAGACATATGTTCAAGTATGGTTTTAACCGCTAATTCAACGTCTTTATAAGCCAGTTGAGATTGGCGTTTTGCCAATACTTCGATAAGTTCAGATTTAGTCATGCTTGTTATCTCGAATAGAGCGCCACTATTCCTAGTCTAAATGCGCCAAGCCATTGTTATTGTTCCTAAATCCTATCAGAAGATAGGCCTGTTGTAACAGCAATTTTTAACTATTTATCCAAATGTTCCTTCAAAAGATCGCCTAATTTGGCAGTTCCACCAGATTCTGGCGCATATTCATCCATTGTCGCTTTCTCATCGTCAGTCTCTTTTGCCTTAATAGACAGATTAATAGTTCGTTTTTTACGGTCAATTGCAGTAACTTTGACCTCAATTTCTTCTCCTTCCTTAATAACGGTACGTGCGTCATCAATTTCTTTTTCCAGTGAAATTTCACTGACTTTCAAGGTGCCTTCGACACCATCACCTAGTGAAATGGTAACAAATCGTTGGTCAACGTTTTGTGCGATTCCCTTAACGATGCTGCCCTTTGGATTTTCAGCAACGAAGTTGGAGAAGGGATCTTTTTCCAGTTGTTTGACACCAAGAGAAATTCGCTCGCGTTCTGCATCAACAGCAAGAACAACCGTTTCAATTTCTTCACCTTTGCTAAAATTACGAATTGAGTCACCTTCATTTTCAGCCCATGACACGTCTGATAAATGAACCAGACCGTCAATACCACCATCAAGTCCAATAAAAATACCAAAATCGGTAATCGATTTTATAACGCCGACAACACGATCACCCTTATTATGTGTCGCTGCAAATTGTTCCCATGGATTTGATTGACACTGTTTCATGCCAAGAGAAATACGGCGGCGTTCCTGGTCAATATCAAGAATAATGACATCAACTTCCTGCCCAATATGAACCAGTTTTGAAGGATGTACGTTCTTATTAGTCCAATCCATTTCGGAAACATGCACCAAACCTTCAACACCTTCTTCCAGCTCAACAAAACAACCATAGTCGGCCAGATTAGTAATTTTACCGTGTAGACGAGCGCCTTCAGGATAGCGGCGGGTTAAATCTAACCAGGGATCTTCACCCATTTGTTTCAGACCAAGAGAAACACGATTCTTCTCACGGTCAAATTTCAGAACTTTAACTTCTATTTCATCGCCAATGTTAACAATCTCACTTGGATTCTTAACACGTTTCCAGGCCATATCGGTAATATGCAGAAGACCATCAATACCACCTAAATCAAGGAATGCACCATAGTCAGTCAGGTTTTTAACAACACCCTTAACCAACGCACCTTCTTTTAATGACTCAAGTAACGCATCACGTTCTTCACTGCTTTCAGTTTCAACAACGGCACGGCGTGATACAACAACATTATTTCGTCGTTGATCAATTTTAATAACTTTGAATTCCAGCGGTTTACCTTCTAAATAAGAAGTATCGCGAACTGGACGCACATCAACTAATGAACCCGGCAAGAAAGCACGAACTTTATCAACATCAACAGTAAAACCACCTTTCACACGTTCGGTAATAACACCGGTAACAGTCGCGTTCGCTTCATGAGCCTTTTCGAGTTCTGTCCAGGCAATCTTACGCTTTGCTTTTTCCCGTGATAATCGGGTTACACCGTAACCGTCTTCTATAGAATCGAGAGCAACGTCGACTTCGTCGCCGAGAGCAACTTCAAGGTTGCCTAGCTCATCATGAAATTGGTCTATAGGAATAATGCCTTCGGATTTTAGACCGGCATTAACAACAATATTATCGGAGGTGACGTCTACTACTATGGCGCTAATGATGGCGCCAGGACGCATTTTATTTTCTATTTGGCTTTGTTCAAAAAGCTCGGCAAAACTCTCGCTCATGAAAGGTATTTCCTGAATCCTGTCTCGTACTACAACAGGGTGTTCTGTTAGGGACATTTATAATGTCGTTAATGTTCAGCTAATCACTCATCGCGAGTGATTACCCACCTATTTAATATTCGGAATCCGTTGTTTAATTAAATCCGAAATTTTCGCTACTACTTCATCGATGCCAAGTGAACTTGTATCAACGATTACTGCATCTTCCGCAGGTTTCAATGGCGATGCTGTACGGGTACTATCTCGCTCGTCTCGCTCAGCTATATCGGCGGAAAGGTCGCGGAGATTAGCACTAATACCCTTATCCTTCAACTGTTTCAGCCGTCTTTTGGCTCTTTCTTCGGCACTCGCTGTCAAAAATATCTTTAAGCCCGCCTCTGGAAAAACCACGGTTCCCATATCTCGACCATCAGCAACCAGTCCGGGCGCTTTATGAAAGGCCTTTTGCCTGGCTAACAAGGCTTTCCGCACTGCAATTATAGGTGCCACTAACGAAGCTGCATTGCCACATTCTTCCGTGCGAATGTCATTGGTCACAATCTCACCATCCAGAACGACATTAACCAAAGAACCTGCGCCAGCCACCTTGAATTCAACATTCAAATTCTCTGCCAGATCTGTCAATGCAGCTTCATCATCGTTATTAATACTGTGTTTTTGTGCTGCTAGCGCCAATACACGATAAAGTGCCCCGCTATCGAGAAAATTCCACTGCAACCAATCTATAAGATGGCTACAAATTGTTCCTTTACCTGTGCCACTAGGACCATCGACAGTAATTATTGGGATTTCAGATTCAGATAAATTAGACATATGTTATATCCATTCCCGCTTTTCTGGCTAAATCGACGAAGCCAGGAAAAGACGTCGCTACATTTTCACAGTCATTAATAAAAATCGCTTTTTTGGCAATCATTCCGGCAACAGAAAATGCCATCGCAATACGGTGGTCACCATGGCTGTTTACAATGCCACCTTTGAATTCACCACCTTCGAGTGTCAGACCATCTTCTGTCATTTCAACCTGAATGCCCGTGGCAATAAATCCATCGAACATAGATTGAAGTCGATCACTTTCCTTAACCCGTAATTCTGTCGCGCCAGATAAACGTGTTGTCCCCTTAGCACAGGCAGCAGCAATCAATATCGCCGGGAATTCATCAATAGCAATTGGTACCAATTCTTCCGGAATATCGATGCCTTTTAATTCGCTACTCTTTATATGAATATCAGCAATCGGTTCTCCTGATTGTTCTCGTACATTCTGGAGTTCGATATTTGCACCCATCAATGTCATTATCTTTAGCATGGCATCACGTGTGGGATTCACACCAACATTTTCTAAAACAACATCTGAGCCCGAAACTATATTTGCCGCAACAATAAAAAATGCAGCTGATGAAAAATCGGCCGGTATTGTTATTTCTGCACCGACTAATTTATCTGCCTTGTTAATCGAAATTTGATTTCCATTTCTTGTTAGCCGATGAGAAAAGGTCACAAGCATGCGCTCAGTATGATCACGAGTGGGCGTATCCTCTATAATAGTTGTTGTTCCTTCTGCATAAAGGCCCGCTAATAACAAACAGGATTTTAATTGAGCACTGGCTACCGGTAATTCATAGTCAATCCCTTTTAATTGATTGCCACCTGTTATCTTTATTGGCAACGTACCATCATCAGAACAATTAATGTCCGCATTCATTGTTTGTAATGGGGCAATCACTCGCATCATAGGACGTGTCATTAAGGATTCATCACCAATTAATTCTGAATTAAATGATTGGGCTGATAACAAGCCAGTCATTAAACGTACTGATGTTCCAGAATTTCCAAAATCTAATGCTCTGTCATAAGCATGTAGGCCATGTAAACCAACACCGTTTATTTTTATTAAATTTCCATCATTTTCAATTTCAACGCCCAATTGTTGAAACACTTTGGCAGTAGCTAGTGTATCTTCACCTTGCAAGAAACCTTTGATCGTTGTTTCGCCTTCAGCAATCGCAGCTAGCATCAAAGCACGATGTGATATCGATTTATCACCAGGCACAGTAATACGACCCGAAATAATACCACCCGGTTTAACTTCAAAACTGGAACGATTACCAGAAAGATTTTTTGAACTCATATTTGGCGTGTTTTACTCTGATGAATTTAAGTTATTTTTTGCTACTAACAAATTCATCTCTGGCTTGTTTGGCGCGTCTAAATATTTCCAATAACTGCTCGCTATCTGATGCTTCGATAGCAACTTTAATCTGATTAATATGTTCAGAAAAAACATCGAGTGTTTTCAATAACGCATCACGATTGGAAAAACAGATATCATGCCACATATCAGGGTTACTTGAGGCAATTCGGGTAAAGTCCGCAAAACCACCCGCCGCATATTTGAATATTTCATCCCGTTCCTGCATGCCGGCAAGACAATCAACCAAGGCATAAGCCAGCATATGGGGTAAATGACTGGTCGCAGCAAGCACGTTATCATGATGTTTAACATCAAGATCAATGACGTCAGCACCGACCGCCTGCCACATATCTGTAATTAACTTATGTGCTTTGTCACAGGTTTCTTCCACGGGGGTCAGTATGACACGATGATCAATAAACAATTCTGCAAACGAAGCTTCAACGCCGCTCTGTTCTGTTCCAGCAATAGGATGACCTGGTACAAATCTGGGGAATTGATCAGCCAATGCAGTTCGCGCAGCATTAACAACACTGGCTTTAGCACTACCAACATCGGTCAACACGGCCTCATTAGCTAAAGCTTCGGCAATTTGCGGCAATAATTTTTCTGTCGTCGATAATGGTGTGCCGATAACAACAACATCGGCGCCCTTAACTGCATCACTAATATCTAGTGTGTAGTCATCAATAACTTCCAATTCAATTGCTTTTTTTAAAGTATCTTCACGTCGGTTACATCCGGTTACGCGATTAACCAATTTTGCTTTTTTCAAGGCGCGTGCGAGCGAACCACCAATTAAGCCGACACCAATGATAGAAAGATGATCAATTAACATACATTACTTACTCAATATTTTAGCTAATTCATTTATAAAACGGCTATTTTCTGATTCCATTCCAATACTGATACGCAAGTGATTCGGCATACCGTAATTTGCAATAGGACGCACAATAATACCTCTCTTAAGTAAAGCCTGATAAATATCATCTGCGGGTTGTTCAAAATCAACACAAATAAAATTGCCTTTAGAAGGTATAAATTCCAGACCCATATCATCAAATGCCAGTACTAACTGTTTCATACCTGACTGATTCACTTCAACACTGCGTTCAATATACTGCACATCTTGTAATGCTGTTTCTGCTGCAATTAAAGCCAGACTGTTGTTATTAAACGGCTGACGAACTCGATTTAATAGATTAGCAATATCCGGATGAGATAAAGCATAACCAATACGCAAACCTGCTAACCCATATGCCTTGGAAAAAGTTCTGGTAATAATCAAGTTTTTAAAATCATTCAACCATAAACTGCCATCAGGATAATTTTCTTCGCTTATTGCATATTCAAAATAAGCTTCATCAAGCAAAACAATCACATGATCTGGAACATTCTCCAGCATGTTTCTCAAGTCCGAGCTATTTAGCCATGTCCCTGTTGGATTGTTTGGATTAGCAATAAATATTAAGCGTGTTTTATCAGTAATCGCATCCTGCATCGCTGGCAAATCGTGTCCCCAGTCATTTGCAGGAACAACAACATGCTCTGCACCAACCGCTTGCGTTACTATCGGATAAACCGCAAAAGAATGTTGTGAATAAATAACCTGGTGTTCACTCGTTACAAAAGCGCGAGCAACCATTTCCAGAACATCATTCGAACCATTGCCTAATGTAATCTTATCTGGTTCAACATTATGTTTGTCAGCAAGTACTTTTTTTAAACTGAAGCCATTTCCGTCCGGATAGCGTGACAGATCTTTTGTTGATGCAATCGCATCCAATACAATTTGACTTGGACCTAAAGGATTTTCATTCGAAGCAAGCTTAATTATTTCATCCAGGCCCAATTCACGCTGTAATTCTTCAATAGGTTTGCCTGCATGGTAGGGCTGAAGACCAGCAACGCCTTTTGTCGCAAGACCAAGTAAATCACAAGACATACAAATAAAATCCTGAAAATTCGATATTTTTAGAGTACAGCTCTTGGATAAGAGCCAAGCAATTTAACCATTGCTGCACAACTTTCCAGTTTAGACAAAGCTTTTTTTACAGATTTATCTTCTGCGTGTCCTTCAATATCGACGAAAAAAACATAAGCCCACATTTCACGTCGAGAAGGCCTGGATTCAATACGAGTCATGCTAACACCATTATCAGCGAAACAACTTAGCATTTTATGTAATGCGCCCGGTTTGTTTGGCGCAGAAAAAATTAATGAGGTCTTGTCATTTCCACTAGCCGAACACATAGCCTTGCCTATAACAAGAAAGCGCGTTGTATTGTCGGGTTCGTCTTCGATGTTATTAGCAAGGTTATTCAACTCATAAAGGTCGCCTGCTGCTTCGCTTGCGATTGCCGCAACATGTTTTTCTGAACCAGCCAGTCGTGCTGCTTCTGCATTACTCGCGACAGAAAGTCGTTCGGCTTTCATTAAATGTGTATCTAGCCATGCACGACACTGTGCTAATGCTTGCTGATGTGCATAAATTCGATTTATATCATTAAGCGTTTCATCTTTACTTAATAAATGATGATGAATACGTAACTCTACTTCACCGCATATCTTCAAACTCGAATCATTCAGCATATCCAGAGTATGGTTAACGACGCCTTCGATCGAATTTTCAATCGGTACCACACCATAATTTGAAGCGCCCGATTCTACTTCCCGGAAAACCTGATCAATACTTCCGAACGCAGAGGTATTAACTGAATGGCCAAAATGCTTAAGTGCAGCAGATTGTGTGAATGTTCCTTCAGGACCAAGATAAGCAATATCCAATGCCTGCTCCAATGCCAAACAGGCCGACATAATTTCACGAAACAAGCGCGCCATTTCTTCTTCAGATAATGGTCCCTTATTCTGTTCAATTACTTTTCTCAATACCTGAGCCTCGCGCTCAGGACGATAGAATACAACCGATTCTGACGAAGTATTTTTAACTTCGGCAACTTGCTGCGCGAAACGCGCACGCTGACTAATCAGATCAAGCAGTTGCTTGTCTAATGCATCAATATCGTCACGTAATTGATCCAGATTTTTCTTATCGCTCATTGGCTCAGATTTCTTCTAGTTAGTTTGTTCTTTCTAATACTGTGTCCGTTCAAATTCCTGCATAAAACCGACTAGCTGTTTTACAGCTGATTCAGGCATTGCATTATATAGACTCGCACGCATACCACCAGCCAAACGATGCCATTATAAACATCAAGAATAGCTAAATATGAGCCTCAAAGGTTAGAAAAAACCAGGAGAGAAATAAACGAATCAGGATTTTTGTTCTTCTTGGCTATCATCGTCATCAGCTATTTCAACAATGCGCTCCAATCCTGCCAAATGCTCCGTTTCATTAAGGTTAACCAATCTAACCCCTTGGGTATTGCGACCAAACACGGAGATTTCGCTAACAGGCGTCCTGATTAATGTACCTTGATCACTAATCAACATGATTTCATCTTCATTCTCAACCGCGACCGCACCAACAACAGAACCATTTCGTTCTGATACCTGAATTGAAATAACGCCAACACCACCACGAGATTTTTGTGGATAATCTTCAACAGCGGTACGTTTACCATAACCATTTTCAGTCGCCGTTAATATTGTTGTTTCATTGCTTTCAACAATAATCAGAGAAATTACTTTTTGACCTTCACTTAGTCTAATACCCCGAACACCTTTTGCTGTTCGACCCATGACCCGAACATGTGATTCGGGGAAGCGAACAACCTTACCTGCATTGCTAAACAACATAATGTCATGTTCACCGTCAGTAATTTCAACACCTATCAATCTGTTGCCTTCAACCAGTTCAATCGCACGCTTACCGCTGGCTCTTGGACGAGAAAATTCAGTTAACGATGTTTTCTTTACGGTTCCATTTTCAGTCGCCATAAAGACAAACTTGTCTTCATCATATTCCCTGATTGGCAAAATGGCATTGATCTGTTCACCATCTTCCAACGGTAATAAATTAATGATGGGTTTGCCTCGCGCTGAACGACTAGCCTGAGGTAATTCATACACTTTCAGCCAATACAATTTACCGCGACTTGAAAAACACAATATCGTGTCATGCGTACTGGCTATAAATAATTTATCAATGAAATCTTCATTTTTAACCGCAGTTGCAGACTTACCTCGTCCGCCACGTCGTTGTGAACGATAGGTGTCAATTGGTTGTGATTTGGCATAACCGGCATGGGATAAGGTAACAACAACATCCTCTTCCGTAATTAAATCCTGCATACTCAAATCTTGCTGTGTATGAACTATTTCAGTTTTTCGTTCATCACCATACCGCTCTAGAATGACTTCTAATTCTTCGCGTATGACCAACATTAATCGTTCGGGTCGAGAAAGAATATCGAGTAAATCGGCAATTGTTTCTAATAAATCACCATACTCTTTCAGTATTTTATCTTTTTCCAGCCCCGTTAATTTTTGTAAGCGTAATTCGAGAATGGCTTGTGCTTGCTCTGGAGATAAATGATAACCGTCATCAGCCAAACCATATTCGCTAGGTAAATTATCAGGTCGTGAAGAATCAGCACCCGAACGTTCTAGCATCTCGACAACAGCATCCGATGCCCAGGTCTCAGCTAATAAAGCAACTTTGGCATCAGCAGGACTTGCTGATTGCTTAATTAACGCTATAACCGGATCAATATTCGCCAATGCGACCGCCTGACCTTCTAATATATGTGCACGAGCGCGAGCTTTGCGTAATTCAAAAATAGTTCGACGTGTCACGACTTCGCGACGATGGCTAATAAAGGCTTCTAATAAATCCTTCAAATTCATCAACCGCGGTCGATTGTCGGCTAGTGCAACGATATTGATACCGAAAACCGATTGCATTTGGGTAAACTTATACAAGTTATTCAACATAACTTCTGCTACTTCACCGCGGCGCAATTCAATAACAACACGCATGCCATCTTTATCTGATTCATCACGTAATTCTCTTACGCCACTAATCTTTTTATCCTTAACCAACTCCGCAATTTTTTCGACCAAACGTGCTTTATTAACCTGATAAGGCAATTCTGTAATTATAATTTTACTGCCTGAATCATGTTCTTCGATATTAGCTCGGGCACGAACATAGATTTTGCCACGGCCTGTTTCATAAGCTTCCTTGATACCGGATGAACCGTTAATAATCGCAGCGGTTGGAAAATCAGGCCCGGGAATATGTTGCATCAAATCCTGTATGGTAGAATCAGGATTATCAATTAAGGCTAAACAAGCAGAAACGACTTCCGACATATTATGCGGCGGAATATTGGTTGCCATACCTACAGCAATACCGCTGGAGCCATTAACCAATAAATTCGGAATCCGGGTCGGCATAACCACGGGTTCATGCTCGGAACCATCGTAATTAGGGGCAAAATCAACTGTTTCTTTATCTAGATCTTCTAAAATCTCATGCGCAATTCGTGACATACGCACTTCGGTATATCGCATTGCTGCAGGGGAATCACCATCAACCGAGCCAAAGTTACCTTGCCCGTCTACTAGCATATAACGCAAGGAAAAAGGCTGGGCCATACGTACCATCGTATCGTAGACAGCCGTATCGCCATGGGGGTGATATTTACCAATAACATCACCGACAACGCGGGCTGATTTTTTATAGGGTTTATTGTAGTCATTACCCATTTCTTTCATCGCAAATAAAACACGACGATGCACAGGTTTTAGGCCATCACGCACATCAGGCAGAGCCCGACCGACGATAACGCTCATAGCGTAATCCATATAGGACTGCCGCATTTCGTCTTCTATATTGACGTGGGAAAGGTCGCGCGCGAAATCAAACTCGCTATCAGAATTAGACATAAATCATTGATGGAAAAGGGGGTAAAAAACGCCTTATACTTGTAATTATTTAAAGGCAGAATTCTATCATATTTCGGTTATTTACCCTACTTTTTTTTTGCTTTTAAGCTACTGATTTTAAATCAAATTTTACCAAAAATTGCAAGCATTTTTTCAGCGTCAGGATCTTGCACAATTCCCTTTTCGGTAACAATGACATCGACCAGTTTTGCCGGCGTAATATCGAAGGCAGGATTGATAGCTTCAATGTCATTTGGAGCGACTCGAGTACCATTAAACTCGGTAATTTCCTCTGTATTTCTATACTCAATCGGAATGTCTTCACCTGATTGAATTTGCATATCCACTGTCGAAGATGGCGCAACAACCATTACTTTTACACCATGAAATTTTGCCGATACGGCATGTGAGTATGTACCAATCTTATTGGCAATATCACCATTCGCTGCAATGCGATCTGAGCCAACAATTAACCAATCAATATCACCCGTTTTCATCAGACTGGAAACAGCAGAATCAATCACCAGACACACGGGAATATTATCTTGCTGACATTCCCAACTACTTAAACGCGCCCCTTGCATCCAGGGTCGTGTTTCTGATGAATAGACTTTACTGATTAATCCATTCTTGTATGCCGTTCTAATCACGCCTAACGCCGTACCGTAACCACCCGTAGCTAATGCGCCTGCATTACAGTGTGTGACTACCTGACTAGCTGGATTTATTAAATTTGCACCGAGACGTCCCATTTCATGATTTGCAGCAATATCTTCATCATGAATTTGTATCGCTACTTTTAATAAAGCAGGTTCTGGATCTCCTTCAATGGAATCAAATACCTTGCACATTTTAGCAATCGCCCAATTTAAATTGACCGCTGTGGGTCTTGAAGCAGAAAGAGTATTCAGATCGATTTTTATACTTTCACGCCAGCTATCCGTTGAAGCCTGATAAGCCGAGCGCGCTGCTAGTACAACAGCATAAGCCGCAGCAATACCAATTGCGGGGGCGCCGCGAACAACCATATTTTTTATTGCATCTGCGACAGCATCGCTTGACTCATAATCCAGATAAATGAGCTCTCCAGGCAATTTCCGCTGATCTAATAAGAGCAATTTTCCATCATTCCACTTAACAGCAGCAAATGATTCAGTAATGTTTTTTGAATTGTAAATTGTCAATGGTTATTCAGCCTTAATGAATTATCATAGTCTCTATATACTAACGCCTATATAAATGAAGGTACTTTTATAGAGATGAATGTTGATACCCTGATTCACGCCAAATGGATTATACCGGTTGAGCCGAAAAATACCGTCTATGAAAACCATTCAATCGCAATTAAAGACGGAAAAATAGAAGCATTACTATCCACCGACAAGGCACGTAGCAAGTTTACGGCAACGGAAGAACATAATCTGCAACAACACGCACTTATTCCCGGCTTAATAAACGCGCATACGCATGCTGCAATGAATCTGTTTCGTGGTCTTGCGGATGATCTGCCATTAATGGATTGGCTCAATAATCATATCTGGCCTGCCGAACAAAAATGGGTTAATCCTGAGTTTGTTAAAGACGGTACTGAACTGGCCGTTGCTGAAATGATTCGTGGCGGCACAACCTGCTTTAACGATATGTACTTTTTTCCTGATCACACTGCCGAAGTTTGCACTCATATCGGCATGCGTGTTGTTGTTGGTTTAATCCTCATCGATTTCCCCACGGCCTGGGCCAATGATGCTGATGAGTATATTTTTAAAGGCGAACAAGTACGCGATACCTATCGTCATGACCCATTAATTAATACCGCCTTTGCCCCACACGCACCGTACACGGTTTCGGACGAGCCTTTAAAACGAATTAATGTATTAGCGGAAGAACTGGACGTACCCATTCACATGCATATTCATGAAACTGCTTTTGAAGTTGAACAAAGTATCGAACAACATGGCAAACGTCCTTTACAACGTTTATCCGAATTAGGACTATTGAGCTCACGCATGTTAGCCGTACACATGACGCAACTGGAAAAAACTGAAATTAAAGAACTCGCTAAACTCGGCGTTAGCGTTGCACATTGCCCTGAATCAAATTTAAAACTTGCCAGTGGTTTTTGTCCTGTCGGCGATTTAATTAAAGCGGGCGTTAACGTTTGCCTCGGAACTGATGGTGTCGCCAGTAATAATGATCTCGATATGTTCGGTGAAATGCGTACCGCCGCCCTACTTGCTAAAGGCGTTGCCAACGATAGCACTTGTCTCGATGCACATAACACATTAAAGATGGCAACACTCAATGGTGCGAAAGCACTGGGATTGGATGAATCAGTAGGCTCACTAAAAAAAGGTAAACAAGCCGACATCGTTGCCATTAATCTCGATCAACTTGAAACCGCTCCTCTGTACGAACCTGTATCGCAAATTATTTATTCCGGTAATAGACAACAAGTCAGTGACGTTTGGATATCAGGAAAACAATTGCTAAAGAATAGAGAGCTAACAACAATAGAATATTCGAAGTTGATGGAAAAAGCGAAAGAATGGGAAGTTAAGATTAAAGGGTAATTTTAATTCATTCGTCCTTCTTAACATTTGTTTCGCTTATAACAGCGAGTCACTTTTTCAGACAAAAAAGTAACCAAAACGTCTTTTCCCTAATGTCATGGCCTACGGCTCCCTTCGCAAGTCATCAGTTACTACGGGTCGCGCATACATTCATCCCTGAATGGATGCACTCAATTGTGCGTCCATGCACAATTGCCCCTCGTTACTGCTCACTTCCTCAGCATGCCATACGGGATTAAAACTCGTGACATCCAATTGATTACCTAATCGATTATGCTCTACATATTACGGCTTGCATAATACCCGTGAAACCCTTAAATTATCGACTATTACTAGTGGCTAATATTATGAAAAAGAAACTAACTCCAATTCATCCGGGTGAAATTTTACTCGAAGATTTTATGCGCCCTAAAGAGATCAGCATTAACCGACTGGCGCGTGACATTGTTGTGCCACCAAACAGAATCAGTGAAATTGTAAATGGAAAACGAGGCATTAGTGCCGATACAGCTCTTAGACTAGGACAATACTTCTCCGTCTCACCAGAGACATGGCTAGGTATGCAAGCAGATTATGATTTACGTGTTGCAAGAAACGCTATTGGTAAAGAAGTTAAAAAAAGAGTCCATCCCTATGCAGCATAGTAATTACAAATAAATTCAAGGTTCAAGACACGACCCTAAAGATATTAGTAAAATCGAAAATTGGATTAAAAAGAGATAATAAAATGGCTAAGGCAGAAGCAACGGTACAAGAACTGGTTGGTATGATAGAGAGGGGTGAAATCCGACTTCCTGAAATGCAGCGCCGCTATGTATGGAGATCAACTAGAGTGAGGGATTTGCTTGATTCTCTTTATCGCGGTTACCCAAGTGGCGCTATATTATTATGGGAAACGGATACTAAGGTTCCTGAACGAAATTTTTCCGTACAACAACAGCAAAGTCCATATAGTACTAATAAGCTACTCTTAGATGGACAGCAAAGATTAACTTCATTGTCTTCAGTGATTCGAGGAGAGCCTATACAAGTTCGTTATAGAAAGAGACCCATCGATATATTATTTAATCTTGAACATCCAGAGGAATTGTCAATTGTTACGGAAGTAGAAGAAGATAAAGATAGTGCTAGTGATGCGAATCAGGCTGATGCTTCAGAAGACGAAATTTTTAAAAGAATCGAACAGATGACATTTGTTGTGGCAACGAAAAAATTGGAGAAGTCACCTCATTGGGTATCTGTAACAAAAGTATTTAAATCTTCTTCAAATACAGAGTTTCTCAAGAAAGCAGGTGTGACAGATTTTGATGACCCTCGATATAATAAGTATGATAAACGTTTGAAAGCTCTTCGGGATATTGCTGAATATAAGTATCGTATGGATATTTTGGAGCGCTCTTTATCTTATGAAGAAGTGACTGAAATATTTGTACGAGTTAATTCATTAGGTGCAAAGCTTCGTGGATCTGATTTGGCTATGGCTCAAATTACAGCAAAGTGGAGAGATTCACTAAAAGATTTTGAAGCGTTTCAAAATGAATGTACCAAAAAAGGCTTTGATTTTGAGATTGGCACATACATAAGAGCGCTTGTTGCCTTTGCAACGGGACAAAGTAGATTTTTAACTGTTAATACGCTGTCATTAGATAAATTACAACAAGGATGGAAAGATGCAGTTTCTGGCGTTGAATATGCTCTTAATTATTTAAAAAGTAACCTCAATATTGATTCATCAGTATTGCTGTCATCGCCATACTTTTTGATTACATTAGCCATATATGGGGCAAAGCATGATTATCACCTAACTTCTGAACAAGAAGATAAACTTAGACAATGGCTTTTAGTCGCGAATGCTAAAGGTCGATATAGCCGAGGTTCATCAGAATCTATGTTAGATCAAGATTTAGGTGCTATACGTAAAGGTAATGATATAGATGGAATGTTAGATAATTTAAAACGTCAATTTGGTCGATTATCTATTGAACCAGATGATTTAGCGGGAAGAACTCAGCGTAGTGGATTATTTAAGACCATGTTTATGGTGTTTAGGGAAGATGGAGCAAAAGATTGGCATACTCGTTTAGCGATTTCTTTTGATAATTCAGGAGCACAACATAAATTACAATTTCATCACATTTTTCCAAAAGCATATTTAGATAAACGCTTTGAGCCTAAACAAGTTAATGATATATCTAATTTAGCTTTTATTACTGGTGGTACTAACCGAAAAATTAGTGCAAAAGATCCTGCAATATACTTTGAAGAAATAATAAAAAAACATGGGAAAGAAATTCTAGAGAAACAATGTGTTCCTATTGAAAATAAATTTCTATCAATTGATTCTTATACGCAATTTTTAGATACAAGGCGAAACATTATTTCTAATAGATTAAATGAATATATATTTAATACTTAATCTTCGGGGTCGTGTCTTGAATCTTGAAATACAATTATTTTTCAATCCGTTTCTTTATGTATGTGTGCCCGCGACTTTGATGTAGAACTGCTACAACATCAATTCTTTCATTGTTGATTTTAAAATAAATTATATAAGGAAAACGGCGTAGTAATGCGCGGTTAGTAGAACGATAGACAGAGACATATATCTCAGGGTTATTAGCAATGCGTTCCAGAGTTTGATCAAGCTCAAGAAGAAACTCTGCCCCTAATCCAGGACGTTGTTGTTCGTACCAAGTTGCTGCTGCACCAATATCCTTTGATGCGACAGTCCGTAAATGTATTATTTTCAAATCTTCCGTAATTTTGTTAACAGTTCGTTTCTAAATTCTTCCCATGGCACACCAGAATCAGAATTCGCATCAAAAGAGTCTAATCGTTCATCGAGTATTCGTTTATGCTCATCAGAAACCTGAAGGCTATCAGGATTCATCGCAATAAAGTCCCATAAATCCTGAACATAGGCTATACGATCATCTAATGAAAGACTCTTAAATTCCGGCGGTATATTTTGTTGGTTATGATTCATTTAGTGATTATAGAATATAAAACAAGATATTTTAATCAATATTAAACATCCCAGAGTATTCATTCCATTTATTAACAATCTCACAAAACAACAATGCCGTTTGTTCTGCGTCGTATCTTGCAGAGTGTGCTTCTTTTTCATCCCATTCTAAACCTGCTGCAGTAGCAGCACGGGATAGAACGGTTTGGCCATAGGCTAAACCGGCCATTGTTGCGGTATCGAAGGTACTGAAAGGATGGAATGGGTTACGTTTAATATTAGCACGCTCGACACAGGCATTTAAAAAATTAATATCGAATGCGGCATTGTGCCCAACTAATATTGCACGACTACATTTATGCTCTTTAATTTTTTTTCGTATTGGTTTGAATATTTCATGCAAGGCTTCTTTTTCATCAACGGCAATTTGTTTGCGGAAAGGATGGTCGGGATCAATGCCGGTAAATTCTAATGAAGCTTTATCGAGATTCGCTCCTTCAAACGGGTTTACATGTTTGGAAATAACTTCGTCAATACACCATTGTTGTTCATCATTAATCGTTACTGTTACCGCGGCAATTTCTAACATAGCATCGGTAGCTGCATTAAAGCCGGCTGTTTCTATATCTATAATGACCGGTAAGAAACCACGAAACCGTTTTGCAACGGCGGATTTCTTGTTTTTTTCCGGAGTACCTGCTTCTTCAGTATTGGTTTCGTTTAATTCTTCAGTTGCCATGAACACGTTTCGCCTGCACGAAATGGAACCAGCACACTATCAGAAAATGCGATTGTCTCTGGTATTGATAAGTCTTTTTTAATTAACGTCACTTTATCTTCATTACGCGACAAACCATAAAAATCTGCGCCGTAATGACTGGCAAAGGCTTCCAGCTTATCCAGTTGACCTGCTGCTTCGAATGCCTCGGTATAGAGTTCCAGTGCTATGTGTGCAGAAAAAATTCCGGCACAAGCACAATTGGTTTCTTTCTTATTGCGTTCATGCGGTGCACTATCAGTACCAAGAAAGAATTTTGGATTGCCACTGGTTGCTGCATCCAGTACTGCCTGACGATCATCCTCAACTTTTAATATCGGCAAACAATAATGATGTGGACGTAAACCATCTTTAAATAAATCATTCCTATTTAATAGAATATGTTGCGGCGTGATTGTTGCTGCAATATTCACACTGGCACTTAAAACAAAATCAGCGGCGGCCCTGGTGGTAATATGTTCAAACACAATTTTTAGTTCAGAAAAGTCTTTGACTAGCGGAGATAACACCTTATCAATAAATACGGCTTCTCGATCAAAGATATCAACATCGTTATCCGTAACTTCGCCATGGACTAACAAAGGCAAACCCTGTTCCATCATTGCTTCCAATGCAGCATAAGTTTTCTTTATATCGGTGACACCTTGATCAGAATTTGTCGTTGCACCTGCTGGATAATATTTTAAAGCTTTAATAATATTACTTTGCGCAGCGGTGTTTATTTCTTCAGCAGAAGTATTATCCGTTAGATATAGGGTCATCAACGGTTCGAAATTATATTTTTCATCAATACATGCCAAAATACGATCACGATATTCCAGCGCCATTTCTGTGGTCACTACTGGCGGCCTTAAATTAGGCATAATAATCGCCCGCGCAAATTGTGCCGCAGTATGATTAACGACACTGGCTAAGGCCGCACCATCACGCAGGTGCAGATGAAAATCGTCCGGTTTTGTTATGTTTAATGTCTGCATTTCCGAATGAGCATTACATATTAAAGATTGAAAGGTATCATAAGCTCTGTCTCTATAATACGAAAGTTATCTCATACATAAAGGTTAAATATTGATGGAATACAACAAACTCGGCCAAACAGATAATGAAGTCAGCAAAATCTGCCTGGGCACGATGACCTGGGGTGAGCAAAATACTGAGTCTGAAGCACATGAACAATTGAATTACGCTGTTGATGCTGGTATCAATTTTATTGATACCGCCGAGATGTATCCCGTTGCACCCAAAGCAGAAACTCAAGGACTGACTGAAAGCTACATTGGTAGCTGGCTAGCTAAGCGACAGGATCGCGACAAACTCATTATTGCCAGCAAAGTATGTGCGCAACAAGATTGGTTACCTTATTTGCGTAATGGTGAAGCCAAACTAGACAAGAAAAATATTCACGCGGCATTAGATGCTTCACTAAAACGACTACAAACTGATTATATCGATCTCTATCAAATGCATTGGCCAGAACGCGATACTAATTTCTTTGGCAAACTCGGTTATTACCATGCACCGGAAAAAGACGGCGTAGCTATAGCCGAAACATTAGATGTACTTGGCGGATTAGTCAAAGAAGGGAAAATCAGAACTATTGGTATCTCAAATGAAACTGCCTGGGGTTGTGCGGAATACTTACGCGTGGCTAATGAACAGAATTTACCACGAATAGTCAGCATCCAGAATCCCTATAATTTATTAAATCGCACTTTTGAAATTGGTTTATCCGAATTTTCCCATCGGGAACAAGTTGGATTACTGGCCTATTCACCATTAGCTTTTGGCGTGTTGAGCGGTAAATATTTAAATGATGCAAAGCCGGCAGGGACTCGTCTGATTTTATTTGACCGCTTTACACGCTACACCAACCCTCAAGCCACGACTGCAACTGAAGCTTATGTCATCCTCGCAAAAGAAAACGGACTGGATCCGTCACAAATGGCATTAGCCTACATTAATAGTCGACCGTTCCTGACCAGCAACATCATAGGTGCAACGACAATGGAACAACTGAAAACGGATATTGAAAGCATCAATGTTAAACTAACGAAAGACACAATAAGGGCAATTGAAGACATCCATGAAAAAATACCAAACCCATCTCCTTAAATTTGTCTTAATCTTAAGTTGTATATTCGCCTCGCCCACGCTTTTTGCTATATCAGATGAGGAAAAAATCTGGGCGTATGTTTTTTTGATACCCGTCTATTTCATTTTGATTCTTCAATCTCTACTCGTTTTATTTGCATTGTTAATGAAACAGTTCAAATCTAAAAAACTGCTATTAACTTCCTCGGCTGTTGCAGGCACCGTCCTCACTATCGGAATAGCCACTGCTTTTTATTTTGAAGCATTCATTAAATTAGGCTCGCATCTTTTATATTATTTTTTAATTGGAATGATTGTCATTGTGCTACCGATAGTCCAATTCAAACTCTTGAGTAAATCTGAGGTAAACACTGAGAATTAACTTAATATTCAATGTATAATCTGGCTACATTATTAATAAGTAAGAGTAATTATGGAATTTTCAGCATTAACCGCCATCTCTCCCATTGATGGCCGTTATCAAAACAAAACAGATTCTTTAAGGCCGATATTCAGTGAATACGGTTTATTTCGATTTCGTGTGCAAGTTGAAATCGAATGGTTAAAAGCTCTGGCGAAACATTCTGGTATTGCAGAAGTAGAATCCTTTTCTTCTGACTCCATTTCAATACTCGACAATATTAAAGATAATTTCTCTGTTGTAGATGCTGAAGCAATCAAGGAAATAGAAAAAACAACTAACCATGATGTAAAGGCAGTTGAATATTTTATCCGCGACAGAATTAGTTCTGATCCTTCACTCGCTAAGGCGAGCCAGTTTATTCACTTTGCCTGCACCTCGGAAGATATAAATAATCTGAGTCATGCCTTAATGCTGAAAGAGGCACGCGAGACAGTATTACTACCTAAACTAAATGACACGATTTCCGTATTAAAAGCTTTATCTGCTGATTATTCATCTATCCCGATGCTTTGCAGAACACATGGACAAACAGCTTCGCCAACAACTCTGGGTAAAGAGATTGCCGTTTACGTTCATCGTTTATCTCGACAACTAACACAACTGGAAAAAATAGAATTACTTGGCAAGATGAATGGTGCGGTTGGTAATTTCAATGCGCATCTTTCTGCTTATCCTGAACTGGATTGGATGACTTTGTCGAAAAAATTTGTTGAAGACCTTGGTCTCGACTGGAACCCACACACTACCCAGATTGAATCACATGATTATATGGCGGAGTATTTTCATGTGCTGTCTCGTATCAATACTATTCTGATCGATTTCAGCCGGGATATATGGAGTTATATTTCGCTGGGTTATTTCAAATTAAAATTAAAGGAAGGAGAGATTGGTTCTTCGACCATGCCTCATAAGGTCAACCCTATCGACTTTGAAAATGCGGAAGGTAATTTAGGTTTAGCGAATGGCATATTCGAACATCTTGCACAAAAATTACCCATTTCACGTTGGCAGCGTGACCTGACTGATTCAACTGTTTTAAGAAATATGGGTGTTGGTATTGCACACACGCTCATCGCTTTTGATTCTTTATTAAAAGGGCTGTCAAAACTGGATATTAATCCCGATGTACTGGATCAGGATCTGGAACAGTCATGGGAGGTGTTAGCAGAGCCTATTCAGACTGTCATGCGACGCTATGGCATTGAAAATGCTTATGAACAATTAAAAGAATTAACCCGTGGTCAAAATATTAATCAGCAAACGATAGGGCAATTTATTGAACAACTTGAAATACCAGATGATGCTAAATCAAGATTACAGGAAATCACCCCGCAAAATTACATTGGTAATGCTGAAACACAGGCAAAGCTTCTTTCTAATAAGTAAAAAGAACGACAAGAGGAAGAATAAAAATGCATGAGTTTGCTAATCACAGACTGGGGGAAACCTCTGAAGACGGTATAAAAGTCACCACTCGCGAAGAGAATGCCGAAGCAGCGCTGGAATTGGTAAAACAAACAAAACAGAAGCTAGCCATTATCAGTCATGAACTTGACCCACTTGTCTATGATCAGCTCGATTTTTTAGATGCATTAAGAAAACTAGTGACAAACAACCGCTATGTTGATGTTCGTATTATCGTATTTGAACCCGAATTAATCGTTCGTAAAGGACACAAACTCCTTGATTTAGCGGGAAAAGTTAGCAGTTTTATTGAAATGCGTAAGGTCTCATCGAAATATAAATCATTCAATGAATCTGTACTTATTGCCGATGAAATAGGATATCTATACAGAGAAAGCATCGAGCGCTATAAAGGCAAAGTAAACTTCAACAGCAAAAGAGAGTCGAAACATCTATTGGACGTATTTGACAACATGTGGGAAACCGCAAAACCGGACCCAAATTTACGCAGAATGCACATATGAAAAAACTATTTTTAACTTCGCTGATTATATTCTTCTGGTCTACTACATCTGTCCTGGCAGAATCAATGAAGTTGGAAATTATTGAATTAAAACATGGTCTGGTATCTGAAATTATTCCTATTGTTAAACCGCTGGTTGTTGAAGGCGGCACCGTAACAGGCATGAATGGGAAATTAATAGTCAAAACCACACCTTCTAACCTGAAACAAATAAAATCGATACTTGCACAAATTGACAATGCACCACGTCGCTTAATGATCAGTGTTAAACAAGACGTTGATGGTAATTTTAAAGTGAACGAAAGCGGTTTATCCGGACGTTATAGCAATAAAAACATTACCATAAAATCCCCCGACACAAGTAACGATGGCGTAATAATACAGGGTAAAGATAGCGACGGTAATGTCATTCGTTATCGTACACTTGAAACACGTTCCTATAACGAAGATAGAAACGTTTTTCGCATACAAACACTTGAAGGGCATCATGCTCATATTAATATTGGACAATCCGTACCCATACCAACACAAAATACTATCGTCACAGGAGCAGGTGTCGTCGTTCAAAATGGCGTTGAATATCGTGATGTAACTTCTGGTTTTTATGTCCTGCCACGGCTACAAGGTAATAATGTCACCCTATTAGTTGCACCGCGTTTATCACGTGTTACTCCGGGTCAAGCTGCCATATTTGATATTCAAAATGTAGAAACCACTGCCACTGGAAGATTGGGAGAATGGATTCAAGTCGGTGGTGCCACTCAGCATTTTAATGATGATAGCCGAAGTAATGCGATAAGAACAAAGCGACGAGGGCAGGAACAGAGGACTGTATTAATTAAAGTGGAGGAGATTAAATAGTTTTCGCGTGTTCCCCCAAGGGCTGATAAAATAGCCATTATTCCTTCATCTTATCTAAAACCAACGAATTAATGTTAATACTGCAAGGCGGTAACGCCCTTTCTGACTTTCGCATCAATAAACTTCTCTCTACCTTGCAGGCTATTGTTCCTGAGATTGGCTCGATTCAGGCGTACTTTATTCACTTTGCTGAGTCCAGTGTTGATCTTAACGACAAAGAACAAGCACAGCTTGATGCCCTGCTTAACTATGGCTCTGCTATTGATATAAAAAATAATCATTCGGTAAAACTCATCGTCATTCCGCGATCCGGTACTATTTCGCCCTGGTCGAGTAAAGCAACAGATATTGTTCATAATTCTGGTCTCAGTAAAGTTTTACGAATTGAACGTGGTCTCGCTTATTTGCTTTCATTGACAGAAGGTTCGAGTCTGACTAATGATCAAATCGAGCAAATAAAACCTTTGATTCATGATCGAATGACTGATGTCGTTATAGGTGAAGAGCAAGAAGCCAAAACCTTATTTTCAACGGCAGAACCTGCTGCATTGGAACATGTTGATATTCTTGCTGGTGGTAAACCTGCATTGCAAAAAGCAAATTCCGAAATGGGATTGGCTTTATCTGCAGAAGAGATCGATTATTTATTTTCATCATTCGAAACACTAGAACGCAATCCTACTGATGTTGAATTAATGATGTTTGCGCAGGCCAATTCTGAACATTGTCGCCATAAAATTTTTAATGCGGAATGGACTATTGATGACGTAAAACAGGAGCATTCTTTATTCGATATGATCCGACAAACGCATCAGGAAAATCCAGGTAACGTACTTTCGGCCTATCATGATAATGCTGCCGTTATGGCGGGTTTTAGTGGCCAACGTTTTTTTACCCACCCTGAACAACATCAGTATGGATATAAAGATGAAGATATTCATATCCTGATGAAAGTTGAAACACATAATCATCCAACAGCAATATCACCCTATCCTGGTGCGGCTACGGGTTCGGGAGGAGAAATACGAGACGAGGCAGCAACCGGACGTGGTGCAAAGCCGAAAGCAGGCTTAAGTGGTTTTGCCGTTTCTAATTTAAAAATTCCTGATTTTGAACAAGCCTGGGAACAAGATAACGGTAAACCGGAACGGATTGTTTCTGCACTGGATATCATGATCGAAGGCCCGATAGGTGCGGCTTCTTATAATAATGAATTTGGTCGCCCTGCTCTGTGTGGTTATTTTCGTACTTATGAACAACGTGAATCTGATTCTGTCATTCGTGGTTACCATAAACCAATTATGCTTGCCGGCGGTTACGGCATGATTCGTGATGAACATGTGCAAAAACTGGATATCCCTGCTGGTGCTAAATTAGTTGTCCTGGGTGGCCCGGCTATGTTGATTGGTTTAGGTGGTGGTGCCGCTTCTTCTATGTCATCCGGTAGTAGTGATGCGTCTTTAGATTTTGCTTCGGTTCAACGTGATAATGCAGAGATGGAACGCCGTTGTCAGGAAGTGGTTGATCGATGTTGGTCGCTGGCTGAAAACAATCCCATATTAAGTATTCATGATGTTGGCGCGGGCGGTCTTTCCAATGCCATGCCTGAACTGGTGAGTGCGAGTAGTCGTGGTGCTCAACTTGAATTACGTCAGATACCGAACGATGAACCCGGTATGTCGCCAATGGGTGTTTGGTGTAATGAATCTCAAGAACGTTATGTGCTTGCAATTAATCCAGAACAGATTGAAAAATTTATTAACCTTTGCCAAAGAGAACGCGCACCTTATGCCGTACTTGGTGAAGCAAGCGAAAATGAACAATTGGTTTTGAATGATGCACACTTTAATAATCAGGCAATCGATATACCGATGTCGGTCTTACTGGGAAAGATGCCCGCGATTAAACGTAATATCATCAGCGAAACGAATCAAACAGCAGGTTTCGATACCTCATCAATAGATTTAGAAGAATCAATAGATCGAATTTTGCACTTACCGACGGTAGCAAGTAAAAGTTTTTTAATTACGATTGGTGATCGCTCTATTTCTGGTTTGGTCGTTCGCGATCAAATGGTCGGACCCTGGCAAGTGCCGGTTGCAGATTGTGCTGTTACCAGCTCATCTTATTATGATTATATTGGTGAAGCGATGGCGTTGGGCGAACGTACACCGATTGCAATAAATAATGCGCCCGCGTCAGGACGCATGGCTATTGCTGAAGCAATCATAAATATATCGGCAGCACGTATTCTTAAACTGGGTGATATCGCATTGTCAGCAAACTGGATGGCTGCTTGCGGTGAACCGGATCAAGATTCTAAATTATATGCCACTGTCTCTGCCGTAAGTCAGTTGTGCAAAAAACTAGGAATTGCGATTCCTGTCGGCAAAGATTCCTTATCGATGAATACCGTTTGGTCGGATAATGAAAAAGAAAAGAAAGTCACCTCACCTTTATCGTTAAACATTACTGCTTTCGCACGCGTTGCTGATGTACGCCAATCACTCACGCCTCAATTGGTTCAAGATAATAATTCAATCCTGTTATATATCGACTTAGCAAATGGTAAACAACGTCTTGGGGGTTCTGCTCTGTGTCAGGTTTATGATCAAGTTGGTAATGAGACGCCGGATTTAGATGACAGTAATAATTTAATTGGATTCTTTCAATCACTGCAAATTCTAAATGAGTCTGACTTGATACTGGCTTACCATGATCGTTCTGATGGTGGTTTGTTTGTGACTTTAGCTGAAATGGCTTTTGCTGGACATACGGGTATTGATATCAAGCTTGATAGTTCTAATGATTTAATTGCAAACTTATTTAATGAAGAGCTAGGCGCTGTTATTCAAATCAAGAAAGAACATGAACAGAGTGTAAAACAAACTTTTGCTAATGCAGGACTCGATGAACAAGCTATTCAAACAATAGGCACGTTAAATAATAATTATAAATTCAAGCTTAAACATGAAGACGCTGATGTATTAAACGTTGCTATAGACGAATTGCAGCAAAAATGGTCTGCCACAAGTTATCAAATACAAGCGCTTCGTGACAATCCAGAATGCGCGAAACAGGAATTTGGTCTTATTTCTAATAATGGTAACAGCGGCTTATTTCTCGATACTACATTTGAACTTGAACCGAACCCTGTCGCTTTTATCAATGCCGGTTCAAAACCTAAAATAGCGATACTGCGTGAGCAAGGCGTTAATGGGCAAATTGAAATGGCCGCTGCCTTTGATCGTGCTGACTTTGAATGTATCGACATCCATATGCAGGATTTAATTGATGATCAGATAAAGCTTGATTCGTTTAATGGTTTAGTTGCTTGTGGCGGCTTTTCTTATGGTGATGTACTTGGTGCTGGTGGTGGTTGGGCAAAAACTATTTTATACAACGATAAACTAAGCAAGATGTTTGAAATTTTTTTCAAACGACCAGATACTTTTTCGCTTGGCGTTTGTAACGGTTGCCAAATGATGTCGCAACTCCGCGGATTAATTCCAGGTGCCTCTTCATGGCCTGATTTCCTTAAAAATGAATCAGAACAATTTGAAGCACGATTAGTCATGGTTGAGATAATGAAATCTCCATCGATATTATTCAAGGACATGGCTGGCTCAAAAATTCCAGTTGTTGTTGCGCATGGTGAAGGACGTATTTCAACTTCAGCTACCAATCCACAAACATATGCAGCAATGCGTTATATTGATAATTCAGGTGTAACTACTGAAACATATCCTTTAAACCCGAATGGTTCAGTCGATGGTCTAACTGCTTTCACAAATGAGGATGGTCGCATTACAATCATGATGCCTCATCCGGAACGTGTCTTCTTAAGTAAACAGTTCTCTTATTTAGATCCTGAGTGGAAAAATGAATATAGTCCATGGATGAAGCTGTTCATGAATGCTAGAAATTGGTTAGATTAAGAAAAATCCACTCATTCTTCCTGTTTTTCCCAATCATGATAAAACGTTTCCATTCTAACTATCTAATTTAACTGATATTAACTAAATCATAAGTTAGACTAAGTGATTTAAAGCGTGCTGATTGCACTATGAAAAAATCATCAAATATTTCAGAAGAAGACCGAGCCCTGTTTCGAAAAGCGGTTGGCAAAATAAAGCCTTTGAAACAAGACAATATTGTCATCAACAAACCTAAAACTTCTCCCAACCCTTCTAAAACTGAAGGAAATGATCGCGCTGTCATGCAAGAACTGCTTGATAGTGAATTTGACCAGAACCTGCTTGAAAGAGGAGATGAATTATCATACTCAAAACCAGGTGTACAGAAACAAACTTTAAGGAAATTACGCCGCGGCCAATACCAAATCGAAGCAGAACTCGACCTACATGGCATGACTGTTGCTGTAGCAAAGACAGCTTTGTCCGAATTTCTTGGGCAATGTCTGGCTCGTTCGCAACGATGCGTCAGAATTATTCATGGCAAAGGAATAGGTTCTAAAAATAAGAAACCTGTCATAAAAAACAAGCTAAACAATTGGTTACGCCATCAAGATAATGTTATGGTTTTTTGTTCAGCACGACAAATTGATGGCGGAACGGGGGCAATTTATTTATTATTAAAACGAAATTGATTAGCTATACTTAACCAAACAAAAATAATAATAGCAATCAGGGAAGCCTATTATGTCATTATTGCTGAAAAAATCACCTAAAAATAGAATTTCGTCCTCGGTCATGGTTGTTGACGATCAATCAACCAGCTGTAATATTTTGAGTGAAACAATAAAAAATATTGACCCAAATCTCTCAGTAACATCATTTCAAAGTGCGACTGCCGCACTTGCCGCAGCAGAGATAGCGCCACCTGATTTGGTCATTACTGACTACAAAATGCCAAAAATGAATGGCATTGAATTTACAAAACACTTACGTCGCATACCGGATTGTCATGATACTCCGATTATAATGATTACAATAATGAAAGAAAAATCAATCCTGTATGAAGCGCTTGAAAATGGCGTAACTGATTTCTTAAATAAACCCTTTGATAAAATTGAATATAAATCAAAATGTAAAAATTTACTTTCACTTGGAAAACGGCAAACAGAATTAAAAAAACAACAACATTTTTTAACACAACAGGTTGACGCATCAACTGAAGAAATACTTGTACGTGAGAAAGAAACGCTGGATAGATTAACAAAAGCATGCGCATATAAAGACTGTGTTACGGGTGAACATCTGCTCAGAATAGGCCGGATTAGTTATATTCTTGCACTTGAATTAGGACTGAACAAAAACGAGGCGGAAATATTGAAAATAGCCTCACCTCTACATGACATTGGCAAGCTCGCTATACCAGATGAAATTCTCATGAAAAAAGAGAAACTCACAATCGCTGAATTTGAAATAATGAAAACTCACACTACTATTGGTTATGAAATACTTAAAGAAAGCCCTTCACCTTATCTTCAAACCGGGGCCTTAATTGCATTGAATCACCACGAAAAATTTGATGGCAGCGGTTATCCAAATGGAATTTCCGGACAAGATATTCCAATAGAAGCAAGAATTGTTGCCGTCGCCGATGTATTTGATTCATTAAGCAACCACAGACCTTATAAAAAAGCCTGGCCTTTAGATGAAACGCTTGCCTACATTAAAGCCATAAGAGGTATGCATCTTGACCCGGAATGTGTTAATGCTTTACTTGACAGATTAGATGATATCAACGTAATACAAATTAAAAAATAGATACGACATTTTGGAAAAACATTGAATATACAGAACGCATTGAAAAAAAGACTCAAGAACAGGGAAGACTCTGAATTTGAGCAAATCCTGGTAAAATTAAGCCTGGGTATAGTATGGTTACTATATGTATTAATCTTTAACTCTCACGATAGTGTAACGCATGAAGTCTTAAAGGCATCCTGCTTATTTATTAGCATTAACCTTATATTTCTTTCTTGGGTTTATTTTAAAGTAAAGATAAATCCTGTACGTCGTTTATGTGGCATGTTATCGGACGTCGCTTTTATCACGTATGTTATGTTACTCACGGGTCAGATCGGCTCGCCGCTGTTTGGAGTTTATTTATTTTTGATTTTCGGATATGGACTTCGATACGGTAATAAATATTTATTTACCAGTGCTTTACTGAGTGTCATTGGATTTAGTATTGTTATAAACAATAACGAATACTGGATAGAACAAAAAATATTAAGCTTCGGCATTATTGTTACGTTGATTGTTTTATCAGCTTATGTATCTATGCTTATTTCAAAACTGCACAATTTAGTTAGCGAAGCTAAAGCAGCAAATGAAGCAAAAAGTCAATTTCTTGCCAATATGAGCCATGAAATACGAACACCTTTAAACGGTGTTATTGGCATGAGTGCTTTGCTTTCAGATACAAAACTGAACAACAAACAACGCGATTTTTCTTCTACTATTAACGCCTCTGCAAAAACCTTGCTCGCCTTAATCAATGATATTCTTGACATTTCAAAAATAGAAGCAGGAAAAATAAATATCGAAACAGTTGATTTCGACCTTCATGCGCTTATTAATTCGATTGCCATGATGTTATCCCCTCAAGCTCTTGGCAAAGGGGTCAATTTTAATGTGCATATTTCTCCTGAAGTTCCATTTTGTTTACGCGGCGATGAACAACATCTTCGACAAATACTCATTAACCTTGTAAGCAATGCTATTAAATTTACTAATGAGGGTTTAATTGAGATTTATATAACACCAGTTTTTCCTGCAACAGAAAATAACAGAATTCGATTTGAAATCATTGATACTGGAATTGGAATTGCCGACAAAGCAAAATCAAAATTATTCAATAAATTCAGTCAAGCGGATGAGTCTACTACTCGAAAATTTGGTGGAACAGGATTAGGAATGGCCATTGCAAAACAACTGATCGAGACCATGAAGGGTAAAATAGATTTTACCAGCAAATTTGGGAAAGGCTCGACGTTCTGGTTTGAGTTGGATTTTGAGCAACAAGAAATTTTATCTGAAGAAGAAAATTCTCTTATTAATTTTAGTGGCACGCGTGCGCTTATAATTAGTCCTATTAAAAATGAGCATCAAGAAATTGAAAACAATTTGTCATTATGGCCTATATCTTATGATATTGCAGACCACGCCCATCATGCGATGGACATGATAGAAATCGCGAATGATTTAAGTCGACCTTATTCTATAATACTTGTATTTCAAAAATATTTGGATACTGAACCTGATAGATTTATTCATCAGGCAAAAACAAAATCAACCTTTAAAAATCACACATTTATACTTATTAATGACAAACATGTCTCTTCTTCAACTAAAACCCAATTATTACGTTCTGGCTATGCTTCAATCATAAACAACAATCCTGACAGAACAACTCTCTATAGAGCTGTACATGCGGCTGTAGCATGCATTAATACAACAACATCGACAAATAATCTTCATGTTTCAGATGAAGCATCGCCTTACAACGTCCATATTGATAGTTTAAAAATACTTGTTGGTGAAGACAATGAAACTAACCAAAAAGTAATAAAAAATATCCTTGAATATGGAAATCATAATGTCACTTTGACGGACAATGGAGAAGAGGTGCTGGATATTTTGGAAGATAATGAATTTGATCTCATTATTCTTGATATGCAAATGCCTGTAATGGGAGGAATAGAAGCTGCAAAAATATTTCGCTTCATGTATCCAGATAAAAAAGACATCCCTATCGTGATATTAACAGCGAATGCAACTACAGAAGCAAAAGAGACTTGCAAAGAAGCAAATATAGATGCTTATCTAACAAAGCCTATCGAACCAGAAAAACTACTACAAACAATTTCTTCGCTTATCCAAAATAATAATGGTTCTGTTTCTATAGAAAAAAATACTTTAAATGTCGTAGATATAAATAATCCTGATAATTTATTACTTATAGACATCAATATCCTGGATGATTTATTTATTATGGCAAATGAAGAAGATTTCATGATAAAGCTCATAAATGGGTATATTCATGATGCAACATCAATAATCAAGAAACTCACGAAATCTGTTAAACATGGCAAGTACCAAGAAACATTGGAACTCGCGCACACTCTAGATGGAAGCTCACGCTCAATTGGAGCAAAAAGACTATCTAAGAGCGCAGATAAATTATTTAAACTTTGTCAAACTAATAGTAACCGAGGCGACTTAAACAAATATATTACGGAAATAAATAAGATTTTTTCCGAAACTGAAAAAAACCTATACATCTATCTGCAACAAAAAAAGTCTATGCCCTATTGATTTTATATTAGAGACATCCTTGTCTCATGAATGACAAAATTCTTTAAGCAATATACAAGCTGTTATTATGCAACTTCTGCTAGCTCAACTTTTTCATCGGCTACAAGTAAATCAGTCGTTTGCTCTCCATTAAAATCAAGCCAACAATTATTTTCATAATCATATAATTTACATTTGTCCAAAGTTTTTATGAAACCAATGAATGAAAATCGAATCACGTTAATGTTATCTCCAAGTAAATCGCTCAACTTATTCTGTGCTTTTGACAATTGGTAAAGTGGTATTCTTGGATCAACATGATGTGCTGTATGTTCCATGATGTTGTGACTGACTACATTATACCAGTGAGGATATTTAACATGCATAGTAAGATCTTCCTGGCCACCTATCTTCTCCCTGTCTTTTCTGGATTTGCACCATGGGAGACTTTCGTGAGTATGATGTTGATAAACAGTAAATCCCATCATGAAATTCCAAAGAAGAAAAGGGATAACAAAACCTAGTATTAATAACTCTACAGGACTCGTAGATGTAGATACTGCTCCAATATAAGTCAATAACGACAAATAACTAACTAGGTAACTAACTACTAGTAAAAAATCCCAATTTACAGAATTATACTTTCCTTTAATACTTTTAAATGGAAAGAATTTATTTTTCCACCAACGCTCAATCATATAATAAAAACAAATACCAGAAAGACTCCTGTAAAAACGTTCTAGCCTTTTCCTCCAGACTGGCAGAGCATCGTATTCTTCCAGGGAAAATGGCGACCATGAATCCATTCCTTTTATATTTGTTGCTTGATGATGTATACGATTATGCTCGACACACCAAAGGCCATAATTATGCAAGGAAGGTAGAAAGGCTATTCTTGCAATTACTTGATTGAGAATTTTTCTATCAGTAAATGCATTGTGAGACGCATCATGCCCTATTATAAAAAGTGATGCTATCTTGAACCCAGCTAATAAACTGCACGATATCTTTAACGCAATATTCTCGAAAAAAATAATACCTACTATAGACGCAACATACACAAGTAAATCAAGTCCGAATATTAATAGTGCTAATTCAGTAGATTTTTCTGTGTACTCGGAAATAGCAGCTCGCAATTGCTTTGTATCTTGATGAATCATTATAAGTCTCCTAACTTTAATACTAATTATTTATCTAACATTTAAATAAAATGTGCTCAGGATGCTGTTACCCGAGAAATTGGGACATCGTTATTATTTGTGGAAAATCTCTTTTGACTTTTGACCAATCTTGTCATTGTACGCAAATCTTTTTTAGATATTTTCAAAGCCATTTCTACCCAAATATTCCCTATCTCTATTAATTCCTGATAGTCAATAGGATCAGATATTTGTCTAACTTTTCTTATTGCCTTAAAACTATTTAATCGATGTTGATTAGAATGTATAAATGCATTTACCGCATCTATGCCTTCGCCATCTTTAACCACGGTATCTATAACACCAATGTCTTTAAGCTCATCAGCACTGTATAGTCTTCCGCTTAACATTATTTTTTCTGCCATCATAGGACTCACTCTTTGGGTAAGTAAATTGTATGCGCCCATACCAGGAAACAGATCAAACAACACCTCAGGAAATCCCATTTCGGCACTTTGTTCTGCAATCAAAACTTGACTGGATAAAGCAGCCTCAAAACCGCCGCCTAATGCATTGCCATGAATTAAAGATATTGTTGTTATTCCGAACTCTCTTCCAATATAACTATAATAGACCGCATCTATACAATACTTTGCATACTCAGTAAGTAATTCACGATCATTGTTTTCAATGCATTGAATAAAATAATCCAGATCACCACCAAAGCTAAATACAGGATGACGTGACGTTATGACACAATATTCAATATTTATAGAAGTGCCATTACAACTTAATTTTCCATCATGATGTCTCAATATTGACTGAAACTTATCCAGCTCCTTTAATAACGTCAACGTATAACAGGAACGTGGTTGTGAATTAAAATACAACCATACGGCTTTTTGTTCTGGTTCTACTCGTACTTCAAGATTTTTAAAATTTTCAAACAGAGCTTCACTACTGTATCTAACTGTGTTCATGATATATCTCCTTCCCATTTAGTTATAAAATTCATCAAGTAATTCCGAAATATTCGCGCAATACGAATAACGTACGTAATAACTCTAAATCACATGACGATAGAATAAAACTAAAAGAGTAAGATGAAATTTAAAAGAAGAAATGTTTCTGTCTGATTAAGACAGAGCTGACTAATTAGTTAGAAATTAATAAAACGACTGAATGAACGGCTATACCTTCACTACGACCAACAAAACCCATTTTTTCTGTCGTAGTCGCTTTAATATTTATATTTTCAATTTTTGAATTTAAATCGCTTGCTAAATTTTCTCTCATTGCAAGAATATGACCTGCCATTTTTGGTGCTTGTGCTAAAATAGTTATGTCTGCATTTAGCAACACATGATTTTTTACTTTCATCAAATCATAGACTTGCTTTAATAAAATACGGCTATCAATATTTTTTAATTCTGGATCCGTATCTGGAAAATGCTTACCAATATCACCCAAACAGAGTGCACCAAGTATTGCATCGCATAATGCATGAATAACGGCATCCGCATCCGAATGACCTTGCAAACCTTTCTCATAAGGAATGGTGACGCCACCCAGAATTAAAGGTCGGTCTTTAACAAGACAGTGAGCATCATATCCATGTCCAATTCGCATTTTTTTACATCATCTCATTTAAGTATAATTCTAGATGCTTAAGATCATCTTTATGGGTTATTTTTATATTTTCCTGATGTCCTTGTACAAGCATTGGTTTATAACCCGACAACTCCATTGCCATCGCTTCATCGGTTACAACAATATCTTCATTCAACATTTTTTCAATCGCAGAATATAACTTTCCATATTTAAACATTTGTGGTGTCTGTGCATGCCAAAGCGACTCTCGTTCAACTGTTTCTACTATTTCATTAGAATTATCTGCTCTTTTCATTGTATCTCGACAGGGTAAAGCTAGAATTCCGCCAACAGCATGCGTACGTAAATTAATCATAAGCCTATCGATAGCCGATTGATTCAAACAGGGTCTTGCAGCATCATGAACCAAAACCCAATCATCACCTTCAGCTTTATCATGCAAGGCATGTAGACCATTAAACACAGATTGATAACGCTCATCGCCACCTGGAGCAATTATTATTTTCTCATGCTTCGATATCGATAACGTTGGCCAATACTCATCTGACTTTGAAATCGCAACCACAACACCTTCAATTTCTTCGCGATTGATAAAACAATTAATCGTATGTTCAATAATCGTTTTATCATTTACAGAAATATACTGTTTCGGCTTATCGATACCTACTCGTTTACCAATTCCAGCAGCCGGGATAACGACCCAATATCTTGCGTTATTAGGCATTAATTCGAATTAGCTTGAGAACCTGTATAATCAATTATTTGATAAAATGTTTCATCATATTTGATCATACCCATCTCACTTCGCGCTCTTTCTTCGATAGCTTCCTGACCTTGTTTAAGATCATATACTTCTGCCGTTAATGAGAGATTACGTTCTTTAAGATTTTGGTTGTCCTGCTCGATTTGACTAATTTGTTTTTGCAGATGGTGCACTTCCGTCATACTGCCGTTGCCGAACCATAAGCGGTACTGCAAAAGTACTAACAATAAAACAAAAAGAGCAGTGCTTATTTTCATCTATTAAGTATCAAAGCCATATTTAAGAAATATTTTAAACTAAAAATACCGATTACGGCGTACTGAACGAAGGCTAGTCGAGGCAAAAATGAACCAACAAGCAGACGACTGCATGGACGCAGGAGGTAGAGCGACGCAGGAAGCCAAAGCCGAGTGTATATGTAAATACATGAGCATTGTTTGATCATTTTTAACAAAGAGTAGCCGAGTGTAATAGCCGTAATCATGAAAGATTATAAAACGTATCTCGGCCTGGATATGTCGCCTGTTCACCAAGCTGATCTTCAATCTTCATCAAACGATTATATTTAGCTACGCGATCCGAGCGTGAAAGCGAACCGGTTTTTATCTGACCTGACGATGTAGCTACTGCAATGTCGGCAATGGTTGTATCTTCTGTTTCTCCTGAACGATGAGAAACCACCGCAGTATAGCCTGCCTTCTTGGCCATATCGATAGCCGCCAATGTTTCAGTCAATGAACCGATCTGGTTAACCTTTATTAAAATTGAATTGCCAATATTTTTGTCAATCCCTTCCTGAAGGATAGTGGTATTGGTAACAAATAGATCATCACCAACCAGTTGCACATCCTTACCCAATTTTTCGGTTAACAACTTCCAGCCGTCCCAATCACCTTCATCCATCGCATCTTCCATTGTGATAATAGGGTACTTATCAAACCACGGTGCAAGATAATCTATAAATTCCTGAGAACTAAACTTTTTATTTTCTGACTCCAATGTGTAAACACCATCTTCATAAAATTCAGAACTGGCAACATCTAAACCTAATAAAATATCTTCGCCGGCTTTATAACCCGCATTCTTAATTGCTTCGAGAATAACTTCTATTGCTTGTTCATTCGATTCAAGGTTTGGGGCAAAACCACCTTCATCACCCACCGTCGTACCTAGACCACGTTTAGATAGAACCGATTTCAATGAATGAAAAATTTCTGTGCCATAGCGAACAGCTTCTCTAATACTCGAAGCGCCCACCGGCAAAATCATAAATTCCTGTATATCGACACTGTTATCTGCATGCGCGCCACCATTGATAATATTCATCATCGGTACTGGCATCTGGAATGGACCTTCACCACCGAGATACTTATATAAAGGAACACCCGCCTCATTCGCTGCTGCATGTGCGGTTGCCATGGAAACAGCCAAAATAGCATTCGCACCCAAACTCGCCTTATTTGGCGTACCATCCAGATCAAGCATGGTTTGATCGACACCGGCTTGATCGGTGACGTCCATGCCAACAACGGCAGAATGGATCTTGGTATTAATGTTCTCGACAGCTTTAAGTACACCGCGACCCAGATAACGATTTTCATCATCATCTTTTAATTCCAAAGCTTCACGCACACCCGTGGATGCCCCAGAAGGCACCATGGCACTACCAACAGCACCGCTTTCGGTAGTGACCTCAGCTTCAATAGTAGGATTCCCTCTTGAATCGAGGACTTCACGAGCAATAATATTCTTTATAGCCGACACTTTGAGTTCTCTCCCAAAACTAAATTAGTTTATAAGGAACCTCTGAATAAATCTGGGTCGAACAGATTGCTAATTAAACTATTCTGGTTCAAGGCGTGAAACGCACGTAATAGCAAGGCTATTGCGAAGTTTTACAACGCAGAAACAGGATAGTTTAATCGCAAGATGTCGATTCATGATTTATTCAGAGGTTCCTTCTTTCTTTTATTACGTTATCAATTGATTTTAATGTTTCTAACAAGGCTCTCATTTTATCTAATGGCCATGAGTTTGGACCATCACTTAATGCTTTTTCAGGATCCGGATGCGTTTCCATAAATATCCCCGAAATTCCTACCGCAATCGCAGCACGTGCAAGTACGGGAATAAATTCACGTTGACCTCCGGAAACTTTTCCCTCGCCACCGGGCATCTGCACAGAATGTGTTGCATCAAACACAACTGGCGCATTCGTCTCTTGCATGACGACTAATGAACGCATATCTGACACCAGATAATTATATCCGAAAGAAGCCCCGCGTTCACAAACCATTATTTTATCATTACCCACCGCACGTGCTTTCTCGACAACATGTTTCATATCACCTGGCGCGAGAAATTGTCCTTTTTTAATATTGACCGGCAAGCCTGTCTTGGCAACGGCCTGAATGTAATTTGTTTGTCGACAAAGAAACGCCGGCGTTTGTAAAACATCTACCACACTCGCAACTTCATCAAGTGGCGTATCTTCATGTATATCGGTTAGCACCGGCACACCTATTTTTTCTTTAACATCAGCTAAAATTTTCAAACCAGCTTCAATACCTGGTCCACGATAACTGTCGTGAGAACTACGATTCGCTTTATCAAAAGAGGACTTATAGATAAAAGGAATTTGTAGTTCAGTCGTTAGTTCTTTTAATTGACCCGCAGTATCCATAGCCAATTGCTCACTTTCAATAACACAGGGTCCAGCTATTAAAAAGAAAGGTTGTGTCGACCCAACCTCAAAATTACATAGCTGCATTTTTAACGGTTCCTGTGTTTGACTCTTTATATTCTCTTGCCGCGCTTATAAAACCGGTGAATAAAGGATGCCCGTCTCTTGGTGTTGATGTGAATTCGGGATGAAACTGACAAGCAACAAACCAGGGGTGATCCGGAATTTCAATAATTTCGACTAATTCACCGTCAAGCGAACGTCCTGCAATACGCATCCCTGTCGCCTCAAGTTGTTCTTGATAGGTATTATTAAATTCATAACGGTGACGATGTCGTTCTGTAATCTTGTCTGATTGATATAAAGATTCCGACAATGACCCTTTAACTAACTGACATTCCTGACCACCTAACCTCATTGTTCCACCCAGATCAGAATCTTCACTACGTTGTTCAATTTGACCCCCCGCATCCTGCCATTCAGTGATTAATGCAATGACAGGATCTTTTGCCTCTTTATTAAATTCCGTGCTGTTTGCATTCTCAAGACCAGCTAGATCGCGCGCTATTTCAATAACGGCAACCTGCATACCCAAACAAATACCCAGATATGGTACTCCGTTTTTTCGTGCATAACGAACGGCAGCAATCTTGCCTTCGATACCGCGGTTACCAAATCCGCCCGGTACCAGAATCGCATCAATATCGTTAAGACAATCAAGTCCCTTATCTTCAATATCTTCCGAATCAATATAAAAAATATTGACCTTGGTCCGCGTTTGAACACCGGCATGAGACAATGCTTCAGAAAGCGACTTATAAGAATCAGCCAGATCGATATATTTACCAACCATGGCAATATTAACTTCACCATTAGGATTATCTAAGGCATCAACGACATTATCCCATTCGCTTAAATTTGCTTTAGGTAAATTCAATACAAATTTTTTATTCACTATTTCATCAAGACCCTGGTCATGAAGTGCTCTGGGAACCTTGTAAATATTATCGACATCAAGCGCAGAAATAATGGCTGACTCTTCTACATTGGTAAACAAGGCCATTTTCTTTTTTTCATTATCTGGAATCATATGATCGGTGCGACACACCAGACAATCCGGCTGTATACCAATGGAACGTAATTCTTTTACAGAATGTTGCGTCGGTTTCGTCTTTATTTCACCTGCTGCTGCAATATAAGGCACCAACGTTAAATGCATGAACAAGGTGTTTTCCTTGCCCAATTCGATTCGCATTTGTCTGATTGCTTCCAGAAAAGGTTGTGATTCGATGTCACCGACCGTACCACCAATTTCAACCATGGCAATATCAGCGTCACCTGCCCCGGCTTTAATACAATTTTTTATTTCATCGGTAATATGTGGAATAACCTGAACAGTACCGCCAAGATAATCTCCACGCCGTTCTCTTTGAATAACATTGAGATAAATTCGTCCGGTCGTATAGTTATTGCGTTTACCCATGGTGGCACGAATAAATCGCTCATAGTGTCCAAGATCCAAATCTGTTTCTGCGCCATCATTCGTCACATAAACTTCACCATGCTGAAATGGACTCATGGTTCCCGGATCAACATTGATATAGGGATCCAGTTTTATCATGGTGATATTCAATCCACGCGCTTCAAGAACGGCACCCAGAGATGCAGAAGCAATACCCTTTCCCAGAGATGAAACAACACCGCCAGTAACAAAGATATAACGCGTCATGAGCAGTACCTCAAAACCGGGCCATGAAAAACAGGGGGAACGATCCTTATCGATTCAAGAGAACCGTATACAGAGGTGATAAGGATAAAATAATGGTTCATATACGGGGTGAAGAGTCTACCAGAGTCTCTCGTTTTTCACCACGAAATACCCACCCAATTTGCTGATTTAAATTGCTCCAGGCCTTCGTACGAAAGGCTTCAGCCTGGTGAGATAGAGATGTGTCACAAATGACTGAAGCTACGCCTGAATTTCAGTTCGTTTTAGCAGTTAACTTTTAAGCTATAACAACAATAATATTTCACTTTTATCGATAAAGTTTTTAACACTTTTAGGCATAGGCACCCGGACTGTCGAAAGCTCTGTCAATAAATTGCCACCTTCCCTAATCAATACGCTTGCGCATTGGTATTTAAAATATTCTTCCTCACTCAAGTCTTCGGGAGTGTCAGGGTTAAATGACTCATATGCTTCTCTGGCAGAGACATATCGAGGCCATACTTCGAATATTTCCGGATCACTACGTAAAGTCTCACAGGCAAGTTTAGCACTCTCACATAATTCCATGAGAATTGGCTTAACCGGTTTTAAAACAGGCATAAATTTGGCGATACTTTTTATGACATCGGTAATTTGATCAATTTGTGACATGGTTTGTGCCACCTTGATATAACGACTGCGAAAAAAATCCTCCATCGGCAAGGAAAAAACCTTGAAAGGTTCACCCCAAAGTTCATCCAGACCTTCCTCACCATTGGCTAATTTAATATGTTTCCCCAATTTCAGTGCATTGGTAAAACACTCCCCACACATATGAAATAATTCATTGTCTGTTTCAATTTTTACACCGGATTCTTCCAGCTCCACAATGCGTGTCAGAATATCTCTACCCCTGTTCAATGAAGCGCCCGCTAACATAGCGCCCTTGACTCGTTTTTTTGCAGGATCAGTTTCTTCTAGATAGATCGCCTCTATCTTATCCAGCAAATATCCCGGCGCATTAATTCCCGCTTCAACATGATGAAAGACCCTGCGCGTCAATTGATCAATCGTGCGTTTTTTATCAGCCAGAGTATCCTGATCCTGTTCATAACGTCGAATCCAGTAGCCATCATAATAAACGCATGGCTTACCCTTGATTGTCCGTTTTGATCCATTTTTTATTGATTTTGCCATTATTCAATTATCATTTTATAGGATAAATAGTATAGAAAACTTTTACGTTCTATTTTAAATTAATTTGAACGAAGACGATAATATGCCTCAATTTTCTAACGAGTAAGAATGCCATAAATACGAGCTGCGAAATATCCAGTTTTCTGATCATGTACAAAGTTTCAGATTCTGTTTTGCTAAAATTTTTAGAATATGTTGCAGAATTCATTTTTATTAAAAACCTGCTGATTAATTATTCTGCAACTTTCTGAATAGTTTCCTTCTGCGGGGCAACTTTTTTATATGATGTAATAATTTGTAGTGCCAGTGCACGGTAGATAGGGACAGGACAAACAATGCGTGACGTCCCATGGGCAATAATTGAAGTGGCCATCAAGGCAAGCAAAACATCATGGTTATCTGTCATTTCCATAACAATGACAAACGCGGTTATTGGAGATTGAATCACTCCTGAAAAATAGGCCAACATCCCTAATAAAATCATTGTTTCGTATGGTGCGACAGGAAGCCAATTATAAAAATTGACACCAAACCCTGCACCAGCGGTTAAAGAAGGTGAAAAAATGCCTCCTGGTACCCCACTCAAATAACTCGCAACCGTTGCAAAAACCTTTAGGAAAGGAAACCATGGATCATATTCGGATGTGCCAGAAATAATTCCAGCCGCCTCATTATAACCTGTACCGAAGGTGGCTCCGGAGGAAAAATATCCCAGCATGCTAATGGTGATACCACATATAAGTGCGACACGAGTAGGATATTTTTTTAGCATTGGCTTTAACGCTCTGCTTCCGGATATGAGTGTTTGACTGAAAAGACCACCAAACAATCCACCCAATACACCACAAACAGGAATGGCTATCCAACTTGTGTCCGTCGGTAATACCGTATACACACTGCCAAAATAAATATAGTTTCCTTGAATTGCGATTGCCGTCATCCCAGCCAGAACCACCGCTGTAAGAATAATTCCGCTATTTTTTTCTTCAAACGAACGACTAAGTTCCTCAATGGCAAAAACAATACCAGCCAAAGGGGCATTAAATGCCGCAGCAACCCCGGCTGAACCGCCAGCGAGGATCAGACCCTTTTCAATATAATGTGGTGGAAATCGGGTGAACTTTCCCAAAGAGTACATAATTGAGGCGCCGATGTGAACTGTTGGCCCTTCACGACCTATGGATAAACCTGATAATAGTCCCAGTATCGTCATTAAAAATTTACCAACAGACACTCTTAGTGATAACAGACTTTTTCTTAAATAAAATTGCTCACTTTTTTGCATGGTAACAATAGTTTGTGGAATACCACTACCCTCAGATCCTTGGAAAAATTTATTGGTGAGCCACGAAATCAACATTAAACCAACAGGTGGCAGGATAAATGGAATAACGCCTGAATATTCGGCTAATACATGAAAATAGTCATCCGCTTCCTCGCTGAGAATAGCCAACATCGTTGCAACCAAACCAACAAGAATTGCGCCCGACCAAAATACCAACTGTATTCTCCAGGCAAGCCTGGATAACAGACGTTTTCGTGAGCGTTTTAAATGTTTGTGCATGTCAATATGATCTTATGTATGATTCTATGGTGTATGGTGTAATCATCGCTAAACCGATAGAATATAAGCTGCATGGTAGATATGAACCCATAACAATTATAATAATAACTACTTTTATAAAAATATAATAACTTACTGTATTTTATAATATTTTACAAAAATAATATTACGCTGGAGGAAGTGCTGTCATGTCTGACATCGAGATTGCTCAACAAGCCAATAAGAAACGCATCATTGATTTAGCCAAGGATCAATATGGAATCGAAAGTGAACACCTTGAGCCTTATGGTCATTACAAGGCAAAGTTATCACTCAACTATATAGACAGCCTCAAAGATAAAGAAGATGGCAAACTAATACTGGTCACAGCCGTCAGCCCTACTCCTGCCGGTGAAGGTAAAACGACCACTACAGTCGGTCTTGGCGATGCTTTGAATCGTATTGGCAAAAAAGCCATTATGTGTTTACGAGAACCTTCTTTGGGCCCTTGTTTCGGTATGAAAGGTGGTGCAGCGGGTGGTGGTTATTCTCAGGTTGTGCCAATGGAAGACATCAACCTGCATTTTACCGGTGACTTTCATGCTATTGGTGTTGCTCATGCCTTGTTATCGGCAATGATTGATAACCATATTAATCATGGCAATGATCTTGGCATCGACCCACGACGAATTCAATGGAAACGCGTGGTCGATATGAATGACCGGGCACTACGTAAAATTACTGTGGGTCAAGGCGGCCCTGCCAATGGCTATTTACGTGAAGACGGTTTTGATATCGTTGTTGCCTCTGAAATTATGGCCATCCTTTGTCTTGCAACCAGTCGTGCTGATCTTAAAGAACGATTAGGCCGCATTGTAATTGGTTACAAACGTGATAATAAAACCGCCATCTATGCACGCGAACTCAATGCAAACGGTTCCATGGCAGCGTTATTAAAAGATGCGATTAATCCTAATCTGGTACAAACGTTGGAAAATAATGTTGCCATTATTCATGGTGGTCCATTTGCCAATATTGCCCATGGTTGTAATACCGTTACGGCGACCAAGACCGGTTTAAAACTTGCCGATTATGTTATTACCGAAGGCGGCTTTGGTGCTGATTTGGGTGCTGAAAAGTTCATTGATATCAAAACAAGAATGGCAGGTCTAAACCCTGCTGCGATTGTGCTAGTTGCAACCATCCGTGCAATGAAATTCCACGGTGGTGTTGCTAAGGGCGACCTCAATAATGAAAATCTTGAGGCACTGGACAAAGGCATGATTAATATGGAGCGCCATATTAAAAACATTCAGGAAGTCTATGGTCTTCCCTGTGTCGTTTGTCTCAATCACTTCACGTTGGATACCGATGCTGAAGTTGATATGCTGATGAAACGTTGCGAATCACTCGGTGTTAAAGCGGTTGTTTCAAAACATTGGGCAGATGGTGGAGCTGGTGCGGAAGATCTGGCTAAAACGGTCGCCGATGTTGTTGATAATAATCCTGGCCAACATACTTTTGTTTATGAGTCTGATGCTTCTCTGGAAGATAAAATCGAAGCGATTGCGACCAAGGTCTATGGTGCTGCAAGCGTATCCTATGATCCAAAGGTAAAGAAACAATTAGCAGACTGGAACGAAGACTATGGTTCTTATCCAATATGTATGGCAAAGACTCAAATGTCATTTTCAACCGATCCAACTGCAATAGGTGCGCCAACGGGTCATAATGTCCATGTTACAGAAGCACGATTGGCAAATGGTGCCGGTTTCATCGTTGCCATTGCCGGCAACATGATGACCATGCCAGGACTACCAAAAGTACCTGCAGCAGAACGTATCGATATTGACGACGACGGAAATATCAGTGGTCTGTTCTAAACATCAATATTCGTTTTAAAAGCTAAATACAGCCACAGAGCTCACAGAGTACACAGAGAAAGAATCAAGCTTATTCTCTCTGTGTACTCTGTGAGCTCTGTGGCTAATTAAAATGTTGGTCTTAGAAAAATACGTTTTATTTATCCATGCACAAAGTTAACTGCAAAATATATCGCTGCGCTAAACAAGACGAAATGTATCTTTATATACATGAGGACAAAACCAGTGATGATCTTCCTGAAGAATTAATCAAAATGGTAAAAGAACTTACTCATGCAATGGATCTTGAATTAACACCGGATAGAAAATTAGCTCGCGAAGATGTAGATGAAGTCATGAAAAATCTGCAAGAAAAAGGTTACCACTTACAAATGCCGCCTGATCCATTAAGTCCTGATCTGTATCGAGGTGATTAAGAACTTATTCTTATTTTTCCTCTTGCGACTGAAAAATAAAGTCCCGGCAAACATAAGCATGCCGCAATGGAAAATGTTAATCGGATTGCTTTTTCCAACGCATCATAATTTGCAACATCTATTTCTACTGGCCCAATTATCAAGGCAAACACCAAAGTGACTAATACCATACTCGTCATCTGACCAAAAATACGCATGGTTGCCATCACACCATTGGCGCTGCCCAAAGAACGCTTCTCAACCGATCCCATAATGGCATTCACATTTGGCGAGGAAAATAAACTAAAACCAAAACCAGTCATTATTAATGCACCTATCAGATAATTTAAATTTGAATCAATATTTAATTCAGAAAGCAGCAACAAACCTCCGCAACTCACTGCCATACCAATTGTCGCGAGGTAACGAGGCTCAAATTTATCTGATAAACGACCAGCTAATGGTGAAAAGATAGCCATCGTTAATGGTTGACACATCATAATCAACCCCGCTGACACTGCTGACATACCCTTCAAGTATTGTAAATAAAGACTGACTTGAACCACATTCGCAAACGTTGCCGTATAAATAATTAATGATGCCAAACAAGAAAAGGTAAATACTCGATTTGTAAAAAATAATGTCACATCAAACATCGGATGTTTATGTACGCGTTCAAACAAAAAGAAAAAGACAAACCCAAAAAGTGAAACTACCAGTAATACTAGACTTAAGGTCGAGGGCAAATACGAAACAGCAATACATATTATTAATATTGATAATATATAAAGAAGCCCACCGAATAAATCAAAACTGCCACGCTCATCCGCAGACCAGTCTCCTTTGACATAAAATAAACCGAGCACTAAAACTATGACTGCTAAAGGAATATGCACCATAAAACTGGCGCGCCAACCAAAATCATCAATCACGTAACCACCAATCAATGGTCCAATTGTTAAGCCTAGATAAATTGTAGAAACCGTTAAACCAATTGCACGACCACGTTTGGCTGGCGGAAATACGGAAGAAATAATGGCAACTTGAGTGGCATACAACATTGCTGCACTCATGCCTTGCAGAAAACGTGCGGCAATTAACATGCTACCACTCACTGCAAATGCAGCAATTAAAGAAGTAATAATGACACTACCTGTTCCAAATAAGAATATTCGTTTGCGCCCGATCATATCGGCAAGTCGACCAAAAATTAAAACAAACATAGCACTGGCCATAAGATAAGCCATAGGTATCCAGCTCAACGACACGGCATTCATTGACAAATCAATTGCAATGGATGGTAAAGCAACATTTACTGCAGATAACATTAATGGTGTCGTAAAGGCATTCAACAACACCATCATCAAAGTAAGTCGTTGCAAAGAATGTTCAGCTTGTTGGTCTTGCATATTTTCAGGAATAGTAATTATTTAAAATGAATTCTACAGTATAATTATAAAAAGGATGCTTCTCAGTAAATAAATATTCAAAAAATAACATATTGCTTAATCTAATAAAAAACATGAGTATTAAAACGAAAATAACAAAAGCTAAATTCTCCATTGGCGAACTGGTACACCATCGTCTTTTCGACTATCGTGGAGCAATAGTAGATGTCGATCAAAATTTTCAAGCAACAGAAGAATGGTATGAAGTCGTCGCAAAATCTCGCCCTCCGAAAAACAAACCTTGGTATCATGTATTAGTTCATGGGAGTGATCGTTCCACGTATGTTGCTGAACAAAATTTAGAGCCTGATGATGTTTTGAAACCTATCAAACATCCTATGCTGGAACACTTCTTTTCCGAGTTTGATCGTGGAAAGTATGTGCGTGTTAACCCGGATAACTAGCCAAGAAAACTCCGAATAAACACAAGCAATCGAACCTGGCGGGGTTGGGTTACTGAAGCGAAGCGCTATTTATCTAACCAGCCACCCGCTGCTTGCACTGGTGTCATATCATTTTCTTTATTTATCCATGCTGATACTGCCATCCTTGGTGCGGTTTCAACTATATCGGGCAGTTCGGTCATGACAGCATATACAGATTCATTTTTATATAAGGGAATCGTTTTATAACCCAATACTGTAAAATCATGTTTTAGTTCTTTATTGCGATTTTCACCTGAACGTACATCTGTTTTAATATCAAAACCTAATACAGCGACATTTAATATTAGTAATTCATCGGTCATATTTTCAGTCGGCTTATATTCAACATTTAAATCCATATTATTTATTTTAAGTTTTAAACGTCCCACTTCTTTATCTGAATCGACTGATAATTTTCTTAAACCAAAAAAGGAACGCCATTCCTGACCATTTAATAAAAACCCCGGTGTGTAAACTGTCTTCAGATTCTTGGATCTGGCATAACGCCTTTGCCTGGCAGCATATTCAGGAGAAGAAAACCGATCTTCCCAGCCAATGTAATTCCAGTAGTCCACATGGAAAGCCACTGGAATTACTGACGTCCATAAACCCGCATGCGACTTAAGTTTACTCATCCATTTATCCGCAGGAGGACAACTACTGCAACCCTCAGAAGTATAAAGCTCAAGTAAACTCACACGACTACTGGGACTGGAGATTACAACTTCGGCCTGAACCAATGTTGCTGTAGTGAAGAGAAGAAAGACTAATATTGAAGTAGATTTAAACATTCTGTTTAACCGTTAATTTAACAATGCCGATTTGACTAGTCTAACAGCCTAATGTTCAATACATTTTAAATCTTTCACAAAAATAATAAGTCTATTTTAAAGTGCTAAGTCAATTTGAACAATTCTGGGTAGTCGTTGTTGATCTATTTTGGGGTCTGCCTCTGGTTATTTTTATTCTCGCCAGCGGAATTTACTTCTCCTACATCTCACGTTTAAAACCGCTTAATGGTTTTTTTCATGCTTTCGCTATTCTTTCCGGAAAGTATGACAGGAAAGATGCTCCAGGAGAGATATCACATTTTCAAGCCTTGACCGTTGCCCTGTCCGGCACCATCGGCATGGGGAATATTGCTGGTGTCGCTATTGCTATCAGCCTTGGTGGTGCCGGCGCCATATTCTGGATGTGGGTAGCGGGTTTGTTTGGCATGATCATTAAATTTTTTACCTGCACACTTGCTTGCCTCTATCGACAAAAAGATGAAGATGGTATTCAGCAAGGCGGCCCCATGTATTTTATCGAGGCTGGTTTGGGCAAGAAATATAAACCACTGGCTATCCTTTTTGCCGCTGCAGGTTTAATTGGTTGCATGCCACTGTTTCAAGTCAATCAACTAGCCAGTTTGTTGCAAGATGAGCTTTCAGTAGCGCCGCTCACTACAGGTATTATTGCTCTAATATTTATCGGTACAATCATCATAGGCGACGTAAAACGCGTCGGTTCAGTAACCGCTAGAATTGTACCTTTTATGTTTTTAGCTTATGTATTAAGCAGTTTTATTGTCATCATCATAAATTTCGATGTCGTACCAGGAATATTTGTCGATATTTTTTATTCTGCATTTGGAAAAGAAGCAATTTATGGTGGTGCTACAGGTCTGGTCTTTAAAGAAGTTCTGGTTACTGGAATCAAACGCGCTATTTTTTCTAATGAAGCCGGTGTTGGCACGGAAGTAATGGCACATGGTGCTGCTCAAACAAAAGAGCCAGTGCGCGAAGGTCTGGTCGCCATGCTTGGACCATTTATCGACACGCATATTGTTTGTACTTGTACCGCGCTGGTTATTCTTAGTTCCGGAATTAATCCAGTAGATAGCGGTGTACTCATGACGGCACAATCATTTAATCAATCATTGCCTGGTGTCGGCAACCTGATTGTTTATTTTGTTTTCACACTATTTGCGCTTTCAACCATGATTACCTATTCCTATTACAGTTTGAAATGCGCACGTTATCTGTTTGGGAAAAAAATTGGAAACAAATTTATTTTTGTTTATCTCACTATTATTCCACTGAGTGCAATATGGACACAGGCAACCATCATTAACATTATCGATACCATGTTTGCTTTGATGATATTCCCTACTTTGTTATCAACATTGTTACTATCCAAAAAAGTAATAGCAGAGATGCATCGCTATTTTGATAAGCTTTGACTCTCTTCAGTATACGCACCACCGCTGCCTTCAATACTACCTGCCAACCTACAGCCTGAACTTAATAAAATAACAAACACTATTATTGTTAATTTATAAAACATAGGTTTCTTAAAACTCCAAATTCTTTGGTGTTCTTGGAAAAGGAATAACATCTCGTATATTTGATATGCCGGAGACTAACATTAATAAACGTTCAAAGCCTAAACCAAAACCGGCATGCGGTACGGTGCCGTATTTACGTGTATCTAAATACCACCAGTAATCGGCTTCATCAAAACCCATATCGTTAATTCGACATTTTAATGCATCGTAACGTTCTTCTCGTTGTGAACCGCCAATAATTTCGCCAATCGCAGGTACGAGTATGTCCATTGCTGCAACTGTTTTTTCATCATCATTCAAACGCATGTAAAACGCTTTTATATCTTTAGGATAGTCATAAACAATTACCGGCTGTTTAAAATGTTTTTCAGTAAGAAAACGTTCATGCTCAGATTGTAGATCACTGCCCCATTTAACCGGGAATTCAAATTTCTGACTACTTTTTAGTAATAGTTCTACCGCATCCGTGTAAGGGAGACGGATGAAATCGTTATTCACAATATTTTCCAGCGTCGACATCAAATTCTTATCTACAAATTTAGCAAATAACTCCAGATCTTCAGCACACTCTTCCACCGTATACTTAACAAGATATTGAATGAACTCCTGACCGAGCTTCATATCGTCCTGAATATCTGCAAATGCCATTTCCGGTTCTATCATCCAGAATTCAGACATGTGACGACTGGTATTAGAATTTTCTGATCGAAAGGTTGGACCAAATGTGTATACATTACCCAGACTTAAACAAAACGTTTCAACGGACAGTTGCCCTGACACAGTTAAACTCGCTTCTTTGCCAAAAAAATCCTGTTCATAATCAACTACACTATCTTTCTTTGGAATGTTATTTAAATCCATAGTAGTGACGCTAAACATTTCACCCGCACCTTCACAATCTGAACCAGTAATAATTGGAGTATGTATCCATTGGAAATCACGTTCATGAAAAAACTGGTGAATGGCAAAAGATAATTTTGAACGCATACGAAAAATGGCACTGTATTTATTCGACCGTGGTCGCAAATGCGCAATCGTTCTTAAATACTCATCCGTATGCCGCTTCTTTTGTAATGGAAAATCATCTGGCGCAATTCCTAACACATTTACTGAAACTGCACGCACTTCCCATTTTTGCCCTTTACCCAAGGATTCAACTAATTCACCACTGACCGAAACAGCCGCACCCGTCGTCAGTTTTACAATTTCCTGATAGCCATCAATATCACTATCAACAATAACCTGAGTATTCGCCAGACATGAGCCATCGTTTAATTCTATAAATGAAAAATTCTTACTTTCTCTTAGCGTTCTGACCCAACCTTTGATTAATACTGTATCTTGTGCACTTTCTGAATTCAGTAATTCAATTATTTTTATTCGTTCTGTCATTCTCTCTATCTCTAGTTTTAAATTATTCTACAACACATATATCAATCAGATAGCTCTGATAATAATCTATTGTAGTTGCATATCAGAATGAAACTTAAGTTATTATTTTAATTGGATATTTTTATCATGCCAATATTCTGGTATTCTGATTGATAATTCATATTAAAGTAAAAAATCAAATTTCTGTTACATTCGTACTTCAGCACTGTTATATCTGGAGGAAACATGTCTGAGCAGCAGCAGGATTTCGTCAAATTAAACGCATTACGCGTTGATGCAATCTACAATAATTCAGCTATACCTGTCATCGTTATGTTATGTGGAGCCCTGGGTCTACTTATAACATTATGGGATGAGAAAAATATTTATTTTTCATTGGCCTGGTTTACGTCGATAATTATTATTACTCTCATACGCTACCTGATTGTTACAAAATATCATGCCTCACAAAAACTTCCCGAGCAGTATTCCTATTGGTTGAATATTTATCTTGCAGGGACATTTTTAGCAGCAATTGCATGGGGGACGACTGTTTATGTATTATCTACAAATGGTGACATAATCAATATTGGTCTGGTTACCATGTTTATGCTAATTCTGTTATCAGGATCGATTGGTATCTACTCTGTGTTCCAGCGGATTTATTACACGCTGAGTTTACCTGCCATTACACCATTAATATTCTATTTATTATTTCACAACAATGAACAAGTAAATAAACTCGGCATTATTACTATCATCTTCACTGTGTTTATTTTTATTGTCCAATATCATTCACACAAAATTATTAATCAGCTATTGGTCTTTAAGTACGACAATAAATTACTGCTCGATAATTATGAACAGGATCAGGATAAAATTAACGATCTTGAACAGCGCCACAACGCAACAAAACAAGAACTTAATTCAATTAAAGAAAAAAGTGGATGACGTAGATTCAGACTATATTCAATTGTTTATTCGATAACACGAATATATTCTCCAGCAGCCTCGCGACTGGTGCCAACTAATAAACGATTATTGCCGTCGCTTCCCTGTTCAATATACCCAGCAGCTTCTATCTTATCACCTTTTAGTGCCTGCCCCGTATATGTAGCAGTATAGGAAACAACTTCATTAATTGTGTCATGTTCGATTAAATAACGAGCGGGGAAATCATAAGCATAGGCATCATCAGTCACAACAGATGAAATTTTATCTTGTCCCATTTTCTTGTAAGGTCCATTTTCCTGAACCCGCTCATAAATTTCAGGAATCATACTGATATCGACTTTTGTTTCACCAGAAATACATTTGTTAAATTTTCTCAACTCATGTGATTGATACTCACCATAACTTAATGCGCAATCTCGACGTTGATAAGCACTCTGCCAAAATGATTCGTCAAGTGATTTTAATTCGCCTGTTTTTAAAAATTGTTGAACCAACTTTCTAACTTCAAAAAATCGTTTGCGCCCATAAACAATCATGTCTATATCAGAATGTTCATTATGTGTATCTAACATCAGCGAGCCTGTAATACCGATAGTTTCTATCTTTATACCCGCATCAAGCAGAAGCTTAATAAGCTTAATCGCATCTTGCTGTGTGCTATCAGGTGACACGCTTTCCAATAAACGTACTACTGCTTGATCGGGACGATGCACCCTATCTATCGATTCCAAAGAAATGCCATGCAAGTCAATGTCTGCATATTGACTATGAAAAAGAAATTCCGGATATGATTCACGTATCAATTGTCCTGCCTGTTTCGACTCCAGCTTTTGCATACCATTTTTATCTTTAACGTAACGTAACCAACATAACGCACGATCGTCTTCCTGGTATTCGCTGACGACAGCAAAAAATAATTTATTATTGACTGAGATATAATCTTTCGGACGGATAAACATAAACTATGTTTTTAGTTCTTCATATCGGTAACAAGTAACGACATGATCATTCACCATGCCAATAGCCTGCATAAAAGCATAACAAATTGTCGGGCCGACAAAGGTGAAGCCGCGTCTCTTTAAATCTTTGGACATAAGTTGCGAAATTTCAGTTTGAGCAGGCAGATCTTTTAATGATTTCCATGAATTCTGGATCGTCTCACCATCAGTAAATTGCCAGATATATTTATTGAAGGTGCCGAACTCCTTACGAATATTAATAAATGCTTTTGCATTTTTCACAGCGGCTCTTATTTTGAGTTGATTCCTGATAATGCCCGGATTATTTAATAGTGATGTTATTTTGCTTTCTTTGTATATTGCAATCTTATTAAAATCGAATCGATCAAACACCTCACGATACGCTTCACGTTTTCGTAATACGGTAATCCAGCTTAAGCCCGCCTGAGCACCTTCCAGAATTAGAAACTCAAATAATTTGCGGTCTGAATGAACCGGCACACCCCATTCCTTATCGTGATATTTGATATAAAGCACATCGCCACCACACCATTCACAACGCCTAATCTCATTACTCATTCTCATATTACTAATCCACATAAGTCGATTTTCATCTAATATACACCTGCTCTGAAGTTCTCGTTAAATGAAATTATTCCGTTAATGCGTATCCACTAATATGAAGTAACGTTATTTAAATGTAAGGCAAAAATCGCGCCTGCCTGTACGGAAAACCATAATAAATATAAATTGATAATCACATCAAAATATAACTATAATCTTAACAACAATAAAAATAATTATGTTTATACGCAAAGCGACAATAAGGATAGTAATGCTTGCCTTATGTACGCTCTTTTGCGTAAAAGGGGCTTTCGCTCAGCCTCAATTCGAGGGAAATATCCTTAAATATCGGGATGTTATCAAGATTGAAATTCTTGATGACCCGGAAGGACGGCTGCGTATTGATGATGTCATAGCACCAGGCAGATCCGACGCCTTCAAGCTGTTTTCAGGTACTTCATTTAATTTTGGAAATACACAAAAAACAATCTGGCTACGTCTCACGATACCCAATGAGGCAAAAAATAACTTACGTTATCTAGAGGTAGACAATCCCTATATTGATCTGGCCAGATTTTATATTCCCACCAAGAACAAGCAATTTGCCATTCAACAAGCTGGCGATTCGATACCTTTCAATGAGCGCCCCTATTTGTTCAGGACATTTATTTTTGATCTGGATAATACAACTGAAACCAATGAAGAAAAGCCATATTACCTACAGATAAAATCAGGAGGGAATCTGTTTTTTATTTTAACTCTCTTGTCAAAAGATGGCTTCGTCAACTACGTCACTAACTCACAGGTATTGATCGGTTTTTATTTTGGAATCGTCATCATAATGGCATTTTACAATCTTCTGATGTTTATCAACATTCGTGAGAAAGCCTATCTTTACTACGTTATCTATATTGTTAGCTTTAGTCTTTTTATCAGTTCTCTAAATGGGGTTGCTTATCAGTACCTGTGGCCTAATTCACCCTACTGGGCTCAAATTAGTACTGTCAGTTTTACAGGCCTGGTTATTTTTACCGCTTTCATGTTTACGCGGGAATTTTTACTAACCTGGAAAAGCACGCCCAAACTGGATAAGTTAATACTATTTTTGATGGGACTTGCTTTTACAGAGATTCTTGTTGCTTTGGCCAGAGAGATACCACTGGCTGCCAAGATGAGTGTGATGATAGGCATTTGCTTACCACCAGTCATCTGGATGACTGGCGTTATTGTCTGGAAATCAGGTTATCGCCCTGCTCGTTTTCTCGTTCTGGCCTGGACTATCTTTTTGATTTCGGTCCTTATTAGCGGTTTTATGCATGCCGGTTTTTTACCTGCAAATACCTTTACCTCTTACGCAATGCAAATTGGTTCTGCAATAGAAATTATACTTCTTGCCTTAGCTCTGGCAGATCGCATGTCCTTACTAAGACAGGATGAGCAGAAAATGGAAAAAATATTTTTGGCTCAACTTAAAAATAATAACCAAACTCTTGAGAATATGGTTATCAAAAGGACAGCCGAATTGAATAAGAGTGTCAATTTTGCTAAAGAAAAAGCGGAATTACTGGAAACAGCTAATGTTGAACTCAAAGAACTTGCAACTCGGGATGGGCTTACAGGACTACTTAATCACCTTGCTTTTATTGAACAATTCAATCACATCATTGGAGATGCAAGACGTTATGAACATTACATTTCGGTACTGCTCATCGATATAGATAATTTCAAGCGAATAAATGATACTCATGGACACCTTGTCGGTAATGAAGTCTTATGTTCCGTTTCTAATATTATCAATGAGGAAGTACGCGAGTCTGACATTGCTGCGCGTTATGGTGGAGAAGAATTTGTAATCGTATTATCTCGTGCAACTATGACAGAGGCCGTTGATAAGGCTGAGCAAATACGTAGTAAAATCGATAACTTAAAACTTGAAGATATTCGAGACTTACATTGTACCATCAGTGTCGGCGTAACAACTGTTGACTGGCGTGATAAGGAAACCAATTCAGACAAGATACTAAAAGAGGCGGATGATGCTATGTATAAAGCAAAAAAAATGGGGAAAAATCGTGTCTGTACTTCAGAGAATGAATACAAAGTAATAAGTGGAAATCGCGACTAAATTTTATTTATTAAAAATAATGCTTGTCCAGACATCATTTACACCCTTTACTTCTTATAAAAACTTATTAGTGACTATTACGAAAAATATTAATTTTCAGGCCGATATTCATGTAGATGCAGACAGGCTTCTTTAAACCCAAGCTTGCAGGCCTGATTCACATATTCGTAGGCTTTATGGTCATCACGGCTAACACCCTTACCGAAACGAATCAGGCTACCCAATCTTGCGCAAGCAACTGCACTACCATTTCGACATTCTTGCTCAAGTAATTGGTGCATAACCTTACACGCTTTTCTACGTTCCTTTTCGCAAGCCTGCTCCCAATAAACTGATTCTCTACCGGGATGTGTTTTACCCAGTTGCCCGGATTGTGACCATATGAAAAAAATACAAAACCATATCGTCATAAAGATAAGATTTAATTTTCCAGGTGATATGTTCCTACTTGATACCGCAGACAGGATACTCGTAACCTTCGTATTTCTCGCGAATTTATCCAGAAGAATAATAGAAAGATTTAGTATAGGAATACTGAGTAATTTATCGTAAAAAGTAGGCGCACCAAAATATTCAAGGACTTCGAATAAGACCATTACTGTTAGACCATAAAATAATCCAAACAGAAATTTGCCGAAATTTGTTTTAGGTGAGGTTGCTGGGTCCGTGACTAATAAATGTAAACCAAGAAAAACTGCAATCGGAATGTCCGAAGTATAAAAGAAATACACTCCGGTTAGCTGGTAGTAAATAAAACCAAGCAGAAACAGGGAAATTACTGTCGCCAACGTAACCAGGGTTACGCCAAAGAGAAACTGTACAATAAGTCCAAGTATAAAAATCTCTGCATAAATATACGGCGGCAAGTTCAAGGTATTTGAAATTTCATTCCCCCAACTGATCTCTGTAGTACCAGTGATGATCAGAAGTAGAGATGCGACCGACAGAGAAATAGCAGAAGGATTGAAGATATGTGTACGCCTGCCATCCTTGGTCCAGGTAAAATAATCCTTGGCCAGAATACCGAAGGTAATCATGACAAATTGCAAGTAAAACCAATCATCTCGAAACCAGAGAAAAAGATTGGTACTGAATATGATCGGGAAACGACCGAAACCAAGTATCCAGGGTTGGCCTTGAGACCAGCGGAAACAAAGATCGAAAATATGTACAAACACAAGCTGGGCCAGGATTAAAATCGCTTGTTGATAAACCTGTGGCCAATACCATCCCCAATAAACAAAAATGCATAAGTGCATAATCATTTGCACATAATGCGGCTGGACAATAACGACAACAATTCCTGGCTGCTTTTGTTTTTTATGTAATACAAAAAGTGTTATGAGCAGAAACACGCTGAGAAATATACTTAAAATAGTAAACGTATTTACCAACACATCATTAGATTGAACACGTGCTGTGAAAGTAAGTAGATAAAAAAGTACGAGCATGCCTACTGGCAAGGCAATGACCTTACTTATAGGATAATTTCTGATAGTGTTTTGTTCAGAGTTCAATAAAATTGTTCCATGTTGTTTTTTCTTTGAATTTATTGTGAAACAGGTAAATCTATTTTGGAAATTCATCGTGCTTGGGAAGATTACAAACATCTTCATGCCAGAGTGCTTTTGATTTCCAGAAGATATTCCACATGGGGCGAATATCTGGTTCATCATCTAACGACCCGGCAGTAACAACAATATTTTTACCACCTTTTACTGCCCAGGGTAATGATGAACCACATTGCTTGCAAAAAGTCGTAGCGAAATACTTGGCATCCGGATGCTCATAACGTCCTACTAACTCTTCACCTCTCGTCCATTTAAATCGTTCGGGTGGTACAAATATATTCGATGCATGCGCACTGCCGGTAAATTTCCGACAACGGGAACAATGACAATATTGAAAGATCCCTAAAGGTCCTTCAATCTCATAAGCCACTTCGCCACAGAGGCAACTACCTTTAAACATTTTTTCAGTCATGAGTAATTCTTATCCTTATACAAACTAGCAGTTTAAATTTGATTGTTAATATAATTATATCTATTTGATTTATAAGGTAAAACAGTTTTTGCAGTCTGACTACTGAAAAGACTGATAACTACAGCTAATTCCTGGCCAAATACTATTCAAGATCAGAGTAAATCGACCGATACAGTTCTGAAGAGATGCGCTTTATAAGCTGTCTATTTTAACGTGCAATAAATTAGGAAAATAAACTAATGGCAGTCTTAATGACATGTGACTTTGGCAATCAATTTATGCTTAGCAACTTCATATAAAATTATGGAAAACAGAACTATGAGCAATATTGATCCCTTAGCAGTAACACAAGGTTCAAATGCTGCTTCTCCGGATTTAGACTGGAGCCAGATTCGTGAAACGGTAAAATTACTTAATCTTGCTGTAAATCATATAGAAGAGTCCATGCATGTAGGTGATGATTCTATTGACTCTTTAACCGACTCATTTACAACCATGGCTAAAAATATCCAGTCAATAGAGAAATCTATCGAGAAATTACCTGAATCAGTTAGTTCAGAACTTGGTATAGAGATGAAAGGAAAATGTAATTCTCTTAAAGAACAGGTACATAATGCCGTTATTGCTTTCCAATTTTACGATCGTTTAATTCAGAAACTAACACATGTTAGCCATAGTATGGATACCATGGCTGATTTGATAATTGATCCATCACGACTTTTTAATCCACACGAGTGGACAGCGCTACAAGCTAAAATTCGATCCAGTTATACCATGGAATCCGAGCGTCTAATGTTTGATGCCTTAATGCAAGGTGCTTCAATTCAGGAAGCAATGAAACAGGCTGAATTCAAAGACGGAGTTAACGGCAAAACCGGAGATATTGATTTATTCTAGGTTAATGAGCATTTAATACATACTTGCATATAATCATTTCTAATCTCGTTTTTAATTTTTTCTGATTTACTCTGTTACCCGGCCCCGCAATGCTTTTGTCTTGCCACGCTGCGTTTTACTATCCATTCTTTTTTTCTTCGCGTTTTTACTTGGTTTAGTTGGTCGTCTTTTTTTCTGAACAACTGCTGCCGTTGTAATTAGTCCCTTCAGTCGATCAAGCGCATCACTCCGATTCTTATCCTGCGTTCGAAATTGCTGTGCTTTGATAATAACAATACCTTCACTACTAATGCGCCGATCCCGGAGTTCTAGCAAACGTTGCTTTATAGCAACTGGCAATGAAGATGCATTGATATCAAAACGAAGATGGATCGCCGAAGACACTTTATTAACATTCTGCCCACCAGCACCTTGTGCACGAATTGCAGTTAGCCCAATCTCATCATCAGGGATTGATATACGACCAAAAGACTCAACATCGATTAATATCATTTTAATTCCAAACTATTCAATTATTACGTAAAAAATAACACTAACAACTTTAATTCAAACCTTATGGCATAATTGGCTCATACTAACCAGTCATGCTGGTTTAATTGAAACAATTATAGTTTTTCAATTATCTCATCGCGTCACGCGTAAATATAATTTCTAATTAACTCATTGAATTTAAAATGAACTATAAATAATATCAATAATAAACTTCATATTTTCTGGTTGGCATACAGCTTGCGCTGCATACATAAATTATAATCTGGAGGAGGAATAAAAATGAAACAATTCATTACGCTAATTACTACGCTATCACTAGTGCTGCTTTCACAATCTGTACTTGCTGGTGGTCATGGCCATGGTGGTCTGCATAAATGTCTGAAAGAAGCTTCCAAAATCAAGCAAGGTTATTATGGAAAACTTGAATACCTGACCTTGACCGAGCAAGGCGTTAAAACCTTTGAGATCGAAATTAACGATCCTAACGGTGTCGAGTGGGAGCTAATGTGTGATGAATCAAACGGCACTATTTATGAAATAGAACGTGAAGTGGCTTCGGCATCCGATCCATTATTTAAGAAAAAAATGAAAGTGGATGAAAAAACAGCTGCTGAAACAGCCCTTGCACTCTATGCCGGCAAGATTGTACATACGGAGTATGAAATCGAAGCTAATGGTGCAGCATCCTATGAGTTTGATATTTATGACAGTCCAAACGTCACCTACAAGGTTGAAGTGGATGCAACTAGCGGTGAAATTTCAGAAGTAAGTATTGAAAAGTGGGATATTGGAAGAGAAAAGAAATAAGCTCATGTGTAGTAGCTCAGACTTGAGCTACTACAATTAAGTCTGCGTATTATCCTAATACCGTAATTTTACCAACGCTGTAGAAACTCATGAATATTGTTTTTGGGCGTTTTTGTAATTTTTTGAGTTAGTGAGAATGGAATTGATTTTATATCGTACTGCCAGCTAATATCCTCTAACATTGCTAACCATAGTTTCGTTGTCATTTCAGAATCGTATAGCGCTCGGTGAAAAGCACCATCCGATGGAATATTTACGTGCTCTACCAAAGTTCCTAATTTGTGATTTGGTGCATCTTGATAAATTCTTCTTGCCATCAACATAGAACAGACAAATTGACCGGAATATCTTCTAGAGATTTTAGCTAACTCGGCATCAAGAAAACGCTTATCAAACGAGGCATTGTGCGCAACAAGATTATAACCATCAATAAAGTCAGCAAATTGATTCATCACTTCCTTACAAGGCGGTGCATCCTTCAACATGCCATTGGTAATACCAGTATAGTCTTCAATGAAACTATCAATACGCCGACCGGGGTTCATCAATTCCTGAAAGCGATCTACGACCGTCCCTTCCTCAATACGCACCGCGCCGATTTCAATCGCTCGATCACCATAATCTGGGGAAAGACCTGTTGTTTCAAAATCCAGTACGATGACCGTATTGGCCTTGGTCATTTTATATTTTCCTTTCCAAAATCAAGAGACAAAGTTAAATGACTAGGAGCCTGTCCGAGAACAGGCTCCTAGGCGCGAGACATAAACTTCCCGGTACCGGTATTGATCTTAATAATTTCACCAACTTCCATATACTCAGGCACCTGTACTTCTTTACCTGTACTCAAGGTAGCTGGTTTGGTACGGCCTGTTGCCGTTGCGCCTTTAAGATTCGGTACAGTATCAATAATTTTCATATCCACCGACTGCGGTAATTCAATGCTTAACAAAACACCCTCCATGATCAATGCAGAAAGTCCTTCCATCCCTTCCGTGACATATCCCATTTGTTCTTCAATATCTTCTGCATTTACTTCGTACTGAGAAAAATCTTCAGTATTCATGAAAATAAAATTATCACCATCTTTATAGGAATACTGTACCGACTCCCGTACACAATCAGCCTCTTTTAAGAAATCATCACTTTATAAGACTCATCCAATTTCTGTCCCGTTTGTAAATTATTAAAACGAATCTTATATAAGGTAGAAGCACCCCGAGAAGAAGGGCTTTTTGCCTCAATTTGTTTAACGGCATGTGGAACACCATTAATTTCAACCACCGTTCCTCGTTTAAGTTCACTGGCTTTAGGCATTTGGGCTCCTGATAGTTTTCGTAGGTATGCTAAAGAAGTTGATTATAGAAGATAAAAGACCAAGACGAAAAATCCGGCATATTTTAATTTCTCAGTAGTTTTTCTATTAGAAATACGGCTTTAAAAGCCTGGATTATTCCTGATTACCTTCAATATTTCTGAAATAACTACCGAATTCTTTCGATACGTCGATGATTAGCACCGAAATTGGAATATGTAGGGAGTCATATATGAATCAAGCTATATTCCGGTGACAATGTAAATTACTCTGCCCCATAATGAGTCATTTTAGAGTCTTTATCGGACAAATATCGCTTAAGTCAAGTATAAATATAGCATTTCCAGAAAGATTGTTATAAGGTGCGAATATTAGCGGTTTTTGTAGCGGTACCGGTAGTTCCTTGCAGTGTATTACAGCAGAACTTGGTAATTCTTCATCAAATATCTATGCTAATACATTGTTTTTTTAATTAATTAAGAGGTAACTAGAAATGGCTACAGGTACAGTAAAATGGTTTAACGATAGTAAAGGTTTTGGTTTTATTTCTCCTTCTGATGGTAGTTCTGACGTATTCGTACATCATAGTGCAATCAATGCTGAAGGCTTCAAATCACTAGCTGAAGGTCAAAGTGTATCTTTTGATACCGAGCAAGGTCCTAAAGGTCCTAGTGCAGTAAATGTAACTGCACAATAAAAAAACCAAACAGTTTTTTTAGAAAGCCTCGCTAATGCGGGGCTTTTTTTATCTCCATGGATGGAGTGTATGCCGCGAGAGGACACGACTGCATGGATGCAGGAGGTAGAGCGACACAGGAGTCAAAGCCGAGGAGTCCGAAGCGGCGGTCTCCTTGGATGTCACGAGACGCTTATTAGGAAGTAAGTGGTAGAGTTGAGTCTGGAACAGAGACCGAGGAATCCGTAGCGGCGGCCTATTGGAACAGATGTATGGTAATTAACAGACATATAATCTACACCTATCCTTCTATTTCTTTACCACTAGAACCATCAGATTTGTCTTCCAAAGAACCTAACCTGTAAGAATCGATAATACTTACCAACCAACTGATAAAAATTAGCGAAGTTGTAATATTGATTTGATGAATACTGCTACTTGCTAACTGCTTCAAAATTTCCTGCGTTATTCTGGCAATATCCATCGGAATCTCACCACTTAATATTCTGTCGCTGATTTGCTGCGCTATCTCTACCGTGGTTACAAGTAATAAGCATAGACACACAGTAGCAACACCAGCTAATAACGCACCTTGAACAGGCTTCTTTAGAAAAAAATGACCACTTCCAGGATAGATAAAAGCGGACAATAAGGCTGCTTTAAATGATTTACTCAATTTTTATACCATTTTTCATTTTTTGGTGTTCTTTATTTTCAAGCCAAATGATACAAAACGGGCATGGCCACAATATTATTTACCGTGAAGTTTTTCAGTACAAAACTCTTCAAGCTGGGTTTTAACACTATCGAAGGTAAAACATGGATAAGCTTATCCCATCTACAATGGTTGATAAGATTATACTGGGAACCATTTTCAACAGGCTGTATTGGCGTTGAATTTGTCAAGTTTGCTTTTGCTGTCCACCATCCCGCTGTGTATTCCCATACATCCAACAAGGTTGACGTATCTTCCGCATAAAAATAGTTGAACAGAAAAATACCATTTGTCTCCTTGCTAACTTCGTCAATCCGATTGGGATTTTTTGCGACCATTAAATGTGTATATTTTGATTTTTTTTCCAACAATTGCTGAATCTTTTTAAATTCCGATGAATCCCTGATAGCCAGTGCATCATTTACCGATGTACATTCAACAAGTATCACAATATCAAATTTTGCAATATGCACGTCATAGCCTTTTCTTTCGATCAGCTCCATTCCTGGATTTGTACCGGGCGGAATAATAAACGCATCGAATAAATCCGCTCTTTGAACTGCAGGAAATGCCGGTTTTAATTCATTACATAGAATTTTAAGTTCAGAAAGTAATGCTTTTTTAGCAGGGCTATTAGAAAAAAAAGGCCGCGGCAATTCAATTTCCGCAGCAAGGTGGATATAGCCAAAGGAATTGGGCGGAATAATCATGCCTTGTTCTCTAATACTATGAGCAAGATGGGGATTAACAATTTCCATATGAATAACCTCATTAAGTTACCATTGATAAATCAGTTTGATTGTAAACGAATTAAAGGAGTCTACCCCTCTAATTCGTTTAATTATAAAACGGAGAATTCATATCCTTGCTTGCGGCAGCGACCACATCCCCATTAAACAGCTTTACAGACAGGTTGCCATTAATTTGCTGTGAGAAGGGGATCAGCAGTTCATCAATGTATTTTTGAGCAAAATCCAGTGATGAAAATTCGTAAAAGCCCCCGACAGTATGATTATTAACACCACTGAGCCAGGTCTTTGACTTCAGGCCTTCATACTTCTTCATTTCAGGATTTATTGGTTCCCAATCAATCTGATCAAAGGGAACCAAAACCTGATACTCTGCATATAGAAAGATTTTTTTCGGGTTCATTGTTTACCTCCCTCGCAATAAGCCGTTTAGTTATTAGGTGAATTTCGAGTTTAATGAAAAGTTATACCCGAGCCTCGAATAGGAATCCACAGTAAAGAAGATTATAACCCTTTAATTAAATCACTCAGATACCTTTACTTTTTGTTAATCTTATGAAAAAGTTGTATCTAACTCCACTTATTAAAAGAATTTTTTGGAAAAGTATGAAATCACAAAATAGAAGCTTATTTGTCATTTTTTGTTTTATTGTATTGATTACTGCTTGTAGTAATCAACCAACAATACAATCCGTCACATCTGATAAGGTCGTAATTAAAGCACCGCCAGAAAAATTTGTTGATGCTTACGACATGGCTAAAAAGGAATGCGAAAAAAACACCAAACAGGCTCAATATATCACCGATGATACTGCTGGATTAGAAGTAGTTGCATTTAATTGTGTGGGCGAGGAAGTAGAAGTCGCTACAGAAGAAACGGAGGAAGCCCCAGCTGAAGCAGAAGAAGTAACAGCGGAAACTGAAGAGATCCCGGCAGAATCAGAATAAGTCCCACCTTAGAGAATTGAAGGGCACCTTCCATGCACTTCGCCCCACCCTTTTGATTGCTTTCTTATAAATTTGAGAAATTAATCACACTATAAACTGCAAATTAGCCATCTCATATATACATATTGAGCAATTCAGTGACTATACTGAACGTTCTATGTTACAAAAAATACTTACAAAACCGGTAGAGTTAAATATTGATGACAAGATCATCACGTTTAAATCTATTGACGACTTTGAATTCGCTCTTGGCGCTCGCACAACTATTCCATTGGAAAAAATCACCGATGCTCTTAAAGCGACCCCTGGCGAATTAGATCTGGAATTAAATGCAATTGTTGTTGCTATAGAGCAACTTTCTGAATTAAATAATCAATCTCCTGAAACAGGCGACATAACTAAAACTCTTAAAGCCATCAACCCTGCTATTTTTTCTAATGATAATGGTTGGCGAGATATATTTTTTGCACTAAAAAAAGACACTTCTGCAGATTCGAGTAAATATAAACAAATAGCATTAACAAGCTATTTACAATACTTAACAAATCGACAGGAAATGATCCAAACGATAAAGACACAATTAGAAAAAGAAAATATAAACAAAGAAAATATTGAACCTGCTCAATTCAGAACGGGCGAACTGGAAATTGATGGAGAATTCGATTCTAAAATACTTGCTGAAGAACTAGGCATGACAAATATGCCGGTAGCTGAATATGTTGCCATTGAAGTTAAAGAAGGAGATGAAATAGCACTGCTATTAGCAAATTACCAATGTAAATTAATCGTTAAGGAAGGCGTTAAATTTATTGATAATGAAAATATTGAATATCCAATAATGAAAGGCATGAACAAAATAGGCAGAGGCCGTGAATGTACAGTAAGATTTTCAGATACGATGCAGCGAATTTCAAGATTACATCTGATAATCATCAATCATGATAACAAAAAACTCGAATTAACCGACCTATCCACCTACGGAACACATTACCTGCAACAGTCTTCTTGAATAAATTTTACTTTTATTTTTTAAAAACACCTCTTCCTTTAAATTGTTTTAATATATAAATCTAAACCAGTTTAGTTAAATTAATTATTTTTTTGCAATAATGAAAAAAGTAGTTATAGTTATAAGTATGATGTTAAATCTGTTAGATGTTTATGGCAGTTAACAGAGAACTCACTGATAATCTGCCACTTATTATCGATTATCTGGAAAGAAACCCTGATATCTTTCTGGACGACCCCACTCTACTCTCAAAACTAAACCTTCCACACATCAACGGAAGAAACGTCAGCTCATTAATTGAATATCAAGTTGATCATTTAAGGCAAAATGAACAGTTACTGAAAACAAGAATAAACGAATTAATTAATAGTCAAAAGCATTATGAAGAACTAGCCAGTAATGTTCATCAGCAAGCATTAGCCTTAATGAATCTGAGCACAATAGAAACACTGTATGACAAGTTATTTCAATTTTTGAAACGTGAATACCAATGTGCCCACTTGATGGTTTTTCTATTCAGTGAAAAAAGACCTTATCCAGATTATCGCAATCTTCGATTCAAACCGATCCACTCAAAATTACGATACCTATTCTCAGGACTTTATAACTCCAATAAACCACTCTGTGATAGCTTACCAGCAGAATATATCGATGTATTATTTGAAAAGGAAGCAAGCAAGATTAAATCTACCGTCACACTACCGATATTAAATGACGGTATGCCTGGTTTGTTTATTCTGGGAAGCCAACAATACAATACTTACGAACAAGGCTTTGCAATCAATCTATTGCAGCATTTAAAACAAGTATTTCTACAACGACTCGACAACCTACTTTAAGCTCAAGGATTCTGGTCTTTCTCGACTATTTCAGTCGTGTTATACCCGAATATCGAGCAAAGTACCTCTGAGTTGATCCTCGATCTTTAAGGCCATGGCTGAGGCTTTCACCTGACGCTGACCCAATTTTAAATCAACAACATTCGCGGCTAAATCGCCCACATCAATGCCTCTGTCGGCAGTGGCAATATTACTCATCGCATTTGTCGTTTGCTGCAAGCCGCGCTGGATACCCGCCAGGGCAGATTGAGATAAGCTTGAAATCATATTATTTAACGATATTTGTCATAGATAAGGGCTTAGCTGCTATTTCCCTAAATCCTTTAGAAAACGCTTGCTTAAACTACGACATCCGTCACAAAAATAGTCAAAACACACCAAATTCACGATAAATTAAGCTGAATATTGTGTGTAAATTACAGCGCCTTAATTTAAATAGAAATAAATCATCGCAAGAATAAGGATTAAATAAAGCAATAGAAATAATGATGCAATAATTTTAGTAGGCATAATTTCTGAATAAACGATGCACTTAAAACTAGCAAATAGTCCTAATAGAAATGAACTGAACAACATTGAAAAGCCTAAGACAATATCAAAATAATCCTCGTCATTTTCAACTGATTTAGTTGTATCTATTCCAAGATAAGGTGATAAATTGATAAAAACTATTGGGACCAAAGCGATGACCCAATAAATAGTCTTAATTCGACTTTTATTCTCTACTTCTTCCATAACGAGCTCACCTGCTAATGTTGGTTCTTATACTTTAAAAGAATCTACCTTTTATTTTAACTATCTTTTGATAATTCACTCAGAGAATGAAAATTATCAGACGGCTTTAAAGCTTGTTTCACGTATTCTCCCTCTTTCCAATATATTAAATACGCCTTTTTATTCTTCTTTGATGCAAGAATCCGATATTTATCATCTTTAATATGTAGCGCGGCATTATTTTCTACACCAATAGCAACACCTTGTGTTGTTTTCATCATCTCTTTTAAGGAAGGTTGTCGATGTTTTTCAACATCATAATGCGGACACATTATTAAATCCGCATAATTCAAACCGGTGACTTTAATTAAGGTCTTATTACTGCCGTCTTTAAACTTACGCGAATCGCTATTACCTTGTCGAAACCAACAAATCGCACCCGCACTCAAACCGCATAATACAGCACCGCATTTTCTGGCTTTATCTAAATACTTATCAATACCCAACTGTCGCCATAGCTTCATCATACGTAGCGTATTACCACCGCCGACATAAATAATATCGCTTTCTGAAATAAGCTCCTGTATTTTTCTGTTAGAAGGTCGATTACGATACAGTAACAACTCTTGCACAGAACAACCTAAACGTTTTTCATACTGGTTACGAAACGCTTCATAATAATCCGCATTGTCTTCACTCGCAGTAGGAATAAACAACACCTTAGGCTTTTTCCTTTTTACCTGTTGAACAATGCGTTGGTCAATCAATGACGTTTGTGGCTCACGACTTTTAGGAACCATTAACTTCCCACCACCAATGGCAATAATATTTCTTTTCATCGTTTTTTGAGAATTAATTTAGATAGGCTTTAAAATTAGAATGATAAAAAGATGCTTAACCAATAGACTGAAAAAATATCTAGTAGAAAAATATTAAGCAGCTATTTCAACTGAAACAGTCAAACCTAATTTATGCGCAATATTTACCAGACTATCTAAACGAAAGTCTTCAATCTTTCCTTTTAATAAAGCATTAACACGAGGTTGAGTAATACCAAGTTGCTTTGCTGTTTCTTGCTGAGTTGAACCTGATTCTTCGATACAAGAAATAATGACAGTTAATAATTCAGCACGCAGCTTTAAATTTTTCGCTTTAACGGGATTATCTTCGAGAGCATCCCAAACACTATCAAAAGTTTGTGTCTTCATGATTGCATCTCCTTTAATATTTTCAACGCGCGTTTCGCAGCTTCAATATCACGCTTACCTGTTTTTTGCGTTTTCTTATTAAACGCATGTAATACATAAATTGCCGATTCATATTTAGCAATATAAATAACTCTATACTGACCTTCATGCTGAATACGTAATTCGCTTACACCAGCATCAATCGCCTGCATCGGTTTCCAATCCGTTGGTTCAAAGCCACGCTGTACCCTATCCAATTGATAACCCACTTCCCTTTTTACTAGTTGTGGAAAATCCTTGATCGCGTCCAATGCGTTGCCCATAAAAGTTATCGGCTTCATTAATAGATTATATAAGTAAAGATATAATTATACAAGTAAAGATATAATTAATTAGGCTTAATATTAACTTGAAAATAACGCATTAAGAAAACGATATTTCTCTTCCATGCATTGCCATGCCTTCTGCCGCGATACTGATAAGCAACTGACTTTATCCCCTGCTTTTAGTTGTCCAAGAAGTGTGAGATCAGCACTAATGACATTGGCAATTCTTGGATAACCACCAATGGTTTGACCATCAACCGAAGAAATTATCGGTAAACCGGAAGGAGGTACTTGAATACTGCCTTGCACCAATCCACTTGAAACAATACTCATCGGTGCATTAAGTGGCACAGCTTGTCCCTCCAAGCGCAAACCCATACGATTTGAGTCAACCGATATCGTATAGCTCGTATCATAAAACGCAGCTAAACTTTCCTGTTCAAATTGCTCAGCTTCGAGCCCCTCGCAACAGCGCAATAGATAATTTCCACTAAACGTCGGTCGATACGCTTCAGGCAAGTCACGTAGTTCTACTTCTCGTGGTGAAACAATCTCTAAAACATCATTCTCCCCAAACTGACGCCCCTTATAACCACCAAATCCGGCCGTAAGGTGAGTTGCCTGACTGCCAAATAATGACTCGATATTAAATTCTCCGGCAACAGCAAGATAAGCCCTTGTCCCCTTTCGCAAACCCTTGAACGCTAAAACATCGCCTGAATTCACATGTATCGTTTCATTATTAAACACAGGCTTATCATTTAACGTCAAATCAAATTCAGCACCGCAAATAGCGATAGAAAGATTTTGCATAAACTCAATAGTAGGACCAACCAGCGTTACTTCTATTGCCGCCTGATTTATTGAATTAGAAACTAAGCAATTTGCCAACTGCAACGATAAGGGATCCATCGCGCCACTTCTGGAAATGCCTTGATGCATAAAACCAAAACGACCTGCATCCTGAATACTGGTCTGCATGCCCGCTTTAATAAACTTAAGGCTCATATCTGTTCCTGGTCAACTTTTTCAAACTGTTCAATTGATATTGGAACAAACTGAATCTTATCGAGTGGTTGTGCGATAAAAGCTTGCTTAGCACTAGGATTGAAAATAGAAAGCGGTGTCTGACCAATGATATGCCAACCACCTGGACTCCCGACAGGATAAACCCCTGTTTGATTACCCCCTATCCCGACAGCACCCGCAGGAACATGCAGCGACGGTGTTTTTTTTCGAGGGCAATGTAATGGATCGGCAAGTCCACTTAAATAAAGAAATCCCGGTAAAAATCCAAGCATATTCACCAGATAAGTCGCTTGCGTATGCTGTTGTATCACCTCATCAACACTCAATTTGCAGTACTCAGCCAGAGACGATAAATCAGGAGCATAAGCACCTTGGTAACACACCGGTATTTCTATTACACGAGAAGTCGTTGTCGCTATATCATTGAAGCCATTATCAAGAATCGCTTTAATAGATGTTTCGATAGACTCAGGATCAATAGACTGACTATCAAAACAAAGCGTCAGACTTTGATATGCCGGAATCGCTTCTATCAATGATTCTGAAAAAGTTGATTTATATTCTTCTGCTAAGGATAAGATATCGCGAGTTAAATCTTCACCCGCTTCGGCATCAAAAAAAAGTGTTATCGCGCTATCACCATTCCAATGAATCGATATATTAGGGACTGATGTATTGATATTCGACAGCGTGGTCATCCAACTGAAATACCATAGTTCTCAAACTCATGATGCAGTTCACGCGCAATTGTTAATGCATTTTCATTATCACCATGCAAACAAATGGTTTCGACCTTGGGAGATATCAATGCACCAGTTGAAGAGACAATAGGTTGTCCTTTAGCAAAGGCAAGTGCTTGTTGAATGCATTGGTTATTTTCTGTAATTACCGCACCCGGTTCCGAGCGAGATAACAAAGTGACTTCCGTTTCATAACGACGATCAATAAATCCTTCAGGAAGAAAATTGAGATTTTTATTTTCGCAAATGGATTGAAACTGCCCTTGCGCCAAACCATAAAGTGTAATATCAGGAAATGCTTCAACAAAGTAATCAGCAATGACATTAGCAAGATCAATATCCTTTTCAACATCATTATATAGCGCACCATGCAATTTAATATGATTAAGCGTGGTATTATTTTCATTCACGGCACTAACAAACAAATCCAATTGTTCGCGTAAAGAATCAACAACCTCATCTATAGAAAGAGTTAAGCTCTTCCGACCAAAATTTTCTTGATCAGGATAACCCGGATGCGCACCAATCTTTAACTTATGCTGCAATGCATTCTTAATCGCATAATCAACAGTATTTACATTACCCGCATGACCACAACAGGCAATATTACAACTCGATAAATAAGGCATTAACAACGCATCATTATCACCATCAAGCAAGGTACTGCCTTCACCTAGGTCACAATTAATATCAATAGTAAGTGCGTTGTTAGTTTTCTTCATACAAAGATAATTAAGAAAAGATTATTTATACAGTTTCTTTAGACTTGATAAAAGGGCTACGACTCTTTTAACTCAACTTAAACAAGAATCAATCGAAACTGACCCTTTTAATCAACTAAATTAATTCACACGCCTTATCATTGGACGGGTTTCGACAGGCACATTCTTTAAAGCTGCGGCTAATGAATCAAAGTCCTCATGCAAAAAGATTATTTTTGGAGAAAACGATGTCCACTTCCTGAAAACAACCGTGGCATGCTGTCCAAATATTGCTACGCCTTTTAATTTTCTTGTCCAGGCTATTTTAGACTCCCCGTCTTTTTTCCGACAATAAACAATCGAATCGCCTTTAACGATATACTCAGCAATATAAGGCGCTTGATGCCGGGCTTCCTTAACACACTTCCCCGCTATTTTTTTACAGTTTTTATAGGCGTAATTCCTGCTCCAATTATAAATAGCATTATTAATTTTGGGTAAAAAATAAAATATCACACTTAAAATAAAAAAAGCGAATGCATAAAAATTGATATTAATCCAGACAGGACACCACTCAGGTGTTCGCCATATCACATAAAAACTCAGTAAGACTCCAAAAATACCAAGAATTAATCCAAGAATACGAATAATAGGGATAACTTTTACAGATAAATAATTTGAGTTCCAACGATCACTATAAGACAAATGCTGATACAGCAGTATTTGATAAATCTCATCCTCAGCAGCGTCTATAAATGCCGAATCGATATTGCTCCTAATTTCCATAATAAAACTTGGGGCTGTCCCAGATAATACATAAAATGTACTATCGAGGACAGCATGAGGAAG
>CAZGBJ010000009.1:0-92869 GCA_964523895.1 uncultured Enterobacteriaceae bacterium
TTTACCCAGTTTAGGGTAATAATAAACAGTTACACAGTTTTAGTTACAGTCTCATTATATCAGTTCAAGCTCATAACGCTGGGATCGGTGGTTCAAGTCTTCGGTAACTGCTCGGTCTTCGTTCCCGACACGACTCTACCGTTCACCTCCATGTGAACGTCCTGCATTACACTAACACCTCGATTTTGTCTCCTGAGTCGTTCTACCTCCTGCGTCCTTGCAGTCGTACATCCATGTAGGCGACCCATAGCCACCATTATAAATCCTATTACTTATTATCAGAGTACATGTTAAAAACTATCCGAATTTAACGGTTTTAATATCTGAAGTACTAAGACTCAACTTTAAAAAGAATTAATATAATTGGAAATTTAAGCTAGTTTTTCAGTCATAGCCTCAATTAACTCCGCACTATTATTGCTTGGTTTATTTACGACTGATGAAACCATATGACACCCCATCTCATCACTAGAGTAGGGTTTTAATAATTCATAATCACCATCATTAAGCCATCTATCATAGTCATTAATTTCTAAAATAACCGGCATACGGTGGTGTACTTCCTTCGTTAAATCATTTGCTTCAGTAGTAATAATGGTAAAAGTATTCATTTCATCATTCTTTTCCCAAAGACCTGCAAAACCAAAATAGTCATCATTCAATGGGGAAATCGCATAAGGTTGTTTATTTCCTCCTGTATTTAAAAAATACTCATAGCCCTACCCGTTTTAGTCTTAATGCATTTCCGACAACTGATAGAGAACTGAAACTCATCGCTGCTGCGGCAATCATTGGTGATAACAACAAACCAAAAAACGGATAGAGCACACCTGCCGCAACTGGAACACCGAGTGAGTTATAGATAAAAGCAAAAAATAGATTTTGTCGTATATTGCGCATGGTAGCGCGACTTAATCGTATTGCTTTTACGATGCCACGTAAATCACCTTTAACTAACGTCACGCCGGCACTTTCCATTGCAACATCCGTCCCGGTACCCATGGCAATTCCAACTTCTGCCTGAGCTAATGCCGGAGCATCGTTGATCCCGTCTCCGGCCATGGCCACTTTGTACCCTTCACTTTGTAATTTTTTGACGACTTCTGCCTTCTGCTCAGGTAATACTTCCGCAATCACATCATCTATATTTAATTTTCGGGCTACGGCATTAGCGGTTGTTTTATTATCGCCAGTAAGCATTACTATCTTCACTCCTTCCTTGTGTAAGGCTTTGATAGCTTCTGGCGTTGAAGTTTTAATTGGATCAGCAACACTGACTATTCCTGCTGCTTTATTATTAACTGCAACAAACATAACCGTTTTACCCTCACTGCGTAGTTCTTCTGCTTTTGCTTTAAGCGAACCACCTTCAATATTTAATTGTTCAATTAAACGAAAATTACCGATCGCAACGCGATAATCTTTCACTTTGCCTGAAACACCTTTGCCGGTAATCGACTTGAATTCCTTAACATCAGAAAGTTGAATATTTTTTTCTTCTGCACCAGCAACAATAGCGGCAGCTAATGGATGTTCACTGCTGCGTTCCAGACTGGCGGCCAACATTAATATCAACTCATTATCAAACCCCTCTTCCGTAATGACATCTATTAATCTGGGCTTGCCTTCTGTTAATGTGCCCGTCTTATCAACCACAATGGTGTCGATCTTTTCCGTGACCTCAAGTGCTTCCGCATTTTTAATTAACACACCGTTCATAGCCCCCATACCCGTGCCTACCATAATAGACATTGGCGTTGCTAAACCCAGGGCACAAGGACAAGCAATAATCAAAACGGCAACAGCATTGATCACGGCATAAGCAAGCCTGGGTTCCGGCCCCAATAAACCCCAGACAATTAACGTTATGATTGCGGCAATAACAACAGCAGGGACAAAGTATCCCGAAACAACATCTACCATTTTCTGTATAGGTGCCCTACTACGTTGAGCCTCCGCAACCATGTGAACAATTTGAGCCAATAGCGTATCACTACCGACACGTTGTGCTTCCATCACCAGACTGCCAGTACCATTTACCGTTGCACCAACAAGCTTATCTGCAATACGTTTGCTAACGGGAATAGGTTCACCCGTCACCATGGATTCATCAACAGAACTACTACCTTCTATCACAATACCGTCAACCGGTACTTTTTCACCGGGACGAATTCGTAATTTGTCTCCCGGTTTAACATGTTCTAAAGGTATGTCTTCTTCCGTTCCATCTTCATTAATTAGTCGTGCAGTTTTTGGTGCCAGACCTAATAACATCTTAATCGCGGCATTGGTTTGACTTCTGGCACGGATTTCCAGTACTTGCCCTAATAAAACCAATGCAGTAATAACTGCCGCAGCTTCAAAGTAAACCGGCACAACGCCCATTTCGTTTCGTACAGAGGCAGGAAATAATTCTGGCAACAAAACGGCAATAAAACTGTAAGTCCAGGCCACTCCAACACCGAGCGCTATCAAGGTAAACATATTCAAGTGTTGTGTTTTTATTGAGGTCCAACCCTTAATAAAAAAGGGCCAACCACTCCAAAATACAACTGGAGTAGCTAGTATCAATTCAAACCATTGCCGTGTTTGTGGTTTAATCAGTTCAGAAAAAACATCGGGCCAGAATTCAGAACCCATTGCACTGATAAAGACAGGCAAAGCTAGAGCGACACTAAACCAAAAGCGTCGTGTCATATCAATAAGTTCTGTATTGTCTTCTTCTATTTTCACGGTGACAGGTTCAAGCGCCATGCCGCATTTCGGACAATCGCCTGGACTATCCTGAACAATCTCCGGATGCATAGGGCAAGTGTATTGTGTTTTTGATTGACCGCCTGGTGGCGTAAGCGCTTCCAATGCCATGCCACATTTTGGACAATCGCCTGGATGATCCTGTTCAACTTCCGGGTGCATTGGACAAATGTAGTTCACATCTTTTCCTGATGTTTTTACAGGTTTATGTTGGTTATTATTGCAACACTCTTTCATGCTATTTCCCTCGAGTAACACTTTCAATTAAATGGCAAATCGAATGACCGATAGGTATCGCATCATCCATGTGTTCCCACACTCGCAATGCTTTTTCCATTCTCTTTTGTAAAGCCATTGCTTCTTCAAATTTCTTTTTATTGTTTTTAATTCTTTTTTCAATAATATTTCTGACTAATGGGCAAGGTGTTTCTTCTTCTCACTTGCCTGGTAATCTGTTTAATTTCATTCAGCGTATACCCCAATGAATATAAATTTACACCTCAATGACTATGTTGATGAGATTGTTGGTCGTTTCCTTCATCACTCATGTCTGATTCTGTTCCATGATGTCCATAACCCTTAGCTTCTTTTTTCATTCTACTGAATTCAGAATTTGAGAGGCCTTTTGCTGACTGCAAGAATGCAACCACGGGCCAGATTTCATCTGCTTGATGAGTCTTACAAAATGCTGGCATCCCGGTCATACGTATACCATTACTGATAATCCAGAACATTTCTGCAGCTGTTCCAGCTTCTACTAAATGCTCCAAATCGGGTGGGGTTGGATTCAAACCTTGCCTGATAATACTGGGCTGCTGACCAGGTTCTCCATGACATTGTGCACACATTTTTACATAGTCGGACAGACCTGCGAGAATCATTTCATTATTCTTGATGTCAGGTACTTCAATATCTTTCGCGCGTCTCTCTACTGATTTCTCCATAGTTGTATGTAGTAGCCAGGTAATAAGTGGTCCGTCTTTGACAGTTGCTGCAATGTTATATATCCCTGACTGGACAAAACCGTATACGCCAACTAAACATATCGTGATTAAAATTACCAAGTGTTTAAATAGTTTCATTTTATGAGAACCTTTCTTTTATTTACATTATCGTATCAGCGCATATTTTTTCCAGACCAAATAAACAGCAGGAATAACAATTAATGTTAATGCTGTTGCGCTAAGCATACCGCCAACCATTGGTGCAGCTATTCGGCGCATGACTTCAGAGCCTGTACCACTACCCAACATAATGGGTAGAAGTCCTGCAATAATGGCTGTGGCTGTCATCATGATTGGCCTTATTCTTAATAAGGAACCTTCTACAATAACTTCTTGCAAATCTGTTATGGAAAGAGATTGATTTCTTTTCTCAAGCAGTTCTTTGCGATTATTCAGTGCGTGGTTTAGATAGACCAACATAATGACACCGATCTCGACAGCGACACCTGCAAGCGCAATAAATCCGACACCAACAGCAACTGACAAGTTGTAATCCATCAGGTATAACAACCAGAATCCACCACCAAGAGCAAAGGGGAGTGTTCCCATAATGATGAACACTTCCATAACGCTTCGAAAATTCAGATAGAGTAGTAAGAGAATAATCACCAGTGTGATAGGTATAACGACCTTAAGACGCTCCGACGCACGAACCATGTATTCATATTGACCGGACCAGTTAAGTGAATAGCCTGCCGGCAAGTCGATTTCTTTATTTACCGTTTCCTGTGCTTCCTTAACATAACTACCTAAATCACGCCCTTGTGTATCAACAAATACCCAGCCATTTAATCGGGCATTTTCACTTTTAATCATAGGTGGACCATCTTCAATCTTTATAGTTGCTACATCGCCTAATGCGATTCTTGCTCCTGCCGGTGTCACTACCGGAAGCAATTGTAACTGTTCAATTGAATCTCGTATTCTGCGCGGATAGCGTAAATTAACGGGGTAACGTTCCAGACCTTCAACAGTTTCAGTCACATTCATGCCACCTACTGCTGTTTTTATGACCTCCTGAACATCAAGTATATTTAAACCCAGTCGTGCTGCTTTTAAACGATCCATATCAATATTGATGTAACGACCACCAACAACACGTTCAGAAAATACCGATGCCGTACCCGGTACTTTTTTTATGACTGTTTCTAACTGTCGACCTATATCCTCGATAACTTCCAAATTAGGTCCGGCTATTTTTATTCCAACAGGCGTTTTAATACCGGTGGCCAACATATCGATACGTGTTTTTATCGGCATCACCCATGCGTTCGTTACACCTGGTAATTGCACGACGCTGTTCAATTCGGCTTTTATTTTTTCCATAGTCATGCCTTCGCGCCATTCAGAACGTGGTTTAAACTGGATTATCGTTTCAACCATAGTTAACGGTGCCGGATCAGTCGCTGTCTCTGCACGACCAATTTTTCCTCTGACACGTTTCACTTCCGGAACCGTGCGAATTAATTTATCGGTTTGCTGTAGTAACTCCTGTGCCTTACCAATAGAAATACCGGGGAATGTTGTCGGCATATACATCAAATCACCTTCATCCAATTCCGGCATGAATTCCGTTCCTATCTTTGTTATTGGCCATAATCCAATAACCATAATCAAGAAGGCTAACAAGGTAATCGTTTTAGGTGCTTTTAAAACCGTATTAATAAAGGGGCGATAGATGAAGATGAGTAAACGATTAATCGGGTTCTTATGCTCAGGAATAACTCGGCCTCGTATGAATAAACCCATTAGCACTGGCACAACTGTAATTGAAAGACAGGCCGCCGCTGCCATGGCATACGTTTTGGTAAATGCCAATGGCTTAAATAATCGACCTTCCTGCGCCTCTAACGTGAACACGGGTAAAAAACTAAGTGTGATAATTAAAAGCGAAAAGAACAGCGCCGGCCCAACTTCCAGAACTGCCTCTTTCATAACGCGCCACCTGTTTTCATCGGTTAATGGCGTTCGTTCCATATGTTTATGGACGTTTTCTATCATAACAATGGCAGCGTCCACCATCGCGCCAACCGCAATGGCAATGCCACTTAATGACATGATATTGGCATTAATACCCTGAGCATACATAATCATAAAAGCCGCTAAGATACCCAGTGGCAGACTAATAATGACAACAAGCGCTGAACGAAAATGAAATAAAAATATTGCACATACAAGGGTGACAACAATAAATTCTTCCAGTAATTTATCTTTTAGAGAATCAATTGCGCGGACAATTAAACTGGAACGATCATAGGTTTCAACAATCTCAACACCTTGTGGAAGGCTTTGTTTGAGTTCTTCCAGTCTCTTTTTAACAGCATTGATTGTCTTTAATGCATTATCACCCCAACGCATTATGATGATGCCACCCACTACTTCGCCTTCACCATCCAGTTCGGCAATACCTCTTCTTAACTGTGGCCCAATTCTTACTTCGGCAATATCCGAAAGTAAAACCGGAGTGCCTTTATCACTGACATTTATAGGAATATTTTCTAATTGATCAAGACTACTAATGTATCCTGTTGCCCGAACCATATATTCCGCTTCTGCCATTTCAATCACAGACGCACCGGCTTCTTGATTAGAACGCTGAATGGCACGTCTTACAGTTGATAGGGGGATGTTATAAGCCCGTAAGAGATCAGGATCGACAACCACCTGATACTGTTTAACCATACCGCCAACTGTAGCGACTTCGGCTACTCCGGGTACAGTTTGAAGTTCATATTTAAGAAACCAGTCTTGAATTGAGCGAAGTTGTGATAAATCATGATTACCTGTTCGATCAACTAATGCATACTCATATATCCAACCTACACCCGTAGCATCTGGACCCAGCTCAGGCTGGACTCCGGGTGGCAAACGTCCTGATACCTGACTTAAATATTCAAGTACGCGTGAGCGTGCCCAATAAAGATCCGTGCCCTCTTCAAATATGACATAAACATAGGAATCACCAAAGAAAGAATAGCCACGGACTGTAACAGCATAGGGTACTGATAACATCGCTGTCGTTAACGGGTATGTAATTTGATCTTCAACGACCTGAGGCGCCTGACCAGGAAAAGGGGTTTTAATAATTACCTGTACATCAGAAAGATCGGGGATTGCATCTACTGGTGTTTTTTTAAGAATATAAAATCCACCAACGAATAAAATAAGGGTCAGTAATATGATCAGAAATCGATTATTAATCGACCAACGTATTAAGTAATCAATCATAATCTACTCCACACTCATTTCAGAATGATCTATTGAAGTATCATTCATGGAATCATCTTCTATGGAGGTTTCAACCGATTGCATACGTCTCAAATTTGCTTTTAAATTTGATTCAGAATCAATCAGAAATTGAGATGAAACAACAATTTCATCACCTTCACCAAGACCTTCTTTTATTTCAACCCAATTACCGCTTTCCATACCTGACACAACTTCCTGAGCCTGAAAACGACCCTCACCAAGCGCCCGTATGACACGTTCCTGATTGGCACCACGAATCAATGCTTCACGTGGGATACTTATGACATTATTTTTTTCTCCCGAAAATACGGTAACGTGCGCATACATATTAGGCATTAATTTTTCTTCGGCATTATCAAAACGTAATCGAACACGTAACGTTCGTGTCACCGGATCAAGATCAGGATAGATATATTCAACTGACCCTTTCCAGATAACTCCTGGCATTGAAGGCAACTCAGCTTCAGCGCTTTGACCTTGCTTAACCCAATTCGCTTGTCGTTCAAATACCTCTGCCAATAACCAGATGGTGTCCAGATTGGCTATACTTAGTATTTGCGTTTCCGGTTTAATGTACATTCCTTCTCGTACGCCTAGATTAATCAGCACACCTGATTGCGGAGCGTAAAAACGAATGTTCTGAGTAACCTTTTTATCTTTCTCTAATCGATCAATCTGTGATTTTGATATGCCTAAAGCAGAAAGCTTCTCCTTAGATGCTTCAGCCAATCCACGATTACCGCTTGCTAATGCTTGTAAATATTCTTCCTGTGCATTAACTAATGGTGGCGAATAAAGCTCAAATAGAAATTGTCCTCGTTTAACCTGTTCGCCTTCAGCACGAACTTTTAACTTTTCTATCCAGCCTTCTGTTCTGGTATGAAGATGATTAATCCGTGTCTCGTCGTAATCAATGTAACCAACCGTACTGATCCTTTTCCATAAAGAGCCGCTTTCTACCTTAGCCAGACGAACACCCAGATTATTTATGACCTCCGGTCTGATTTTTACAATAGGTTCACCCTCACCCATTTCTTCTTCACCACCTTCGTAGACAGGAATCAGATCCATGCCCATCGGTGATTTTCCAGGCTCATCACGACGATATGTTGGATTCATTGGCGCAACCCAATACTCAATTTTCTTCTCTTTTTTTTCTGATTGCATTTCCATATCAGAAGTTTCTGCGTCGGAATGAAAGAAATGCGAAACATCAAATTCTTTGGCGAAAAATACGCCCACTGCAACTGCAATCATTAACAGCAAAACCATAGCAACTGTTTTCATAAACCTTCTCCAACAAAAAATAATAATCTCGCATGAGACTTCGCCTGATTAATACGAATTTTTAGCATATTCAATTGTGTGTCGAGCTCAGTTAGTCGAGCACGCATTAATGTCGTAATATCAGTGATATCATTCTGGTAAGCCTTTAATGTTGACTCGGAATTTTGAGAAGCATCTATAATTGTTCGTTGTTGATAAAGTTCATAACGTTCTCCAAGTCGAGACCAAAGCGCATATTCCCTCTCAACCTGTCGTTTCAAATCAAGTAATAAATCAGATCGGGCATACCTGGCAGCCATATGTTGTAACTTGGAGGCAGCCAGTTTGCGGTCCTGTCGCTTATCAGTGAATAGTGGTATATCCATTAAAATCATTGCTGATGCAAAATCATCACGGCTACTGCCATTCAGATTATTTCCTGAGCGCGCACCATAAGTAAGATCTATCATCCAACCTGGCTTATATTGCTCTTGTGCAATATTTATATTTTTTTCATTTGCATCGACAACAGCATCTTCTGCTGTTACAAGAGGATGATTAGGAAGTTCATCAACAATCGTTCCTAAATCAGGTAATGCTTTTAATTCTGGAAATTGCGCGTCCAGTGATTTAATCGCATTTTCTTCTCTGATCCACTTCGCTAGTTCAGCAATGGCCACTTCTTTGGACCCTTCCACTTCGGTAATTCGATCATCGATTAATGAAAGCTCGAGTTGAACACGCAAAACATCATGTTGATTGTCTCTACCAACTGCGTATTGCCGTTGCGTAATATCAAGTAGCTGTGTAAATAATTCACGATTTTGATCGAGAATTGTTTTTGTATGGAGCTGCAAATAAAGATCGAGATAGCTAATACGTACTGATCGTAAAACCATTTTTTCCTGATTGCCTGCTTTTGCCAAATCTACATTTGCTATATCAAGTGTTTGTTGAGACTTGAATTGTAGCGTTCGCCCTCGAGGAAACTTTTGTTGAACACCAAACTGAAGTTGTGTCATATTTTCCTGGCTTCGGTCAAGACTGTTAATAGGAAGGTTCATCATTCCTAATTTCAATTTAGGATCCGACAATTGCCCATCGGCAATGGCTCGTTCGCTTAAACTTTCTGAACGAGCAATAAATTCCTTGGTTATAAAATCTGAATCTAATGCTAATTGTTCTGCTTCAGCCAAGGTTAATTCATTAGCAATTAATTTAACTGGAACTATAAATAAGAAAAATATAACAACATATTTTTTTAATCGGATAACACACATAACACACCTCTAATACATATAAATAACGACGATTGATCTGGACGACCAATCAACGAACACGTTAGATGGTGTTTCTTTAAATCAGAAGTATGGTGTAGTTTTGTAGAGGAAGGGGTATCGTCCTTTCAGGCGGCGTCACTATTCGATAGTTAGATACAGGATGTTTAGATAACGTTAATTGCGGTACAACATAAATATAGAAGTCGGGTATTTTTTTTATCTTTTCTGTTAAATCAAGATTCTTTCCACTGTTGGCTATTACACTAAGATCATCGCAGTCACAAGCGCCCAGACAGTGGCTATTATTGTCATCTTTCTGTTTATTCGCAGATACATCCGATCCATGTGTATGACAAGCATTTGATGCCTCAGTTATTTGCTTACTATGATCATTAATATCTATTGCCGCTAAACAAGTTTGGCACAATAACAATAACCAGCCACCAACGAATATTGATAGCGTGATTGATGCGATCTTGCTTTGCTTGTCTTTAAGTTGCATTAACATAGTTACGATTATGGTTCATTTTATATCGATAATACAAGTAAACATTGATAATTATTGATTAATGTCAATAAATATATGACATCACAAACCATATAAAATTCGTTTAAATTTGGACAAGTGTGCCAATTTTCTCGCTTTGTATATCCCTGTACTCAGACCTCGACCACGGTAACAACGGATTTCTAATTATTGTTTTGAGCTTGCCATTTTTGTATACGGTGATTACCGAAATCGGCCGCAAATATCGTTCCATCTGGCGCAACAGTTATCCCCACAGGTCGATCAAACTGACCTCGTCCTTTGCCTTTTTTGCCAAAGGCAGATAGAAATACCCCATCAGTAGTGAATTTCTGAATACGGTTATTATAAAAATCCGTGACATAAATATTTCCTTCTAAATCAGTAGCGATTGAACTGACGGTCGTAAACCAACTATTGAAAGAACCTTTAATATTGAGACCGAAGGGACCACCCCACTTGTGTAAAAACTGACCCGAGCTTGAAAACACTTGCACACGATCATTGTAACCATCGGCCACATATACTGAGCCATCAGCAGCAATTGCAACATCCGTCGGATAATTAAACTCTCCTGCCCAGATACCCACTTTTTTGCTTGTTCCCCATTGTTCAATAAACTCACCATCGGACTGCAAATGCTGAATTCTTTGATTGTAAAAATCGGCAATATAAAGATCGCCATTAGAAGCAATGGCAACACCACCCGGAGCATCGAATTCACCTGATTTCGATCCCGCCTGCCCGATAGCACGCAGCGGCGTTCCATCCAAAGCGAAGACTTGAATGCGGTCATTCCAATAGTCAGCTACATAGAGTTCATCACCAACAATACTCAAGTTCATAGGCCGACCAAGTTGGCCAATGCCATCTCCTTTACTGCCAAATTGACGCTTGAAGTGTCCATCAAAGTCAAATACCTGAATGCGTGCGTTACGCGCATCACTGACAAACACCTCATCATCAGTAACAGCAATTCCGGTTGGGTCATGAAATTGTCCCGGTGCTGATCCTTCTTCACCCCATGCAGTGATAAAAATATAACTCGGTTCCGTTGCCGAAGGAATCCATAGCAACCAAATTATTACCATTGTTAATAGTAAAAAAACTATCAAACTCAGAAAATTTTGGATGCTGTTTTTAAATTCATTGTATTGGATAATTCCGATTAAAAATTAACCCGGAACCCGGCACGAAGAATAAAATCATTTTCTAATGCCGTACCATTTAGATCCTGAACCACAGGAAGTTGTAAAGCGCTCTCTATGACCCAACGTCGAGTAACATATTGGAGACCCGGCGCCATGAACAATGTAGTGCCGCCAGAATTCGCGTCATTGACAGAAAAAGTACTGTTCTTATTTTTATAAATAAGGTTGGTCTCAAATACACCATAGAGAAATCCGGGAACCCCTCCTTTTAGTTTTTTTGGCCAAAGACGATATTGAAAAGAGGCGTCAAATCGAGCAACATCACCAAACTCAAAATCATTCGCTTCCGTGTTTACCTGATAAGAAAGTGCCGTATCTACTTCAAAATTAAGCGTCTGGTAAGTTAATACTATACCGCCAAAGGGATCCCATGAACCGGAGCCAGCTTGTACACTGGCTGGTAACTTTCCTAAGCTATCTTGTTCATCATCTTGCCCAGTAGGCATTTCCAGTCCTGCAAACGGACTGATACGAAGTGTACCTCCCGGCCAATTTTTACGAAATAGTGTGTAGCGACCAAACAACTTAAGGTCACCGATATCGTTGACACTGCGATTCTGTCTTATACTGGAAACATTGATAGCCAGATCATTGTCAATATAAGGTAAAACACCAATTAACATTACATCACTGCTTAAAGCATAACCAAGCACTGAAATTATTTGTTGGGAAGTACGATCGCGATCAGCACCACTCGGATCATCCCCTGATTGATTCAATACAATTTGTTCTCGAAGTACGAATTCGTTTTCGGCGAGACCGATTGCTGAGTTAAAAGTTATAGGACCGCTCCATGCATCATCAAACCAGACTAAAGCCCCGATTATGATCAATAGAGACATTTTTGGAACTTGAAGTATTGGCTGCCATTGACTCAACCCCGTCATTTTATTATTTCACTGTATCGCTTAGTGCAAATGAACGTAGTGTAAAACCTGCTTTCGTAACTGCATCACGAACAGGTATTTCGTCAAGAGTAAAACCTTCTTTCATAATCAATAAAATCTGACTCTTTTCAATATCCGTCTCTATACGCTTGATGCCCTCTAGTTTACTAAGCTGTTTTTCTATGCCATAGACACAAAAAGGACAGGCCACGCCATCAACGCCTAATTGATATTCAGTAGTAGCTGCGTATACCAACGAAATTGAAAATACATTAAGTATAATTATTAAAATAAGTTTCTTCATATTGAGACTCCTCAAGAGAATCGGTATACCAATTTTTTAATTAGTGTCGTGAACACTAAGTGCCTCCAATATTGGACAATCGCTAATTGGAGCCTGCCCGGGGCAAACATTAATTAATTTCTTTAAACTCTTTCGCATTCGTTGCAACATTTTTATCTTGCTTTCAACATCGTCCAATTTCTCTTGGGCTAATTGCTTAACGGCACTACATTTCGCATCAGATTTAATTGACAACAATTCACCAATTTCCTTAAGTGAAAAACCCAGTTCTTTCGCTTGTTGAATAAATGAAAGACGATCGATTGCTTCACCTTTATATTGACGATAACCGCTTTCCTTTCTTTCAGGTTTTTCTATTAAACCCTCTTTTTCATAATAACGAATCGTTTCAACACTGACACCAGATTGCTTGGCTACCTGACCAATAGAATATAGGGGCATACCGTAATCCTCATTAAGTTAGGTAAAGTATAAACCCTAAAGTAAACTATAGAGTCAAGCTTTCGATAATATATTGATTTTATTGCGGATTTAGTGATCAACTCATTAAGCAAAAGCCAGAATTCACTAATGGTGTTAATGACTAGTCTGATAACAACGCAAAAGTGTTGTTATCAATTCTTGATTACTTATCTGTCCCTAAACAACATCCTTCATGATTTAATATTCCCTTATTAAATATGTTGCCTTCTAGTCTTTGAATATAAAAATCAGGTTTCTTTTTGAAAACGTCTACACTATGTGGACAATGGCAAAAAAATATTTCCTGATTGCCAATGTTTATTTTATCTGCCCACTTACGTGGTTTTTCAGCCAAACAGGTTGGGCATACAATTAGTTCTTCTGTTTCCTGCAGGTATTTTCGAGGATCAGTTATAAAAATATCGACACATCCCTGACAACAAAAATAATATTCTTTACCGTCATGATTATAGGCGACCGAATTTTCTCTGCTGATGCCTAACCTCACTAGTGAACAACCGCATGTAGAACAAATGATCGTTCTCATTAGTTTCTCCTAGTTTACCAAGTCATCCATTTGACCCGAATATTTTTATCGTCCCCATCAACGCCAAAATAAAAAGCACCGCCAGTAATACCACTGCACTCATAAAATGCGCCTGCTGCACTCCCGGACAGAAGAACAATAAGAATAGGCAAATGGCATGGACAGGTAATTACAGCAGTAAACGCCAGAAAATAGCCGGTAATTGTTCGTCGGTAGCGAATAGAATTATTATTGATATCCGACATTGAAACATCTCAGGCTGATAGATTTTTTATCAGGTCGCACCTCGAATCTAGAGAGGCATAATTTCGCATGTTAGCAATCACCCGGCACAACAAGAGAGTTCTTTCACATCTTTGGTAAACGTCTGCGCGCAAAGTTTGATTCCTTCAACCATAGTCAGGTATGGGAATAACTGACCAGCAAGTTCTTCAACCGTCATCCGGTTGCGGATCGCCAGTACCGCAGTCTGGATCATTTCACCCGCTTCGGGTGCTAATATCTGTGCGCCAATCAAACGGCCACTGTCCTTTTCCATCACCAGTTTGATAAATCCATTGGTATCGAAGTTGGCTAGTGCGCGAGGTACGTTTTCCAAATCCAGAGTACGTGAGTCAGTTTCTATTCCCTGGTCGTTGGCTTGTTGTTCGGTCAAACCAACTGTGGCCACGGCCGGCTCAGTAAATACAACGGCTGGCATAGCGGTTAAATCGAGTGTTACATCACCGCCAGTCATATTGATGGCCGCACGGGTACCGGCAGCGGCAGCCACATAAACATATTGCGGTTGATTGGTACAGTCGCCGGCAGCGTAAATATGCCCAACGGATGTGCGCATGTGATCGTCGATCTCTATGGCGCCGCCCGGCCCGGTCTTAACGCCCGCATTGGATAAAGCCAATTCATCCGTGTTGGGTGCACGACCCGTTGCAACAAGCAGTGCATCTCCGGTAATTTTTTTCCCCGCGATCTGTAAATGGAATTGTTCGCCATCGTGATCCACGCGATCGGGTACCGTATGTAATAGGATCTCGATCCCCTCTTCTTCAAACACCGCTTTAAGTCCATTACCGATATCCGCATCTTCTTTTGACAAAAATGTACTACGCGCCATTACGGTAACCCGGGAACCAAGTCGACGAAAGGCCTGGGCCAATTCCAGCGCGACCACCGAACCACCCATGACCAATAGATGTTCGGGTAATTGCTCGGCCACCAGAGCCTCGGTGGAGGTCCAATAAGGAGTATCGGCCAATCCCGGGATATCAGGAAGTACAGAATGGGCACCGGTCGCAATCAGTATCCGATCCGCATAGATTGTTATCTCCTCATTGTCCTTTTGAACCACTGACAAGGTATGCGAATCCTGAAACTGGGCAAGTCCATGGACAAGATTAATATTCGGATTAGTCTCCAGAATACTTTCATACTTGGCCTGACGAAGTTCCTCAACGCGTGCCTGTTGCTGAGTGACCAGTGCCTTGCGATCAATGTTCGGTTTTGTTAATGGCACACCGTTAAAATGGTGATGCGCCTGCAGGTGAGCGATATGTGCGCTACGGATCATAATCTTGGAGGGTACACAGCCAACATTAACGCAGGTGCCGCCGATCACATCACCGCGTTCAATAATGGTTACCTGTGCACCTTCATCTACCGCACGGATAGCCGCAGCAAAGGCACCGGAGCCACTGCCGATAATCGCTACATGTAGCGATTCATTTCCACTCGATATATCTTGTGAGTCGGAGTCCGAGGCACAGCATGAGTCTTGTTCGCCTTGCTCATGAACTGTATAACCCAGTGCTTCAATGACAGCAATAATATCAATGGTGTTAATACTGTCATTGGTAATCATTTCGGCACTTTCTTTGGGATAGGAAACATCTACTTGTTGTACGCCTTCAATGGCTTCCAATGCTTCTTTAATATGGCTTGCACAACTGGTGCAGGTCATGCCTTGTATTGATAGTGAGATCATTTGTTTTTCTCTTTGTGTTTTTATTGGAGCTTCATCAGTTAATTTAAATCAGCGGGCTGTACTTCACAGGACTCATCGTCACAGCGTTTATTTGCAGGAGAAAAAATATCCCACAACGAGACCACGACCATCAGCCCCAGCGCCGAATAGGTGGCATAAGCACTCCAGCCATACTTGAACCAGGGATAAAGTGATAACAGCAGTAATACCGGGCCAAGCATGCCAAGCAGGCTGCGATGCCATTGCTTGTGACTAAACCAACCTAAAGCGTTAGCGACAAGAACAATACCTGCAAACAATGGCAGAAAAGTATTAATCAAGGGCCATTCCCATTGACTTAAAAAGCCCATGCCAATTGCAGCACCAAGGCTTGCAATAGCAGGAAAGCACAGTGCACAGCCCATCGCCGCGCCCAGCGCGCCAAGAGAACCGGCCTTATCACCAATACGGGTCAGTACATTCAGTAGATTGGTCATAGTCATAGTCTTACTCCTAATTCTTAACGGTGGACGGATAACCCGCGTTGGTGGTTGCTTCCGTCAGGGCTTCGACCGACGTTTTTTCATCATCGAAAGTGACAACCGCCAGTTTGGTCTCATATGTGACTTCGGCTTTGCTAACACCGTCGACCTTCTGCAAGGCCCATTTCACGGTAATGGGACAGGACGCACAATTCATCGTAGGTACTTCAAGAGTCACGATTTTTTGTTTTGCGAACGCGCTCATGCTTAATAGAGTCAGAAGAGTTATTAAGATTAATTTTTTCATTATTTCTCCAGGGATTAAAATTTGATTTTTTTGAATCTAGTTATCAAGCAAATCAGATGATCCATTATTTACTGGATGACCTGCGTTCGTTGAAGACAGCACGATGGTTTCAATGTCTGCGGCTTTATATATGAATCCGTATTGTGATTGTTTGTTAGTCATCTATTCCACTCCTAAACAATAAATAAATTGGCATAATAAGGAAATGTGATTATGACAATGAGAATGATTGAAACAATCCAAAAGATAATGCGCTGGTTTTGTATTACTTTCGGGTTAGCACAATCAGTATCTTCTTCACACTGCTGCGGGATCAAATATAGTTTACGAAAAACGATAGCCAAAATAATAAGTGTTGCTACTGTAAAATACGGCCTATAGGGTTCCATTGATGTAAGACTTCCAATCCAGGCACCACTAATTCCTAGTCCTAAAAGAAGCAAAGGTCCGAAGCAGCAGGCCGAGGCACCTATAGCAGCCAGTACAGCAAGCCACAGGGGGGTTATGGTTGATGAGTTTTTAGACATGTGTTGCATTCCTCCCTGCAAGCAGTACGTCGCCTAAGTAGACCTTATCTACGAGTCTTGAAATTATTTGCATCGTTATTTGCCCTTATCTTTTATGTATATATTGTATATGCTACATCCTGTAGTCACTACAGGATCAAGGGTTAAATTCATGGTATCAAGAAAAAGTGGTTTATCACGCGGCATACTGGCTAAGCGAAGCGGTGTGAACAGTGAAACGATACGGTATTACGAGAAAATTGCGTTAATGCCAGACCCTGTTCGTAGTGAAGGAGGACATCGGATATACAACGAAACACACTTGCAGCGCTTATCATTCATACGGCGTTGTCGAGAACTTGGGTTTACGCTGAAAGAAATTCGCGGTCTATTCGATCTTGTTGATAGCGGAGACTACACTTGCGCTGAAGTGCGTGACCGAACAACCGTGCATCTGGATGATGTAAGACAGAAAATACGAGATCTTAAAAAGATGCAAAACACTCTTAAATCAATGGTATCTCAATGCGATGGTGGACTTGTGCCGAAGTGTCCTATCATCGATACGCTACTCTCTTGACTAGTGTCCGCTTTCAGAAGCGGACATTCACAATCAACAGGGATACTTTGTTTTCGCTCAACAGTTTAGGTACTTGAAAACCAGCCTTTCGTCCTTTTACAAAAAGAAACTAACCCAAGCATTATCGGTACTTCAATCAAAACACCAACCACAGTGGCGAGTGCCGCACCTGAAGATAAACCAAACAACATAACAGCCGTTGCAATAGCCACTTCAAAATGATTCGACGCACCAATCATTGCTGTAGGCGCCGCATTTTCATAAGAAAAATTCATGAAACGGGCAATCCCATAAGTTATTGCGAAAATAAAGATGGTTTGAATAAACAACGGAATAGCAATCCACAGTATCGTTAACGGATTAGCAATAATGACATCGCCTTTAAATGAAAAGAGTAATATCAATGTTAATAATAATGCTGTGATAGTAACCGGTGTTAGCAAATGCAAAAACTTTTCTTCAAACCAGACTTGACCTTTATTAGCAATAATCCATTTTCTTGAAAAGAAACCTGCCGCTAAAGGTAGAGCAACATAAATACCAATTGATATAAGTAATGCCTGCCATGGGACGGGAAGTTTTCCGACGCCAAGTAAAAAACCACCTAACACACCAAATAGAACTAGCATGACCAAAGAGTTGATTGCCACCATAACTAAGGTATGACCATCATTACCTTTAGCTAAATAGCCCCATACCAATACCATTGCCGTACAAGGTGCAATGCCTAATAAGATACAGCCCGCCAAATAACTTCGCCAAAGAGGAACGGCAAGCATCTTAACACCTTCTTGCATTACCACTGTACCGGAACCGTATTCAGCTCCGAGTGGTAAATCTAATCCAAACGGCATTTTCACATAATCCAATGCTTCGGCACCGATTAAATTTTTAAATAGTATGCCGAGAAAAACATAGGCAATGAGATACATGGTGAAAGGTTTAATCGCCCAGTTAATAAATAATGTTAGACCAACAGGCTTAATACTCTTTCCTGCTTTAACAACTTCTGCAAAATCTATTTTCACCATAATTGGGTACATCATGAAAAAAAGACAAATGGCGATCGGAATAGAAACGATAGGCGCATCATTAATAACGATACTCATACCATCCAGTGTTTTGGCAAATTCAGGTGCAAATTGTCCTAATAGAATACCAAGAATAATACACAAGCCTACCCAAAGTGTTAGGTAACGCTCAAACACACCCATGTCATGTTTTTTTTCATTCATATGATTTATTCTTCCACGTTATGGGAATCAATTTGATCTTGTGATAGATCTTTTTCAAAGAATCCCATGATTATTTAAAGTTAATTCTATTCAAATTTTATATTGGTCTTATTGGAGATGATGAGGACCAAACATAATAATAACCATACCGATCAAACAGACTCCTACACCGACAAAATCAGTAATCGTTGGTTTTACAGAATCAACGGCCCATAGCCACATAAGAGCAACACTAATATATACACCACCGTATGCTGCATACACACGACCTGCAGCCTGAGGATGAAGCGTAAGTAACCATGCAAATACACCTAGGCTTAAAGCAGCGGGTAATAACAACCAGGCTGATTTATTTTCTTTTAGCCATAAATACGGCAAATAACAGCCAATAATCTCAGCGAGAGCTGTGAGTATAAATAGAAAAAATACCTTTATAATTTCCATAAATTACCTAAATATGAAACATTTAACGAAGTGCAGGCAATTTATAGATCATGCACAGATACGATTTTCTGGACGATTAGACATGTTCTTTAGTTTCTTCAAATCATTTTTATATTGTTTTTCATTCATGCTGCCTTTAAGTGCAGCTTGAAGTAATTCATTGGCCCATGATGGTAATTTTGGATTTATACTGTAATAAATCCATTGCCCAACTCGTTTATCGTTAACGACTTGCATGTCTCTTAATGAGGCCAGGTGACGTGATATTTTTGGCTGTATGAGGTCGAGCGCATAAGTTAATTCACAGACACACAACTCACCTTCCTGCATTAACAACATCAAGCTACGTAACCGTGTTTGATCCGACAATGATTTCAAAAGTATTTCAGGTGTCATCTTCATGCGATACAATATACGCCTAGACATATATATGGTCAACCATATATTATATGTCATCTTGCTATTTGAGGTTTAGAAATGTCCGAAAGAACACTAAAGGTATTGTTTTTATGTACAGGTAATTCTGCTCGTAGCATTATTGCTGAAGCATTATTACAACGATTGGGACAAGGTAAATTTGAAGCCTATAGCGCCGGCAGCATACCCAAAGGTCGTGTAAACCCTTTCGCCTTAGAAATTCTTGAGCAAAATAACTTCAAGACAGATTCATTCAGAAGCAAGAGTTGGGATGAGTTTGAAAAAGAAGGCGTTCTAAAACTGGATTTTATATTTACAGTCTGTGATAACGCGGCAAATGAAGTGTGTCCCATCTGGCCGGGGCAACCTATCTCGGCACATTGGGGTATTGAAGATCCCGACCAACCCGAACTAAGCGATGATGAACAACGTAAACTATTTCAAAAAACATTCAGAGAGCTTGAACAACGTATTAAAATATTTACCGGTTTACAATTCGACAAACTTACTGACTTATCTTTACAAGAAAAGTTGGATGATATCGGTAAAGTTAGACCCGAATAAATCAAAATTATTATTAAATACTTCTATCAACACGAGCTTTAATTGCTTCACGAAAAATTTGGTAACTTCCATGTAGTACAACAGTTACAATTATTGCCCCAATGATTAAATCAGGTAATGCCGATTCAAAATATGCTACCAATATCCCGGCAGTAATTACGCCTACATTGGCAATCACATCGTTTTTTGAAAAAATCCAGCTTGCACGCATATGGACCTCGCCATCTTTATGTTTACTTAGCAACACCAGACAGAAAACATTAGCTGCCAGAGCAATTAGGGAAATGATAATCATAAGAAGCGACATCGGTTCACTACCGAAGATGAAGCGTCTAATCACTTCGAAGAGCACCCCTAACCCCAGTAGCATCTGGAATATTCCACTTAGCATTGCTGAATTAGCTTTAACAAGTGCACTTCTTCCAATAGCGTATAGTGCAATAGCATAAACCATCGCATCCGCTAACATATCGAGTGAATCTGCAAGCAACCCGGTTGAATCTGCTATTAATGCGAAAATAAATTCAAACAAAAACATGAAGCCATTAATCATCAATAAGACAGTTAACACCTTGCGTTGGTTTTCAGGATCAAGTTCAGCATGACAGCCACAATCACTCATGATTCTGCCTCAACATTTACAGCAAACCACTTATAAAGAGCAGGAATAACAAGAAGTGTCAGTATTGTTGATGTGACTAAACCACCTACTACTACAGTTGCTAAAGGTCGCTGAACTTCGCTGCCAGTGCCTGTTGATAGCAAAAGTGGCGTCATGCCCAGTGCGGCTACTAATGCGGTCATTAAAACTGGTCGAAGCCTCAAGCAAGCACCGCGAATCGAAGCCTCATCAATATTCATACCTTCATGCATCAATTGATTAAGATATGTAATCAATACAATTCCATTGAGTAACGCGATACCAAAGAGTGCGATAAAGCCAACGGAAGCAGGGACAGACAGGTTTTGACCACTTAACCACAATGCCACTACACCGCCGACTAAAGCCAATGGAATATTTAATAGAATTAAAGTGGCATTTTTAAATGAATTAAAACTACTGTAGAGCATGATAAAAATTAGAAACAAGGTAACAGGGATCACTATCGCCAATCGTTTATTCGCTTCCTGTTGCAAACGAAATTGCCCGCCCCAGGTAACGAGATAACCTGGTGGGAGATCTATACTTGCGTCAAGTTGGTTTTGTGCATCTTCAACAAAGGTAACGATGTCTCGGCCAACGACATTACTTTGTATCGTGATAAAGCGTTGGTTGTTTTGACGCGTGATCTGTCTTTGACCAACAAGTTCTTCGATTACCGCAATTTGTTCCAGAGGTACTTTTACACCATCAGGTGTTTCGATTATTAATTGCTGAATATCCTCTTTTGTTGATCTCGCATCAGGACTATATCTCACAAAGATATCGAAACGTCGTATACCTTCAAAAATTTGTCCTGCTGATACACCACCAATTGCTGCCCTAATTATATTTTGTACATCTTCCAGATTAATTCCATAACGGGCGATTGCTTGTCTATCAGGACGAATACGAAGTTGCGGTACACCAGAGACTTGATCAACCTGGACATCAGCAGCACCTTCTACTTCTCGTATTACTTCTGCTATTTCATCTGCATATTGTTTTAGAACATCCAAATCATCACCGAAGAGTTTGATAGCCAGCTCGGCTCTAACACCTTCAAGTAATTCATCCACTGTCATTGCAATAGGCTGAGTTAAATTGGCCTGTATACCGGGTATATCTTTTATTTTTTCGCGTATTTGTTGTTCGATAAAAGGTTGATCTTTTGGCTTCCTCCATTCCGTATTAGGTTTAAGAATGACATACATCTCGGCTGAATTAGTTGGATCAGCATGTGCGCCTACTTCGCCTCGACCAATACGTGATATCACCTTAGTCACTTCCGGAATATCAAGTAATCGTTTTTCTACTATCATCGTATTTCGTTTGCTCTCCTTCAACGAAATCGAAGGTGCCATGGTCAAGCGTACAACAATCGTCCCTTCATTCAGTTTTGGTGTAAATTCAGCACCAAGGCGAGGAAATATCATTGCGCCTATCAGAATCAAACCAACAGCGATGCTAACGGCAAACATTCTGTTATTTACAAAAAATCGAACAACCGGTGTGTACAACTTGAGTATTACCCTGACAATCAAAATCTGATGTTCTGTATTCCCATTACTATTTTGTTTTGGTTTACGCATGACAAAAGAAGCCAAGACGGGCGCAATGAATATGGCAAACAACAATGAGCCACTCATAGCAAGGGCGATAGTATAAGCCAAGGGCCTGAATGTTTTTCCTTCTACGCCTTGTAACGTAAATAGCGGAAGAAAAACAATAATGATAATGATAATAGCAAACACAATAGGCCGAGCGACTTCACGACAAGCACGACCAACAACATGTAACACCGATTCATCATTGTTACTATTTCGTAGCAGACGATCGACATTCTCAATCATAACAACGCTTGCATCGACCATCATGCCGATGGCAATGGCTAAACCGCCGAACGACATCAAGTTGGCAGATATGTTGAGTAGATACATCCAGATCAAGGCAAAGAACACTGAAAAGGGAATCGACATGGCAACAACGAAACTGGGTCGAAGTGCTCCAAGAAAAAGTAATAAAATGACAACGACAAGAACAACCCCTTCGGTTAAAGCATTTGTCACGGTTTTAACACAGGCTTCGACTAAACTTTTTTGTTCATAATACGGAACTAAGCGAATACCTTCGGGCAAAATATTATTAATCTCTGACATTCTTGCTTCAACATCAGCAATGACCGTAGAGGAATTTGTGCCGAATAATTTAATCACCATACCGGCAACGACTTCTTCAATGCCATTATGAGTTTGTAATCCACGTCGTATAGCGCCACCTGTTTTAATGTCACAAAGATCACCTAGAAAAATCGGGCTGCCATCGACTGTTTTGATCACAATATTTTTTAAGTCATCAATGCCCTTAGCTAGACCAACAGAACGTACAATAAACTCTTCTGAGTTCTTCTCGATAAACTGGGCGCCCACATTCAAATTGTTAGCGCTAATTCGTTCTATGACGTCTTGAAGTGATACGGAATAACGCAGTAATGCATCGGGATTGATCTCAATATGGAATTGCTTTTCAAAACCGCCTATACCTAATATTTCCGTTACACCAGCTACTGTTTGTAGATTAAATTTGATTAACCAATCCTGAATTACACGTAACTCTTCAAGCGAATAGTTTCCAGTGGTATCTTCAAGATAATAAAATAGAATTAGACCCATACCGGTTGAGATAGGCCCCATGCCTGGATCACCAAAGCCTTCCGGTATCTGTTCTCTGGCTTCTTGCAATCGTTCACTTACCAATTGTCGTGCAAAATATATATCCACATCATCTTCAAAGTAAACATTCACAACAGACAATCCGAAATTAGAGACCGAACGTATATTGTCAATACTAGGCAAGCCGGTCATGGCGACTTCCACCGGGTAGGTGACATACATTTCGATTTCTTCTGGTGCTAGTCCTTCTGTCTCGGTAAATATTTGCACCAAGTTAGGTGATACATCAGGAAACGCATCGATGGGTAGTTGAGTATAGGAACGATATCCTGCAAAGATTATCATGACTGCAAACATGACTATCAGTAGTCGATTATGCAGGCTAAAGTCGATTAATTTATCAATCATTGTTTTAACATCTCTTTTTTGAAAATTTTAAATTAGTGTCCATGTCCATCGCCAAAGGACGCCTTTTGCATTTGTGCCTTTAGAACAAAAGCATTCTTTGCGACGTACTTATCACCCGCATGCAACCCTTCTATAACTTCCACATTAGTTTTATCACTGCGGCCCAGTGTCACAGGATGCGGTTCAAAACCTTCCTCGTTTTTTATAAACACGACCGATTGATCATCAATCGTTTCTAATGCTGATTTAGGAATAACAATGTCACTGGAAAGGTTTGATAGTGTGACATCAACTGAGACGAACAAACCGGGACGCCATTTTTCATCTTTGTTATTGATTACAACACGTGCGGAAGCACTTCTGGTCTCTTCAGATACCTTAGGGCTGATATAAACAATTTCACTATTTACATCGGGAATACCATAGCCAGAGATAACGTGTACTTGCTGCCCAACATTTATCTTTTCGAGATCTTTTTGATAGACCGTAAGATTGATCCAGACGTAGTCAAGATTGGCAATAACAAAAGGACGACTTTCTTCATTGAGTAATTCACCTTGAACGATGTGTTTTTCAGTAATAACACCGTTACCGGGTGAACGAATTTCATACAGTGTTAAGTCACAATCATCACTACAATGACTGCTGTTTTGCTCAACCCCTATAGCACGTAACTTTTGTTTGGCCAAATTGTATTCAATATAAGCATTGTCACGGAATTGCTGCGCTTCCAAAAATTCTCTTTCAGTAGTTAAGCCTTCTTTCTTTAGCTTCTTCTCTCGCTCGAATGTTGTTCTGGATAATCCATATCGGCTCTTTGCTGCTTCTGTTTCTGCTTTTATTTCGGCCAGCTCCCTACTCGACATGGTTGCCAACAAGTCACCTGTTTCAACTCTATCGCCCAGTGTTTTATAAACTTGTTTTGTGATGCCTGAAACACGAGGGACAATATGGATTAACCGATCTGGATCGAGAGTAATTTCCCCGGGCAACATCAGTGTCTCTTTTATATTGCCACTACCTGCCGTATCAATTCTGATTTCAAATTCTTTTATTTCATTATCAGAAAGCTCAATCTTGTCTTCATGGTCTTCTCCTTCCTCATTATGACCGCTTTCGACGTGACCTGTATCTTCTGTCTCATTATGCCCATGTTCATCGTCTTCATTCGCAAAAGCATTGAAGCAAATAAATAAACCTAATAAACAAGATAAAAAATAGACCTTTAATTTATTAGCTAAATTAACTATATTTATAACATTCATCTGATTGCCTCCTCAGCAATGTAATCATTATTGTCGCTCAATGATGACCCGATCAATCGTTCAATAGCGATTACAATTCGGTGATATTCTTTAACGGAATCGATATGTTGTTGTCGTGTATCAAAATAGGTGCGTTGAGCATCCAATAAATTCAATAAATCAAGTTTCCCCAATCGATATATTCTTGTTGCGGCATTAAATGCTTCTTCAGCACTAGGCAATATTTCATCATTTAGTGTTGTGACTTCATGATGGAGGATATTTAATCGTTGATAAGCAATAAGTAATGCCGAACGTAGTCTAGTTTCAGTGACTTCACGTCGTTTTGATGCTTGACTTAGTCCTACTTCAGTTCGTTGTACGCCAGTCTGTTTTTTATCAAACAAATACAATGGGATTGATATGCTGGCAACTGCAGCAACATCATCCAACTCGTTAAAATGACGAATACCTGCGCTCACAGAGATATCCGGAATCGTATCAGCACGCGCAAGAGTGATTGCATTTTGGTGTCGACTTACTTCTGTTGCCCAGCGAGCCAAGTCTGGATTGTTATTTAGTTTTGAAACAATTGAATCTAATCCTGGGATGGAAGAAATGCTATAAAAATCTCCTAGTACCTTACTGTAGGTAACATCAGAACCACCCCAACTTGTCACTAGATTTTGCTTTGATATCGCCAACTGTCTTTCGGCATTGATCAAACTTAATTTTGATTTGGATAGCTCAACTCTTGCCTTAATTTCTTCGAGCTGCGATACCTTACCAGCTTCAACACGTTTATTAACCGTCTCGTAAATCTCCTCGGCCAGGTCTTTTATTTCATTTGCAATGATCAGTCTTTCTTGATCACCAAGCACTTCAGCATAGGCAATCGCTGATTGCGATAAAAGATCGACTCGTTTCACTTCATAATCCCAACGGGCAAGATCACGATCGGTTGATGCCAATTGCTGACGCTTCATCCGTTTATCACCCAACTCGATTAATTGACTTAGTGCAATGGTAGTTTCTGCTGATTTGAATCCACCAATGTCACCTGAACCCGCAAAGTTTTCTACTTCAAATTCTGCTTCAGGATTCGGTAATAACCCGGCTTCGATCTGATCAATTTCTCTCGATTTGATTGTCCAGGCATAAGTAGCCAATTCAGGACTGTGTTTTAACGTCAAGACAATAGCTTGCCTTAAGGAAAGATCGCCTGACGGTTGAATCAGAGGTTGATCAAATTCTTCCGGCGCCATTGTCGGTGGTAATTCTAACTCATCATTAACTGCCATCACTGTTGCATGGATGAGGCATGCGATAGCGAATACTAGCGTTTTAATAAACATAATTAATCTCATATATCAAAATACATACTCTTTCATACCGAAGCACAAAGAGGTTGTTATAGTTTGAGCGCTACCAGTAGTAGCGAGAGATTAAGCTATAGGAGGTTGGTAAGGTGGAGGTTGATTATAGGAAGCGTAATTTTGTCTCTGAAAAATTAAGGCATCTTTGATTTGTTGATTAGCAATAGATGTATTTTTTTGAATCATACCTAACGAATGCGATGAAAAATGACAGCAATGATCACAGGAGATTGAATCGCCATCAGTATCATGCTGGATATCCATTTCTATAGAAGAATGACTCTCTTGAGTATCTGCCAACTCATGAGCGTAGGCATGTATCGGCATGATGATCCCGGACAGAGCCAATATTAGCAATAATAATTTAGCTAAGTTAGTAGACATTTGTGGAATATGAAGTAATTATCAAATTTTTTCAACTTTTTCATAAAAGTCAGTCTCTTTACTTGTCCGATAGTTCCAATAGATTTAGCATAATAACCGCTTACTCTTCGTTTACATAAAGTATGGGTCTTTGCCGGTTCGGCTATATTGCTTTGTCTTGGCGGCTGGTTACTTTATCGACCTGGGCGTACTTGCCCAACTGAACCTGAACTTGCCGCATTGTGTAATAAAGCATACACATGGAATTGTCGCATTTATTGGCTGTCTGTTTTTATCTGGTGTACAGGATTTTTCTTTGCCTATATAGCTGAATACATTTTTTATTAGCATCTACCTGAATTGTAAGTATAAAATTCAATTGCTATATTCTTTTGCAAGATCTACTGCACGCTTCACCTGATTTGGAAATAGTTTATGTTCTTCTGTTAGAGTTTGCATTCTCCTCTCGGCATTCTTATTTCCATTTTTTAATGCCAGGTAAAACCACATATAAGCTGTAACAAAGTCTTGTTTAACAGATTCACCGTTCTCATACATGCTGCCAAAATTATATTGCGCATCGGCAAATCCATTGATTGCTGCTTTTTCAAACCATTGCCTGGATGTTTTTAAATTTCGTTTTACACCAAGTCCAAGATAATAATGAATACCGAGATAATTTTGTGCTTCTGGGTGCCCTTCTTCTGCTAATAGCTGCCATTGTATTAGAGCACTCTCATAATCGCCTTGATCAAATAAAGTTTTTGGATCGCTTTCCTTGCTACAAGCAGCAAGCAGAATTACAAACAAACATAAGAATAATTTATTCAAACCATTCCATAATTCGCTTAATTATTATCTTCCACACAAATTGTTTGCCTTGGGTAAGCAAGAGAGATATTTGCATCTTGTAAAGACATATGAATAGATTTATTCACATCATATTTTATTTCAAAATATTTGTTCGTAGGCACCCAATATCGAAAACCAATTTCAATTCCATAACTTGAAAATTGTTCTATACCAACCTGGGCTTGAGGTTCTGAGACAACACCAGTATTTTTAGTTAACTGTTCAAGAATAATCTTAATAGCCGCATCAGGATTTTCATTAAAATCAATTGTCAATGTTTGTTCGACAATTAAATTTGCAGAAGAATTATAAATTATTTCACCAATAATCTGGTTATTAGGAATAGTAATCTGTTCGCCATCTTCATTGCTTAATAAGGTATAAGCCAATTTAATTTCTTCAACAATACCAACAACACCACTAATACGAATAGTATCTCCAACGACAAATGGACGCGTGAGAATAATAGTTAACCCGGAACCATAATTTGAAATGGGCCCCTGTAATGCCAAAGTGCTACCAAAAACAACGGCACCTAATGCCGCTATAAAAGGTGCGATACTAATTCCAAATTTTCCTAACGCGATGATAAAGACAAAAGCAAGAACCGTTGTCTTTGCAAGACCTGCAAAGAATTTTGCAAGCGTGATATCAAGATTAAAACGAGCGCATAGCTTTAATACCAGAGATGCAATCCAGCGGGATATCTGCCAACCAATAATCAGGATGACAAGTGCAGCAAAAAATTGAAATCCGTAATTAACCGCAATTTCACTAGCCATGTCAGCGGCTTTCTCAAGCGTTTTAAGTTCGTCTTCCATACTTCTCTCCAACGCTAAATGTCATGTTCTAGAATATCAGTATTGACGAACTTTTAAAGCTAATCCACACATCACAGCCAATAGATAAGTGCAATTTTTCCAGCGCTTTATGGGTAATGGTGGATTGAATTTGTTCGCCAACATTAATACCAAGCTTGATATGTCCATTTTCTTCATTCATTCCGGTGATTTTTCCAGAAAAACTATTTTGCATACTGGAATCTAGTTTCTCCTTCGATACGACAATCTGTTTTGGGTCTATCGCAATATGTTCTGCCTGATCTATACCTTCAGGAATACTTATTAATAACTTACCTGTATTAAATGTATTGTCTTTCGAATCAAGATTACCATTAAAAAGATTAATCAAATGCGCTTCAAATACTTTACCTCTAACAACACTATAAATATCGTCTGCCAAACATTGTGCCTGTATCTGGTTGTGTGTTGTAAAAATGACTGTTTTATTCATTTCTCTGTTTAATGTAAGAATGATTTGTTCTATATCTCGAATTGATTTTTTATCAAGATGAGTAAACGGTTCGTCCAATATCAAAACTTCAGGTTGCAAAACAAGCACCTGAGCTATGGCCACTTTTTGTGCTTCGCCACCAGACAATGAACGTGATGATCGTTCAGATAGTTCATTAATATCCAGCAACTTCATTATTTCAAAAACTTTCTTAGTTCGTATTTCTTTATCTATATGTTTTAATTTCAAACCAAGTTCAATATTCTTAAAAACCGTGCCCCTCAATAGATAGGGGTTTTGCTGAATATAACCTACCGTTTTTTTGAACCTTGCTATGTTTGTCTTGTTTAACTCTTGGCCCTCATACATAAGAGTTCCATCATGAGGTAATTCCAGGAATGAAAGAATATTTAGTAAGCTGGTTTTACCTGATCCATTCGGACCAACAATAGCTATTATATTCGAGCTTTTTATCTCAATATTAATATCGGACAGGCTAAAATCCGCAGCATAATTAAATGTAATGTTTTTTAATTGATACAAATTCGTCATTTTATTTTCAACTGAAATTGTTGAAGCAACGTATTAATAATAAAGGCAACCAGCAACAACATAAAACCGAGCGCCAATGCAAATTCAAATTCGCCCTTGCTTGTTTCCAATGCAATTGCCGTTGTCATTGTGCGTGTATAGCCATCAATATTGCCACCTAACATCATGGCAATACCCACTTCACCAATTGCTCTGCCAAAGCCAGTGACGACAGCAGCAATTAAGGCAAACCGAACCTCGCTCATATAAAGAATGCTACGTTGAAAATTATTCGCTCCCAGAGAAGAACAGGTTTTAGCTAATCTAGGATCAGCACTATTGACTGCAGCTATACATAGGTTCCATATAATAGGAGTAATCAGAACGCATTGACCAATAACCATTGCCGTAGGTGTATACAACAGCCCTAGTCCACCAAACAAGCCCTGGCGATTTAACATGCCATATAATAATAAACCGACAACTACCGTGGGCAATGCCATTAAGGTGTTCAAGCAAGTTAATAAAAAGTTTTTTCCGGCGAAATTATTTAATGCGACTACAACACCAAATGGAAGACTAAATAAAACTGCGATTAATACGGCAATTAAAGAAACTTTTAACGATGTCCAGACAACATAGAATAAAGATCGATCAAAATTAATAATCAGATTAAAAGAAGAAACGACCGCATCCAGAAAAAAACTTTTCTTTACATCCTCTGATTTTTTTTCTTGAACTATTCTCCCTGCCAGGGACTCAGGATAAAATAATTGTTCATTATGAAATTTATAATCAGCAATTATTTTTTGTGCTTTATCACCAGTAATAAAAGCAATGTATTTTTCCGCAAGTGAATGATTAACGTGAACATGTTTTTCCGGATTAATTGCAATAACATGATAAGGATTATATAAAAATGAATCTCCCTGATAATATACATCCAGATTGAGTCGCTCTTTAAAGGCCAGATAGGTTCCGCGATCAGTTAAAGTATATGCTTGTCGTTCATTTGCTAACAATAAAACTGATCCCATTCCCGTTCCGGCTTGTATATACCAGTCACCTTCAGGGAGAAGGTTATTTTCTTTCCATATTGCCAATTCTTTTTTATGTGTTCCTGAATCGTCTCCCCTTGAAATAAATTTTTGACCGGAAATAAATAAATTATTAAATGCTTCTGATAGTGAATTGGCATTCTTTACCTCTGCTGGATCGTCAACTGGACCAAGCAGAACAAAATCATTATGCATAACTGGATATCGCTTTAAGCCGTAACCAGAATTGATAAATTGTTTTTCATCTTCAGGCGCATGCGTTAGTAACACATCAACATCGCCTTGTTCGCCCAAACGTAAGGCTTGTCCAGAACCCACAGTAATAACATTAATTTTTACATTTTGTTCATTTTCAAAAACAGGATTTAGAACAGCCATCAAACCTGAATTTTCTGTCGTTGTTGTAATAGCGAGACGCAAGGCCTCCATCTCTGCATTTACCGAGGGGCATAAGAAACACAAAACCAATGTCATGTAGAATCTTTTATATCTCTGCATAGTTTTAATGTCACTGCTTGACTTAAGTTATAGAGCAATTATGCTTTGGATAAGTATGAAACGGCCACACCTAAATGAAAATTGAATTTGAAACAGATATTAACGGCTATCAAGAAGCACGACAATTTAAATTACTTGTTGATTACATTCTGAAAAATGATGAACTGGATCAATCATTAAGTTCCCTTGCCTCTTCGTTACAAGCACAGTTACAGGAATTCTTATCAAACCCGGAGTTTGCTGATTTTACTGATGGTGGCTCAGATACTCTTTTTACAGCCAGCCATGATGAATCTGACAGTAACAAAATCGTAAAATTATTTCGCAACCTGTTTGGCCCAAGTAAACGTGAAGTCGAATTGAGTAAACAACGCCAGGAACTCATTGCTCGAGCTGAACACGCTGAAATATCTGCATTTGAGGCCTTGGCAGAGACTGCAGAAGTTGGACGGGAACGCGACCAACTCAGGGAGAAACTAAAACAAATTGAAGCTGAACTGACAAAAGCCAGAGAAAACAGCTAATCGGCGTCAAAGCCACGTTTTTTCTCATTTTTGGCTGGAAATCAGCCTGCATTACATGTAATTTAACCCCCCTTTTTTCACTATCAACATATTTTAATGAGTAAAAAGCTTTTCATTACTACGCAAGGCTGCCAAATGAATGAATATGATTCAGCCAGAATGCTGGATACTCTTCAAGCTGCGCATAATATGACTGTGACCAAAGATGCCGCCGAAGCCGATTTAATTTTGTTGAATACTTGCTCAATTAGAGAAAAAGCTCAGGAAAAGGTATTTTCTCAACTTGGTCGCTGGCGAACTCTTAAAAAAGCCAATCCTGAATTGGTTATAGGCGTTGGCGGTTGTGTTGCCAGTCAGGAAGGTCCGGCGATTCTCGAGCGCGCTCCTTTTGTTGATATTGTCTTCGGACCTCAAACATTGCATCGGCTTCCTGAGATGTATAGCGATATTGTTCAAAATCGAAAATCGATAGTTGATATCTCATTTCCTGAAATTGAAAAATTTGACCACCTTCCCAGCCCGAAAGCAGATGGACCAAGCGCCTTTGTTTCTATTATGGAAGGTTGCAGTAAATATTGTAGTTTTTGTGTTGTGCCTTATACCCGTGGCGAAGAAGTCAGCCGACCTTTCGATGATGTTATAACTGAAGTCGTTGAACTTGCCGAACAAGGTGTACGTGAAGTTAATTTATTGGGACAAAATGTAAATGCTTATCGTGGTGTAATGCATGATGGACATATTGCTGACCTTGCCTTATTAATTGAATATGTTGCTGCAGTTGAGGGTATTGACCGTATCCGCTTTACGACATCACATCCACTGGAATTCTCGGATAGTTTGATTGAAGTTTATGGGCGCGTGCCTGAACTTGTCAGCCATTTACATTTACCGGTACAAAGTGGTTCGGATCGCATTCTGGCATTAATGAAACGTGGTCACACTCGTCTTGAATATAAAAGTAAAATTAAACGCTTACGTGCGATAAGACCAAACCTGAGCATGTCTTCTGATTTTATTATCGGTTTCCCCGGTGAAACTGATAAAGATTTCGAAGACACAATGAATCTAATTAGTGATATTGGTTTTGATAATTCTTTTAGTTTTATTTATAGCCAACGTCCGGGGACACCTGCTTCTAATCTCCCGGATGACATACCAGTGCAAACCAAGAAAGAACGTCTGTCAATTTTACAAACTCGTATAAGCCAGAAAGCGGCGGAATTCAGCGCTGCGATGGTTGGCTCAATACAGACTATACTTGTAGAAGGACAGTCGAAGAAAGATCCGGATGCACTACGCGGAAGAACAGAAAACAATCGCGTTGTAAATTTTAAAGGGCCTAAAGATTTGATAGGTAATTTTATTGATATTGAAATTACAGAAGCATTACCAAATTCTCTACGTGGGATATTACCAGAATCAATGGATCTGGATCAGGCCGCTAATCTCTAATTCATTTATTCTAGACAACTATTAACGCTACAACTTCAAACGATTTATTACTCGAGCCGGCTGATAATCAGCGCTTGTCAAACTTGTGTGGTCCATTGGATAAACACTTACGACAAGTTGAACGTTACATTGGCGTAGAAATTAATAATCGAGGAAATAATTTTCATGTTAGTGGCGATTTAAAATCAATCGAACTTACTGAAACCATTTTAAAAGAAATGTATGCGTCGACAGAGGTTGAACTACTTTCTACAGAACGCGTGCATCTTTATTTACAAAGTATCAATGTTGAAGATGAGCTGGAAGATGATATTGCCGATGAAGTGTCGATAAAAACCAAACGCGGCATTATTCGTGGCCGTACACCCAATCAGAAAAAGTATCTGACAAACATAAAAACACACGATGTTAATTTTGGTATTGGTCCTGCTGGCACAGGCAAAACTTATCTTGCTGTTGCGTGTGCAGTAGCCGCTATGGAACAGGATCGTGCTCGTAGACTGGTTCTGGTAAGACCGGCTGTTGAAGCAGGTGAAAAACTGGGGTTTCTACCGGGGGATATGGTACAAAAAGTCGACCCTTATTTACGACCACTATATGATGCATTATATGAAATGTTGGGTTTTGAAAAAGTTTCAAAATTAATTGAACGTAATGTTATTGAAGTTGCACCGCTGGCATTTATGCGCGGCAGAACATTAAATGAAGCATTCATTATTCTTGATGAAGCACAAAATACAACTATCGAACAAATGAAAATGTTTCTAACACGCATTGGATTTAACTCTACTGCCATTGTTACTGGAGATATTACTCAAATTGACCTGCCTTCGAACAAACTGTCTGGTCTACGACATGTTATCGACATATTAAGTGAAGAAACTGAAATCAGTTTCACTTTTTTTAAATCCAAAGATGTTGTCCGGCACCCATTAGTGGCACGCATCCTGAATGCTTATGAGAAACATGAGCAGGATTCATCTTGATATTGAGATGAATATGAACATACAAAATGTTTCGAAATGTAAATATCTACCTGAAAATGAACTGATTATTAAATGGGCGGAGCAAGCATTGGATGAACAACATAAGGAAGCCGAGATCACTCTCAGGGTTGTTGATATAGATGAAGGGAAAAAACTTAATAATGAATGGCGGAAAAAAAATTCAGCAACAAATGTATTGTCTTTCCCTGTTGGTGAGATAATTAAACAGGCACCAAATTTATTAGGTGATATTGTTATTTGTGCGCCAATTGTTGAGCTAGAGGCAAAAGAACAAGAGAAAGAGTTTGAAGCACATTGGGCACATTTAATTATTCATGGCATCTTACATTTACAGGGATATGAACATGAATCTGATGAAGAAGCCAATATTATGGAAAAAAAAGAAATTCATATCTTAAAAAAAATAGGCTATACAAATCCGTATGAAACAGAGTCGACATAATGACTGAAGATAAAAAAATCAACTATGGAAAATGGTTAAAACGCTTCGCCCGTTTATTCTCTCGCGAGCCTGAAGACCGTGATGCCTTGATTGAAATATTAAGAAATTCTGAACATCGAAATCTACTGGATCCTGATGCCTTGCTAATGATTGAAGGCGCATTACATGTTTCGGAAATACAAGTACGAGACATCATGATTCCGCGTGTACAAATGATTGTAATCGAAAACAATGCTGAACCGGAAGATATACTTTCCGTCGTAGTTGAATCCGGCCATTCACGTTTCCCTGTTGTTGGTGAATCCAACGATGAAATCGTTGGTATTTTGTTAGCCAAAGATTTATTACATTATTACGCAGATTCTGAAAAAGAGTTTGACATCAAGGATCTCATGCGCGCGACTGTTTTTATTCCCGAAAGTAAACGGCTTAATGTATTACTAAGAGAATTTCGTACCAGTCGTAACCACATGGCAATAGTCATAGATGAATATACCGGTGTTGCCGGCCTGGTTACGATTGAAGATGTTATTGAAGAAATTATTGGTGAGATTGAGGATGAACACGACCTTGAAGAAGATGAAATCAATATCAACTCTCATGATAATGATCGTTATACAATTAAAGCATTAACACCTATCGATGAATTTAATGAATACTTTGGTATAGATATTGATGACGATGAATACGACACTGTTGGTGGTTTAGTCATCAATGCTTTTGGGCATTTACCCAAACGCGGAGAATGTATCGATCATAAAGGCTTTAATATGAAAGTAATACGCGCAGACAAACGACGTGTACACCAGGTACTCTTTACGCGTATTGACGAAGAGCAAGCGACTGAAGAAATAACTGAAGAAGAATAAAGCTCCTATCCTCTAATCGTAACCTTGCCTAATGAGCTTATTACCAGAAAATATATTTGCACGACGATTTTTTGCACTTATAGCAGGAGGCGTCGTTCCCTTTGCTTTTGCCCCATATAATTTTTATTTTATAAGCATCCTTTCTTTAAGTGCGCTTTTTTATATTTGGCACGAAACCGAATCAAATCGCGAAATATTTATTCTAGGCTACCTATTTGGATTCGCCATGTTTGGCATTGGCGTTAATTGGCTACATATCAGCATTAATCTTTTTGGTGGCATGAATATCATTGGTGCATTTTTCTTTACCTATTTACTGATCGCTTTTATCTCACTCTATCCTGCGCTGTGTGGTTATCTCGCTACTCGATTTTTCAAAGATTTTTACTTTATTGCTATTCCCGCTTTATGGCTACTTACTGAATGGTGTCGTGGATGGATATTAACCGGATTTCCGTGGTTAAACATCGGCACAAGTCAAACTGATAGTATCTTTGTCAGCTTTGTACCTGTCATAGGTGACTACGGCTTAAGTTTTATTGTTTGCTTTTTTGCCATAGCAATAACAATACTAATCACGGGAGACTTAAAGCAACGCATCAGCGCTATTATTGTAATCAGCCTGATTTCAGTATCTTCTATCATATTAGATGGTATCAACTGGACAGATGAAAATGGTGAAGAACTTAATATTACTTTGGTCCAGGGCGCAATAGCGCAGAAGGTAAAGTGGCAACCGGAATATCGGGAAAAAACCTACGAAATATATTCCGGTTTAACTAAGCCTTATTGGTCGTCCGACCTGATTATTTGGCCGGAAACGGCAATACCTTCGTATTATCATCTTGCTGACGATTTCATAAATCCAATAACACAAAAACGACAAATTAATACCCTGTTTATGAGCGGCATAGTAAATAAAGATCAATCTGCCGATGAATACTTTAATAGTATTTTGCTGATGGACAATGAACATCGATTCTATGACAAACATCACCTTGTTCCTTTTGGTGAATACCTGCCCTTTAAATCATTGCTTAGCGAATTTTTACGCTTCCTGAAAATTCCAATGTCTGATTTTTCAGCCGGGGATAGCAAACAAAAAATACTTAAAACAGATAAAGCTGTTTTTGGCATGAGTATTTGCTATGAAGATGCATATGGTTCCGAGATTAGACAGTCTCTCCCAAATGCCAATATATTAATTAACGTCAGCAATGATGCCTGGTTTGGTGACTCTATGGCGCCGCATCAACATCTACAAATTTCAAGAATGCGTGCTATCGAGAATGGTCGTTATTTATTACGTTCTACGAATACTGGTATTTCTGCTGTGATTGATAACAAAGGAAAACTTGTTGCGCAATCTCCTCAATTTAAACCTCATGCATTACATGCAACAGCAAAATTATTTATTGGCGAAACGCCATTTAGCCGATATGGGAATTGTTTTATTCTAAGTCTTAGCTTTTTAATTCTATTATTAAGCTTTGTTTTACAACATAAAGCTAATAATAGAATTAAGAATCAATAGATTTTCTTGCTGAACTTATTTGTTCAAGACGCGCTTTTAATTCAGGATCTTTGTCGGCATGAGACAATACATCTTTGCGACTTAGACGTAATAATGTCGTTGGTTTTATAGACTTAACATTTGCTGTTCTGACTTGTGTATCAAGCAAAGCCATTTCACCAAAGAAATCACCATCTCTAAGTTCAGTAATAGGTTCGTCTTCGTGTCCATCCTTATAAACAGAAACCAGACCGTGTGTAATGATGTAAAGTGAATCGCCCTTTTCTCCTTCGCCAATCACTATATCTCCCGATAAAAAAGTCATGGCTTTAGCATGTTTGGATAGACGCTCTAGTAAATCATCTGACAAGCCATTTAATAATGGAACCATACCAATCAGTTCTTGCGGTTTTAGCTTAGGTGCAGGATCTGATATGGGTTGTAACTCATCAATCGCTTTATGTATACGTCGTTCAATATTGGTAAACACTTTGGAGCCAATTTCACCATGATGCTCAGCTTCTTCAATAAAGTATTCTGCCGCAACTAGTGCAACCTTGGCAAAAAGACGCGTTTCAAAACGTATAAAAAACTCCGGGAAATCAACCGCTACCTTTTCCAAACGTAGCTTTCTTCGGACAGAATGATGTTTATATTTATCAATAACATCTTGTTTAGGATTCTCTTCGAAATCATCTATCTTTTGTAACTGCTCAATCACTTTCTCACATATCAATATGCCAGCAATATCACGTTGCAGACTTTGAGAAAAACGAAGATATTGATAACGTGCCATTAGCCCTGCTGCCCAATCATGTTCACGTAACTGTTTTATTAATGCCGTTTCAAGCCTGACGAAGGGATTCGATTTTTCTTCTTTTTGACCATCGTCTGCGATTTCATCTGACAATAATTCTCGATCACGCAGCAACGCATTCTTAATGTTCATATAAGTGTAGTACTGCAGAAAACCAATATCATAAAGATGCTTCAACTCCTGCATTTCTATACGTAATGCAGTGATATAAACATGGCGCTGCTCAATCGAGCTATCAGATGCTTCTTCATCAAGATAAAACACTTGTTGTGTTTTTTTCTGAATTAGCTGTTGTGTACTTCGGGATATTAAATCCGCACTATGAAATGAATCCAGTATATTTTCAGCGTATTGTTGTGACTGGATCAAACCATGTTTTAATTCGGCTACTTCTTCATTGGTAAATTTATCGAAACCCAATTTCTTCATAAGCGGTCTGATTGTCGATGCATTGACAAGCAAGGAAAATAAAACTACTCCCAAAGTTATATAAAGAATCGATTCACGACCTGGCATGTCGACAGGAATTGAAAGTACGATGGCTATAGCGAGTCCGCCTTTTAAACCTCCCCACCACATGATATGGCGTTCTCCCATAGAGACATTTGGTAATTTAAACATCTTTATCGTCGCAGGGACCATACTATAAACACCTGCTGCCCTTGCAAATAACACCAAAGCAATTGCAATGAGAATACTATCAAGATGCGAATATAACTTGGATAGGTCAAGAGAAATGCCAACCAAAAGAAACAACAATGAGTTACAAATAAGTGCGATCACATCCCAGGTTTCATCAACTGATTCACGTTCACTTTGAGGTATACGACTTACACCCAATATTCCCAACGCTATTGCTGCAGCAACAACAGCCATTACACCAGACACATGAAAGATATGTTCAGCAATAGCAAAACTGCTATAGGCTAATACAATAGACATGATCATATAAGAACTCACGCCTGCACGAATTCGATACAGTAATTCACTAAGTACTACACCAATGATTGCACCGACAAACAAACCACCGATAAACACGCGAAAGAATTCCAATACTGCATGACCCGCTTCTGAAGCACCGAAATGTTCGGTAATCGCCAAACCAAGAATGATGTTGAAAAATACTATTGCCGTTGCATCATTTAATAAGGACTCCCCCTCAACCAGTATAGTTAATCGTTGTGGTGCACCAAGTTCTTTGAATAAGGCAATCACCGCCACTGGATCAGTCGCCGAAATCAAGGCTCCGAATAACAGAGCATGAAAAATATTAAAATCCTGAATCAGCCAAAGACCCACACCAATCAATCCTGCGGAAATCAACATGGCGGGAATAGCCAATACCAGGATCGGAACAATATCTTTCATTAATAAACGCGCATCCATATTGATTGCAGATTCAAATATCAATGCAGGGAGAAACAAGAACAACACCAGATCAGGTGTTAATTGAAATTGAAGAAGCACCTCAAACTCATGATTATGTCGTGCTATTAAACCGAGAATAATGCCCAGAATTACCAGAAAAACGGTATAAGGAATCGGTATGTTTTTGCAAATGGCCGCTGCTATCATAGCAACGGACAGAAGACCCATTACAACTAAAATAAGTTCTGATAATGGCATAACAATTCCTCTTAAGAGGCTATTCGGTAATAATGAATAACTTACTACTAATGTATATCAAGTTTCAACAATGCGCAAAATCTAGTTTATCTATTATAAAAGTGCATTTTCTTTCTTTGAAAGAAAATCAAGAACAATAACTGCCAGCAAACCAATAAGCATCATAATGAGTGAGTATAGAATCTGATTAGTGAAAGCTTCAGGCATAATCGGCACAGATGAAATAAGCCTCTCTTTATTTCGAACAACTTCATATAAACGGGTCTGGAAAGGCCAAATAACATATAAAGAGGCAATTAATATTCCGGTAATAAAGAGAATGGTCTGTTGATAAAAACGTTTTAATAAATATGACAGTAAGCGACTGAATAAGACAACACCCGTCACTATGCCAAATATAAATGGCAATATAATCGAAAAATCTAAATAACCTATTGCATTAAAGATGTAAGCATACTTCTTCATCATCAATAAAATAAATGAACCTGATATTCCTGGAAGGATCATGGCTGAAATGGCTATTGCGCCGCATAGAAAGATAAACCAGGCATCATCTGGTGTTGTTGCGGGCACCATTGTTACGACAAAGCCTCCAAACAAAATACCAAATAATAGAAATAGAACTCGTCTTAACAACAAGTCCATGCCTAAATGTCGAAACAACATAACAATGGATCCCAATACTAGTCCGAAAAACAAACCATAAATAATTTCCGGCTGGGTACGGATTAATGTTGGTAATGAAATAACTCGAGTAAAAAATAGTAAGGCGGCAACAATACCAATGCCCAATGGAATTAAAAACCCGAAGTGTGGACGATTAATCATGCCTTTTACGTTGAATGAAATGATCATTCTCAACCATTCACTATCAAACGATTTAATTGCATTGATTAATTGCGAATATATGCCAAGTATAAAAGCCATCGTGCCACCACTCACGCCTGGCACAACATCAGCAGAACCAACACAAAAGCCTTTACCAATTAACTTTAATCTGGAAATTAACATTACACGAAAATAATTACTTACTTAAATCATGAACCGCATTGATAAATGCGCCCGCATTTTCAGGATCTATATCTGGCGTTATACCATGACCCAGATTAAACACATGTCCAGGTCCTCTGCCAAAACCATCGAGAATCGTTTTCACTTCTTTACGAATTACTTCAGGGTTAGTTTTTAGAATAGCGGGATCCATATTGCCCTGTAATGCAACACGATCACCAATGTTCTCTCGAACTTGGCCAATATCCTGTGTCCAGTCCAGACCCACTGCATCACAACCTGTCTCTGCAATCGTTTCAAGCCACAAGCCCGCACCTTTAGTAAACAAAATTACCGGGATTTTATTTCCTTCATATTCGCGTTCTAATCCATCAAGAATTTGTTGCATGTAGGCAAGAGAAAATGCTTGATAAGCAGGCGTTGATAATGCTCCGCCCCAGGTATCAAAGATCTGTATCACTTGTGCACCTGCTCTTATTTGCGCATTTAAATAAAGTGTTACGGCTTTTGCTACATGATTAAGCAAGAGATGTAGACTTTCAGGCTCCTGATATAACATCGTTTTAACTTTGCCAAAATCTTTACTCGAGCCGCCTTCGATCATATACGTTGCCAGAGTCCATGGACTTCCGGCAAAACCTATCAACGGTACACAACCATCAAGCTCATTGCGTATTAAACGAACCGCATCCATGACATAACCTAGATCGTCTTCCGGATCCGGCATGGGTAGTTTCTTAATATCGGCAAGAGATGCAATTGGCTTATCAAATTTTGGCCCAACAGATTCAATTAGCTTTAAACCCAAACCCATAGCATCAGGAATAGTTAAAATGTCAGAAAACAAAATTGCCGCATCTAATGGATAGCGATCCAGTGGCTGCAAGGTGACCTCACAGGCCAGATCGGGCGTTTGGCATAAAGTAACAAAATCACCTGCCTTTTCCCGAGTCGCTCGATATTCAGGTAAGTAACGCCCCGCCTGGCGCATCATCCACACTGGTGTCATATCAACAGCTTGTCGAAATAAGGCTCTAATCAAACGATCATTTTTTAATTCAGTCGGCATACAAACTAACTTTTTGTTTTTATTAAGGAAATGATACTAAAATACGCGACTAAATTCACTTTAATTAAACCTGATAAATTAGTAGCTTTAAAACAAATGAAAATATACTCTTAAAAGTTCTATATCAATGGTCATGACAATTAATCTGGACCTTCAAACATTTTATTGACCATAACCAGGAGCAAACAAATGATCATACCCGTTAGTGAACTCATTGCAGCGGCTAAATCGCAATGTAATTGTGTTGACCAGCTTGCGGCAAAATTATTTTTTGATCGACACGATGATGCCATTATTATTGATGTACGCGAGCCCAATGAAGCCGAAGAATCAAGTTTAATTGACTCAACTAATATTCCTCGGGGACTATTGGAAATGAAGATTACCGATATTTGTAGTGACCATAACACACCTATATTGATTCATTGTGGTGCTGGAGGACGCGCTTCATTATCAGCATCAACATTACAAATGATGGGTTACGCAAACGTCCATGTTATTGATGCCAAATTTGATGAAATAAAACATGTATTTGGTTAATGACAGATAATAATTTATCGCGATACCACATCAACAATGGCTTGTTCCTTCTTCATCGATGCGAGCACGACTGTATCAAACCGCTCTGTTAATTGTAGTGCTTTATTCGCAGCTTCTCTGGCAAGTTTCTCTAGTTCACTATCATCAACCATATTGATCAAGGGAATGACTTTTGCAGAACCTGTATTTTTTAATGACCCTGTAGGTGAAGCCAATAAACGAGCTATATATTCAGGTTTAATTTCATCGCCTTCATTTAATCCAGTAAGCTTTGTAATTTGATCGACACGATGAGCTATTTCATCGGTTAGTGGCAAACCGATAACTTTTGCAGAAAGGATAGGAATAACCGTCGTAGTACTATCAGGAATGGGGGGTTCATGTTCAGCTGGAGCTTTTACAAAACGACCACGCGCACCATCAGCCTTAATAAGCATCAGATTAAAATTTCCAGTGTCCTTAAAATCTTGTATTAATTCTGGGCTAACGCCTGCACGTCTTCCAAATCGTTCAGAAGGTTTTGCAAATGCAATCGATTTTGAATCATTGTCATTCTTTATAGCAATAAGTAGATCACTTTCAGCACCAATGTAATTGGTTGCCTTTAATGACTTGGGGAAATATTCAATATGTGCCGTTGCTGTTATGCCGACCCGTCCAGAATGCGCCTCGGCCAAACGGAACATCGTCGTTTTTTTACCACCTGCACCAACGCAACAAACAATACCGCTGTGTGCATTAAAAATATCAAGTAGTTCTACCACTTAAATGGAAACAACATTGGCACTTTTTTCTGATAGTTTTTATAAACATCGCCAAAAAGGCTAACCAGATCGTGTTCTTCAAATTGTAAAGCGATAAAGATATAAATCGTTGTTACGGCCGCAAATAACAAATGGCCTGCGGTCATTGTTGGCGTTGCCCAAAACGCAATAATAAAACCCAGCATGATCGGGTGGCGACACAAGTTATACAAACCGACTATTCTAAAATCCAATTCACTATAATCCTGTCCTTTAAAATTTAAATAAACTTGACGCAAGCCGAATAAATCAAAATGATTAATCATAAAAGTAGACAACAACACGAATAACCATCCGAGCCAAAATGTTCCCGTTAAAATCATGCTGCCAATAGATGATTCAACATGCCAAATAACATCTGGCATTGGTTGCCAACAATAGTAAAGTAAAAACAATAGCAGACTAGACAACAAAACATAGGTACTACGTTCGATAACGGCAGGAACAAATTTCGTAAACCACTGTTTAAATGCCGGTCGCGCCATCACACTATGTTGAATGGCAAACAATCCAAGCAGAACAACATTAATTATTATTGAAGGAATTAATGCGCCTGCTTCACCGCTATCGATCGACTTTGGAACCAGAATATTGCCCACAAAGCCTATGGCATATAGAAAAGATAGAAAGAAAACAATATAACTCACTATGCCATATAAGCTTACAAGTGCCTTATTCATAACTTCCTCCTATTCTTATTTTGCTTAACAATTATTATCCTTTAAAATAGTACTAGCTGCCATTGCCTTGCCAGGTAAAACTTCAAGTAAATATTCAACCAGATAACGAACCCGCGTGGGTAGATGTCTCCTATTTGGATAGATGATCCAGGTTGCTGCATCATCAACTTCATAATCCTCCAGAACGACTTCAAGTTCCCCTGTTTTAAGATGCTCGTCGAAATAATAATCAGAGAATCTCACAACACCCATTCCCTCTCGTGCAGCAGAAACAAGTGCGCGACCATTATTACTCGTCCAACTACCACGTACCTTCACTTCCTGAATACGATCCGGGTATTTAAAACGCCAGGACATTTCTGGAAACACCAAACAATTATGTATTCGAAGATCTTCCGGCGTCTTCGGTTTACCATGCTCTTTAAAATAAGAAGGACTGGCACAGACCATCATACGACGTTGTTCAACCTTTCGTGCAATCAACGAACTATCATTAAGTGCGCTCATACGAATGGCAATATCAAAACCTTCTTCGATAATATCAACTACTTGCATTGATGCTTCCAGGTTGACAGATACCTCAGGATATTTTTTAACGAACTTGGCTACAGCAGATGCAACATACCGTTCAGCATATTCGCCACCTGCTGTAATGCGCACTAAGCCCTTTGGCTTCTCCTGCAAATCGGCCATCTCAGATTCTAATGATTCAAGTTGGTCGAGTATCTCTCGGCTGCGTTCATAATACACCTGCCCCATCTCCGTCAGATGCACCTTACGGGTTGTTCTTTGTAATAAACGAATATCCAGTCGATCTTCAAGCCGTGCCACCTGACGACTAACAAACGAGGTCGAAACATTTAGCTGCCGGCCGGCCGCAGTAAAGCCACCCTGCTCAACAACTTCGACAAATTCCCGAAGACCTTCTTGCCCAATCATTATTGTTCCTATGCAATAATCTATTAACTAAATACAATATTAATCTTTTTAATTCAATAATGTAAGCTTTTCTCCGAGCTTAAATTAAACCAACAGAAGGAGATAATTAAGATGATCAAACTACACAGATTTGCACTCTCAGGACATGCCCATCGTGCGGAATTGTTTCTATCATTATTAGGACTGGATTATTCACTCGTCGATGTGGATTTGAAAAATGGCGAACAAAAAACCGACAAATTTTTAAAGATGAATCCCTTCGGACAAGTCCCCGTGCTTGATGATAACGGTGTCATTATTTCTGACTCAAATGCCATTCTCATTTACCTGGCAAAAAAGTATGACGACGGTCACTGGCTACCTGAGGATCCTCTTGCTTCGGCCAAGACACAACAATGGCTATCCATTGCTGCTGGACCAATATCATCAGGCCCGGCAACTGCGAGACTCATTACACTATTCGGTGCGAACTATAACGCCGATGAAGTTATTCAGCGTTCCAATGAATTACTTACCGTTATTGATTCTGAATTAAATGGTAACTCATTTCTGCTTGGTGACGGTCCTACCATCGCTGATGTCGCAGCATATAGCTACATTGCACATGCCCCGGAAGGCAATGTTTCATTGGCGCCACATAAGAATATTCTTTCGTGGTTAAAACGCGTTGAATCATTAAAGGGATTCATAGCAATGCAAAGTAGCAAGGTTGGTTTGGCTGCTTGATCAGTTTGGCTGGGTGGCAGATATATGCAACGGTGTGCAAAGCCGTTTATGTCGGTTCAACTCCGACCCCAGCCTCCATATTCATAAACATTAATAATTCAGGTGAAATAACATGAGAGAATATGTCAGTGATATTGCTTTTACCGACAAAGTAAAAGAGATTCAAAAACAAAAAGGTTCCCGTAACAGCTATGCACATATGGAACAACGTGGGAGCTGGGAGAATACTGTAACTGCTCAACTCAAAGACTTCCTCGCAGAACGTGATTCATTTTATATGGCAACTGTTAATAGTGAGGGACAACCCTACATTCAACACCGTGGCGGACCGAAAGGTTTTTTAAAAATAATTGATGAGCGCACGCTGGGTTTTGCTGACTTCAAAGGCAATAAACAATACATATCTTATGGCAATCTGGAAGAAAACAATAAAGTCTGCCTATTTTTTATGGACTATCCGAATCGCACCCGCATAAAGCTTTGGGGCACATCTGAGGTCAATGAAGAAGACGAATCATTAATTAAACAATTATCTGTTTCCGATTATAAAGGCGCTGTCAAACGTGCTTTCATTATTCATGTAGAAGCCTGGGACAGAAACTGTCCACAACACATCACTCCTCGTTATACTAAAGAAGAATTGGAACTAATGGACAAAGCAGAATGAATTAAGGCAAGACAATAATCAGCAAAATGCACACCATCCCAGGTGGAATACGCCTCGAATTTATTGCAGTTGAGTAGTAATATTCAGTCTCATAAAGAAATAGCATTATTTCTAACAAATAATCAATAAGCGCTAAAGCAAGAAAGTATTTATGGAAAGAGATCCTGAAAATTTCCCCGACGATATCAATGGCGATACATTATGGAGAATGCTGGAAAACGGTGACGATTTATCTATAGAAAGAGAAATAGAATTCACTGTTATTTTTCCTACCGAAGACGATGCGCTGCAATTTGGAGAGGCCTTGTTGATTAACCGGCAAAAAATTCTATTATGTGACAACGAAGAAAATAATGAATACCCGTTCGAAATTGTTGTTTATGTTTATATGGAAGCAACTCATGAGGAAATTTCGGGTTACGAGGATTTACTGGAATTACACGCAACACAATACAATGGGCTTAATGATGGCTGGGGCTCGCTTACAGGGATGTAAGTGATACGACTATATGGATATAGGAGGTAGAATTGTGCCTGGAGCAACAATCGAGAGTCGAGTCTGGAACAGAGACCGAAAACTTGAACAGAAATAAACTATTAACAAAAAAGCCATGAAAAAAGTCGAAATTTCAAAAGAACCGGTTGAGTTATACAAACTCCTTAAGTTTGATGGTTTAGCCTCCAGTGGCGGTGAAGCGAAATTCTTCATTTCTGAAGGTCAGGTTTTAGTTAACGGAGCAGTAGAAACAAAAAAACGAAAAAAAATTATGTCGGGAGATATTATTGAATTAGGAGATGAAAAAATTCACGTACATCTAAAGGAGCTTTTGATTAAACCATGAATCCATCTGTCCTCATCGCAACATTTCTGGCATTTGCCAATAAACTAAAATTCACAAATTTGTTTTTTATCGTTATTGGTTTATTTGTTATTGATTTAATTATTCCTGACTTTATTCCCTTAATTGATGAAATTATTCTGGGACTGCTTGCTATTATTCTTGCGAATTGGAAGGATGAACGAAAGAAAGAGAAAGAAGGAAATCTCATTGAAGGTGAAGTGATCGACGAGGAAGATAAATAAGCTTATCGATGGATCTCTTATATCAACTTCAGACGCTATTACCCATGGCAATTAAATGGGCAGAAGAAAATAGTGAAAAGATTCAAAATGAAGGTACTCTTTTAACAGCAGAACAAATCGAGATCGCTAAACAAGTTGGCGTTACTAATCCTGAAAAAGTAAAAATACTTGAAGTTGCTAAAATCCCCATACCGGATAACGAGAAACTAAGTGAGGCAGCTACGCAAACCGGATTTCTTAATGAAGATATGAAAGGTCTTACACTTGGCCACTCCATTTATCTCTGTAATGGACACAATACTACACGTCAACTTTCTCACGAATTACGCCACGTTTATCAATACGAAGCCTTTGGATCAATACCCCAATTTCTGGTGGAATACTTGAAACAGATTGTCCTGGTCGGTTACGAAAATTCTTTACTGGAGCAAGATGCCAGAAAACACGAGATTAATGATTAATTTGAGAAAACCATAATCAGAGCTATGCAGCTAAATCATGACTATTTTTTTGATTGTTACTCCATCTAACAACACTAACTATCGCAAAGAGTGAAATAAAGATAAGTAAAGGATATATAAGTAATAAATCGACACGGATGTTGCACTCGCCACTACACAGTATGCGTAGCTTCATAGCATATTCGTAAACCGTATATATTCCCCATAACGATGCTGCAATCAAAGCCGACCATCGTTTTGATCTTTGATATAAAAAAATAAATATTAACGTTGGGATCAACGCTAAAAAAGGCGCAAGAATAAATACCATGCCCATTGCTGTCAGTGGTAATAATAAGAACTCCATATTCACCTTAAAGCAATCAACTTGATTTACGTTGGAATACCAAATTTGTTTCGCTGGATTCTGATTTATAAAATTTGTAGCCGTCAATATTAAACTTTTTTAACTCTTCCGGCTTCTTTAACCTGTTTTTAATAATGTAGGCACTCATAAGCCCGCGTGCTTTCTTGGCATAGAAACTTATTATTTTGTATTTACCATTTTTAAAATCCTTGAACACCGGCACAATAATCTCGGCATTAATATCAGCCGCTTGAAGTGATTTGAAATATTCATTCGATGCAAGATTAATCAGATATTTACTTTTGCTGGTCTTAAGGTCTTGATTGATTTGTTGCGTAATTCTTGCTCCCCAAAATTCATATAAATCCTTACCTTGCTTATTTTCAAACTGAGTCCCCATCTCCAGTCGATAAGCCTGCATCAAATCCAGTGGTTTTAACACGCCATATAGACCCGATAATATTCGCAAATGTTTTTGTGCAAACTTTAAATCCTGATTACTAAATGATTCGGCATCTATGCCAGTATAAACATCGCCCTTGAATGCCAATAAGGCTTGCTTGGCATTATTCAAAGTAAAGGGCGTTTTCCAATCGCCAAAACGTAAGTAGTTAAGCGTGCCTAACTTATCGCTGATCTTCATTAAAGATGAAACTTCTGTAGGGCTCAGTTTCTTTAACTCCGAGACCAATTTTCTAGACTCCTTTAAAAACTCGGGTTGTGTGTAGTCTTTTGTAATCGGCGTTGTCTCGAAATCAAGTGTTTTCGCCGGTGAGATAACGATTAGCATAAAAATAATAGACCTCTGTATTTATTGTATTTCGTGATGTTAATACCAGTAGTCAAGATACATAAAATTACTATAACTGTATAACTAAAAACAACCCCGTCGCAATCATAACACTACCCGCAATTATGTTAATCCCCTTCTTTGCCTTGCTGCTTTTAAAAAGCATTCTGAGTTTACTGCATCCAAACAGCAATAGGCAGGGAAGAACGATTAGACATGGCTTCATTAGAGAGTTTAAAAACTAAATAGAGAGTTCTAGTTTAGCGTACCTGGGCTGACCCCACTTTTCTAATCTTTACTTGCATCAGGGTTGAGATCGATTTCACTTGATCGAATATGCAAATCCCTTTGTGGATAAGGTATTTCAATATTATGCTCACGAAACTTGTCCCATATATTAAGTAATATTTCACTCTTTACATTAAGCACGCCATTTTCCGGATCTTTAATCCAAAAACGTAATTTCAGATCCACTGAGTTATCACCAAAGCCAATTAATAAACATTCAGGTTCAGAAGAATCAAGTACACGTTCCACCATTTTTACTGCTTCGATACAAAGCGCCATCGCTTGTCGTACATCTGCTTGATAATGAACACCAACATCAACCTCAGGTCTTATTAACTTGTCAGTATGTGTCCAATTAATCACTTCCTGACTGATCAAGTTTTCATTCGGGATCAGATGCTCGGTACCATCCATTCTTTTTATCGAGGCGTAGCGGGCATTTAATGAATCTACTACGCCGTAGGTATCACTAACGGTAATCAGATCGCCTGGTTTAATAGACTTATCCAGCAGTAACAACAAACCACTAAATAGATTGGCAATCGATTTCTGCAAACCAAGTCCAATACCCACACCCACCGCACCACTAAACACAGCAAAGGCAGTCAAATCAATACCGACGCTGGAAATCGCAACAGCAACAGCAATGATAATCAGTGTGATTTTAATCAATTTACTAATCAGTACTTGTACTGAAGGTGTAATATCAGTTGATTTTCTGATCTGTTGCTCGGTGAACTGTGAAATTAGTATTGCCAACCAAAGTAAAACAACGAGTACAAAAAGTCCTTCAATCACAGTTAATGCAGATAGTCTTAAATCCCCTAAAATTAGCCCTATACCATCCAGTACATTGGTCACAGGGTCGACTAGATTTAATATAATGAGTGCCGCAACAGTCCAAACAATAATCGCGATAAATTTTGATAATGTCTTGTTTCTAAACATGCCCGTTGTCATACGAATAATGACCCAGGCAGCTAGCAAGCTCACTGCAATTTTTATCAAGTGATATGACGTTTCTATCGCCGCACCAATCAACAACACTGATAACAATGTCACTAACCAAATAGTTGGAAGAACCAGTGAGTCAACTAAAGATTTATATTTATTAAGAGACGTTGGTATAAATCGAAAGATTGATCTACTTTTATCCTCAAGATCCTTTTCTCGCCATTCTTTTATTCCTGGCGTTAAATACCAACTCACTAGCAAGGTTAATACAATGATACTCAGCTGTATTAGGTTGCTAAAAATTAATACATTGTCATAAACCCAGCTTTCCATGGTCATGAAAAGATTTTCCAGATAAGTGTAGTCAAAGTACTTATTCATATATGACAGCTATTTGAGTTTCTTTATAAAACAGGATTAATTATAGTCATTCTCGAAATCTAACACGATAATTAGTAGCAACCCACCTGAATCTTGAAATTTCCCTGCAGAGGTCTATATTCAATAGACGGTAAACGAATAAGGACACCACCATGAGCGATTCTAATGATAACGAACTGATTAAAAAGACGATTCAACACTATATTGATGGCGCTATCTCTGGAAAAGGCGATGACATGAAACCGGCATTCCACGCCGATGCGAATATCTTCGGCTATATCGGCCCTGACTTATTTGCCGGCCCCATACAGATATTGTTTGACTGGAACGATGAAAATGGCCCCGCCACTGAGTTAAAAGCAAACATCGTTAGCATTGATATCGAGGGCACAATCGCCACCGCTCGTGTTGAATCTGATAATTGGACTGGCCATAAATTTACAGACATGTTTACGTTGCTTAATACAGATGGCGCATGGAAGGTGATGAATAAAGTATTTCATCTTCATGGGTAGAATTTAAAATAATGAAGAATCAATCGGCCGTTACCGCGCACCATGCGCTTACGACATTAGTGCATCCTTGCACGTCACACTGAGCCTTTTGATTTGGAATAATCATGAATATGCCAGCCGAACAATTCAAGATTAACCTCAACCAAAACCTTTGGGGATTGGTAGTGAGCTATGGGTTTCTTGGTATATCAGAACACTATGAATTATACGTGCTCTTTTGCTTTGCACTCATCCCGTCTCTGGCAATGACCATATCAATATGCTTTACAACTGTCGCATACACAAAAAAGTATTGTGAAAAGAAAAGAAATAACTATTAAAAATAAATCTGTCCCTTTTATGCACGAATTCGCTAGCCTCGTCTACAGATCAATAAATTTTAACAATGGCTTGTAATCATTTTGATCTGCTTTTCTAAGCGCATGAATATATTCCGTTCGACGTTCGTTCATCGACTGCAAGTCATTCCCTTTAGCCCAATCAATAGGCTTGGCATCGAGTTGCTTAATTAATAATGCATCCGCCATGATAATACGTGCATGCCGACCATTACCATTTGGAAACAAATGTATCTTTACTAATCTATGATGAAACCTAATCGCAATCTCTTTTGCTTCATAAGTCTTGTTTTCTATCCAATATTTAACATCATCAATCAATGATCGTGGTTGCACACTTATTTGTAATGGATCGACACCAATATTTTTTTCAGTCTTCCTATAAGTGGCCGCCCATGTCCATACATCACCAAATAACCGCTTATGTAATTCTTTCATGAACAACTCATCTAAAACATCAATCTTTTTTTGACGCGCTAACCATTGAAGACCACTTTCAATATTGGCCTGTTCTAAATGATCTAACTCTCCACGTTTAGTGACATGCTTATGCTTAAGGCCTTCCATCTCATCAGGGTCAAGTGGCGTTGCACCATCAGGATAATCTATCGTTTCCACTATTCGTCATTCCATAAACTGGAAGGCATTTCGTCCATTAAATTTCTTTGAATCCGGTTAATTTCAAATTGAATCTGTTCTTTAGATAAAGCCTGTGACTCCAAAGCCATATGCTGATTCGTTAGATTAACTAAGTCCGTCGCTTTTTCTTTTGCGCGAGCAGCAATAACATCTTCTACAGAATTCTTCGGCACAATAACATAAACAAAACGATAGCCCATTGCTTCGGCCATCTGCTGTAATGCTTTTAAAGTCACATTACCGGTAAGCTCTCGCTTCTCTGTTTGAGATATCTGAGCACGAGACACACCCAACCGCCGAGCCAACTGCGCAGCAGACATATTAAGCGCCTTGCGAGCCGTACATAACCAACCTTCAGTAGGGACAGAAACATCACGAACCGCATTTGCAGTGCGATCCACGATTTGTTGATACTGTATAGCTACTACTTGTTTGATACTCATAAGTAAACCTTTATATTTACATTTATATATTTTTTGTAAATCTATATATATACATAATGAACATATATGTCAATATATATATTGACATGTATTTAATTAAACCAAGGTTCGCTCACAGCGAAAACCAGTAGCATAGAATCAGAAACGGAGGCCGAGAGCATAAATTTTATCTGACCTCACTTGCTTGATATTTCCTTATAGAGGTCTATAAAGAAGCTATGGAATTTGATCATCTCAAAATTATAGACCTCGCAAGCGAAGGCAAGTGGGATGAGGCTCATCATTTAATAGAACAATCTAACGATAAATTATCCTGCCTTGTTCATGCCTATGTGCATCGAATTAAAAATAACAACGCTGATGCTAATTACTGGTACGGGCGAGCAGGTGTAGAAATACCTGTGAATACTCTGGAAGAAGAAAAACAACGCCTTTACGAAATGATAAACGAGCAATAATGCTAAATATAGAATCTGTTAATCATGTCGGCATTAGAATTGGAGAGCGAGTCCGATCCGTTGCATTTTATGAACTACTTGGCTTTGAGTTGATAGAAGATGTAGGCTTTGAAAAAGGCCATCCGATTATAATGAAGCACCCCTGTGGCGTAGTATTAAACCTGTTGGGTCCCGCCAATACTGATGATGGTAAAAATATACTGATGGATGTTGAGGAAAAATACCCAGGCTATACTCATATAGCATTAACCGTCTCCGATCTGGAAATGGCTAAATCTTTTATGAATGACAATAACATCGAGATAACCGGTTCATTCAGCTTTGGCGATATGTCAGCTATATTCATCCGTGATCCGGATAAAAACGTCATCGAGTTAGATGCTTATAGTAATACTAACAAAGAAGACCTTAGTGGTTACGCGAATCACTTGTAATGATGGATAATCAATCGGCCGCTCCTCGGCTTTGGCTTCCTGCGTCGCTCTACCTTCCTACATCCTTGTAGGTCGCTGCACATCACACTTGACCCTATTGATTTGTCCAAGAGGGCTCTGACCCCTTTAATTTCAATCTTTCATACGCTGTGATAAGTACCAATACATCACAGATAGTCCCGTCAGGATCAGATCTTCAATAATGGTTATATTCGTCATTGGTCTCGCGAGAAAGACGCCAAAACAACCGCAATTTTCAAGTTCAATACCGCGGCTAACAGTAATGATGGCAAGTACAGTATAAGCGCTGTGCATTAGCGTAAGTATTGGTCCTATGAATTCCGACAACGGCTTGCGAACCATGTAGAAGGCGAGCTCTAGTTCAAACAAGGCAATCACTAGCGCCAGTCCTGTAGCAAGGTAAGCAGATATTCCAAATTGATAGGTAACGATGACATCGGCGAATCCCGGAATATCAAGTAACTTACCAATACTCGTAGATAACAACAGAAGTATAAAAAAATACTTGAGTGCTTTATAAGATACAGATTGCCAGTTCTTCATTGACTATATTCCCTTTATTGATCATTAATGGTTCTAATTCCATTAATTTAATTCAATTTAATATTGATTATAAAGATTTCTTTATGCTTATCGATGGATAATATTCACCCAACAGAGATCTGTTCCAACACCGACCTGTTGCCTTGCGCTCTTCTGCACTTGTAAAGGTATATTGATAAAAACGTGCACGAATACTAGAAGGTGGATCATCCGGAAACGGATTATGTTTGAATATTGCTGTAACAGGCTCACTATTTTGTAGCAATCTGACCAAAAGATTATATAACCAACGCTGCTGATTCGGATTACTCAAAGCAGCAAACCACATTTGCCAATCTAGTCGCGGTTGATGTGGCGCAACCCAAGCGGGACATTTCTCCAGATTACCGGGTTTGTATTTAAACTGGTATTCCTGCCAGACACTGTTATCTGCACTGCCTTCGATTACGATTTCATTGCGCTGCTTAGTCATCACAGCAAAAGGACCATAAGAATTAACAATACCGAATGGAGACAGGAAACGAGCCACCGCTGTACCTTGAATATTTCTATCACCAGCAATGATCTGACTTATTTGCATCGTACCCATGTATATACTGATCAATGCCATTAACAATGCACAACTCGTTGCAACCATTCCAGTTTTTAAAGTATTGGAAGTTGGTATTACTAATAACAGCCGCTTCGGTATCAAACGTTTAATCGCGGCATCATCGAATAGAAACAGGCACATAAAAATAGTCAACAAATTAAAAAAATTGTAATTCCCAGTAAGCAGGATGATTATTTGAAATAAAATAAAACAAATACCCGCAACATGTCGAAATCGTCGTGGAGCAAAAAGTAAAAAAGGCACAATCAATTCAGTAATCAGAGTTAGCCCGCTCCCTGCCATTAACATTGATTCCGGTAAATGATGTGCGTACCAGGATAGCGGTGTGGCAAGTGGTTGTGTTTCAAAATGATAATTAAGTGCTGTAAGACTATCCCAGCTTTTATCACCACTAACGATTTTCACAACACCACCAAGAAACATAAAACGAAAAACCAACCAACGATATAGCCATACGATTATCGTCGATCCCCATGGCAGAAAGATTGCCAGAAATCCACATTCCAATAATAATAAATCCCATTGGAAGCTCATGAATACCTGACCGCCATTGACCAATGACAAATAGAGAATATAAAGCAGGATAAGACTGGTTCTTAACATCCGTCCAACGATCACTAATAAGGAAAGAACAACCCCGGCAATACAAACAAATTTGATAAAACCATCAACATGAGAAAACCAAAATAACGTCGGCAAGCGTGTATAAGCATCTACACCTAATTGATCTTTAACAGCACTAAGAAAATATTCCAGCGGTAAAACACCATCAGCGCCAATCAATGCACTTGCTTGTACAGCGAATGAGATAAATGCAATGAGATAAGTTAACCCTAAAAGACGCAAAAATAACCAGGTTATAAGGTGATAACGCGGCGGTTCAAAGTTCCTGCCCCAAAACAAGTGAGTAAAGATCCCCAACAAGCCTCGGTGTGTGGAAAAGAAACGATAACAAAACTCACTAAAAACCCCGAAGCCAGGCAAGAAACGATAAAGAAACAACAAGATGGATTGCGGATGGATATCTCGATACAGACTATAGGTTGCTTTGGCACCTTTGCTGACTGTCCCATCGGCTTCAACCAGATGAATAGCCGCTTCCAGATCTTCAACAGCAATATCCGGATAATCGTCTGCCGCTTCCTGATAAGGTTTGTAATTAACCTTGTCACCCGTCAGAAGCTGCCAGTAATTCACCCATTCCTGGCAAATACCGCACGCCCCATCGTACAAAAGCATTGCCGACCTTTGACTGTTCATAGCACCCCAGACATTAATGACACGAGAGTTCTAATGTAATGCAAAGTCAGTCATGGGAAAAGGCTAGAATCCTAATCAGTGCCTACATAATTCAAGATTCAAGACCTGCACCCGAATTATAAAAAGGCTCAAATATTCTGAATCTTTCATACATTATTAAACAAAAAGACAATCAGTTTTGTCCAATATTAAGTTATACTAAACAGACAATAAATATTATTTCTTTTTCTTAAATATATGTTTTATAGACAAAAATTATTAATGGCTTTACTTGAAATATTCGGAGGCCATCTACCCAGCAAAGATTTACAGAAGTATCTCTTTCTCTACACGAAACTCTGTGAAAAAGAAAAAAGCTACTATTTTGTACCTTATAAATATGGATGTTTCTCATTTCAGTCATATAAGGATAAAAGTAAATTAATTGAACTAGGTCATTTAAAAGATGGGCAAAACTGGGAGATTCGTGATGCGCGTAAAAAATACAGTAAACTATTGAAAAATGATGAAATTAAAAAATTAAAACTATTTAACGAACGATATAAGCACCTTAAAGGCAAAAAGCTTATTCATCACATTTATAAAAATTATCCCTACTATGCTATTAACAGCTTAATTGCTAAAGATATATTGAATGATGTAGAGCTGAACAATGTTAGAGCAGAAGAAATAAATATTAAAGCTCCTACCTTAGCAACGATTGGATATGAGGGAATATCATTTGAAGAATACCTAAATAAACTAATTAGAAATGACATTAAACTGCTCGTTGATGTCAGGCGTAACCCGATAAGTAGAAAATATGGTTTTTCAAAAAAAACATTATCTTCCTCATTAGAAAGTCTAAATATAAAATATATTCATATGCCAGAACTTGGTATTGATTCTACACAGAGAAAATCATTGGTAACCAATTCTGATTATAAAAAATTATTTAAACAATACAGTAAAGATATAGCTTTAAATAACAACGCAACATCAGCACTTCATAGTTTATTCAATACATATAAGAGAATAGCATTAACCTGCTTTGAGTATGATCATAATATGTGTCATAGAGGAACTCTTGCAAATTTTGTACATAATAAATTCGATAAAATACCAATAGAGCATATATAACAAAATGCCAATAGAAAGGATTCTAATTACAGTTAAAACATACCCTACGATTTCATCACGCTACGATGAGTTAGTCTGTACTGCAGGCTTAAGAGAAGATGGTTCATGGATACGTATTTTTCCAGTTCAGTATAGACAAATCGAAAATTACGAAAAAAAATACAAGAAATGGGAATGGATTGACATAAATATTGAGAAAAACACTTCCGACCATCGTGTTGAAAGTTTCAGACCACTTGATCAAGATTCGATATCTGTTGTTAATAGCGTTGGAACTGAACAGAATTGGTATATAAGAAAACAAATAGTTTTAGAAAATGGTAGTGTTTATCATGACCTTGATGAAATTATTTCTCTCAATAAACAAGGTATTCTCTCGTTAGCAACATTTAAACCTTCTAAAATATTAGGCTTTGATATAGAAGAAGATGATAGGGAATGGGATCCCGAAAAATTAAAAACTATTGAATTAAAAGCAAAACAAGGCGATCTATTTTCAGATACTCCAAATCTATTTAAAGTCGCTAAAAAGTTACCTTATAAATTTTCTTATAGATTTGAAGACTCGAAAGGAAAATCTTCAAAATTAATGATTGAAGATTGGGAAATAGGCCAGCTATATTGGAATAGCTTAAAAAGATACAATGATGAGTCTATCGCTATACAAAAAGTAAAAGAAAAATACTTCGACGAATTTTTATCTAAAAATGATTTATATTTATTTCTAGGTACGACAAAAGAGTGGGATAAAAGAGGTACAAACCCTTTCATAATAATTGGTGTTTTCTATCCACCAATAGAAATTCAAAACTCTTTGTTTTAAAAGCTCTCAGCTAGCGCACTACTGCGTTATAAAGCCGATCTAAAACCCTCACTTATTGTCTATAAGCTCCGGTTATTAAATCGGCTTTTTGCCTTGTATAGAATAATAGGGGACAGACCACGTTTTTCCAGGTTTTTGACTTGTCGAGAAACTAATCAGTATCACCTTTGGATATCCAGTTCTGCTTACTGTGCCAAACACGAAGAATTTCAATTTGTTTATCTTTTATACGATAAACAATTAAATAAGAATAATAGGGGACAGACCACGTTTTCCAGGTTTTTGACTTATCGAGAAACTAATCCGTGTCACCTTTGGATATCCAATTCTGCTTACTGTGCCAAACACGAAGAATTTCAATCCGTTCATCCTTGACTCGATAAACAATTAAATAAGGTGTCTGTTGTACAACCCATTCGCGTGTTCCATCAACATGACCAGCGCGACCAATCTCGGGGTTCTCTGTTAACTTTTGGCTTGCTTCCCATACTTTCTGGGCAACATTTTTTGCAGCTTGGGGATTTTCTTGAGATATATAGGTTTGTGCTTCGATAAGATCAGCGAGTGCAGGATGAGTCCATTCAACTTTCAACATTTACACCCCAGCTTACGAATGCTTCCCGAACTTCATTTGCGTTAGCAAATTCGCCCCTGTCTGCTGCCCTGATGCCTGTTTCCACCGCACGGCGGAAACGGACTTCTTCCAGGACATCATCCCAAGTCGCGTTATCCGGTAATTCTTCTGCCAGAGTATGTAATGTTTCTTTTAGATTCGCTGCCATAAACTTATTCCTTAAGTTAATTATAGTCATTCCATGAACTGATACTACATTATTAATATTAAAAAGTACCCATATGGGCACTTCTATACGGGAGCAGGCAAGGTCGCTCTATGATATCCCTATCATCGCGACACTTGTGCATCCATGCACATCGTCCATAAAGTATCGCCTATACAGGCGATGGTAAATCTGTCGATCCCATTAAAAATTTGTCTACGGCTGCGGCTGCGGAGCGGCCCTCTGCAATCGCCCATACAATCAAACTCTGACCATGCTGCATATCACCAGCAACAAACACACCTTCTACATTGGTCTGCCAGTTTTCGTGCCAGACATTTGTACGTTCGTTTAGATCAACGCCGAGTTGTTCTACCAAACCTGCTTTTTCTGCGCCGGTAAAACCCATTGCCAGGAAGACAAGATCGGCTTTTAACATTTTTTTACTTTTCGGTACGTCATTGAACATCATGCGTCCACCGGTGCGTTGTATTTCTACTTTGGTGAGTTCAAGATCGGTTAAGTTACCGTCTTCATCGCCATGAAATTTTTTCGTTTGTACTGAATAAACGCGATCACCACCTTCTTCGTGCGCTGATGCTGTGCGATAGATAAACGGCCATTGTGGCCAAGGGTTATCTTGTGCACGTTCTTTTGGTGGCTTCGGCATAATTTCCAGTGAGGTGACTGATGCGGCGCCTTGTCTGTGCGCAGTACCGATACAGTCTGCACCGGTATCACCACCGCCGATAACAATAACGTGTTTATCTTTTGCATTAATCAGTTCTTCTTCAGGGATGGTGTCGCCCATACAAACTCGATTTGATTGTGGCAAATATTCCATTGCCTGATACACGCCTTTTAATTCACGCCCGGGAATCGGTAAGTCACGACGCGCACTTGCGCCACCACTTAAGATTAAGGCATCAAATTCTTTCTTTAGATCATTGGCATCGATATCAACACCGATATGACTATTTGGTTTGAAGGTAACACCTTCTGCTTCCATTTGTTCCATACGACGATCAAGACGACGTTTTTCCATTTTGAATTCGGGAATACCGTAACGCATTAAACCGCCAATGCGATCAGAACGTTCAAACAAAGTAACATCGTGTCCGGCGCGTGCGAGTTGTTGCGCTGCTGCCATACCGGCAGGACCAGATCCTATGATGCCGACTTTTTTACCGGTTTTCTTTTCTGGAATTTCCGGTTTGATCCAGCCGTTTTCAAAGGCTTTATCAATAATTGATAATTCAACCGCTTTAATGCTGACCGGGTCTTCATTAATACCAAGTACGCAAGAACCTTCGCATGGCGCAGGACATAAAGTACCGGTGAATTCAGGAAAGTTATTCGTTGCATGCAACCGTTTAATAGCATCTGCCCATTGATCGCGATAAACCAAATCATTCCAATCTGGAATCATATTGCCTAATGGACAACCTTGATGACAAAACGGAATACCGCAGTCCATACAACGTGCCGCTTGTACTTTTAATGGCTCGACTGGCCAGGGTTGCATGACCTGTTTCCAATCTTTAACTCTTTCTTCTACTGGACGGTACGGTTGCTTCTCTCTTTCGTACTCCATGAATCCTGTAATCTTACCCATTGGCGGCCTCCATAATAGCTTCTTCTTCGGTGAGGCCTTTCTCCTTACCACGTTTAATTGCTGCAAGAACATTTTTATAGGCTGTAGGCATGACTTTTACAAACTTACCTTGATAATCCTTCCAGTTCTTCAGAATATTTTCAGCAACGGTACTTTGTGTGTATTGAACATGATTGCTCAATAAGGTCTTAACCTTATCAACATCTTCTTGTTCTTCTATTTTTTCTAATCCGATCATGCCGGTGTTGCAACGGATTTCAAAATCACCGTCTTCATCTAATACATAAGCTTCACCACCTGACATACCTGCAGCAAAGTTACGACCGGTTTTACCTATGATGACTGCGACACCGCCGGTCATGTATTCACAACCATGATCACCGACACCTTCAACAACTGCACTGACACCACTGTTGCGTACACAGAAACGTTCACCAGCGATACCGCGTAGATAGGCTTCACCACTGGTTGCACCGTAGAGTAATACGTTACCGACTAGAATATTTTCTTCTGGGATAAAGGTTGAATGACGTGGCGGGTAAACAATAATCTTACCGCCGCATAAACCCTTACCAAGGTAATCATTTGAATCACCTTCGAGCGTCATGGTGATACCGCTTGGTACGAATGCACCAAAACTCATACCGGCTGATCCATTGAAATGAATATTAATCGTATCGTCTGGCAACCCTTCCGCACCATAACGCTTGGTGATGTTATGTCCGAGGATGGTACCGACGGTTCGATCGGTATTCAGTACCGGCAGAATAATATCGACCTTCTCTTTATTCTCTAGTGCCGCTTTGCTTAATGGGACTAACTTGGTGACATCAAGTGATCGTTCCAGGCCATGGTCCTGTTCTTTAACCTGGTAGTATTTATCACCTGGACGCAGTTCTGCTTTATACAAAATATTGCTGAAGTCGAGGCCTGCTGCTTTCCAATGATCGACGGCTTTATTTGTATCAAGCTTATCGACCTGACCGATCATTTCATTAATCGTTCTAAATCCAAGTTGCGCCATGTATTCGCGAATTTCTTCAGCGATAAATTTAAAAAAGTTTTCAACGAACTCAGGTTGGCCTGTAAATTTACGTGTGAGTTCCGGGTTCTGTGTCGCTACGCCAACAGGACAGGTATTCAGATGACAAACGCGCATCATGATACAACCCATCACAACAAGCGGTGCTGTTGCAAAACCGAATTCTTCTGCACCAAGTAAGGCTGCTATTACAACATCACGTCCGGTTTTTAACTGGCCATCAGTTTGTAAAACAATGCGATCACGTAAACCATTCATAACCAACACTTGTTGTGATTCAGCTATACCTAATTCCCAAGGTAGGCCGGCGTGTTTTAATGAGCTGATGGGTGATGCACCGGTACCACCGTCATAACCGGAAACTAAAATCACATCGGAGTGACACTTTGCAACACCGGCTGCGACGGTACCGACACCGATTTCAGCAACCAGTTTAGTATGTATACGTGCTTTTGGATTTGAATTCTTTAAGTCATGAATTAACTGCGCTAGATCTTCAATTGAATAAATATCGTGATGTGGTGGTGGTGAAATTAGATCAACCCACGGTGTAGAACCCCGTACTTCTGCAATCCAGGGGTAGACTTTAGAGCCGGGTAACTGTCCGCCTTCTCCAGGCTTCGCACCTTGTGCCATTTTGATTTGAATATCATCAGCATTGGTTAAGTAGTTACTGGTGACACCAAAACGACCAGAAGCAACTTGCTTGATCGCGCTTCTTCTTAAATCGCCATTGGCATCTGCAACAAAACGAGCAGGATTTTCACCACCTTCACCAGTATTTGATTTACCACCGATACGGTTCATTGCTATGGCTAAGGTTTCATGTGCTTGTCCACTAATCGAACCATAAGACATCGCTCCGGTTGAAAAACGTTTCATGATGTTTTCTATCGGTTCGACTTCGTCTAGTGGAATGGCTTTATCAGCGAACTTAAATTCAAACATACCGCGTAAAGTTGCACGATGTTCATTCTGATCATCAACACGGCTGGTATATTCTTTAAAGACTTCGAATTGGCCGGTACGGGTAGCGTGCTGAAGTTTAAAAACAGTATCAGGATTGAACAGGTGATATTCACCATCACGTCGCCACTGATATTCACCACCCCATTCTAATTCAGGTTCTTTTACTTCACGTTCCGGGAAGGCATTATGATGACGCATGTTCATTTCTTCTGCGACTATTTTCATACCGATACCGCCGATACGTGATGCTGTCCAGGTAAAGTATTTATCAACGAATGCTTTTTCTAAACCAATCGCTTCGAAGACTTGTGCACCACAATAAGATTGCACCGTAGAGATACCCATCTTCGCCATAATTTTCGTTAAGCCTTTGTTTACGGCTTTAATGAAATTCGCGACGGCTTTTTGATGTTCCATTTCAGGTAAGCGACCGTTACCGATCATGCTACCGAGTGTTTCAAAGGCGAGGTAAGGATTAACAGCACCAACACCGTAACCGAGTAAGACGGCAAAGTGATGCACTTCTCTTGGCTCACCTGATTCAAGTACTAAACCGATTTGGGTACGCTTACCATTACGAATTAAGTGATGATGAACGCCCGCTGTTGCGAGTAAGGCTGGAATACCTGTTTTGTTTTCATCAATACCGCGATCAGAAAGAATCACATAGCTATAACCGTCTTTAATCGCACTATCGACTTCTACATAAACGTCTTCTAATGCCTTATCCATTCCTGCACCACCCTCTGCAACGCTATATAAAATAGGAATGGTCTTGGTTTTAAAACCTGGAAGGTTTACATCTCGGATTTTTGCTAATTCTTCATTGGTTATAACGGGTGAATTTAATTTTATACGTCGACAACTTTCAGCGGCGGGTTTTAATAAGTTACCTTCTGGGCCAATTGTTATCGCAACCTGTGTAACGAGCTCTTCACGGATACCGTCTAAAGGTGGATTGGTCACTTGCGCGAACAATTGTTTGAAATAGTCGTACAACAAACGTGAACGATCGGATAACACCGCTAAGGCGGCATCGGTACCCATCGCACCGGTAGGCTCCATACCATTTGCTGCCATTGGCGCCATTAGGATTTTTAGATCTTCGTGGGTATAACCGAATGCTTGTTGGCGTTGTAATAAGGTATCGGTATCCAAACCATGAATGTTTTTTGGCGTTGGGATATTTTCAATTGGCATTAAGTTTTTCTTCAACCAATCGCCATAAGGGTGTTCGTCTATGAATTCTTGTTTTATTTCTTCATCATTTATGATGCGACCTTGTTTGGTATCGACCATAAAGATACGGCCAGGATGTAGGCGATCTTTTATTTTTACATTCTCTGGCGCGATTTCTAATACGCCGACTTCTGAAGCCATAATGACAAAATCATCATGGGTGACATAATAACGGGAGGGACGTAGACCGTTTCGATCTAATACAGCACCAATTACTTCGCCATCAGTAAATGACAATGATGCCGGACCATCCCATGGTTCCATTAAGGTTGCATGGTATTCATAAAAGGCTTTACGTTCGTCATCCATGGTTTCATGACCTGACCAGGCTTCTGGAATCATCATTAATACCGCATGGGGTAATGGACGACCGGACATGTGTAAGAATTCCATAACGTTATCAAATACAGCAGAGTCACTACCTCCTTCGATACAGATAGGAAATAGTTTTTCCAGGTCATCACCAAATAATTCTGATTCACATAAAGATTCACGTGCACGCATCCAGTTTGCATTACCACGAACGGTATTTATTTCACCGTTGTGTGCAACGTATCTAAAGGGGTGCGCTAGTTTCCATGCTGGAAAAGTATTGGTTGAAAATCGTTGGTGTACTAATGCGAGTGCTGATTCTATATCGGGATCACCTAAGTCCGGGAACATCGGTTCGATTTGCGAGCCGGTTAACATCCCTTTATAGACAAAGGTACGATAAGACAAAGAAGTTAAATAAAACAATTCGCGTTCAGATAGTTCTGAACCCCAGATTTCATTCTCTACACGTTTGCGAATAACATAAAGTTTACGATCAAATGCGGGGGCATCGAGTTCGTCATTCTTTCCGATAAAAATTTGTTTGAAAGTTGGTTCGCCTTCTTTTGCTGTTGGACCGATTAATGAATCGTCTGTAGGTACATCACGCCAACCTAATAACGATTGCCCTTCTTCATTAATGATTCTTTCAAAAATGTCCTGACAATGTTTTGATTGTTCTGGATCGGTTGGCAAAAAAACCATACCTGCGCCATAGCTATCTGATTCCGGTAATTCGATATTGATTTCAGCACAAACACGTTTGAAAAATTTATGCGGCTTTTGAATGAGTATGCCGACACCGTCACCGGTATTTTCTTCACAACCGCATGCGCCGCGGTGAATTAAGTTTCTTAAAATGGTTAACGCATCATCTACGATCTTATGTGACTTTTGTCCTTTCATGTGAGCAACAAAACCGAGGCCACAGGCATCGTGCTCTGTTGTTGGATCGTACAAACCTTGTTGCTTAGGGGGTTGCTTCATTCTGAAATCACTCTATTAATAATATTTTTATTTATCGTCTCGTATTTATACAAGACGGATAGAAAATGTGCTGAAAAAACCGGGGAAATTACTGCCAGGGATACCCTGTAGGATTCATCGTTGTTCTTATAATATTCGAGTCAGCTTTCCGTACCCCCACGAAAAGGGGGGAGAATTATAATAAAGCACCGTATTTTTGTCACGGTGCAACATTAAACATTCTGATGAATACACGAAATGAGGAGTTAGACTCTTTTTAGCTTATTTAGCGTATTTAATGGTTATTTCGAAGAATTTAGATGGTTTTTCGAGTGTTATTTAAACAAAAATATCACAATAAACTGAGTTATTGCAGCAAATCTTTAATGCTTTGCACACTTCTGGGCCAAGGTGCCATTAATTTTGCTTTTGTAGGTAATGTATCTATCGCTGCAATGGCTTGCTCACGATCCGGGTAAAGACCGTAAATCAGAACATGCCACTGCTTGCCTTTGTTTGAAGCAGTGAAAGAAATAATCTTATTATCACTGTCCTTAAAAGATTTTAAATAAACATCTATAGTTTCTTGTTCATAGGCGCCGATTAATTGTAATACATACTTTTTCGGGTCTTGTTTCGTTAACCAGTTAATGTCTTTCAATATGGGCTCTGATTTAGGTTCAGGAATGCTCACTGGTTTTGGCTCAGGCTCGGGCTCGGGCTCGGGAATAAGCTCAACATTATTTTCAATACTGGAAGTTGTATCACTAAACGGCGCGCTCTCCTCAATAATCTCTTCTTCTACAGTTTCTTCTTCTACGACAACTGTTTCCAGTTCAGATTCTTTAGCAACAAGATTACCTTGTGAGTTATAAACCAACACTTCTGATTTATTGTTTAGATCCTTTGCAATTTCAGGAATAACAGGTGGAGATAATTCTTCAATCGTCACCGGTTCTGGCTCAAGTTCCTGTGGCACTTCTATTTCAATAGTGTCACCTTGCTTCTTCTCATTTTCATTTTGTTTTGGCAGTTCTAACTTGATTGTTTGCTTTACGTCTTCTTTTTCTGTCTGTTGTAAGAGAGTAGCTATGCCAACCGATAGAAACATTAATAACGCAACAACTGATATTATTAATTTATTCTTTATCAGTAGCGCTTTAATATTTATTGAAGACTTTTCCTCAACCACTTCTGGTTGTTTTGCCGGGTCATCCAGATATTGCTCACATAAAGCATTTATTCTGCCTGGCAAACCGTGTGATATACGATGTATTTGTTTAATTGTTTTTTCATCAAACAAATTTAAGTCCGATGCATTTTCCGTCGGGTAATTATTATGAATGTATTGCTCAGTTTGCTTTTCGTTCAAATCCGGCATTTCTATAATATGTAGACTATCCGAGTCATCTTTATTTATTCCAGACTCTTCCAATCGATCTAAAAAAGAAGGTTCGCAAAATAAACAGACGTGAAGTACAGAAGCTTCATTAGAGCTTGCTAATATTTCAAATAAATTACGGATTGATTCATCATCAAACAGATCAGCATTATCGATTAACAATGCAGGAATTTGTTGTTTATTTTGACAACGAGTTAACCATTGATTCAAGTCTGTTTGACTATATGCTGCCTCCTGTTTTCCACCGTGACTGGCGCCATCGATTATTGCCTTGAAAATATCATTTGTTTTCGTAGTAATGCTAAGCGTCAAATTTTTTATTATTAAATTTGCACCATCCTGATTGATTAATTGCTGAAAGAATGTCGTTTTACCTGAATCGGGCTCTCCTTTGACAATAACAAGCTTATTGCTGTATTCCAGCAAGTGTAATATCAGTTCACTACGGTGCGTTAATTCCGGCGTAATAAAACTTTTCTGTTGGTTCTGTTCTTCCATAAATTTACTTGATTATGACAACATTAATATTTCTTATACACTGTTCCCATTAATTCTTTCATATTCAGAGAATGCAAATCGGTCTGTCATTCCAGCTACATAGTCTGCAACAAGCCTTGCAAATTTAAGTCCATCATTGTCTTCTGTATTAGATTTTATTTCTTTCTGAATCTTATCAGTTAATAATTCTGGCTTATTCATATAAGCGTTAAAAAGATACTCGACCGTTTCTTTCGCTTTATCCGCCATACTATTAACACGTTCATGTCGATAAAGATTATCACGTAAAAATTTCTTTAAAATTTTATGCATTGATTCAGTTTTTTCACTCATTCTAATAAGTGACTTACCACACTTCCTGACTTCATCTATATCATTTGGTTTGACACCATCAATTAAAGCCTTACTTGTTTCAATAAGGTCACTAACAACATAATTAATCATTCTTCTTATAATTTCATGGCGTAGATGACTATCATCTAAATCTTGCCATTTCTTTTTTACACTGTGGTAGTGAATATCAACCATTTCACATTCTCGTAGTGCCTCTATATTCAACAATCCTGCCCTTAAACCATCATCAATATCATGGTTGTTATAAGCAATTTCATCGGCGAAATTAGCAATTTGCGCTTCCAGGCCAGGCTTTTCATCATTTATGAAACGTTCACCTATTGTCCCAAGCGTTAAGGCATTATTTTTTGAACAATGTTTTAGAATTCCTTCTCTGGTTTCAAATGTTAAATTCAGACCGGGAAAAACTGCATAACGTTGTTCTAATAAATCAACAATTCTTAGAGACTGGAGATTGTGTTCAAATCCACCATATTGCTGCATACAAGCGTTTAATGCGTCCTGACCTGCATGTCCAAAGGGGGTGTGACCTAGATCATGTGCTAGACATATTGCTTCGGTCAGATCTTCATTTACGTTTATTGCACGAGCAATTGTTCGGCCAATTTGCGCAACCTCAATTGAATGCGTTAATCGAGTGCGAAACATGTCACCTTCGTGATTTACAAATACCTGGGTTTTATATTCCAGACGCCGGAATGCGGAGGAATGGATAATGCGATCACGGTCTCGTTGATACTCATTGCGATATTCAGCCCCATCATCCTGGTACACTCGCCCTTTCGAGTTATCAGAGTGTGCAGCATAAATCGCTAACTCGTTTTCCACGTTAACCTGGAATCCTTAGTTGGAGTCGCTTGAGTGTGCGTTTCTCAGGTTTAGTTGCGCCGACTAGAAAGCCGCACATAGTTATTCTACGTAAGGTTTTCGCCGTCAAGCAAATAAGCCTGAGAAACGTGCAATCAAATGAGTAGGCAAACTTCCCTAATGGGTGCAGACCAAACACACTATAAACTGTTATTTTAAAATACATCGTCATAATCCTTAGCCGGTCAACTGAGGAATCCAGGTTTTATCCCTCAATTTAAAAAATGATTGATCGTTTCCTTTAATGCCTGTTCGGTATAGTCAGAACTAATAATTGCATTACCAATATCATTTAAAAGTATTAAGTATAAAACACCATCTCGAGATTTTTTATCGACCTTCATGTTCTCAAGCATTTGATTAAGTTTTACATCTTTGTGAACCTGCGTTGGTAAATTTGCCCGTGTCAAAAGCGCATGGATTCTATCCACTTTATCCTGTTCTATTAATCCTAGTCGCATTGATAAATCTGCCGCCATCAACATGCCGCAAGCAACAGCTTCACCATGTAGCCATCCCTTATAATCAAGTGCTGTTTCTATAGCATGTCCGAATGTATGCCCCAGATTTAGTGTTGCTCTAATACCGGATTCTCTTTCATCTTCTGCAACAACTTCTGCTTTGTTGATACAAGAACGTTCAATTGTATATTCTAATGCTTCATCATCGCGCTGCATGATCGATTCGATATTATCTTCAAGCCAATCATAAAATTCTTTATCTCTTATAATCCCGTATTTAATGACTTCCGCCAAGCCTGCGGAGAATTCTCTTTCAGGTAATGTGGATAGAACTTTTGTATCCGCTATAACGGCACTAGGTTGATAAAAAGCACCTATCATATTTTTACCCAAAGGGTGATTAACTGCCGTTTTACCGCCGACTGAAGAGTCAACTTGAGCAAGAAGCGTTGTCGGTATTTGTATGAATTTAACTCCGCGTTGATAACATGCGGCAGCGAAACCTGTTAAATCACCAATCACTCCGCCCCCTAATGCAATCAACATGCAGGTTCGATTGTATTTTTTTTCCATTAAGCGCGTGATTATCTGGTTCAAACTATCAAGCGATTTAGTCGTTTCTCCATCGGGTAGTATTATTGTTTCGTAATCTACATTGCTTAATTTGTCTTCTACAAATTGTAGATACAAAGGAGCAACATTCTCATTTGTAATGATCAAAACCTGACTACTGGTAATATGCTGTTCAAATAATTTTTGCTCAGACAGAACAGATTTTCCAATGTAGATTGGATAACTACGTTCAGCAAGATCAACTTCAATTACTTTCATTTTGTTTCAATAAATTCTAATATTTTTTGAGTTATCTGTTTAATACTTAAATCATGCGTGTCAATTACTTCATCTGCTATAGAAATATAAATATGTTCTCTTTCCTCTAATATTTTTTTTATCTGACCTAATCGATCATCAGTTTGAAGTAATGGTCGACGCTTATCATTAGCTGTTCTCTTGAATAATTTATCAGCTGTAGATTTCAGGTAAATAATAGTCCCATTATCTATTAAAGTTTTTCTGTTCACAGGATCCAAAACAGAACCGCCACCGGTCGATAATACTATATTATCCAGCAAGGCCAATTCTGCAAGTACTTGAGATTCACGTTTTCTGAAACCGACTTCACCCTCAATCTCAAAAACCAGGGTAATATCAACCCCTGTACGTTTTTCAATTTCATGATCAGAATCATAAAACGTATTTGATATTTTTCTTGCTAATTGCCGCCCTATGGTGGTCTTACCCGCACCCATAGGTCCAATCAAAAAAATGTTATTAGACTTGCTCACTATTAATGATAAAACATTTATTCCCGGTTCTGACTAGAATAACTTAACTAGGCACGTATACCCAAGTTACTCCAAAATACAGGCTTTAACAGTATTCAAACAAAAAAGGGATGTGACCCATATGGGCACATCCCTTGAATAATGTAACGTGTATTATTATTATTAAATCGTAAGACTATCCTTCAGGATTTTCGGAGTAATAAAAATCAGCAACTCGCTTTTCTCTTTATTAATATCCGTCCGTTTAAATAAGAACCCTACATAAGGAAGGTCACCAAAGAATGGCGTTCTATCAACAGACTTTCTATCCGAAGAAGAATAAACACCGCCTAAAACAACCGTTTCGCCATTTTCAACCAATACCTGAGTAGTAACATTACGTGTATTAATTGCCGGCACACCTAATACCGTAGTAGAACTCACTGTATCCTGATTGACTTGTAAATCCATAATAATGCGATCGTCAGGTGTAATCTGTGGAGTAACACGTAAACTTAATACCGCATCCTTAAAAGAAACCGTTGTAGCACCACTGGATGATGCTTCTTGATACGGGATTTCAACACCAGACTCTATAATTGCTTCATGCTGATTAGCTGTAATTACTCTCGGGCTTGCAATATCTTCACCACGACCTTCAGCAATCAAAGCAGACAATTCCAATTGCAATAAGTAGGAACCGACTTTACCGATGGCTAATGCCAGTGATGTGGCATCTGCAGGTACTGCCGGTAAATCAACAATATAATTTTCCAAGCCTGCACTATTAAATGCTGTTGTACCACCGTAGTCTATAGTACCAGCTTGACCACCACCAATTCCAATAAAAGGAGAAGCATCGCCACTGGCTGTATCATTAGCTCCAATCGTTGCTCTATCATTGGTACCTTGTTTGCTATGTTTACTATAACCAAAACGCACACCTATATCTTTGGCAAAAGTTTCATCCGCATTAACAATACGCGATTCAATTAAAACCTGTCTAACCGGAACATCAAGCTCATTAATTAATTCTCTAATAGCCTGCAGGCTGGCTGATACATCCTGAATAATCAGTGTATTGGTTCTATCATCAATAGAGACATTACCTCGACTAGAGACCAGATTATGATCTGGCACTTGTATCAATGCCATTAAATCACTGGCATCAGCATAATTTATTTGTATGAATTCGGTACGTAGCGGAGCCAGCTCTTCTACCTGACGATTTGCTTCAAGTTCAAGACGTTCACGAGCAGCAAGCTCCTCTGATGGCGCAACCATTATGACATTGCCACTCTTTCGCATCCCCAGACCACGTGATTTTAAAATAATATCAAGCGCCTGATCCCATGGCACATTCTTTAAGCGCAACGTCACATTACCACTAACCGAATCACTGGTTACCATGTTTAAACTGGTAAAATCTGCAATCAACTGCAATATTGCCCTGACTTCAATATTTTGGAAATTGAGAGATAAACGTTCGCCTGTATAACCAAATTTATCTTTTTTCAGCTCTTCCTTTTCATCTCTGGTTAAAGGTTTAATTTCAATAATGTACTGGTCTTCAGATTGATATGCCAGGTGGTCATAATCTTCTGACACGGCGCTAATAGTCATCCTTACATTATCACCACTCGCAGCAGTATCTATTTCTTTAACCGGGGTTGCAAAATCAACTACGTCCAGTTTTCTATCAAGATTGGAAGGCAATTGTGCATCAAGAAAATCAATCACAACCTTTCCTGCTTCAACACCCATGTCTACCGCGATAGAAGGATCAGACAACTTAACAATAATTCTTCCTTCACCGTTTTCACCTCTACGAAAATCAATATCATCAATACTTCCTGCTGTAGAGTAAGTCGACGAATTTGAACTAGATGACGCTGCTACACCACTCTCAAGATTTAATGTCACGGAATTACCCTGTACATCCATGCTATATGAAACTGAGCTTGTTAAATTAATTACAACGCGTGTGCGCCCTGCTGCCTCAACAGCACTAAAACTATTGGCCATCCCTATACCTATGGCTTGAGATTTTTCAGTCAGGTTTAATGACGTATTTGGAAAATCTACTGCAATTCTTGCTGGATTATCTATAGTAAAATTTAGAGGGTCGGCCGGTAATGCTTCCGACAAGGTCATCTTAATTTGTACTCGCTCACCTGGCAGTGATGCAAAGCTGACATTATCTAATGAAATAGCATATACAGATGAACCGAACAGACTCATGCCTATACACAATATTAAACGCATTAAAGTTTCTAATTTAGTTTTCATGGCGTTATAACCTTTGAAATTAAGTTTAATTCTTTACTGGTAAACATTTTATTACCTCGTGTCAGATTACTCTTCGATAAGAGCAAGTGCTGCCTCCCGTTCTTCCCATCTTCCATTACTATCCTGAACAATTTCCCTTAGTTCGACCCGGTCTTCATAAATATTGATAATCTTTCCTATGTTTGCACCAATATAATTACCTACCTTCACACGGTGCACGATGCCATTAGGATCTAATACTATGCCCCAATTATTATTTTCATTATCGATAGTCCCTACCATACGAAGACTATCAAGCTCATATTCTTCAAGTTCTTCGCGATTACGATTTCTAATCTCACGTTCCATTTCTTCAGTTAAGCCATCATCCACTATAGAATCATCAGTAATTTCTGCTGGCTTAATGACATAAAATAATTTGAAAGGATTACGCCCGTCTTCATCACCTGACTTGTACGCATACGCTTCATAAGGCTTAATTTCAGGCAATGGCTCTATGCGGCCACCTGGTCTGGACATAATGTCGTCGACCTTAACCTCAAGATCACTAATATCTGTTGAAACACATGCTGAAAGGCTTGCAATAATTGACAAGCCCACCGTAATTTTAATAAACATCATTAACCGATGACGATAAATCATTTGTCTTCACCTTCTTCGCCTTCTTCTTCTTCAAGAGCACGATATGTTTTCGCGGTAGCTTCCATCTGCAATAAGGGAGTGTCTCCATCTTTATCGCTTGATAAAGGTGTAATTTTTATATCGTGCGTAGTAACAATTCTTGGTAATGCAGCTATACCACTAACAAACGCACCAAATTGGTGGTAATTACCAACAACGGAAAGATTAATAGGTAACTCTGCATAAAATTCTTTTGGTGCCTCTTTTTTAGGCTGGAACAATTTAAACTCCAGACCTGAAGCCAGGCCAGTCTGTGAGATATCAATCAATAAACCTGCAACTTCCGTTTTATTAGGTAATTGTTTTACCATGTCACCAAATGATTGCTCCATCTCTTTCATCTGCTCTTTAAGTGCTTCCAAATTGGCTGCTTTCCTTTGCCTTATGCCTAACGTTTCTATCTGATCTATTTCATCCTTTTCCAGAGAAGCTAACTCTTCACGTTGTAGTGTCACATCAAGCTTCCAGGCAGCAAACAATATCCCGGCAAAAACTATAGCAAATAGAACAGCTTTTGCAGGTGCTGGCCATACACCTGGATTATTCGGATCCAGATTATTCAGGTCATCTATAAAGCTCATTCGTCTTCAGCCTCCTCAGCTTTTGGAATCACCTGTTTAAAGGTAAGTGTAAAACTGTTAACCGGCTTATCACCGCCAACTTCAGACTCCTGAATAACTTTCAGATCAGGCTTAGCTAACCACTCAGAATTTTCAAGATTACGCATAAATGAAGACACACGTGCATTAGATTGAGCCAAACCATCGATAGTAATAACTTCTTCTTTCTGCTTAATATTTGCGACTGACAAGCCTTCAGGTAAATTTGTCACCAGTTCATCAAACAATCTAACAATTAATGGTCGATTACCCTGTAACTGTTCAATTGCACGCATACGAGATAGCAAGCTTTCTTTCTCTTTCTCGAGCTCTTCTATTTCTTCAATTTTTTTATCGACTATTGCTATTTGTTGCTCAATATATTTAATTCGTGAATTACCAACATCAATTAATTGAACATGATAATAATGAACTGCCCCCCATACAGCGACAGCTAATAAGGCAACCATACCAAGTATCGTGACAAATTCATTTTGTAACTCTTTGCGCCTTTCTTCACGCCATGGAAGTAAGTTAATTGTTGACATTAACTTCCCTCCCTTAAGGCCAGACCACAAGCAATCATCATTGCCGGCGCATCATTAGTAAGATTTTTTGCTGAAATTTTTGAGGCAACTGCCATGTTTGCAAAAGGATTAGCAGCTACTGTCTTCACTCCCAACTTCGACTCTACTAATTCAGCAATGCCTGGTATAGATGAACATCCACCTGCAAGAACAAGCACATTAATTTCGCTTATTTGGCTTGATGCATAAAAAAATTGTAAAGCACGCCCTATTTGTGAAGCCATGTTCTCTTTAAATGGTTCTAATACTTCAGGCTCATAATTATCTGGCAAACCACCCTGTTTTTTTGCCAGGCCCGCTTCCTCATAAGACAAACCATAACGACGTTGTATATCCTCAGTTAACTGAGCACCGCCAAATGATTCCTCACGCGCATATAAGGTCTTCATATTTTCCATAACGCTAAATGTAGTAACTGCTGAACCAACATCAGCAACAGCAATTGCCTCTGTCGGCGTTCCTTCAGGAAAATCTTTACTCATTAAGCTAATAGTATTTTCAATAGCAAAAGATTCGATATCGACAACCTTGGGTGTTAGCCCACCTAGCTCAATAGATGCAACAACATTGTCAACAATTTCACTACGTGATGCAGCGAGCAAAACATCTACTCTTTCTGCGCCCTCAGCAGATTCGCCAATGACTTCAAAGTCCATAGCAACTTCTTCTAAGGGGAAAGGAATATATTGATCTGCCTCTATCTGTATCTGACTTTCCATTTCATCATCAGACAAACCCGATGGCATACTGATAACTTTAGTAATAACAGAAGAACCTGCGACACAGACAGCAGCTTGCTTGGTACGTGTCCCAGCTTTCTTAACGGCACGTGCGACAGCCTCGCCGACTGCTTCAATATCGTTTATAGTCTTATCTGAGACGGAATTAGGTGGAAGAGCCTCAACTGCATAACTTTCCACACGGTATTTACTACCGCTGCGGCCAAGTTCAAGCAACTTTATTGCAGTTGCACTTATATCGACACCTAAGATAGGAGCTGACTTTTTCTTAAACGAAAACACTATTTTTTCCTTTTGAAGTCATTAGTTATGTGCCATATGTATAAAGAACATTAACTTACTTTGGCTACTATAGCCAAGAGAAAATTAAAAAACAATCGGTTTTTAGAGTTTTTTAAGGTAACACCTTAAGTTTTACAATTTAGTGAAAATATAGAACATATGGGGTAATTGGGATACTATCTATACAAGATGTTGCGTTTTTTCTTTAATTTTCTCCTGTCATTCATGGTTTTGGGCATCATTACAGTCGTAATTGTGTCCTTATATGTGTTGCCTGGGCTACCTGATATAGAGACATTGAAGGATGTCAAAATGCAAGTTCCTTTGCGCGTTTATAGTTCAGATTTATCTCTCATTGCTGAGTTTGGAGAAAAACGTCGTACGCCTATACAGATAGATGATGTACAAGCAAAATTAATTGAAGCATTTTTAGCGGCAGAAGATGATCGCTTTTATGTTCATCCTGGTGTTGATTGGCAAGGCATAGCCAGAGCCGCCTATTCTTTAATTAAAACAGGTTCGAAAAAACAAGGCGGCAGTACCATAACAATGCAAGTCGCCAGAAATTTCTTTTTGAGTCGTGAAAAAACCTATCTCAGAAAATTAAATGAAATATTTCTTTCCTTTAAAATTGAACGCGAACTCAGTAAAAATACCATTCTGGAATTGTATCTAAATAAAATATATTTAGGACAAAGGGCTTACGGAGTCGCAGCAGCAGCACAGGTTTATTATGGAACTGATATTAATTCCCTAAATTTGGCGCAGATAGCAATGATTGCCGGTTTGCCCAAAGCTCCCTCTACGACAAATCCAATTAGTAATCCCGAACGTGCATTAATACGCAGAGATTATGTTTTAAAAAGAATGTTAACGCTCTCTCATATAACTGAAGATGAATATAAGCAAGCTACAGAAGAACCCATAAGCGCTTCTTTGCATACAACCCCGATTGATATTGAAGCACCTTACATTGCAGAAATGGTCAGAAACGATCTGTTTAAAAAGCAAGGTGACACTGTTTATAACAATGGCTTAATAGTAACAACGACCATTCGCGATCGAAACCAAAGTGCTGCGAACCAGGCATTAAGAAATGCATTGCTCGCTTATGATAAACGACATGGTTACAGAGGGCCTGAACATCATATAGAAGATGTCGAATCAAAAAGCGAAGAAGACATTGCTGCCCTTCTTGAAAGTTTCCCTACACTAGGTAGCCTCTACCCAGCTCTGGTAACGTATATTAATGAGCAATCCGTGAGCGCAATAATTTCTGGTGTTGGACAAGTAGAGGTTAATTGGCAAGGTTTGGAATGGGCAAGAAAATACATCAGTGAAAATCGACGCGGCAGCAAACCAAAAATGGCTGGAGAAATACTGGAAGCTGGAGATATCATTCGTTTAATTGAAACAGAAACAGGGGACTGGACTCTCTCCCAAATTCCAGAAGTAGAAGGCGGGTTGATTTCTCTCTCTCCTAATGATGGTTCAATATTAGCCCTGGTTGGCGGTTTTGATTTTTATAAAAATAAATTTAACCGCATTACTCAGGCAAGAAGACAACCAGGCTCAGGATTTAAACCGCTTATATATTCTGCAGCAATTGAATCCGGGAAAACTGCTGCGACACTCATTAACGATGCTCCTATCGTCTTTGATGACCCTGGCGTTGAAGATGAATGGCGTCCTGAAAATTACAGCCACAAAAGTTATGGGCCTACTCGCATTCGTGTTGCGTTAACACACTCTCGAAACCTGGTATCAATCAGGCTATTACACTCTATTGGTATCCCTTACGCACTTGAACATATTCAAAAATTTGGTTTCGATGTTAATCAACTACCACACAATCTCTCCTTATCGCTTGGAAGCGCAGAAATAACACCATGGGAAATGGCCAGAGGCTATAGCGTTTTTGCCAATGGTGGCTTTTTAATCGAGCCCTACTTTATAGATGAAATTAAAACTTATGGTAATGAAGTAGTATTTCAGAGCGACCCATTAACTGTCTGCCATAAATGTATTGATAACAGGGAAGAACTCTCAAGTGATGAAGAAAATTTAAATGAAAGCCTCAGTGAAAACGGGGATGAAATTACAAACCCAATAATTGAAGAAGAGACAGAGACATTGTATGCACCTCGTGTTGTTAGTGCTCAAAACATCTGGATCATGAACTCAATGACACGAGATGTAATAAAAAATGGTACTGGTCGACGAGCTTTACAACTCAATCGCACTGATCTTTCAGGTAAAACCGGAACAACAAACGATCAGCACGATGCCTGGTTCTCCGGATTCAATTCAAATGTCGTTACAATTAGTTGGGTTGGTTTCGATAAATTCCAGCCATTAGGTAGCCGTGAAACCGGAGCTCGAGCAGCATTACCTATGTGGATTGATTATATGAGAGTTGCACTTGATGGTATGCCTGAATCAATTATGGAAAGACCTAAAGGGCTGGTAAATGTCCGTATCGATCCTGTTAGTGGACAACTTTCGAATGCGAATAATCCAGATGCAATATTTGAAGTGTTTAGAATAGAACATGCACCAAAATCTACTGTAGAAACAAAACAACCTGATATCTTTTTGCAAGATTCAGAAACTCACTCTATCCCTGAACAATTATTTTAATATACCCGTGGTACCTGGAAATGCGCCATACATCTGACGATCGCATCAGAAGAGAAATAGCACATATAGCTGCCAAGTTGGTTGCTATAGATGGTTCTGAAGATTTTTTTCAAGCAAAGAGAAAAGCAGCTCAGCAATTGGGCATAAAGAATAAACACGTACTTCCAAGTAATAAAGAAATAGAATGCGCGTTGATTGAATATCAATCACTCTTTCATAACAAAGAACAAATTCAAACACTACGTGACTTCAGGTTAGTCGCATATAAAACAATGCTGCTATTAAAAAAATATCATCCTCGACTTGTTGGTTCAGTACTCACTGGCACAGCGAATCAATATTCTGAAGTATCAATCCACATTTTTTCGGACGAATTTGAAACTATTTCTCTTTTTCTTGAACACCAGGGTGTGCCAGTATCAATATGCGAACGCCGATTACGAGTTGAAAAAAACAATTCTATTTATTTCACTGCATTTAAATTTATTGCTGGCGAAATAAACATTGTAATAGTGGTATTGCCATTTGTTTATTTAAAAAATGCACCTATCGATCCCATCACAGAGCAAGCAATGAAACGTGCCAGTTTAAGTGACGTAAAAAAATTTATTGAGTCATAACAATCTATAAATGACTAATAAATGTATCTTACATGTTGCTATAGCAACGCCACTACGACGTCTATTTGACTACCTGCCAGTCAGCACCTCTGAGTCTGGGAATCTACAAGCCGGAATGCGCGTTTCAGTACCCTTTGGTCGGCGCAAAGAAGTTACTGGCATTATCGTTTCAACAGGCAATAAAAGTGATTTCCCGCAACATAAATTAAAAAGAATTAATTATGCTATTGATAAGCAACCCATACTGAAAGAAAAACATTTGAACTTTCTTGCATGGGTAAGTAATTATTATCATTACCCGATGGGAGAAGTAATTTTTAGTGCTTTACCGGCATGGCTAAGAAAAAACAATTCAATTGATAAGTTTCGAGAAAGCATCTGGTCTGTAACAAAAAAAGGGCTAACTACGGATCCAAACCGTATTAATAAATCACCCAAGCAAGCACAAATTCTAAATTACATTCAAAAAAACCAAACAACTGTTAATGAATCTGAATTAAATAATATCTATCCAAGGGCAAAACAATCTCTACTAGCGCTTGAGAAAAAAGGGTTGATAACAAAAGAATTCAAAGAACCAATAGAAAAAATAATTAAAATAAATAAAAGCCCTTTTAAATTAAATAAAGAACAAAAATCGGCAATTAAGGCTATTTCAAGCTCTGTAGACAGGTCTTCAATATTTTTACTCGATGGATTAACGGGTAGTGGCAAAACCGAAGTCTATATGTCCGTCATGGAACCTATAATAAAAGCCGGCAAACAATGTATCGTCTTATTACCGGAGATTGGATTAACTCCTCAGCAAATACAACGATTTAAAGATCGCTTTGAAGTTGACATTGCAATACAACATTCAGGTCTTACTGATACAGAACGAACCAGATACTGGCAAGATGCCAAAACAGGAAAAGCAAAAATAATACTGGGCACACGTTCTGCCATTTGGACACCGCTTGCAAATCCTGGTCTCTACATCATTGATGAAGAACATGACCTTTCTTATAAACAACAAGATGGTTTTCGTTACTCAGCAAGAGATATGCTCATTATTCGTGCAACTCGCGATAAGGTACCTGCAGTATTGGGATCAGCAACACCATCATTAGAAACACTTCATAATGTAAAAAAAGGTCGTTACAAACATTTAATATTGCCAGCCAGAGCAGGAACAGCAAAGCAACCAAAACATCGATTGCTGGATGTGCGTGGTAAAAAAATGTTTGGCCCTTTATCACACACTCTAGTAGATGAAATCAGCGCTCACTTAAAAAATAAAAACCAGGTATTACTATTTCTAAATCGCAGAGGTTATGCAGCCCATTTATATTGTCATAATTGTGGCTGGAAAGCCGAATGTGATCGATGTGATCTACCTTATACTTATCACAAATCTAACGATCGCATGATTTGTCATCATTGTAGTTCAAATAAAAGAAGTATTAAGCACTGTCCCGAATGCGATGAATCATTGCTATTGCTAGGGCATGGTACAGAACGTATTGAAGAGGCACTCGAAGAACTATTTCCAAAAGCAATTATTTCAAGAATTGACCGTGATACAACACGGAAAAAAAATGCAATGAATGAATATCTTGATAAAATACATTCTGGCGAAATTGATATTTTAATTGGTACACAAATGTTGGCCAAAGGTCATCATTTTCCAAATGTAACTCTTACAGGTATCGTTGACGCTGATCGAGGTTTATTCTCGACTGATTTTCGTGCCAGTGAAAGACTGGCGCAACTATTCATGCAAGTCAGCGGTCGAACAGGCAGAGGTTCGAAAGAAGGAACAGTTGTAGTACAGACCTACAATCCTGAACATCCATTATTTAAACAGCTCATTGAACATGGGTACAACTTTTTTTCTGAATCTCTTCTGCAAGAACGCAGGCATTCATTATTACCGCCATACTCATACATGGCTTTCCTAAGGGCTGAGGCGCATAATGTTAACGATGCAAAACGCTTTATAGATGACGCCGCGATGCAATTAACAATACTGACAAATAATGCATTACAATTATTTGGCCCTATCCCTGCTTTAATTGAGAAGCGTAGTGGCCGTTATCGTTACCAATTAATCATTCAATCATCCAACCGAAAGTCATTGCACTCTTATATAGATGAATGGTTAGATAAACTTGATAGTATGAAGGTGGGCAGAAAAGTTCGCTGGTCGTTAGACATCGATCCACAGGACATGACTTAGGGCACATTTAAAAATGAATAAATACAGAATAAATATATTGATTCTACTTTCGTGCTTTTGTTTCTTTGCTCAAGCATCAGATGGTGATCTGGACGTAGCAATCAGTAATGAGATTGATTTTATTGATGTTAAACACAATGGTAAAGCTGTCAGAATCCAGAGAAATCAATCTGCTGATAACACGATTAATCCAGACTATGCCAAAACGTCCAGAAAATGCCCGCCATTTTGTATTCAACCCGGAATACTTGCTGAAGGTGTCGAAACAATTGCTGAGTTAGAAGTACTGAATTATTTAAAGCGACTATCAAACGGCGATGATTCACTGCTTGTTATTGATTCACGTACAGAAGACTGGGTTAAAAAAGGAACCATTCCCGGCTCTGTAAATATTCCATGGACATCATTGAAACCAGAAGCGGGGGCTGATCCATTCCAGATAGCTAATATATTGGAAAACAAATTTGGCGCTGTCAGCATTGAAAATTTATGGGATTTTTCAAATGCCAAAACCCTTGTCCTTTTTTGCAATGGCATGTGGTGTGGACAGTCCCCTTCCAATATTAAAACCTTACTCAGGTTTGGCTATCCCGCACAAAAACTTAAATGGTATCGTGGTGGCATGCAAAATTGGGAAAGCCTTGGGTTAACTGTAATTAAATAACGCTGAGCACCTTCTCCTTAAACTGTAAAGCAACTAGAATGTGCCACTTTTTTAAAATGGTTAACAAGGTAACTCTGTGAAGAAGCAAATTAAAGAACTCATAGCTCAAGCTTTAAAGAATCTCGAGTCTGAAGAGATAATACCAACCATAGACCAAGCTAATATAATAATTGAAAATAGCCGCGACTCGGCACACGGTGATTTCGCTACAAATATTGCTATGGTCCTGGCAAAAGCAGCTAAAACCAATCCTCGTAGTCTAGCCGATAATATTATTAAACATTTACCCGAGTCGGAAATATTAGAGCGCACTGAAATTGCTGGCCCCGGTTTTATCAACTTTTTTATAAAACAAAATACGCATCAATCTGTTGTTGCCAATATTTTAGACAAAGGTGAGCGCTATGGTGATTCCAATATTGGGAACAACATAGCAACCTTAATTGAATTCGTTTCAGCAAACCCAACCGGTCCTTTGCATATTGGACATGGGCGTGGCGCTGCATATGGCGCCGTTGTTGCTAACCTGCTTAAGAAAGCCGGTTTTAATGTAAGTTGTGAGTACTATATTAATGATGCCGGTCGGCAAATGGATATTCTTGCTGTCAGTATCTGGCTACGTTATATGCAACATTGCAAAAAAGATATTCCTTTCCCGGACAATGGTTATAAAGGAAATTATATAAATGATATAGCGGCTGCATTACATCTAGAACATACAGATAAATTTTTAAAGTCATCTGAAAAGTTATTACCTCTATTTGAAGAAGCAGATCCAGAATTAAGAATTGATAAGTTAATTAAACATTGTATTGATGAACTTGGTGAAGATAATTATCAAATCGTATTTGATACGGGTTTGGAACACATTCTGGCAACAATTAAAAATGATTTGAATGAGTTTGGTGTTAAATTTGATAACTGGTTTTCAGAACGCTCATTAGTAAGCAACGGTACGGTTAATAAATGTATCGATAAGCTCATTGAAAATTCATGGGTTTATGAAAAAGATGGCGCACAATGGTTTCGCTCCAGCAAACTGGGTGATGAAAAAGATCGTGTACTGATTAGAGAGAATGGCCTAGCTACCTATTTTGCATCAGACATCGCTTATCATTTATCCAAAGTAGAGCGTGGTTTTGAGAAGATTATTGATATATGGGGTGCCGATCATCATGGCTATATTGCACGAGTAAGAGCATCCATGCAGGCACTGGAACTTTCGCCGGAAAAACTGGAAATATTACTGGTTCAGTTTGCAACATTGTATCGGGGCAAGGAAAAATTACAGATGTCTACGCGTTCGGGAGAATTTATTACTCTTAAAGAACTTCAGGATGAAGTTGGAAAAGATGCGACACGCTTTTTTTACGTTATGAGAAAAAGTGAGCAACACCTGGACTTTGATATGGAATTGGCTAAATCACAATCAAACGATAACCCGGTTTACTACATTCAATATGCGCATGCGCGAATATGCAGCGTCTTCAGACAAATGCCAGAAAAAGGCTACAGTTACAATCAAACTGAGGCCTTATCCAGTTTATCAGTACTTACAGAAACACACGAAACCAAACTGCTCTCGACACTTGCCAGATACCCTGAGGTAATAGAAAATGCAGCTCAGGCCTATGAGCCTCATCAGCTAGTTTATTATCTTAGAGATCTGGCTAATGATTTTCATACTTATTATAACGCGAATCAGTTTTTAGTTGAAAATAATGTGATTAGAAATGCACGACTTGCCTTGTCAGTTGCAACTAAACAAGTTATTCAGAATGGCTTGTCACTACTAGGCGTGAGTTCTCCAGAGGTAATGTAGTGCCGAGAGATTATAAAAACATTAAAAAAACAAAAGCTGAGCCGCTAAAAAATCGATTCAGTAATACTCTTTCGTTTCTAACTGGATTAGCAATAGGATTATTTGCCGCAGTTATAGTCTACTTCTATGAACATAATGCCACCATTGTCAGCAATAATTCATTATTGGTAAGCGAGCCAACAAAGGAAGAAACAACTGACAATAATAATGAAAGTATTGCTCAATTACCTGAGCCACAATTTGATTTTTATAAAATATTACCTAGTAAAGAAGTTAGCATATCTGAATGGGAATCAGTTGAGGAAGAAGAGTTAAGCAACCAAGAGCAGCAGCAACCTGTTATGTTTGTGCTTCAAGTCGGTTCCTTCAAACAATATAATTCTGCCGATCAAATTAAAGCCAAACTTGCCTTGATGGGAGTAACCGCCGATATTCAACGTGTGGTCATTAACGGACAAGATGTACGACATCGTGTTCGCATAGGTCCATATAAAAACACCAAAAAGTTACAAAAAGATCGTGATCGTTTAATGGCCAACGATCTGGATTTCATGCTATTGAAGCTTAAGATGGAAGACATATAATTCGGTAACGGCGATGTCAAGCAATCCTAAAAAAGTTGGCAAGTATCAAATTATAGAAGAAGTGGGTCGCGGTAGTATGGGGTCAGTCTATTCAGCACACGACCCTTTCGCTGATAAAAAAGTGGCTATTAAACTTGCTCATGCCCAACATGTAAATGAAGAGGAAACAGGCGAACGTTTTAAAAAACTTTTCTTCAACGAAGCGCAAGCAGCAGGCGTTTTAAACCATCCCAGCATATTAAATATATTCGATGCCGATATTGATGGAGAAGACTGTTACCTCGTTATGGAGTATATACATAACGCCGAAACACTTGATCGCTTTTGCAAACCTGACTCACTTCTCTCTATCCGTGACGTAGTTGGAATCATCTACAAAATCGCTAAAGCGCTCGATTATGCCCATCGCCAGGGCATAATTCATCGTGATATCAAACCTAACAATATTCTACAAACAGAAACTCAAGATATCAAAATTGCGGACTTCAGTATCGCGATGATTATTCGTGAAGACTTTTTGGAAACTCAGTTCCATGGTTTTTTAGGTTCGCCACTCTATATGTCACCGGAGCAAATTAATGAATGGCAAATATCGACTAATACCGATATTTTTTCGCTAGGCATCATTATGTACGAGATGTTAACGGGTCATCATCCTTTTAAAGCGGATAATCTTAGCGCGATTAGTAAAAAAATAACTTCTGAAAAACCCGCTTCGTTAAGTGAATTTCGCAATGATGTGCCAGAAGGGCTGGAATATGCATTAAAGCGTATGCTGAAAAAGAGCCCGGATAAACGCTATAACATGGGACTGGATCTTGCTGCAGATTTAGCATTGATATTTGAAGATCTTGATAGTGTGGAAAATCAGGATTCCTTGCGAGATAAGTTCGACACTGTGCAAAAGCTGGGTTTCTTTCAAGGCTTCACCGATTCAGACATATGGGAATTGATTCGTGCATGTGACTGGCATAAATACCCTAGCAATACTCATATCATTAAAGAAGGTGAAGAAGATCACTCCTTTTATATTGTGTTATCAGGCCTGGTAACTGTTGAGAAAAATGGACAACAACTTGATTCTTTACAGGAGGGAGATTGTTTTGGAGAAATGGGTTATTTAGCCAATGCTAAACGCTCCGCATCAGTTATTGCAAAGACTGATGTCTCGTTAATACAAGTTAATTCGTCAACATTGGATCGTGCAGCTGAAGAGACCCAACTTCGGTTCTTGAAAGTATTTGTAAAAACCCTCATAGGTCGTCTTGCCGAAACAACCGCTATTCTCACTCAAAACGCTCGGTAAAATTATACTGTTCTAGAGCGGGTGATGGGAATGACTGCCATGGATGGCGGAAATACTGGCACCAACAGTAGGCGCTTTAGGCGATGCACGACTAAATGGATTTAGGAGATAGAGTGAAGCAGGAAGCCAGAGCCGAGGACGATTACAAGGATGTAATCGGTAGAGTCGCGTCAGGAACAAAGACCGAGCAATTGCCAGTGCGAACCCACATTCTCAGCTTGGGAAGCTAATGTTCTACCATTGAACTACACCCGCAAACAATCCAGTATTTCTGAGCAATACTTAAATACTTAAAATGGCTATCAAACGACTATAAAACGCTACTACTATTTAACTCGAAATCAAGACTCATGCTTAATTTATGTCATCTTGCTTAATTACGAATTAAAGTGGGTGGCTCATGTTGTATTTTAGTGTACTATTTACACTTAGAATGTAGTCTAAGCTAATGATTATGCAGAGAATAAAACTATCTGCTAAAATTGGAAATTAGCTGAAGAGGATAATAATAATCAATAAGTTAGTTTGACTTGGTAAGTTTGCTTCTAGAATAATAAAGGGAATCTAGGCTAAATTTCAAATATGAGTGATTCTAAACAAATAGTAGTTGTGGTAGATGATAATGCGACTGTCCGCAAATTATTTGAGCGCAGTACAGAAAATCTAGCACTTGATTTAATCACCTATGACTCTGCTAAGGCCTCGATGGAGTACCTTAACGAAAATAAGCCCGATTTGTTGTTTCTCGATATTATTATGCCTGAAAAAGACGGTCTAACCTTCTTACAGGAATTAAGAAAACTGCCCCTTCACAAAGATACTTCTGTGATTATGATTACCTCAAAAGACTATGCGCAGGATAGAACCGTTGCAAATGAGCTCGGAGCCCTGGAATTTATTACCAAACCGATGCCAATGAGTGCAATAACAGATATAATCCTCAAATATATTAACCAAGATAACCCTTACTAAATAGTTAAAACAGCGCATGGCAAAATCCTATCTCCGCTTCTGGGGTGTACGGGGGTCGTATGCTTCACCCTTCCCAACCCATTTACAGGTTGGCGGAAACACATCGTGTGTTGAGATAAATGTGGATGACCATATCGTCATCTGTGATGCTGGTACCGGCATAATTCCTCTCGGCAATAAACTTGCTGCTCAAACTAGTAATAAAGACGTGTTAATTATATTAACTCATTACCACTGGGATCATATATGTGGCCTGCCATTTTTTGTGCCCGCATTTATTTCTGACTGGAACATAAATTTCTTTGGCCCCGGAGAGTCAATTCAGGAAATAAAACAAAATCTGGACTCTCAGATGCAAGCGCCTTATTTCCCGGTAGGTACAGAAACCTGGATGGCCAATATTAATTATATTGAACCTAGAGATACCGAGATTACCCGTGGCCCGATTGGTATTACCTATTACGGTGTCCACCACCCTGGTATTACTTACGGCTACAAAATAAAAATTCTCGATAAAACTATCATCTATGTTTCTGATAACGAATGTCAGTTTCTTGATAAATCAATTAAGCAACAGATGACTGAGTTTAGTGAAGAAGAACAGGAAATGTTTGAAGCCATGAACCGCGAAGAATATGAATACGAATTACAAACGATACGTGGAGCCGACATTCTCATTCATGATGCTCAATATACTCCTGAAGATTACGAAACCAAACGTGGCTGGGGTCACTCGTGTTATGTTGACGTCGTAAATTACGCAATTGATGCAGAAGTTAAAGAATTGTATCTGTATCATCATGACCCCTATAACGACGATGATGCTATTGATGAAATTTATAAAAAATCTCAGGAAATAATTCAAAAACGAGATGCCTCACTAAAATGCTATATCGCTAGAGAAGGCATGGAAATTGAACTCGATTAACAAGTATTATTGCGTATTCCTGCCCACTCCCCTATTTAATAGCTAATGGAAGTTTTGCTGAACGGTGATCCACATTCGATAGATCAAAGTTGTACTATCCAAAATCTGATCAGGGATCTGAATCTAGACGGCAAATTCGCTATAGAAATTAATCAAAATATTATCCCTCGTAGTAAATACCTCGACATTAAACTGCATGCGGGAGATAAAATAGAAATCGTTCAAGCTATTGGCGGTGGATAAGTAAATTCTATTTGCTCTCAAATAAAATATGTCTATTCCAAATACAGATGACCTGTCTATAGCCGGTATTAATTATTCTTCACGACTATTAGTCGGGACAGGTAAATATAAAGATCTGCAAGAAACAAAAAAGGCCATTGAGTCCAGCGGTGCTGAAATCGTAACAGTAGCAATTCGTCGAACTAACATTGGACAGAATAAGGATGAGCCAAATCTTCTCGAAATAATTTCTCCGGATAAATTTACTATCTTACCTAATACAGCAGGTTGCTATGATGTGGAATCTGCTGTCAGAACATGTCAACTAGCCAGAGAATTATTAGATGGACATGATCTGGTTAAACTTGAAGTACTCGGCGATAAAAAAACACTTTTTCCTGATATGCCGCAAACACTTGAAGCGGCGCAACAGCTTGTCGACGACAACTTTAAGGTCATGGTCTATACGACAGATGACCCCATCATGGCAAAACGCTTTGAAGAGATAGGTTGTGTTGCCGTTATGCCACTTGCTGCGCCAATTGGTTCTGGTCTAGGCATTCGAAACCCTTATAACATTCGCACTATTGTTGAGAACGCATCAGTTCCGATCCTGGTTGATGCTGGTGTAGGCACTGCATCGGATGCTGCCATTGCAATGGAGCTTGGCTGTGACGGTGTTTTAATGAATACGGCCATTGCCGAAGCTGAGAAGCCTATCTTGATGGCAAGTGCTATGAAAAAAGCAATAGAAGCAGGCCGGGAAGCCTATCTAGCTGGCAGAATGCCAAGGCGTGCTTATGCCAGTGCCTCATCACCCATAGACGGACATTTCTTTTAATTTTTTTTAAAGGCACTATTTTAAAAACTAGTTTCTAAATTATCTTGAAAGAAAACCAAGCCAGACACAGTGCCATACGGAGTTATGTGATACGTGATAGCCGCTTAACAAAAGCGCAACAACACGCACTAGATAACTACTGGAAGGATTATGGTGTTGAATTTAATTCTCGTTTACTTGATTTTGAAACACTATTTAAACGACGTGCACCGATCATTATGGATATTGGCGTCGGCACAGGTGATACAACCATTAACCATGCACAATCACACTCAGAGAATAACTACCTTGCAATTGACGTTCATCGACCTGGGATAGGACAACTACTCAATAGAATAGAATTGAACCAATTAACTAATATCAAAGTTATTAATCACGATGTGGTTAATATTTTACAAGAACAAATTCCAGATCATTGCCTAAGTCAAATATTTATTTTCTTTCCCGATCCCTGGCCAAAGAAAAGGCACCATAAGCGTCGGTTAATCAACAATGAACTACTCAAGCTTATTAAGAAAAAAATCACAAGGAATGGGCGTTTACATATTGCAACAGACTGGGAAAATTATGCAGAACACATACAGCAATTGTGTAATGCTGATTCAGAACTACTAAATCTGACAGGCAACAATCAATCAGCACCACGACCAGATTGGCGTACTAAAACACGTTATGAATCTCGCGGCTTAAGACTTGAGCATAACGTTTGGGATTTTTGTTATGCCCTAGGGAACCCCTGATTAAGTCAGGATAATTCCATTACAAATTAATATCCTGGAACGAATCTATCGCGTTGAATTCCCCAGGATCTTGTTTCTCATTTTGACTATCCGGCTTTGAAATAGTGAGCAGATGTTTAATTCCAAATTTTCTGGCAGCTCTTAATACCGTTAAATTATCATCAATCAATATCGTCTCATTTAATTCGAAAGGATTTTCTAACTGTAATTTTTTCCAGAAAGCTTGCTCTTCTTTTGCATGCCCTATTGTATGTGAGCTAATAATTCGATCAAAAAAAACATCTATTCCTGTTTTATCTACTTTCATCTTTATCAAATCTTCATGTGCATTAGTCACCATGATTATAGAATAGGTAGCTTGAGCATTTAATTTTTCCAGAAATATTTTTGCCTGAGGCCGAAATTTTATTAAGTGCTCTACATCAGCTTTCAATTCAAGCACATCAAACTTGAGTCTTTCAGTCCAAAAATCCAGGCAATACCATGAAAGTGTTCCCGCTTCTTTTGAATACCAGTCTTTTAACTGTACTTTGGCAGTTTCGGCATCCATATTATTCATCTTGCCCCAGTGCTCAGGTAAGTATTCTTGCCAAAAATAATTGTCGAAATGTAAATCAAGAAGCGTTCCATCCATATCTAACAATACCGTTTTAATGGACTTCCAATTAATGTTGTCTTTCATGTTAATTAAAGATAGGTAGAATAGATGATTGAAGATGCAAGGATAACAAAGCAAATCAAATGAATGAAATTAAACATCAAGACCTGGCCAATCTCGTAGATGATATTAAGCAAATTTGCTGTGTTGCCGGAGAAAAGATACTCGAGATCTATGAAACCGATTTTTCTGTCGAAAAAAAGCAGGATAATTCTCCTCTGACAGCAGCAGATATGGCGGCACATAACACAATTTGTGATGCGTTAACTAAATTAACTCCTTCAACACCCATATTGTCAGAAGAATCATCTCGTATCAGTTTTAGTGAGCGACAAAATTGGAATCAATACTGGTTGGTCGATCCACTTGATGGAACAAGAGAGTTTGTTAAACGAAATGGCGAATTTTCAGTTAATATAGCTTTAATTGAAAAACATCGATCGATTTTGGGCGTCATCCATATTCCCGTAACAGGAATAAGCTATAGCGCTTCTATTAATAATGGTGCATACAAACATGAACAAAACAAAAGTGCGACACGGATTTTCGCTAGAAAAACAAATATTGATAATATTACTATCGCAGGCAGCCGCTCTCACGGGAATAAACAACAACAAGCTTTTATTGCACATTTAAATGAACCGGAAATTCTCGCCGTTGGTAGTTCACTAAAATTTTGTTTAGTCGCCGAAGGCACCGCAGATATCTACCCACGCTTTGGCCCAACTTCTGAATGGGATTCGGCTGCAGCACAATGCATTGTTGAAGAGTCTGGAGCAATTGTTGTCGACACAAATTTCAACACACTTAAGTACAACACTAAAGAGTCGCTACTAAACCCCTCATTTCTGGTCATTGCTGACAATGATTTTGATTGGAAACAGTATTTAACTTAATAACCTTGACTTAACTTAAGTGTCTGTTTATTTCAAGGGCACTATTTTTTGATCAAGTAAGCTAGATAACTTCAAAGTTGCTTTATTATTGTCAGCATCATGCTCAGATCGTGTATTAATATACAACAGTAACATCAACATACCAGATATTAGAAATGCACTTATTGTTAATGATGGAGTTGAGATTAACAGTGTTATCGTAAAGCCGACAACAATTGAAAGACTAATCGTGCATTTTGCCTTTCTATTAATAGATTTATTTGTCATCCAATTTTCAATAACTGGTCCGAACTTTGGATGTTGCAATATTCTTTGACTTAAAGCTGGATTAGATTTGGAAAACGCCCATACAGCGACTATTAATAAACAAGTCGTTGGCATTAAAGGCAAAAACAAACCGATAATACCCAGTGCTGTAGCTATAAAACCAACACATAATAAGAAATATTTTTTTATTATTTCGCTCATAAATACCTTTATATAAATAAATAGCTACGGGAATGATTAAAAACTATTTCCGGAGCATTCATAATGCATTAACACTTATATCGACCCGCATTAAATAATGCTTTAATTATTGAACCATCAAGGACAATAACTATTTGATAATATTGGATATTTTTTATATTAGAGAGAAAAGATTTAGCTCTTACGTGTAGGCTTGGAATTACTACTAATCGTTTTTGCTCCGACAACATCTCGTTTTAATAAACATTTCATTAATACTTTTTCAAGGTCGGAGCGACCAATTTGATGAGGATAATTTTCTTTTACGTGTTCTGGCGTTAATAATTTACCTATCGCATGAATATTAGAGAGAAGTGTGCTCAATCTGCCAGATTGTGACTCATCCATTTTATCAAACACACTTAGCTTTTTTTTATTTTCAATCGCAGCAAATAAATCAGTCGAAACTATTAAATATTCTATATCGTCTAATGTTAAAGGGTGTGTCAAAAAAGGGTACTTGAAGACAACGCCCGGTTCTGCTGTTGCCAACATAGCGGCTTTTTTTTCTTTCAGTGCCTGATTAAATATTTCACTTCGAAAAATGATAATGCCGGCATCTTTTTTATTTTCCCATAATTTTGAAATCGTAAATGCATCAGAAAATTCTTGTGACAACAATAATATGTCCAGTTCTTTCTCAAAATGAGTTCCACTATCATCACCCGGATAATGCCAAAACTTGTTATCGAGTAGAGTATCAAAGAGTCCTGAACTCATGCCTCTAAACAAATAACCCTTATTCTCATATTCTAAAGCCAAAAAAGCATAGCGCTGATCAATCATACGATTAATTGTACCCGCCCAACCATGATCATTCTCTTCTACAGAAGAGGATGGTGAATGTGCGTTATGCTGGTATGCAGTTTGATTGCTTGATGTTTTTTTCATATAGAATTTCATACATATAGGTTTATTATGTACCACAATAATATTTACCTACTATATTTATTGTTAGTTTATGTGGAAAATTATCTTAATAATAATAGCGGTCATAATATACTTCTGGCAAAGTAATGAGCCGACAATAATAAATTCTAATATTACTGATATTTTTCCTATTGAATATATTTCCGGTTTATCAATTGATACATCACCAATTCAAAAGAACATTAATCGTTCAAAAAAATCATTTCAATTTAATGAATATCAAATAACGCCATTGGCTGAGTTTCAACTGGTTGCCAGAGTTCTTTCTGCAAAACGATATCGTACTGACCATGAAGCAGAGCTTTCTCCTGTTGATTTAGCCCTGGGTTGGGGTCCTATGTCAAAACAAAAAAATCTGGATGAACTTACAATATCACAATCCAGACGTTGGTATTATTGGCGTACTGAAAATTTTCCAATACCCAGAAAAGAGATAGAAACTAATAGCGCTAATATGCATTTTATCCCTGGCAACCCTGTCATCGATAAAAAGTTAAAGTCCATTCAAACAGGTGACACTGTAAAGCTAATGGGCTACCTTGTACACGTTGTCGGCGATGATGGCTGGCGCTGGACAAGTTCGATGACTCGCAATGATACAGGCGCAAGTTCCTGTGAAGTTATATTACTTGAGGGTATTTCAGTAAATTAAATAATGGTGCCCAGGGACAGAATAGAACTGCCGACACGATGATTTTCAGTCGAAGACACGACATGTGCCTCTGGCAGGTAACCCCAAGATTCTGATCGCTTTTTTCTCACCCTCACCTGTCCGCTATCTGACGACCGAAGGAATCCCGAAATTATCCGATATATTTTCTGGGGAAATGCTGAAAAACTCGATCTGAATCATTGAGTTACTGAAATCGACCATCGAAACTGGGTCGAAATTCTGATAGGTCTCAAGACTGCCCCTCTCTGAGATTTTAAGCTGAGGAATGACTTCGATACCCCCTTCCTGAAACCGACTCAGAAATTGCCAGCATTATTGTCGAAATAATTCCACCACACATACCAACACCATTCAGTGTGCTAAACAAACCAAGATTAAAAGCGATAATTAAATGTACTAACATGAATTGTTTCTATGTAAGAATACTGAAACAATATACTGGAAAATTAATGTATAGTTATTAAATTCAAACAACAGAGTTATTGGTATCAGATTTATCCTGGAATCCATCACACATTGAATGTAATGCTGGCAAATTATCAAGTCGAATCGCTTTTTTATTTATTGTCACTAGACCATTACGCTGGAATTTCGTAAACAAACGGCTTACGGTTTCAATAGTTAAACTAAGGTAACTTCCTATCTCCTGTCTCGACATAGGTAAATTATATTCCTTTGCCGAGTAACCTAGACTATGAAATCGTGATGAAAGTGTCACCAACAATGTGGCAATACGCTCTTCCGCATTACGTTTACTGATTGTTAACAAAAGTTTATTCTCACTAGACAGTTCTCGACTCATTAAGCGAAATATTTGATTTTGTAGATCTGGGATTTCCATACATATTTCATTAATCTTGTTATAAGGTAATGAACAGAATGTTGTCACTTCCATAGCTACTGCTGAACAAATATGTTGATGCTGATCAATTGCATCAAAGCCAATGATTTCGCCTGGAAAATAAAACCCGACAATTTGCTCTTCACCAGTTTCATTCATTATATAAACTTTGACTGAACCAGAACGTACTGCATAAAAAGAACTGAATGTATCACCCGCTCGAAAAATAGCATCACCTTTGTTTATAGGGCGAGATCCTTTAATGATATGTTCCAATTTTCCAAGGTCTTCCGCATTTAATCCCCTAGGTAAACAGAGTTCATGCAAATTACAGTTTGAACATGCCGCCTTAAGTTTGGAAAAATTGATAACTTGTTCTTGTGTACTCATCTCGCTATACCACAACCTTAAGATAAATAGTTACTTTATAATTGCCATTCTATGTTGCAAGTAATTAATATTATTATAGTATTTTGGAAGGCTCAAGCTTAAATAATAAAGTTTCTGAATTATTCTTTAACTAGATTAAATCATTTTAGAGTATTTTTTATTATTTTCTCCATCGTGATAGATATCAAAAACAGAACATATATTTCTGATCAAAAATCTTCCTGCAGGTAATATTTTAATAGGCGGATTCAAGTTGCTAGTGCAACAGATGGGTTGATGCCTAAAAATACCTGAT
>CAZGBJ010000010.1:0-86304 GCA_964523895.1 uncultured Enterobacteriaceae bacterium
TGAAGACCCCATACTGGACTTTGTGACGGAGATGCTTTCAAACCGCGGATATAAAGTAACAAAGTGCATGAATAGTGAAACGGCATTATCATTGTTTGAAGAAACGCCTGAAAAGTTCAACCTGGTCATTACTGATCAAACCATGCCAAAGCTGACAGGGCTAGATTTATCCAAACGACTTTTGGCTATTCGAGCCGACATTCCTATTATTCTTTGTTCCGGCTACAGTGAATTAGTAGATGAGGAAAAGGCTAAGTCAATCGGTATCCGTAGTTATCTGAATAAGCCAATTGATCAAAAACAATTATTGCAGGTGATCAACGATTCGCTGTCCGAAATCTCTTAATCGACATCTACTTTCATTAGACAATTCATCTGGTTAATATTTAATTTGTATTAATTAACCCAGGACTTTTCTTAATTTTTTTGACAAGTCACTCAGTGTGAAAGGTTTTCTAAGTAATTCCGTCTCAGGATCGAGACGACCATGGTGTACCACAGCGTTCTCCGTATAACCTGACATATAGATTATCTTGATGTCAGCTTGTTGCCTGGTTATTTCATCGGCAATATCTTTGCCGCTCATGGTGCCGGTTAATACAACATCTGTTAACAATAAATTGATATCATTATGTTGAGAAAAAATAGCCAATGCCTCGTTACCATTCCTGGCATTTAGCACGGTATAACCCAGGCTTTCAAGCTGGGTTATATAAAGCTCCAGTAGATTCTTTTCATCCTCTACTAGCAGAATCATCTCTCCTTGTGCCTGCTCTATATTCTGGTTTGGCACAATATTCTGTTTAACTTCTAGTCCATGATATCTCGGTTGATAAAATTTAATACAGGTTCCTTCTCCTTCTTCACTGTAGATATTGATATGCCCTGCTGATTGCTTGGCAAAACCAAAAGCCATACTTAAACCCAAACCACTGCCCTGGCCAACTGCTTTGGTTGTAAAAAATGGTTCATATACATGCTCCAGCGTTTCTTCTGACATTCCCTTTCCAGTATCAGTGATTGCCAGCATGACATACTGCCCTGGTGACAGTTCAACGCAATTTTCACAATAAGCATCGTCTAGCCAGACATTAGCTGTTTCGATGGTTAATTTTCCTCCTTTTGGCATAGCATCCCGGGCATTGATAGCCAAATTCAACAACACATTTTCCATCTGAATCTTGTCGACATTGCACACCCAAAGTCCACCAGCACAGACTACTTCGATCTCAATATGTTCTCCCAGTGTTCGTTGTAATAGATCATACATATCACGAATCATGACATTAAGATCGAAAACTTCCGGTGATAACATCTGTTTACGGGAAAATGCTAATAAACGTTGGGTCAATGTTGCACCTCGTTGCACACCCGTTAAGGCTTGTTCAATATAGTGATTTGATTTGGTATCATCCAGATTGAGTCGCGTTTTAAGTAATTCGATATTACCAAGAATAACGTTAAGCAGGTTATTAAAGTCATGGGCAATACCACCGGTTAATTGGCCTACCGCTTCCAGTTTCCGGGATTGTAATAGTTGTCCTTCTATTGTTTCTCGTTCCACTATCTCGGATTCGAGTAGTTTATTTGCCTTGACGAGTTCAGAAGTTTTGTTAATCACTTCTTCTTCAAATATATAATTACGGCCAGTCAATACCATCAATAGTCCGATTAAAATTCCGGTAAATAATAATCCACCGGAAAGGAAATAATAGGGGAGCCAGGATTGATTATTGATTAAATAAGCATTTGTTGGTTCTACTACTAATTTCCATTGTCTGCTTGCAAACTCAATTTTGACTGATGTTGCGTATGAATCAGGAGAAAGCACACTTTGATCCGGTAAAGGGGCATCGAAATGACGAAGTTGCGTATTGGTAAATAACAAAGCCGGTTCTGTGGATGTTTCATCAATCAGCCAGATTCTAAAATGTTCATTATTAAAATCTGTTAACAGCGTATCAATCACATCAGCAATGTAAAATACACTGAGGATATAACCATGAATTACATTCGCATCATTATTACCTGACAGCTGTGTAATTTTCCCTGACTTAAACATAGGATAAAAAACCAGAATCCCATACCGGCCAATCGTATCCTGAACCAGTTTTATTCGCTCTGTTGCTATTGCTTGCCCATGTTGATTTGCTTTATTCATCGCAATTCTACGTGTCGGATTTGAAGCCAGGTCAAAACCGAATGCTGCTTCATTCGTGGCAAATGGCTCAATGTAGTCGACAGGCACATAATATTTACGTGTATCTGCCACAATCAGTTTACCCTGAGAGTCTCGTTCTGTGATTGTAAATCCGGTATATCCTTCTGCTCTGATCGTTTCTTCATAATAATTACGATCTGCATCCATAACGACCGGACTCCATTCGAGAGCTTGAATATGAGGATTAGTTTCAATCAAATGGCGTGCGAATTCCTGAAATGTATTTCTACCCACCGCAATATCCGAAGTTAAAAATAATGTTTCTATTGAATGAAGTATATGAATCAGGTTGTCAAAGCCGATGTGTAATGTTCGACCTAACAGCAATGTTTGCTGAGAATAATTTAATTTTTGTTTTATTTTTTCTGATAGTTGTATTTGATGAGAAAATGCAATCACTATCAGAAACACAAGCACTAATGGCAAGGCTGTTGTATATATACGATTGCGCCAGACATTTGCAGGCTGTGCAAAGAAAATCAAAACCAAAGGTGCGAAGATCAGAATACCGATAGTATCGCCCACCCACCATGTCATCCAGTTGATCACTGCCACTTCTAAATCAATCTTGCCCAGTATCACCAGGAAACTAACACTTGAAATGGAGTTAATCAGTGAGGCAAGCGGACCACCTAGCAATATAAACAGGATTATTGAGCGACTTGTAGTCAGAGGGTTTGGAAATCCGAGATATTTGCGTATCAACCATGCGCCTATACAGGCTTGCAATGTGGCTCCCATTCCAATCCACGTACTAATTATAATATTCTGCAGAGTAAATGCTTCCGCAGAGTAATAGGCATTCAGGACATTAATCAAAAAGCTGCCGGTAAAGACAGCAGGCCATAGTCTATAACCCAGAATAAGGATAGCCGCTAGAGAAATGCCTGATGGCGGCCAGATAGCAGTCGCATATCCGGGTTCAACTGCTAATCTCAGACCCAGATACCCTGTTACACAGTAGGACAGTGCCAAAACTAGAAAAGCCAGGAAATAGTGCGTTTTGGAATGTATTAACTGTGTGCTCATGGTTAATTTAGTGCAATTTAAAGTATTTTGATTGTTATATCGGTAGCGTACTATTGAACTGTAGTTAATCCTAAGGATTGGAGAATAACACTATGTTTGCAGATACGAAATATAGACTGTGCGTAAAACAGCCCCAATACTAAAAAATGTTTGTAAAGTAAAATAAAATAAAAGGGGCTGTCCCAGATAAAACATCGAGCCTTACAAATTAAGTCTGGCAAATTGAACTGATGCCATTATCAATAAAGTTAGAATAATTCTACTTCTGTATTTTATCGTTACTGAAATATTCGGTATTTTAACACTGGTTTTATTGCCGTTAATTATTATCTACGGGCGGGTTTAGTATCCGGCTAATATTTTCATAAGGCTATCTGCATCAATCGTGTTGTTCCAGACAAGGGGAAGTTCCTGTCTTAAGTTAGGCATCATAACAATCAGCAAGCAGTCAATTTTCCTTACCCGTCTCTGTAAAAACTAATTTTTTGTTAAACAGACGCTAAAGTTTCTGGTTAAACCTCCGATAACCAAGAATATCAAGAATTCATAAGAAACAAAGAAAACAAAAGTTTTGAAGATAGTTGCGAAACAGTAACTTAAGTTATTGATTTTATTTAAACATATTACGAATTAATAAAGGATTTTTGTGAAAACGACGGGTAAAGAAAAAGCCTATTTAACCTCGAATGATGTGGCCGTGATGATGATGGTTTCATCTACGACAGTTCGCCAGTGGAGCCAATCTGGATCGTTAATCGCGCATATCACGCCCGGTGGTCACCGCCGTTTTTTGCGTCGGGATGTTGAGCGTTTTGCTATGAATAAAGGCATGACCTTACAAGCAGCTAACAATGACAGACTACGTATTCTTATTGTTGACGATGACGTGCAGTTTACAAGATTCATTGTTGAATTGTTAACAATGAATATAGAAATCGTGGAGATCGAAGTTGCTCATGATGGTTTTGATGCAGGTCAAAAAGTCAGAGTGTTCGAACCTGACATCATCTTGCTTGATTTAATAATGCCTGGATTGGACGGGTTCGAAGTATGCCAGCGTTTGAAATCACACCCGACGACTAAATCTATACGTATTATCGCCATCTCTGGTTTTGACTCAAAAGAAAATGTAGAAAAAGTTCTTAAAGCTGGTGCCGAGATATGTTTCAGTAAACCGATACAGGCAAAAGCATTGCTTCAGGCAATAGGCATTAAACCCGAGCCATCTATTCGTATGCCGTCGGACAATCAGGCAAGAGGAAATATGTAATGCTCTTATCTGAATTTATAAACACTGAAGTAGATATTAGTGATTTAGATGATCTATCGAAAACAGAAACAGAAATGTTGAAAGAAAAATGCTGAAAGAAAAATCAAACTCGAAAAAAGAACTATCAATGCTAACCGTATTTTGGCCAGCAATGTCATCGCCTTTATTCTTCATGGCGTTGTGGATTTACCCTGGAATTATCACTGCATGCTTAATATTCATATTGATTTTTAGTGGCTGGTTATTTACCACAATTAAGCAATGGAAAAACTACAATAATTTGCAATTAAAAATAGCGAGTGATGAAAAATTAAGAAAAAAATTGAACGATCAATATCAATATAAAATCAATAACGTTGAACATATCATTCGAGAACAAATAAAAATAATAGACGATGAATTTTGTCAGATCCGCCATATTCAAGGTGATTCTATAGCTGGTATGCACAACAGTTTCACCGGGCTTGAATGCGAAGCGCGAGGACAGGAAGACCTTGTGCAAAAACTTATAGAAACTATTTCCGCACACAAGAAAACTGATAGTGATAGTGATAGTGATAGTGATAGTGATGGGGGGCACACACTAATTAACGAGGCTTTGGATTTAGTACAAACGATAGTGAACAACATAGTAGATTTAGGTGATGACAGTCTTGAATTAGTAAATGCTATCTCTTCCTTACAGGAACAAATGGCAGAAATACAAAGATTTCTTGCCGAGATCGATTCCATTAGTTCACAAACAACCCTTTTAGCCTTGAACGCAAGTATTGAAGCAGCAAGAGCAGGTGGAGCCGGGAAAGGTTTCGCGGTAGTAGCCGATGAGGTTCGCGCATTATCGAATCGGAGTACTGAGTTCAGTAACCATATCCGTGTCCAATACACAGGTTCAAAGGAAACGATGAATCACGCCAGTAATATCGTTGGCAGGATGGCTGCACGAGATATAGAGATGACCTTAAAAACAAGAAATCGTTTCTCTGAAATGATGGATGAGATGGACGATAAGAATAGTAAAGTAGCAAATCAACTAGAGGTGGTATCAACTATCTCAGATCAAATCAGTCAACATGTAGGTGTTGCGATACGTTCACTTCAGTTTGAGGATATGACCAGTCAGTTATTTGATCACATCAAAAAACGAATCGATACATTACATATCGCTCTGGATGCTAACAGTAAATTCTGTAATGGCTTGCGACTTGTTAACGACCTGGAAACAGGAACACATGTAAATGATGCCGAAGACCACTGCCAGGAAATTATAAATGAATTAGACAATGCTTTGGAAAAGACAAAACGTAAACCTGTTGGGCAAAACGGCATGGAAGATGGAGAAATAGAATTATTTTGATGCGTCCAAACAATAGAAGATGATTTAACATGAATTAAAAACTATTTATAAAGCTTCACAGGGAGATTAAATAATGCCAAAGATACTTGTTGTTGATGATGAAGAACCTATGCGTTCTCTTATATATGATGTGCTTGAGTGTGATGACTATGAGATCGTGCTTGCAGATAATGTACAGGAAGCCTACAAACATTTTCATAGTGTTGATTTAATAATTACGGATCTAGTCATGCCAGATAAAAATGGACTGGATCTGATAATTGATTTTAAAAAAGAACGGCCAGAAATACCTATTATAGCAATCTCCGGTGGCGGCGGAATAAACGGACGATTTGAATATCTGCCTATTACCAAGTTAATTGGTGCAGATCTGGTCATGGCTAAACCATTCCAGGCGATTGAGCTGAAAGAAAAGGTCTCAGAGTTACTGGCTGAACATCAGCTTACTGAAACCAATACTGTAAACTAAATTTAGTTCTAGTTTCCTTATATTTTTATATAAAAATCAATAAACAAGCATAATAACTTCATATAAATTATCTGAAATAGTAACGATAATCTCCGTCCTACTTTAATTTTCATCTTATGAAAGTGTGATAAATCCTCAAGCAATTTAAAACAAGCCCGATATAAATAATTGTATAAAATTAATTATTAATATTTAATTAAATTATATACTTACAATATATTAAAGAATAAAACGATATAAACGATAAAAAAGAATGAAAAGGAGAAATTTATAAGTTATGCTTGCTATATTAAACCTGTCAGACATAGGAAATAGCTATCTCATGCCATACAAGCGGAAACAGTATTACAAAACTAGTGAAGTAGCACAGATGCTGATGGTGTCGACCATTACGATTCGTCAATGGGAAAACAAGGGCAAACTAAAGGCAGTTATGACGCTCGGTGGGCACCGTCGTTTTTTACACAGTGATATCGAAAAATTTGCTCGTAAAAATAATCTGAGCTTACAGTTTTCTGATGAAGGTATGTTACGCGTATTAGTAGTTGATGATGATGAACAGTTAGGAAATTATCTGTTTGATTTATTGCAAGGACTTCCCACAGAGATCGAAGTAAAAGTTGCACGTGATGGATTTGCTGCTGGTGGATTAGTCTATTCATTTTCTCCTCATATCGTATTGCTTGATTTGATGATGTCCGGTCTTGATGGATTTCAGGTATGCAAAGAAATTAAACAAGAACATGGGATGAGAAATATTCGTGTTATTGCCATGACTGGATTTCATAGCGAAGAGAACATTAAGAAAATCATTTCACAAGGCGTGGAAACATGTTTGAAAAAACCGTTTGAACCGGAGCAACTCTATGATGCAATGGGGATTGATTATCAAAAAATTGTTAACCCGGTTAATTAATAATGCTTAATAACTAAAACTGAAAGGTTTTAACAGTATTGTTTTTTTTCAATGCATTCTGAAAGAATATTTATTAAAAGATTTAAATTATGATTTTTTGCAGGTAATACGAGTCAGTTAAGCACAGTATAAATAGTGTTTAATAATTTTTATTTAATTAATCGAGTAAATGAGGATGAAACATGAAAGCAGCTTCTCTTAATTCAGATAAGTCTCCTTATCAGGTGTTAATTGTCGATGATGAGGCAGAACAGCGTGTGCTTGAACGGGATATTCTTGACAGCGATATATTTAATGTTGTGGAAACAGTAAATGGTTCCGAAGCGATCAAGATTATTAAAGAACAGGAATTTGATGTTGTTTTACTGGATAGACACATGCCGGGCATGAGTGGTGATGAAGTATGCCGTCATATTCGTGAGATTGATGGTGACCATTTTCTTCCAATTATTATGATTACCGGTGATGCGCCAGATTTTGTTATGCATAAAAATTTACGTGGTTATGCTAATGACTATATACGCAAACCTTACTCTCCGGTTGAACTGATTGCCCGGGTGAAATCAGCAGCAATGCTTAAACGTAAAACAGACCAACTGGAAAGTATTGAATCGATCCTTTATTCACTTGCGCGTATGGTTGAGGCCAAAGACGGTGAAACGGGTGATCACTGTAGCCGTCTTGTTCATATTTGTACTGTCTTTGGTGAGGCTCTCGGGCTAGATAAACAGGACATAACTGCCCTGCGTCGTGGGGGTGTTTTACATGATATAGGTAAGATAGGTATTCCGGATCGGATACTTTTAAAGAAGGGTTCTTTGGATGAAAATGAAATGCATGTTATGCGTCAGCATGTACTGATTGGTTATGAACTTTGCCAGAGCCTTAAATCATTAAGATCAACGCTACCAATTATCAAACACCATCACGAACGTTTCAATGGCAGTGGCTATCCATGCGGTCTTGCAGGTAATGATATACCTTTGCTAGCCAGAATTTTTCAGATTGCTGACATATACGATGCCCTTACCAATGAGCGTGTTTATAAAAAGGCATTTTCTTTGGAGAAGACTATCGCCATTTTTGAAGAAGAAACTAAAAAAGGTTGGCGCGACCCGGAACTTGTTTCAGTATTTTTTGAAATTCTTCAGAAAAGACCAGACGATTTGATATTGCTTGATAATGATGAACAAATTATGACAGAAGAGAAAACTTTAAAAAAGATATTAGATGCAGAGTTATTGGTAGCTAATCAATAATTACGTTTGATACGACTAAATCGTAGATAATTAAAATTATCTATTACTTGATTAAGAAAGATGGATAATTTTCGTTATGTTTTTATAACAGACTAAACTTTTAATTAAAGGCGTGAATTCAATTTGTAAGTGCAACTCTTAACGAGTTGGTTAGTGGGTAAGCTACGGTATGATACGTAGCTTTCTCTGACCAGCAAGAAAGAGGAGCACAATGAGATACACACAGCTTACCCAAGAAGAACGATACCAAATTGCAGCACTTTTGAAAGCAGAACATGACCAAACTGAAATAGCGATGATATTGAGACGACATAAATCGACCATTAGTCGAGAAATTCGACGTAATACTGAACTTCGTGACCCAGAAGGAAATCAACCGAGCCATGAATAGATTAAACAATCGATCAAGAAAATGTCTTGGTATTAAAATGCCGAATCCAGGCATCAGCCCATCTGTTGCACTTGTGAGTTGAATCCGCGAGATTATTTTAAGTCAACAAAAAATATTATGGGCAACACAAATAAGAATAATGATAAAAAATTACAGACGATACTGGATCATACGCCTGCTGTAATTTATGCCAAGGATCTTGATGGAAAATATTTACTTATTAACAAACAGTATGAGGGTCTGTTTAAGATTAGTAATGATGATGTAATCGGCAAGACAGACTATGATCTCTTCCCGCAGGAATATGCCGATAAGTTCAGGAATAATGACAGGGAAATATTAAATGCCGGAAGATCAATTCAGTATGAAGAAACAGCACCGCATGAGGATGGTGAACATCAGTATATCTCAGTCAAATTCCCATTATTCGATGACAACAACAAACCATGGGCAATATGCGGTATATCAACAGATATTAGCGATCGCAAACGGATGGAGACTGCTTTACGTTCTTCGGAAGATAAATTCCGTACTTTATTTGAAACTTCTCATATTGGTATTGCGCTATGGGAAATGGATGGTGTTTTGCTTGAGGCCAACAAGGCATTTTTTAATATGCTTGGTTACAGTGAAGAAGATATATTTCAAGTCAAATACTGGAATATTAGCTCGGATAAATCCTCTGAAAATAAAACGAAACTACTTTCATTTTTAGCCGATAAGTGCGAAGTAGGGCCTTATGAAACAGAGCTTATTCATAAGGATGGTCGAAAAATACCTGTATTTCAAAATGCTATAGTGATTAAAAATGAAAAGGGTATTGAACGTATCTGGACATTGATTATGGATATCAGTATTCACAAAAATACAGAACAGGAACTGCAGATCAGAGAAAATAATTTTGAAATTATCTTTCGTAAAAATCCAGGACCTATTTTTATTACTGCTGTTGAGACAGGTGAGATTATTGATGTTAATGAGAGTTTTGAAAGGATCAGCGGTTATCGGCGTGAAGATGTAATAGGCCTTAAAACTAAAGAGCTTGAATTATGGGTCGATCCGAAACAACGCGATCAAATAATAGCGATATTAAAGAAAGAAGGATTCGTACATGATATTGAAGTTAGAGGTCGTTTAAGTAATGGAGAGATACATACATTTGAAATGTCGTTCGATATCGTCAACATCAACAATGAAAATGTGATCCTCACAATTTCGAAAGATATTACTGAACGCAAGCATTATGAACAAACACTGTTCCAGATTTCACAGGGTCTATCTTTAGAATTCGGTGAGAAATTATTGGTAAAATTGGTCAAATATTTAACGACTACCCTTAATGCTGATATCAGTTTTGTCGGACTTTTAGAAAATGATAACAGACATAAAAAAATACGAACCTTAAGTGTTTATAATAATGGCAAGCAAGTTGATAATTTTAGTTATGAACTTGCCAATACTCCTTGTGAGAAAGTTTTAGAACAACAAGTTTGCATCTACCCTGATAATGTACAACTGGATTTTCCTGATGATTTATTATTACAGGAAATGAAGATCCAAGGTTATGTTGGTGCTCCCCTGTTTAATTCGAAAAATGAACCTGTTGGTATTATTGTAACCCTCTATAGAAATGAAATTAGTCATCATACAATGGCTTTGAATATTCTTTCAATCTTTGCTGGGCGTGCTTCGAGTGAGATTGAACGCATGAACGTTGAAGCCGAGCAGATACATCTGGAAAAACAATTATGGGAGAGTCAAAAAATTGAGGCGATCGGTAATTTGACCAGCGGCATCGCGCATGATTTTAATAACATCTTGGCCAGTGTCATGGGTTATTCTGATTTAGCGATTAATCTGGTAGGGGATGATCAGGAAAAATTAAAGCGTTTTATTACAGAAATAAATAAAGCCGGAACCAGGGCCAAGGATCTTGTTTCAAAGATGTTGATGTTTAGTCGAAAGTATCCAGGAGAACCTGAAGCAATTAAATTACAACAGCATATTCTCGATATTCTCAATATGTTGAGATCGACAATTCCAAGCACTATTAACATCAGAACTGACTTTAGTTCACTTAATGATAATGACTTGATACTTGCTGACTCGGTGCAAATTCAGCAAATAGTAATAAATATGCTAATAAATGCACGAGATGCTATTGGCGAACAAGGAGAAATATTAATTGTTGCCAAAAAAAGAGCTTACAAGGAGTCTAAATGTTCTTCATGCAATCAAAATTTTTCCGGTGACATGATCGATTTATGTATTCAGGATTCGGGCATAGGTATATCTTCGGAAATGCAATCCAAAATATTCGCTCCTTTTTTTTCGACCAAGGAAGTTGGTAAAGGCTCTGGTATGGGTCTGTCTGTAGTACATGGTATTGTCCATAGCCATGATGGGCATATTGAGCTTGATTCAACTCCTGGAACAGGAAGCAAATTTTGTTTGTTGTTTCCGGCATATGAAAAACAGACTGTTAACGAAAAAAAAGTAGTCACAGTCAAACAGAAAAATATTTTGGATAATGTTGGTGGACGGATATTAGTAGTAGATGATGAAGAAGCGATAGTCAGTCATCTTGAAACGTTAATCAATAATAATGGTTATGAGGTTGTTACAACGACAAGTGCGGATGAAGCGCTAAAGCTTATCAAGCAAGAAGCAAACAAACTTGACTTGATTATTACTGATCAAACTATGCCGGAAATGACAGGCCTACAGTTGGCGAAAGAAACAAAACAAATAAGACCGGATTTACCGGTGGTTCTCTGTACCGGATATAATGAATCTATCAGTGAATCAAACCTGCATGAGCTGAACCTGAGTGCGTATTTTATCAAACCAATTGATTCGCACAAATTGTTATTCAAGTTAGGTGAGTTGTTATCACATAATAATATAACAAGTCAGTGACGACTTTCGTCTACATAAATATTGGGCATAAATACGGGATTAATACTTAACATCGCGCTTTATGTTAGCTCCAATAAAATTATTTCAGAATTGAATTTTCCCACTATTAACAGAAAGTCTTATATACCTTAAATACTTAATTTTATATATAAGATATTGATTTTATTATAATAATAAAGTTATGCCAGATATTAAAGTTCGGCGAATTCGTGCCGCTATATTAATCATCTCTAAACCGATTAATTCGATTATATCGGTGATATCGATAAGAAGATATTGTTCCAAAACAGTAAAGGAAACGATTTGTATGTATCTTAACAAGAGTTATTACGCGCCCAATGAAGTAGCGGACTTATTAATGGTGTCTCCGGTTACGGTGCGCCAGTGGGCACAAAAAGGAATATTAAAAGCCAGTATGACAGCGGGAGGGCACCGGCGTTTTCTACGTGAAGATATTGAATTATTTGCCCGGGCACGTGGACTGACATTACAGCCCAAAAACAAGCCTGAAAAACGGATTCTCATTGTTGATGATGATGAACAGTTTTGTCGTTATTTATTTGAACTAATAAAGAGTGTATCAGAAGGAGTCGTACTCAATGTTGCCCATAATGGATTTGATGCCGGTCGACAAACAATGATATTTCAACCTGATCTTATCTTGCTTGATCTGGTGATGCCTGATCTTGATGGCTTTATGGTATGTCAACAAATCAAGAAAGCTCATACCACCAAAAATATACGAGTTCTCGGTATGACCGGATGTTTGGAAAACAATTATGAATCAAGAATATTAGAGGCTGGTGCGGAGATGTGTTTGACGAAGCCCATTGATAACGAACGATTATTTGAAGCACTTGGACTCGGTGAAAATCATCAGCAACGTTCACTTACATAATATTGCTGGCGTATGAAATGTCCCAGATAAAAAGTATTTTAGGAGAAATGAAAAATGTCAGAGTATGAAACACATATTTTACTTGTTGATGATGAACCACATAACCTGGAAATCGTTTGCGAATATCTGAATGAATTTAATTATCGAATCAGCATGGCCAAAGATGGGGCTATTGCATGGCAAATGTTAGAAGATGAACCGGAAAACTATGATGTGATTTTGCTGGATCGTATGATGCCAAATATGAATGGCATGGAAGTCATGGCAAAAATTCAGCAACATCCTATCGTTAAATATTGTCCTGTGATTTTACAAACAGCAAAAGCCGGAAAAGAAGATATCTATGAAGGTCTACAGTCTGGCGCACACTATTACATTACCAAGCCGTTTGAGAAAGAGATGTTATTTTCAGTAGTAAAAACAGCAATAAGGGATAGGCAACTATTCAAAACACTGCATGACATAATGGACAAAAGTAATCAGACATTAGGACTTATGGAATCTGCTATTTTTAAATTTCAATCGCTGGAAGAAGCACATAATTTAGCCACACTACTTGCCAATACTAGTCGCAATCCAAGCAAGGTAGTAATGGGATTGGGAGAACTCATGATTAATGCGGTTGAACATGGCAATCTGGACATTGGTTATGAACAAAAAACATTGTTGAACAAGGAAAATAAATGGAATGATGAAATTAAACAGCGCCTTCAAGCTGATGAAAATAAAAATAAATACGCAGAAGTCAGATTCAAACATAATGGTTCTAAAATAGAAATTACCATCAGTGATGAAGGTAAAGGTTTTGATTGGAAAAAATATCTTGAGTTTGACCCTGATCGAGTTATGGATAATCATGGAAGAGGAATTGCCATGGCAAATAATGTCAGCTTTTGCAGGCTCGAGTATCTTGATAAGGGAAATGTAGTTCGTGTACATGTTGAAACATAGCTTGTTACTTCCATTTTCTTGTCCAAAGAATTTTGGAAAATGAAAAAAGAACAACAGCAAATATCTTTGCGGGTTACCACATTTTATTTAACGGCGATTTGTCTGAGTCTTGTTTATCTTTTTGTTCGTGATAGTAGCTGGCAGGGTTCTGGGGAATTGCATACCCTGATGGAAGCGATTGCAACCCTGCTGGCAATCTTTGTAGGCAGCATGACTTTAGTTCGATATTACAGTCAGCGTGATATTGTTTTTTTAATAATCGGCACCGGTTTTATAGGTACCGGTTTTCTGGATGGGTATCATGCAATTGTAACGTCGATCTGGTTTAAAGCGTTATTTTCGTCTGATTTATCCTCACTTATTCCATGGAGTTGGGTAGCATCACGACTCTATTTATCAATTCTGATTTTTATCAGTTGGTATATGTGGAAAAAAGAACAGGCTAAAAAATATAAACTGACTGAAAGACAAATTTATGTAGTAGCTGTGTTATCGACAACAAGTAGTTTTGTGTTTTTTGCCTTTGCTCCACTACCTGCTGCCTATTATCCAGGACTGTTTTTTCATCGGCCGGAAGAATTAGTGCCAGCAGTTTTTTTTCTGCTGGCATTGATCGGTTACCTTAAAAAAGGAAAGTGGAAAGAAGATTCTTTTGAATATTGGTTAATCATGGCGTTGATTGTTAATTTAATCTCTCAAGTCGTGTTTATGCCTTTCTCGAATCAATTGTTCGATGTTCAATTTGATGCCGCCCACCTGTTGAAAAAACTAAGTTATATCTTTGTACTTGTTGGTTTGTTGAATAATATGTATGCAACTTATCGCCAGGCAAAAAATGAAGTATTGGTGCGACGAAGAATTGAGGATGAGTTATTAGAAAGCAAGTTAAATTTGTTTAATAAGGTTGAAGAGCGAACTAAAGAACTATATGAGGCCAAACAAGTAGCAGAAAAAGCTAATCAGTCAAAATCTGAATTTATGGCGAATATGTCGCATGAATTACGTACGCCATTACATTGTATTCTAAGTTTTTCACAGTTAGGTAGAGATCGTCTGTCTAAAGACAGTATTGATAAAACAAAAAGGTACCTTAGCTTGATAAGCGAAAATGGTGATCGTTTACTGTGTCTGGTTAATAACTTACTTGATTTGGCCAAATTAGAAGCGGCTGGCATCAAAATTGATCGAAATGAAGTTGATCTGTGGCAGTTGACAAGACATTGTGTTGCTTTGCAAGAGGTGCGTATCTATGAAAAGGCATTAACGATTCATTATAATGATGAAAAAAGCCAGGCGTTTGCTCATGTTGATAAAGATTATATTGAACAGGTTCTGACGAACCTGATTTCCAATGCTATAAAATTTTCACCAGAAGGAAAAGTAATCAAGATTGAAATTGCAGATGATCAGTTGCATACAGAGCAGGCGAAAGTACCAGCCCTGCTATTTACAATATATAACCAGGGCATAGCAATACCTGACAATGAGTTAGAAAGTATTTTCAATAAGTTTATACAGAGTAGTAAGACCAGAAGTGGTGCTGGCGGGACTGGTTTAGGACTGGCCATTTGTAAAGAAATTATCGATGATCATCATGGCAGGATCTGGGTAGAAAATCATCCTGATGTAGGTGTGATATTTAATTTTCTAATACCTGTAGAAGTGTCAGATCAAATCTAAACTTCTACAAATTACACTATTCAACAGTAAGCGGAATTATTAAAAATCATAAATCAAAGACCTCGTATCTGACCCTTAAAGTTCGCTTCTTAAGTTCGAGAAATCAAAGAATAACCATACATTCATAGCTAAATAACACTAATCTGGCTAATAAAGTGGCCAAAATAACCTTATTTTATTGAAAATAGCATTATATTAGTATATAAAACATATATTTATATTAATAATAACTTGCCAATAAAGTGGCCAATATTAGACTATGGTAACAACAACATACGATTTTTCACCCTTTGTACCGAGTGAAGCGGCATTAAAAGCATCTGATTTGCCTGATAAGGCGGTGAGGCTCGTGAGTTCGTCCTCAGCATTATCTGGTAGTTTGGCAGGTGAAACACGAAATACCATTCGTGAGTATATGTCCGTTATTAACTCTTACTATTCCAATTTGATTGAGGGTAATAAGACACGCCCGCACGAGATCCGTGCCGCACAAAAAGGTGAGTATTCAGATGATCCCGAAAAGCGTGATTTGCAAGAAGAGTCTGTTTCTCATGTTCAAGTTCAAAGCTGGATTCAAGAACAAGCGATGGATCAAGATAGACTTTATATGCCCGATTTTTTTAAAGCGGTTCATCATAAATTTTACCAAGGTACTCCAGAAAGCTTGTGGGTGTTAAGAGATCAGCAAGGTGAAGAAAGAGGAAAGGTTGTTCCAGGTGAATGGCGCACAGAACGTGTTGATGTTGGGCAGCACATGCCACCCGATCCTAAAAACCTTGATGCATTAATGCAGCAGTTTTGTAATGTATATCATCCCAAACGTCATTCAGGTGATAAGAAGTTTATTGCCGTGATGTGTGCACATCATCGCTTTGTTTGGATACATCCATTTGCTGATGGGAATGGTCGTGTCGCCAGATTGTTTACTGATGAAGCTCTAAAAAGTATTGGCTTAGAGAGTTATGGAGTTTGGTGCCTAAGTCGTGGTCTTGCACGTTCATCAGATCAATACAAAGCATTACTTGCACGTGCAGATAACAGTAGACAAGGCGACCATGATGGTAGAGGTGCATTGAGTGAAAAGCATTTAATACGTTTTTGCGATTTCATGTTAGATACGGCAATTGATCAAATCGATTACATTAGTGATTTATTACAGTTGGACGAAATACATAAACGTATTGATAGCTATGTTCAGGCTCGAAATGATGAACGAGTTCCTGGAGTAACCGGTAAATTAAAAGAAGCAGCAGGATTAATTCTTTATAATGCTTTTGTAAAAGGGGAACTGCAACGTTCATTAGCTTATGAATTGTCCGGTATGCCAGGACGGTCTGCACGTCGATTAATAGGGCAGTTGAAAGAGGATGGATTGTTAAGCGAAACAAGTTCAAAATCACCATTGAAATGGGAAATACCTGAGCATGCAGAACCTTGGTATTTTCCGAATTTAGCACTGAGTGTTTAAAATATGGATATTAATCAAACATGTCACAATCTCCAGAGCTAGGTGGCGGTGTCCCATCCGACTGACTGATAGATAATTTTTGTGACAAACTGGCTCAATTTTTTTTAAAATTTATCTAATGTAGATAAAATTTTGTTATTAAATTTTTCATTACTTGTTGCAGTATTACTGAGTAACTTATTTAAAGACGAATAATCTAGTGGTTGCCTTGACCAGCAACAATATATTAATTACTCCTCCATGTTTGTTAATTGAGGGAGGTGGATAATAGTCTGTTATTAATCCCTCTCTCTCCGCCATCTAGCCTAGTCTCTGCGGAGTGTCTTTGCAGAGACTATTTAATTTCTCATGAATTCAAAAGCTTGCAGTACATTCATTGCTGTTATTTGTTCCATGTAGCGAACTAGATCATGCGAAATATCAAGAATTATTTGAATAGTCTCTAATCGCTTTTTTGCTAGTTCGTGCTGGTAGAATTACAGAGTAAATCCGAATTCGAGTCGTTGTTCTTTCCAATCTAATGGAATGCCTTTTTTGAGACGATCTAGAGCAAGTTTTGGTGGAATGTTACCTTTCATTATAGTTTCCATAATATCAAGTGCTAAAAAAGCTAATTTGATGAGATGAGCGATATAGCGTTGAGTGACATTTTCTTGCTTTTTTCTTTGACATGTCATCATTCTCTGAAACAGTTACACTGCAATTGACTATTAAGCTTGAAAGGTTCTCAGCGTATACACTAAGATTATATCAACCGACCAATTAAAGTTAAGCGGTGCTACTCTTTTGAGAGTCGGCTGGATTTAATTGTTATGAGTTTTCATTGAAATCAAAAAAAACCACTCGCTTCCACTTAGCGCTCAAATCGACTAAACGTGCTTCTTGCTCTGTACTGAGACAACCTTTATACACTCTTACACTAGAAGGCGTGGCGGCAGCCAACACATTAGAATAGATGCTTGCGATTGCATCAATTCTTGCGGAATTGACGCCTGCCTCTGGGAATGGCCAAAAGCGTTTGAATAAATTTTCCTCGGTTAGCCCCCAACTATTTTCAATAATGAACCAATCAATATTTCCACAAAAAAAGAAATCACCATCGACTTCTACTAGCTTAGTTTCAGTTGCACCAAGAAATTTTGCAGTGCGCTCTAGGATGTCAGCAATTCCAATTCCCGAAGGTTCAGACTCCGGAAAATAAATACCCGGATTACTCCGCACATGCTTTTCTAAATTCTCTTGGTTAAGTTCGCTATCGTTCATTTTTACTCATAACAGTATATCTAATGTTCGTTTTGGCTCGTTCTCATTGTAACTCTTCATTCAGCCATAAGCAGGCATTATCACTTGGTAGGTTTTATATAATTTGGCCATACTGATAAATCAGCATTACCCCACTTCATAATCATCATGGTTTTAAAATTATTAAATTCTGGATAATCTTTTCTACAAACAAGAATTTTTTGATTGTCGTAAATTTCGGAATCAGTTTCTATGTTTATTCTGTCGTACTCGACTGCTATTTCGTATAGTGATTTGAACCCAAAAGGGTATTCAAAGTCTGCTGAGATGCTTAAGTATTTTTCGTTCAGGTTTAAATGTAAATCATATATAAGTCTTTCACTTTCATAACGAAAAGTGAGCAGCTGTTCAGGATCAATAACTCCTTCCACTGTTGGTTCTACCCCTAAAAATTCTTTAATAATATCTACTGGCATTTTAAATTCCTAAATAATACATAATCTATTCTGGTTTTATTTACTATAGTTATATATATAGTAATTTACTAAGTAACTACCTTGTATATAGTACTATTAAATATCAGGAGAATATTAAATCGTGGCACAAGAAACATTACGCATTGGTAAATTAGCTAAATTGCTTGGTACTACAACAAAAACGCTTCGGTTTTACGAAGATATCGGTTTGTTGGGGCCGGCAATGCGTAGCGATGCAGGTTACCGCTTATATGATGTTAAAGCGACTTCTCATATTCGGCTTATATTACATCTACGCAAATTGGGCTTTACGATTAATAATTTAAAAAAGATATTTGTTAAAGATAAAAAACAATCATTCAGACAACAGGTATTAAGTTTAATGGATGAAAAGTTACGTGATACCGATGAGGAATTGGTAATTCTGCAGGGACGGCGGGAAGATTTAGCCGCCCGTCATCAAGCCTTATTATTAACTCCTAAAAATAGACCAAGTGAATGTATTTGTGATGCGCTATTGAGTCCTTGTACATGTATTGTAGATTCTTCTACAAAATAACCTATCTATGTTTTTTTTAAGAATAATTTTATACGTTTATTATTTTCTTTCCGTACTGCTGACTATATAAATCAAGCTTTTATCACCACTATTTGTAATCCCGTCAAATGAAGTACTACAATGATGATTAACCCATGCTCTAAATAAAATGCTGATTTCATTAATGAGATTAGGACAGATTACTTCGGTTCCTTAATGTAACAAGGAACACGAAGCTTACATGGACTACCGATTATTACAGCATTTCATTTGCTGAGCTGATGCACCAGTTGTTCGAGAAACCTTGTTGATTTTTAAGAAACTAACTTCGAGGAATTATTATGATTATTACAGCAAAATTATTATTAGAGAAAAAAACTAAAACTAAACTTTATACGATTGAACCTGAAGATTCATTTCAAGATGCAGTTGAATTAATGTCTGAAAATAGAATTAGTGCATTATTGGTTTTACAAAATGATAAAATGGTCGGAATAGTGTCGGAAAGGGACTACATTAGGAAAGCTGCACCTAAACGAATTGCACCGTGGGATATAACAGTAGGGGAGCTGATGACTGAAGAGGTTATTGTTGTTCCACCTTCTGAAAACATACAAAGTTGCATGCAAATTATGAGTAAAAATAAGTTTCGTCATCTTCCAATCGTCGAAGATGAAAAGCTACAGGGCATAGTTTCAATAACTGATATAGTGTCTGCATTACGTGTAGGGGTATAGATCCCTTGTTTCAATTCAATTTATACTCAGATCATTTTATGGACTAAATAATCTATGAGTATTATTAAATAATGATTAAAAATTGGTTGACCTTCCCCTTTAGGGGAAGGTTTAATATCTGACTATACATTATTATAGTTAGATAGAGATTATTAATCATGACAGAGAATACGGAAGAAGTAGTTCTAACTAATTCGCACTCGCCAACTTTCGGTCTTGAAGAAGGGCCAATTACAGAGGTTCATGCATTCTGGTTAGCAGGAATGAGCTGTGATGGATGTTCAGTTGCCGCAGTAGGTGCGAAAAATCCGAGCGTCGAACAATTACTTACAGCAGCAATCCCCGGTCTACCTAAAGTTATATTACACCATCCTGTTCTGGCCGTAGAAGCCGGTCATCGCTTTATGGAACCTTATTATAAGGCAGCCCGCGGTGAACTAGGCGCTCCTTATGTTGTTTTATATGAAGGTTCTGTCGCAGATGAGCAAATTGCTGCAGATTATGGCGGTTACTGGTCGGCGATGGGTATGGAAGAAATGGATGATGGCAGTTGGCGTCCTTATCCCACAGCAAAAATGCTTAAAGATCTTTCACCCGGTGCAGCAGCAGTCGTAGCTGTTGGTACTTGTGCAACCTGGGGAGGTATCCCAGCAGCGGTAGGTAATGTTACTCATGCTATGGCAACAATGGACTTCCTTGGTAAAGATTATCGAAGTGCACTGGGCCTACCTGTAGTAAATGTTCCTGGTTGTTCACCGATAGGCGATAACATCACGGAAACAATCACTGCAGTACTGATGTTTTTAGCAGGTGTTGCTCCATTATTAGAACTTGATGAATTAGGTCGTCCGGCCTGGATGTTTGGTCAAACAGTTCATCGCGGTTGTACGCGTGGAGGTACTTATGAAGAAGGAACATTCGCAAAAGAATATGGCGATCCAGAGTGTTTAGTAGAATTAGGTTGTTGGGGTCCAGTTGTACAGTGCAATATGACGAAACGCGGCGCATTAGGGAGTTCCGGTGGTTGTATGAATACTGGTGGCATATGTATCGGTTGCACCATGCCAGGTTTCCCTGATGCTTTTGCACCGTTTTATAAAGCACCTCCCGGGAAGTTTATTTCAGGTTCTGCTAGTAGAATGGTAGGGAGTTTCATTCGTCCACTTAGAAAAATTAGTCAGCGCAAAGGTAATATGACAAACCGCTGGAATAAAACAGGTTATATTCCAAGTGGCTGGGGCCATGTTGAGTCCCCGGGGATATTCATGAAAACAGCGCATTATTTTTATAAGAAAATTCAATCATGGGGAACCGAATTTCATCCTGATGGAACGAAGCTACAAAGAAAGTTACAAGCATCAGGACACACCTTTGTAAAAGATGCAGAAAAAAGAGCAGACGAAAGAATGCATGCCGAGGTGGAAAAATGAGTGCCAATGAAATTTATCAATGGTGGTTTATCTGGTTAGCTATTGGTGGTGGCATTGTTGTTGCCGCTGCTGCATTGTTAATTACCATTATTGTACTTGCACATAAAATTGCTACGTTAGCGAATGTTGCTATTGGTGTTGGACTTGAAATTGAAGCCAATACAAAATCAATCTGGCAACTCAATACGTCTAAGAAAGTTGCTGGCGATTTGTTAGATGGTGCAACTGCCATAGAAGAAAATGCAGGCACGATACTGAGTGTTTTATCAAAGAGTAAAGATGATCAAGTTGCTTGATCCAGAACGATAACGGGAAATTAAAATGACATTGCCTACATCTCCAGAAGCCGCAGCAGAATTCGTTTGGATTACATCTCTAATTGTTGGTTTAGTTGTTGCCCTTGTTGTCGCCCTATTACTTTGGATGATACATCGAGAAGCCAGTATTATTAATCAACATGTTTCAAAAATATGGGAAGTCGGTCAACGTATTGCCTGTAATACAATCCAAATACCCATACTTTATAGAATTAATGAAGTGGCTGGACAAATTTTAGCTAGAGCACTTGGTATTAATGAAGGTGCTGCTGCAATCGAAACACATGCTAAAGGTTGTCCCGGATGCCCACACTGTATGTTGGAACACTAGAATAGGTATTTTTTAAATATGGTTTTACTTACATTCTTAACAGCAACACTTGTAATCGTTTTCTTTCTAGTACTTGCCTATGGACTGATCAAGATCAGCTCAATGCTACGATCTATTGGCGGTACTCCTACTAGTTTTTTAGCTAAATTAAGATTGGGATTGCGTGCAATAGAAACTGAAACAGGACATTTAACGCCACAGGTAGTACTTCTAAATGAAGGATTAACCCAAGTGAGTGGTGGCTTAAAAGAAGTTGATAAACATTTAATCGGTGTTATTGATGGCGCTGTTAAACAAGAGAGGTATCAGTAATGGATCTAACGATGACACTACCTATGCCTGTGTACTTAATATGGGGTGGAACGTTATTAATTGTATTAATCGTTATCGTGCCACTTGCTGTTGGTTTATTGCATCGAACTTTAACGGCTGCCTGGTCGATTAGACGTTATATGTCAGAAATGCTTGAAAGTGGTGTTGGTATTGCCAATAACACGAGTTCAATTCCTGCATTAAACGATACTATCTCCGTTGCAGGTGATATGGTGAATACAGCAAAAAACCTTGAGGATCATTCTTCTGCAATAGCAGAAGTATTATCACAGAGAGCAAGTCAGGGGCAAACATCATGACGCATTTATTATTGTATTCGACATTAGCTGTAACGGCTGTAGTTGTGATAGTGCTTGTGATCTATTTGGTAGGGATCATTATTGCATTATGGAAAACGAAGAATGATTTAGCCAAATTAGCAGGTGGGTTGATTGCTGTACGTGATAACACACAACCGTTACCTGAAAATATAGAAAGTATTAATGGTGGTCTATCTGCATTATTAAGTGAATTATTAAATGTAAATGGAAACCTGGCAGCAATTGTTGGTGTCGCAACTGATTTAACGAATAAAAAATAATAACCAGGAGTAATCGAGTATGTGTTTTGAAAATTTACCGATCGAGTTTGATGCTGATGGCAATGCACATTTAAAGGAAGGTGTTCAGAATCCATACTCTTATGCAACACAAACTGCTGAGGAAAGAGATAAAGTATTAAAAGAACTGGCAGTGAAAAATGGTCAATTACAAGATGTCGATTATGATCCTGTGACCCGTGTTGCTGGTGCACTCGCTTTTCATAGCACAGTTAATCTTAATGAACGTAAGATTGTTGACACAGCATCAATGGCTACTCTATTTCGCGGGTATGAAGTGATTCTACGAGGTCGTGATCCTCGTGATGCTGCATTTATTAGCTCACGTGCATGCGGAGTTTGTGGTGGTGTTCACGCAACCGCTTCTGCTTTATGTGTTGAGATGGCGTTGGGTATAAAACCACCGCCATTAGGTATTGTTATTCGTAATCTCTTATTGAGTTGTGAATATCTGTATGACAATCCATTACACTTATTTATTTTGGCAGGTCCGGATTACTCTGAAGTCCTGATACGTGATACCAATCCTGAAATTTGGGCAAAGGCAACTAACGCTCCAGCAAAAAATCAACATATTCACGGTTATAACACTATCGGTGAAATCATGACCGATCTTAATCCATTAACCGGAAAGCTTTATCTTGAAGCATTGGAAATGACACGTGTGGCGAGAGAAGCCTATGTTTTACTTGGTGGTAAATACCCACATCCGGAAACAGTCATTCCAGGTGGTGTAACAACGACTGTTACCACGACTGCATTAAGTGAATTTTATTTGAAATTAAAAGTATTTTTTGACTATAGCAAACGCTGTATCGGTATTTGGGATGATGTTTATGATTTCATGTATGAAGCGAACCCTATGTATCGGCATATGGGCGAATTACCTGCGACCATGGTTGATTTTGGTCAATGGGATCATGAAGATTATTATGATGCTACCTATGAGAATTGTAATACATGGGGTGAAAAACGCTGGTCAACACCGGGGTCAATAGTTAATGGCAAACTTGTAACAACTCGATTAACGGATTTAAATGTTGGCTTTGAAGAATTTGTTGAGCACTCTTATTATGAACAATGGAATGAGCATAAATTCAAAACAGATCCATTGGGTAATCCATTAAGTCCTAATCATCCTTGGAATAAAACGACAATTCCACGTCCAGGAGAGCAAAACTGGAAAGAAAAATATAGTTGGTCATGTACACCGACTTGGGACAGACACACATTTGAAGCAGGCGCTTATGCAAGAGTGTACATGTCTGCATTAGCTAATAAACTTCCAAATAGTGAATATTTTGCTTCTACAGGAAATAGTTTGAAATTAAAGCTCGCCAAAGATCAACTTCCAGAAATGGAATTGGAATGGAAGGTGCCAAAAATATGGAATGCCATTGAGCGTAATCGTGCACGTGCCTATGCAGTTGGTTTTAATATGATGGTAACAATGGAAAATTGGGTACGAGCGCAGGATTTATTACGACGCGGTGAAACAGCAGTACACACACCTTTTGAAATTCCTAAGGACGGTCATCACATTGGTGTTGGCATGTGGGGTGCCGGACGTGGTTTTCTAGGTCATTGGGCAGAGATAGAAAAGGGTGTGCTTACAAATTATCAGATATCAACCCCGTCTACGGTGAATGCTTGTCCACGAACTCCGTGGGGTGAACCAGGACCCTATGAACAAGCCGTTTTGAATACACCTATTATAGAAACGAATTTTAAAGATCATTCTGACTTTAAGGGTATTGATGTGTTACGTGCATTGCGTAGTTTTGATCCTTGTATGCCGTGTACTACGCATACTATGGTTGAAGGAACTGATAAGGTCGTTACGAGGGAAGTTACCACTTGCGCGTGCGGTATTAGTTAAATGTTTTAAGCTGGATACTTTCCAGCTATATTTAATACATGTCAAAAATAGCAATAGGTCTAGTCGGTTATTTTCAATTTATCCGGGGTTATCCCTTAGGTCCGGAGTTCAAAGAGCGTATTGAAGCGATCAATTGGCCTGACCTTGATGTCTCTATCAAGGAAATGAATTGGGGGCCAATTGCAATTGTTCAAGATTTTCAAGCTCAAGCAATCGAATATGATCGTATTGTTCTCGTCGCTGCTGTTGATAGAGGATTAAAGCCCGGAACAATAACGTGTCGACAATGGTTAGGTGGGGAACTGGATAACCTGGCTATACAAGATCGAATTTTTGAAGCTGTGACCGGCATTATTAGTTTGGATAATCTACTTGTTATCGGTGAACATTTTAAGATTTGGCCGGAAGAGGTCATCACCATAGAAGTTCAACTTGCAGATACTAGTTTTGGTGACTTTGTATTATCCGAAATGGAATTAAATCGTGTAAATGGTGAATTCAATATTGTCGGAGAAAACCCGATGGCACCTGAAAATGAAAAAGTTGTTAATGAAATGATGACAGCGACTCAAAATGCAGTGATTGATGGAATTAAAGGAACCCCTAATCTGTATCCATTAACGGCTGATCAGCTCACACCATTGGCAGATGTATGCCATAATCAGTTATTGAATGATTGTTATGAAACAACAAAGCACTGATGTATTTAGAGAAAGAGCTATGACTGAACAAACAGAACAATCGACACCTAATCCAGGCGCTTTAGATCGACTTGTTAACCGCGAAGAGATCCTTCAGATATGTTATTGGTATCAAGGAGAAGGACTTGGTAATGTCTATAGTGCTAAGACTATACAGCCTTTTCTTAATTATGATGAAGATCTGATTGAAATAGCATTTAAGGAATTAATAGATGAAGGCTGTTTTGAGTTAGCAACAGGTTCTATAAAAGGATATTCTTTTACTGAAAAAGGAAAAACTCAAGGTGGTCGATTATTTGCTGATAGTTTTGCAGATTTTCAAAAAGCTGGTCATGGAGAATGTGCAGCAGGATGTTGTGATGACGGTGATCACTCTCAGTGTGGTGATGATTGTGCGCTACATTAATATCAGTTTACTTATTTAATATATTCAATGTCCTCTTCATCAACACCGGACGATTCTGAAAAACTTCCCGAAAACCCTCAGTCATTAATCGGATTTATGAGTAATGAAGAATGGGATGATCTTCTGTCCTATGTCGATAGTATGATTACTGAGATGGAAGAGTTACCTCTTCCAGATGTGAAAGAAAAAGTGTTTGAATTACTTGCGGGTATTGACTCCATTCATCGTGAAGGTCTATGGCGTTTAGTTAGATTATTTAAAGAGGGCGTATTGGAACAAGTGATTACTGATCCAGCTATTCATACATTAATGGAGCTGTATGATTTATTACCAGCTGAAGTTGATGACGAACCAGAAAAACCCGCAGAAAAACCAAAAGTAAACTTTCCGAATATTCCGATCAAAGTAGTGCCTTTAGAAAAAGAAGAAACACCAAAACCTACCCTTTATCCGCATTGGGTTCCTGCATTAAACAATAAAGAAGAATTAGAAGCTGGATCACTACGAGCAATTAATGTTGATAATCAAACAGTTATACTTTGTCGAGTTAACGATGAATTTTTCGCACTAGCAAATGCCTGTGCTCAGGATGACTCAAGTCTTGAACAGGCAAAATTAAGTAGCTATACATTGTCTTGTCCGAATCATCCAGGCTGTCTTTACGATATTCGATTAGGATCTCGAATTGCTGGAGAGGGGGAGATTGAATGCTACCCTGTACAAATAACGGATAGTGGCTCTCTTATGATAGGCATTGGTATGACCTTTACACCCAAAGTCCCTACTTTTTAATGGATACTGAAACGAGCGATAAAAAAATATTGATCGCCGGAGTCGGCAATGTTTTGCAAGGTGATGATGGTTTTGGAATTGAACTTGCCCATCGCCTAATGCAACGTGACGATCTTCCTCCAACTGTTAAAGTAATTGAGACAGGAATAGGCGGGATGAGTTTAATTCAGGAACTGATGTACGGTTATGATGCATTAGTGATTATGGATGCCTACAAAAATAACCATGATCCGGGTCATCTTTATATGCTTGAACCGTTGTTTCCTGATATGTCTGATTTATCCATACATGAATTACGAGATTATTTTTCTGATACACATTATGCAACACCCATAAGAGCATTAAACTTCTTGGCGCACATTGACAGTTTGCCCGATACAATTCGAATCATTGGCTGTGAACCGGAAGAACTTGATGGTCTTAAAATTGGTTTAAGTCCTCCAGTTGCTGAGGCGTTAGATGAAGCATTGGAAATGATTTTAAAGTGGCTTGATGAATATTTGAGTGAAACTCCCTGCAACGAACATAAAGCTGTTTAGATTATGGATGCACAAAAAGAACATAATATTAAACAGGATATTTCTACACCGATTAAAAATAAGCATCCACTTTATTTGATCGTCGGAGATGAAAAAGTTTCTGTTTGCGATCATGAAACGTTTAATCGTTTTAAATTATGGGTAGCCGATAAATTGACAGAAGGAACTGTCGAAACTTATCAGAATGATAATATTGCAATAGAGCACATGGATGATGAAGCAAAATCAGTTTACCCTCATTTGCTTAACCCTTGTGAATGCGGCACTTATTTACCAATTGAAGTTGACCCTTGTCCAATGTTATCCAGTGCGGTTGGTTTATTAAGTGACCTAAATCAAGTTAACCAATATCGAGAAAAGATGAAGCCTGACTTTGTAAGCTTGATGGATGCAATGATGAAAATGGCCGAGCTTAGTATTGATAAAAATATTACATTAGAAATCAGATAATTCAGGAATACATTATCAAATTATATTAGCAATGCCCTCTCTGGTGTCTGGTAGCAATATCTCTCGCAGACGTAGACCATCCCAGTGACCCACCTCATAGTCATGCCCCTTGAAACGCATTGCCCAGGTATCGGGAAAATATTTCTCCAGCATCAGCATGAGTCGCCTTGATTCTTCCAGCGCTCCGGCATCCAGGATCGCAATAACAATACATTCACCAAGACCGACACAGGTAGAAAATTTTATGATCCCGGTTGATGTTCTAAAGGAATGTAACTTGTTTAATATTTTGTAATATTTTAGTAATGATTTAGCAGGTATCCGTGCCAGAACAGCCGCAGTACCAGGTATACCTTCAGCTTGATCAGCGTTATCTTCTGATATCTCTAACTCCTTGCTTATTCCCTTTTCGATGAGCCAATCTCTCACCGGGTTTTGTGTTATTTGACCAGATTTGCCGTGACTGACATCGAATTGTTCATGAAAACCTTTGTCGATAAAATTTGGTGAAGTAGCCCATGCACCTACCTCATCTGTGCTTGCATCCCAGCGCATCGCCCAGAAAGAATCAGACCATTTGCTAAAGTTCCACATCATGTCCCGATGCGCATCGGAAGACATAAAAGCAAACATGTCCATTTCATTTTGCCATAAAGTGATCGTATAAAATTCGGTCAGATTTGAGATGCCAGTACTGTAACGAATCATTCCCCTGGTTTCGTACAATTGCCTGCGAACACGAAACCAGGCCCTGATCATGTGTGGGGCAAAGCGTGAACTATTTAATTTATTCCGGGTTGTTACAGCAAACATAATATGGTCACTAACTGTTTTAGACAGAACGGATGTCTATGAGTGTAATCGATTTAAAATATATGCAGTGTCACCAAAGATTAGTACTTGGCGACATAGAGAAGTTGTAAAACTTAATTAGTACAATTTTAAAGTACGTACAGAAGTGGACGATAAATTAGAATTAAATTTGTGAACCCCTGGTGGTTGGACTCCATAATCTAAACACACTGCCAAGTCTTGCCAAAATCGATGTACGGGCATCCCAACAATAAAGCATGCCGGCAAAAATCCAACCGGTCAGAAGAATCTTGGCACCTAACATCGCCTTACTTGCGATTGCCAACGTGCAGTGAGTACACTCAGGGCTCATAACAGCTAATACACCTATTGAACCAAAGCTTAATACAATGAGTGCTGTTAAAAACGACTTAAAGTAGGGTGATGATGTTAATTTTACCATGACGTAATACCTCAATTAATATCAATATGTTGCGCTATGGAACAACTGTCTTTCATTATAATTGATTATCGGAATTAATGACACTTTAAGGTCTAGATATTCTAAAATTATCATGAATATCATGAATATCATGAATATCATGAATATCATGAATATCATGAATATCATGAATATCACATGTCTCATGCTACATGCCTCACATTATTGATAAGTTATTGAATATATTAATAAAAAAATAGAATATTCGAGTCTGAAGGCAAGCAATTTTCCATTTAAAAAAACCTTGACCGTAGGTACGACTTTGATTAATTATAGATGAAAAAAAATATGGGGAAATGAGGTGGAAAAAGTAACTAAGAATTTACAAACTATTTTGAGTTTAGGCTGTTCAGTACTTTGCATAGCATGGTTGCCAATCACAAGTTCTGCAGTAGAAACATCACATTTGGGTACGATGACCGTACAGGAACAATACCAGGCAGCGACGGTAACCGTGATAGATATCGAACGTGGAGAAATTGAGGCTCAACATGCGACTTCCGCTTTTGATGCTCTTGATAATCAGCCCGGTTTAAATGTTACAAAGCGACTAGGTTTAACTGGATCTGGTCTAAGTCGACTTAGTATCAGGGGTAATGGCGTGGTTGGTCCGGCAGGCATACAAGTTCTTGTTGATGGTCGACCCGATGCAACAGTTTCATTTGCTCACCCCACACCCTCCGCATTAAGTCTACAAGATGTTGAACGAGTTGAAGTTATTCATGGCCCTTCACCTGTACTTCATGGCTCAGGTAAAACAGGTGTTGTAAATATTACTACGGGTAAACCAGAAGCAGGTTTTCACGGTTATATTGAAGGTAGTTATGGCAGCTTTAATACAACTGAAAATTTTGGTGGTGTCTCTTATGGTGGTGAACGTGGCTACGTACGAGCAAGTGGGTCTTATCGAAGCAGTGATGGCGATAACCCCACTTCTGCTGCTTTGATAAAAAGCATTAACGTTAAGGCCGGTTATGAGTTTAATGATATATTTAGTGCCGATGTAACTTTTGGAAGAAATGAGGACTCATTTGAAATATTTGAAACTATTTTTGTTCCCGGACCATTCACTGATTCTCGAACAACGAGTCTGGACTTAACGCAAACAGTATTTGATCTCACGCTTAATGCTGATTTTGACAAAGTGCAGTCTTCCTTGAAGTTTTATCATGATGACCTGGATCCTGAAAGCCAGATTTTGGATGACCCAGAAAAAAGAGCTAATGTATATGAAACTGGTATGCGTTTTAAAACAGCTTGGGAAGCTACGGATAATACTAAACTAATCGCAGGCGTTGATTACATGCGTGCACAAGCGGATAACTCTCCATTTCCAGCCCCACCATTTCAGTTAGCCATTGCTCAGGATAGAGTATCAGAACAATTAAATGAGCTTGGAATCTATGGTTACATTGAACAGAATTTAGGGCGACATGTTGCAGTGACTGGTGGACTAAGATATGCCCATCACAGTGCTGCTGATACTGAGCATGCAGAAGAGCTAGGCATAAGCTGGACTCCGGAATTGGATAATACTGATAATTTTCTTTATGGAACCACATTTCGGGCGAGAGCAACACGCGGATACCAAATGCCCACATTACAACAATTGTTCGGGGTATTCCGCGCAAAACGTACTGGTCCTGCTAATTCAACATTGAATGCGGAAATCGTCAAACAATATGAACTTGGTTTTAATAAATCTTTTTCAAGAGCAAATCTGGATGTAGTTGTCTATGTCCAGGATGGTGAAGATTTAATTACTCTACCCTCACAATCAGCAGTGACGCCACCTCCTGAAAGTACGAATAGTATAGACTTTGCTAATCGCGGTGTAGAATCACGTTTGCATTTCTACCCATCGGAAAATTGGCAAACGATGTTGGGTGTTACCGTTGCTGATTTTGATAATAACAGTAACCGGTTTTTACGCGTACCTGAGAAAACGATTGATTTTGGTGTGACTTATCATCATAGTTTTAAAAGACACCATGATTTTTCAATCAACTTAGCAGGTCGTTTTGCCAGAGACACGTTTGATATTCCAGTTGGAACTACCACACAAGTTCAACTTGATAATTATTTCATTGGCGACATTAAAGCTAATTATCACGTTAATAAATATGCGAGAGTATTTTTTCAAATCGATAATATTACTGACTCAAACTTTGAGTTTGTATCAGGTATTCCTGTAAATGGAATTGGCGTATCTGGAGGAGCAAAACTAGAGTTTTAATTTTTACAGAACAAACAAAAAGCTTAAATTAGCTTTTTAAACATTAAGCTGTTTTAAATTATCTGCAATTGCTTTTGTAACATCCTCACCCTGGTTCCAGGTTTAATTAGGGTTTTCCACTGGGCTATTGTATAGGAGTGTTACATCATGGAAAAAAGTTGAGTGTAAGAAATAGCATTCAATAGTTTTAACCATTGCTACATTATTGATCATCCAGATAAAATGACTAAGTATTAGCATAAAGTTATTTTTACTTGCCAATGAATTTGAAAAATGATTGATAAAATAGATTCGGTGTTAAAGATAATCGGTGTTGTCCATTCCAGTTTACAGACTACGCAAGATCCACCTGCTGAAGGCAAGCACAAAATGCAGGAAGCCACTCTGGAAATATTTCCGGAATATTGTCTTGGGTTGACGGGTATGCAGGATATGCAACAGTTACTGGTATTCTATTGGTTACACAAGGCAGATCGCGAAGTGCTAAGAGTTTATCCGGGTGGTGATCGCAATAAGGAAATGATCGGTGTCTTTCGAAACCGTAGTCCATTACGGCCAAATCCGATCGGTATAAGTCTTGTTGACCTACTTGAAGTGGGCGTTAACGATCTTCACGTACGCGGGCTGGATGCTATCGATGGCACACCCATTATTGATCTAAAATCGGCCCCATAAAATTCTGCCGGTATACGAGATTCCAGCCTGCCTGTAATAAGCTTCGTAAATCGATTTATTGAACTGTCAATCGTCTAGCTGGTTTTCTGAATTTACTACTGCTTTGCGTGGCATCCGCAGATATCTCATTAAGTCTGTAAAACTTTGGCGGTAATACCATAAGGCACCCATGCCAGCAAACATCCAGGCAAATGTTAATATTTCAGCTCGCGGCAGTGCCCACTTGACCAGGCTTACAGAACAGCCAGTGCATAATGGTTCCGCCACGGCCATCTTAATCATGAACCAGAAACTGAGCGTCCCAAGCGTAATAAGGTAGGTGCGAGCAATAATTGCGAAGGTTGGTTTCCCCATTTCAATGCCCCTTAAATTTAGTATTGTCCATGAAGTTAAGTATTGTCCTAGATAACGACAAGGTCAAGCTTATGAGTCAAACCATTAGAAATTTTGTGGGTTCCCAAGAAATCCCTGTAATTGAATATCTTCTCAAATGACTTGAAATTAATATAACTCATTGTATTTAATGTAATAATATTTTTATAGTAAAATTGACCTCATTGACCTCATTGACCTCATTGACCTCATTGACCTAAGGTTAAGCTTGGTTTAATCTCAGATTCGAAATTCAAACTATCTCGAATGGTAGTAAATCTTTTTTGGGGAGAGGATGTATGACGATATCAACCAGCAGGCGCCTGCTTGCACGGGTTTTCTTAATTTTTTTATCAACGTTAGTGTTGATTCCACAACTCAGTTACGCAGATGAAATACCTCTGCTTGAACCGGTAGAAGTCTCCGTACCATCGCAGGCAGATCGGTCGTACTCGGTCACTATTATTACGCGAGACGACACGGAGGGAATGCACTTCACGAATCTCAATGATGCGTTATTCAGCGGTACACCTGGTGTTAGCACATCAAGGCGATCCGAGACTGGTTTTGGTGGTCCCAATGCGGGATTTCTGATCCGTGGTTTAAATGGGGCCCGAGTACCGGTGTTCGTCGATGGCATTCCGATTCAGATCAACAACCATTTTCACGCCCGTGTGGATCGCTATTCATCCGATATGATCGACCGTATGGAAATTACCCGCGGTCCCTCGGTGTTGAAACACGGCGCCAGCGCAGTTGGTGGCGTGGTTGACATCTACACCCGTAAACCGGGTAAAGGCTTCAGTGGCTTTGTTGAGGGCGCCTATGGCAGATACAACACCCAGGAAGTCTTTGGCGACATTGCATACGGTTGGGGCAGTGGCAGTATCCTCTTTAGTGGCAGTGATCGTCTAACCGATGGTCCTCCTGTAGTCGCGGGTCCCAGTGCTGGTGTCGCCACTGCAGAAGCACATGACCTTACCAACGTCAATTTAAAAATCAGCCAGGCCATCAACGATACATGGAGTGTCGGCTTTCGCGGATCCAATGCACAGGAAGTTCCAGAGGATTTCCCATTTTCACCAGGCGTCTCCCATCGCCGATTTGGTCAGGATGAAACTGACCTGGTGTTCCATATTGACCGTAAGACGGCGTCCTCAAACTCGCTAGTTGCCTATCATGATAATAGGCTAGACAATTTCAATGGTAACTACACCAACGGGGTACTAAACGCTGGAACGACCTTGAGTAGAAGAGTAGAAACCGAAACCGGCGTCCTAGCCAGACATACATGGCTGCGTGGGGGAGGTAATACAATTACGCTTGGCGGAAACTTTGTGGAATACAGCGATAGTAGGTTTACAGGTTCCGCTCAAGATGACCAGAGCAGTCATTACAGTGGCTATATACAGGCGACTCAGGCCATTACAGACAGCATTACTGTTGATGGAGGTGTAAGGGTTACTGCGGGTGAGGATTTTGATACTGAATTATCACCGGAAATCGGCATAGTCAAAAAGTTCAGCCCAAGTCTCGCAGTACGCGTACGTGGCGGAAAGGCATTTAGAGTGCCAAGACTGGGTGAAGTCGATACAAATAATGATCCGTTAAGAGATCCGGAATCGTTTTACCATGCTGAGGTTGGCGTGAATCAGCGTTTCAATAATGGCGCCGAATTTGATATCACCGGGTGGTGGATGAAAGGTGACAATCTTATCGTCAGTGTTACTGGTGGTCAATTTGGTACTGAAGCGAGTACGGGTAAATTTAACCAAAGCGGACTCGAGGCATATCTGTCGTTCCCATTAACTAAGCATCTATCTGGTTATACCGGTCTTACATTGATGTCACTGGAGACAACGGGTGCCGCGCCGCAGACAACTTTCGACGCAGGCTTGCAGTATAGACAAGGTCCGTTTCGGGGAAACCTGGCGTTTCGCGGTGCGGGTCGCAATGCGGATCCCAACCTTGCATCTGAGAACTACAATGTTTTCGATGGACGTATTCAATATAAGGTACATAAGTACCTTGAGCTGTTTGTAAACGTGGACAATATTACCGACACCGACTACGTGACCAATTTTAGTACCTTTGCCGGTGGCTTTAATAATGTAAATGTTGAAAGGCTGATTATGCTTGGTGGGCGGTTGAAGTTTCGTTAACAGCATTTGCTGTAAAGGTAGTGGCAGCAAGTCACCCAGACTCGTCTGCTTCAGGTGGGAGATGGATAAAGGTTACGTCGGATGATTGAAATATTCTACGCTGGTGGGCCAGTGATGTATCCGCTGTTGCTGTGCTCGGTCATTACCGTAGCAATTATTTTTGAACGTAGTTTCTTTTGGTTGCGATGCCGTAATGGCCGTCGTCCTGAATTGATTACTGAACTTTGTAGCCGGACTGAAAACGGACAACAGGAATTTTCGGATGGAATTAACTCCGACATAGTTGCTAGGGTACTTATTGAGGGTCTTGAGAGTCCGCTTTCTGAAATGTCCTGGCGACTGCAACAAGCAGCTGTCCGGGAAGCAGTGGAAGTCAATCGCTATCTTGATGTTCTAAATACCATGGTGTCTCTAGCACCACTGCTGGGCATCTTTGGTACTGTATTGGGGATTATCGAATCCTTTCAGCTCCTGGGCGATGCATCGTTAATTGATCCGGTCGCTGCCAGCGGCGGACTGGCGCAGGCGCTCATCACCACCGCCTTCGGTTTGGGCATTGCTATGCCCAGCCTCATTGCTTACCAGATATTTCAGTCGAAGTCTGCAAACCTCCGATTTGAAATGGAGACACACGCCACAGAGCTTGAGCTTTCACTTGGACTGGAGACCACGGTCTAGAACTTAACGTTTTAGTCAATATCCATGAAGCTTCCGGAAAATACTTTAGCTACTGAACCGCAGGTGGAAATGATTCCTCTCATCGATGTGGTGTTTCTTGTATTGGTTGCGTTTATTTACGCCAGTATGTTCATGACTTATAAGACTGGTCTGTCTGTCGATCTGCCTGAGAGCAGTCAGGCGGAAACAGTGATGTCAGAGGTGCTTACACTGACAATCATGCGTGATGGGTCGCTATTTTTAAATGAGGATCCAGTCACACCGGAGCTACTCAGTGATACGCTTTCGACTGCAAAAACAGTTTCTGGTGAGAAGCCTGCTTTGTATGTTATGGCTGATGGTGAAGCGCGTCTTGATCCTTTGATTAAGATCATGGATCTGGCACGTAAGGCTGGTATCACAAGTTTGACTATCGCAACTGAAAAACAGGTAAACGCGACAGGAAAGCAATGAACCAGAATCGTGCTTGGGCATACTTTGCAGTCCTGTTATCGATATTGATGCATGCCAGTATTGCAAGCCTGGGAAACTTCCAATTGAATGAAGCGGGATCTAAAGGTGGCTCATTGTCAGTCACAGTTGCCGGGCACTCTAATGATTCAGGACTTCAATCATCACAAAATATAAACACAGATTCTGTCCCCAGTTCTGAGAATACCCCTGTTTCAGAATTGAATACAGAACCAACACCACCGGATCCAATTGCAGCGGAAACGACAACCTCTACTGAGAATACTCCTGTTTCAGAATTAGATACGGTACCAACACCGCCGGATCCGATTGCAGCGGAAACGAAAACCCCTACTGAGGATACTTCTGCTTCAGAATTTAAAATAGAACAATCAACGGTTCCGGTTGCAGCAAAAAAAATAATCCGTACCGAGGTTTCTACTAAGCAAGAACAAACCGAAGAGCTACCAACCACGAAACCTGTGGAGGAGCCAAAGCAACTTGCTGAAAAAAAAGCTAAACCGGTTACTGAACGAGTAGAAAAAGCGCAAGCGCATAAACCAGTTGAACAGAAAACAAATCCTACAGCATCCTCTAAGCAAGCGAAAATGAGTCCTGCTACTACAGAATCACAATCTGCCGCAGCCTCAGCATCGCCCGAAGGGCAGGAAATGAATATGTCATCTATGAATCAAACTGGTTCAACGACTAGTAAAGCAACTGCAGGGATAGGGATAGTTATACCAATTACACCCGATGTAACTGCGATTCCCCTGTATCATTTGATTCCCAAACCACCTTACCCAAGTCGAGCACGTGACCATGGTGAGGAGGGTACCGTGATCATAGCAATTCTGGTCTCAACAGATGGAAGCGTTGCCGATGCAAATATAACAAAATCATCAGGATATCCGCTACTTGATGGCAGTGCCTTGTCTACCGTGAAGGCAAAGTGGAGGTTCAAGCCTGCCACTAAAAATAATAAACCGGTGGAGAGCTGGGTGCGAGCACCCATTCATTTCAGTATCTATTAGCATAGGAACAGTTGAACTAATTTAGCAGGAATAGTCTAGACTTATCTCAATAGCCTCTGTAATTGGTCGACGGAGATAATCTTATGAAGCGACTGGTGTTAATTGTTTTTCTGGGATGGGTCCTGGTCGGTTGTGCAGAGATCCCGGCACGTATAGCACAGCCCCCCTCCGAAGAGGATTTACAACTTGGTAAGGCATTGGTCAATATCAATGAAAATATTGACCAGTCGGTACGCTGGGGTGGCACCGTGTTGACAGTGTCAGAAGATAACGAGGAGGTCTGGCTTGAAATTCAACAGCGCGAATTGGATCAAGATGGCGCGCCACGCCAGACCAATGCATCAAAGGGGCGGTTTCTGGTAAAAACAGAACATTCAGCAGAGGAACTACAGAGCTTGATCGGTAGGGATGTCACAGTATTTGGTACCTTGAGTGGATCATATGATGGTTCCATTGGCCGCACGCCATACCAGTTTCCTGTGGTCAATGCCGAGGAACACTACTTGTGGGGAAGCCAAAATTTAGCAGCTAATTCCGGCTATGATGACGGTTATTTCCGTTATCCTTATCCTTACTATTTTGGTAGATACCGGTATCCTTTACATTTCTACCCATACACGAGTCGCTATCCATTCCAATACTATGGTTTCTATCCTCGAGCAGGATTTCGCTTCGACCACTATTATTGAGGGTAGAGTTTATGTTGGCAGGAAAAATAATCAGACGTAACAAACCACAGCTGTACAATGTTATTCCATGCCACCCGTATTAGAACTTAAATATTCTATACTCCACTTTTTGGGCCACATGCAGGAGGCTTGGGTCCCTTGCGCGTAGGCAAGGGCTGAGGTGCAATTTCTTCTTTGACTTCCAGCTTTCTCAACTTTGCGGCGATTTCACGAATTGCAGCGACTCCAGCACAATCCGGATCAAAGTCGATTGGTGCTTTGCATTGACGTTCAGCCTCCTCAAATCTTTCTTCAGCCGGGACGCTACCTATGATCGACATCTCATGCTTGACACAGAATTCCTCGATTGCAGCTTGATCAGATTCATTTTTAACCTTATTGGCAATGACGTAGATATGCGGAATTTCCAGTTCTTTGGCTAGCAGATGGGTTCTAGCCGCCGCCTCAAGTGATCGATAATATGCCTCGGTCACGACCAGCATAATATCAACATTGCGTGCTGTGCCGCGTTTCAGGTGCTCTAGTCCGGCTTCCATATCGGTTACTGTAAATTCGCTGTAACCACTCATTTCGGCAATGACGGCGCGTACTGCCAGATGAGAACTGCACATACAGCCACTGCCGGCACTGCCATCTGCTGGCTTGCCCATGACGATTAAATCAATGTCGCCAGGCGCTTTGGCAGCATAAGTACTAATTAAATCATCTTCAGTCAGCGTCATTTGTAGTTTACGTTTGCCTTCTTCATCTTCCTTGACCTCCATAATACTTGGTGGGATATAGTTAATTTGATCGGCATCATCTATTGATATCCCCAGGGTCAGTGCCAGATTGGGATTTGGATCACCATCGACGGCAAGGATTTTTGTTTTTTCGTCAGCCAATATCCTCGTCAAAGTCCCCGTTATGGTTGTCTTACCTGCTCCACCTTTACCTACTGTTGCAATTTTCATCTTGAGTATCCCCACATATAATTATGTTTCACATTAATGTCATTTATACATTATTTCACACTATCTTTAACTGTACTATTGTTAATCAGGTAACTGGATGATATCGGTTCACGCCATATTTTCTTTACTAATGCAATTTTAAACTCATCAAAATTCTTTTTATCTTCAGGTTTCTCTTTTTCTGTGTTTAATCGATCTACTAATTCATAGAATTCAATAGAGACAAAATCATCTCGAAGTGAAATTAAATGAGAATGTGTTTCATAATTAATTTTCCATTCATATTTCATGTTACCTGAACAACTTTTCTCGTGGTTAATATCCTCCGTCAATCTAAATTGATTTCTACTGATACAGTGTGTGACATATTCAATAGCATCTCGAACTCCTGGACCAGGATGACTGCTTACAATAAACAGGTTTTTACGATCCCAAAGGCTTTTTTCTGAAAATAAATTTGCAGCTAATTGCAGGGCACGAAAAGCTACACTCAAACCCCAAATAGAATCACCTTGATGATAATCTATTAAATCATCATATTGCAGCGTATAAACTTCTCCATTTTCAGCAATCTTGATACTTTGTTGTTGTGCCACATTCATTTAATGTCATTAACATATGCGTGGCAATTGTTCGCCCATCAGCATATCCACGATACGCTCACCACCAAATAAAGTTGAAAGTATAACGACACCAACTGGTGCAGCTTGCACCTCACCAATAATGGCAGCATTTTTACCTGCTGGATGTTCTTGCATGGCTGATAGTAATGTTTCTGCATCTTCTTTAGGTACGATAGCGATAAGCTTTCCTTCATTGGCAAGATATAAAGGATCGAGTCCTAAAATCTCGCACATACCTTTGACTTCTTCCCTAATCAGAATATCAGATTCATTCATTACCATACACAACTCACTAGCTTCGGCGAATTCATTTAATACTGTTGCAATGCCACCGCGAGTCGCATCGCGTAAGCAATGGATGTCAGAACAGGTCTCCATCATCATTTCGATTAAACTATTAAGTGCCTGGCAATCACTTTCAATGGTGTTTTCCAGCGCCATTTCTCCACGTGCATCAACAATAGCGGCACCATGATCACCTACAAAACCATTACAAATAATTACATCACCGACTTCGGCACGATGAGAAGCAATATTAATTTTTTCAGGAATAATTCCAACGCCGGCAGTATTGATAAATAGTTTATCTGCTGCACCACGAGGCACAATTTTCGTGTCACCTGTGACAATTGAAACGCCAGCATTGTCTGCCGCAATTTTCATTTCTTTTGTAATAGTGCGTAATAATTCGACAGAAAAACCTTCTTCAATAATATATCCGCAACTCAAATAAAGAGGTTTGGCACCACCAACAGCAAGATCATTGACAGTTCCATTAACGGCCAGCGTCCCTATATTTCCCCCCGGGAAAAAAAGAGGATCGACTACATAGCTATCGGTAGTAAATGCCAACCGTTCTTTATCATGGTCAAACTTATTCAGAATGAGTCTTGCCTGATCTTCTAAAGGTGCTAAATGGTCATTAGAGAAACTACTGAGAAAAACATCATCAATTAGGTCTCGCATTGCTTTGCCACCACTACCATGTGCGAGAGTAATAGTATCGCCTCTAACTTTTCCACTGCGACGGCGTATGTTTGTCTTTTTATTATTACTTGCCGGCTTATTCATGATGATATTTTATTTTTCGCTTCTCGCTTTTCGATCAATTCAGTTAAATCAACCCGTCCATAATTAAAATAGGCCGCACAAGCACCTTCAGAGGAAACCATTAATGCGCCGAGTGGTGTTTCCGGTGTACATGTCGTACCAAAGACTTTGCATTCCCATGGTTTAATAACACCTTTCAATACTTCTCCACATTGACAGGCTTTCGGATCAGCAATTTTCAAATTAGGAACAGAAAACTTCTTTTCTGCATCATAATTAGAATAAGCGTCTCGTATTTTTACTCCGGAATGATCAATTGAACCCAATCCGCGCCATTCAAAAAATTCTCTTAGTTCAAATACCTTGTTTACTGCATCTAATGCCTGGTTGTTGCCTTCTTCTGGAACGATACGTTGATACTGATTTTCAACTTCACAACGACCCTCTGTTATTTGTGTCAACAACATCCATATTGAATGCAGAATATCTAAAGGTTCAAAACCGGCTACAACTAAAGGCTTTTTATAATGTTCTGAAATAAATTGATAAGGTTTATTACCGATGACCATACTGACATGTCCCGGGCCAATAAAACCATCAAGCAATAATTCTGGGGAATCGAGAATAGCTTTAACAGTAGGAACAATTGTTATGTGATTACAGAATAATGAAAAATTCTTAATTCCCATTTTCTCTGCTGTTAAAACAGTTAATGCGGTACTTGGCATGGTGGTTTCAAAACCAATACCAAAAAAAATGACTTCTTTATCCGGATTATTTTTTGCAATATCTAAAGCATCTAACGGCGAATAAATCATCCGTATATCGGCACCTTCCGCTTTCGCTTGCAATAAACTTTTTTTAGAGCCAGGTACACGCATGGCATCACCAAACGTGGTAAAAATCACTTGCGGGTGTTCTGCCAGTGCAACACAATCATCAACTCTACCCATTGGAAGCACACAAACAGGACAACCGGGACCATGAACTAATTCTATTTTGTCCGGTAACATCTGTTCTAAACCGTAACGAAAAATAGTGTGTGTATGTCCACCACAAACTTCCATGAGCTGTAAGGGTCTTTGTTTACAAATATCAATTTTTTCAATTAATGAATTAATATCATTAATTAATATTTTTGCTTTTTCCGGATCGCGAAATTCATCAACAAATTTCATAAGTCATAGTTCCCAATGTTACCGCGTTCATCAGCCAAAATCGTATGTACTAAATCCCAAAGAATATGATAAATAGCCACGTGACATTCCTGTGTTCGATGGACACTGTCTGTTTCAACAACAATACAATGATCAAGTAAACCTTCTTCAGCCATTTGGCCACCATCACTGCCTGCTAAGCCAATAGTGTAAATACCCATTTCCTTCGCGCGTTTAAAAGCGGCTATCAGATTTTCTGAATTTCCACTTGTTGATATGCCAATAAGCCCATCACCTTTTTTTGCTAATGCTTCAAGTTGACGAACAAAGATGTGAGTAATGCCAACATCATTAGCGACAGCTGTCATCATTGCATTATCAGCTACAAGATTTATTGCAGTTAGTGCAGGTCGTCCTGTTGTTATTGGATGTAAAAATTCAACTGCAATGTGTGCAGCATCACAACTGGAACCGCCATTACCCATTGTCAAAAGTTGTCCAGAGGATTGATAAATTTTTGCAATGGTGTAAGCCGTATCAACTATTGACTGTGCATGTTCTTGAAATAATTTTTGTTTAACGGTAATACTTTCTTCAGCTTTTTGACGTACTGATTCAAGCAGTGATGCATTTTTTTTCTTTGGATCTTTTATATCGTTAGATAAAAAAGGATAAAGTGCTTCGAGTTGTTCTTTATTATCTGACATGACTTAAATCAAAGATTAGTCTGCTGAACTTGAACGTATAAGTTCCATTTCTTCTTGCATTTCACCTATTGCCATAAGAAGTTCCATGGTTTTATCTGCTTCTGCCTCATCTATACGACTCATGGCAAAACCCACATGTATCAATACCCAATCACCTATACAGGATTCGATAGGATGACCATCATCAATAATGCAAGTGATATTAACTTGTCGCTTCACGCCAGATACACTGACCATTGCCAGCTTATTTTCTTCGTCGGTGATCTCAACGATTTGACCGGGTATACCTAAGCACATAATTTAATCCTGGTTTATGAAGCAATTGATCTTGCAGCAGCAATAACAGCTTGCCCTAATGCTAACCCACCATCATTAGTAGGTAGTTTACGGTGTAATATTACACTAAATTGATCTGCTTTAAGCTGTGAAATGACTAATTCGGTAAGTATTTTATTCTGAAATACTCCCCCGGATAGCGCTATCGTCTCAATTGAATGATTGTTTTTATTATTTAAGATAATTTCACGAATTATACGACAAATAGCATCTGCTAGCCCTTTATGAAATCGTGCTGCAATGATAGATATTTCTGTATTTTTACTTAAGTCTTTGAATAATGCTTGCCACATAGTCGTTGGATCAACATAGAGTAAATTTTCTTCGCTTAGGCTAGTAGAAAATGAATAATTTAGTGAACTATCTTCATTAGATAGCGTGTCTTCATCAACAATAGCTTCCATTTCTATTGCTGCCTGACCTTCATACCCTACCTTTTCTCTGCATATATCAATCGCTGCTGCGACTGCATCAAATAAACGACCACAAGAACTTGCCAAAGGACTATTCACCTTGTTTTCCAACATAGCGTCATAGGTTACAAGTTGTTTAGACTCAAGGAATTTTGTTAAGCCTAGATCATTAAATTGTTCTTTGTAACTTTTCCAACCTATTGTTGAAACAATATGAGCATAAGTATTACGCCAAGGTTCATAAATTGCTTGCATACCACCTGGCATAGCAATCGGTTTAAATGTTGCCAGGCGTTCATAATTAACATAATCAGCAAGCAAAAATTCACCACCCCATAATTGATTATCTTCACCAAAGCCTAAACCATCCAAGGCAACGCCAAGTATTTTATCTGTATTTAAAGGTATATTATTTTCAGCCATGCAACTGGCAATATGCGCATGGTGGTGTTGTATTTTGTTCAATGTTGCATTTGTTTTGTCACAACGTTTTATCCCTTCTTTACTGGATAAATAATCAGGGTGTAAGTCAGTAGCAATATTTTCTGCTTTAAATTGATAAAGATCATGATAAAGATTCAAGTTTTTACAGTAATCAATAAAGGTTGCTGCATTTTCAAGATCACCAAAATGCTGGGAAACAATCGCCTGATCATTTTTAATAAAACAAAAGGTATTTTTTAATTCACCTCCCATCGCTAGTACTTCCGGACAATTAGAAAACCCTTCAGGTAAGTTTATAGGTGCTGGTGAATATCCTCTTGCTCTACGTAAAAACTGAACATCATTTGCAACAATGCGAACTACTGAATCGTCCATTCGATTTACAATGTCGCGATCATTAAATAAAAAGTAATCTGCAATAGAATTTAATTTTTGTTTTGCAATATCATTCTCAATACATTGAGGCTCATCTGAAATATTTGCAGATGTTAATACAATAGGGTTCTTGTAATTATTTAAGATCAAATGATGTAAAGGCGAATAAGGCAACATAAACCCCAAGTAGTTTTGTTCTGGAGCAACAGCATTCGCGATATCATTATTATTTTGATTGATTTTTAAAAGAACAATGGGAGCCGATGCTGATTTTAATTCAGACTCTTCTTGATTATTAACATCACAATAATGACGAATCATGTCTATATTAGATGCCATCATTGCAAACGGTTTGTCATAACGCTGTTTACGTTGTCGCAATTGTTTTACTGTATCTTCATTCAATGCATCACACGCTAAATGAAACCCACCGATTCCTTTAATCGCAATAATTTTTCCTTGAGCTAATAATGAACATACACGATTAATATCACTTTCTTCATTTAAGTTGTTATCTGTAACAACTTCTCCATCTGAATTTTCTAACCAAATTTGTGGCCCACATTCAGGACAAGCATTGGGTTGTGCATGGAAACGCCTATCTGATAAGTCTTGATATTCATTGTTACATTCTTCACACATCTTGAATGTCTTCATGGATGTATTGATTCGATCATAAGGAATCTTGTTTATGATCGTGAATCTCGGACCACAGTGAGTACAGTTTGTAAAAGGATAGTTAAAACGTCTGTTATTTGAATCAAAAATTTCTTCGATACATAAACCACAAGTACCTGCATCAGGCGCTATTCCAGTTAGAGGTTCTCCTGAAGTACTTGGTACGATCCTAAATTGGTCGGTATTTAATTGTTTACTATATGAATTACGTTTAATTGAATCGATGCGTGCTAGAGGAGGTGCTTCAGCATAAATACGTTCAATAAATTTATCTAAAATATCTGCAGAACCTGATACTAAAATAAGTACGCCATTTGCATCATTTCGAACTTCACCAAACAGCTCACATTCATTGGCTATGCGAGAAACAGTTGGACGAAAACCAACACCTTGAACGATGCCTTTTATGCGAATTTTTTCGCAAACGATTTTCACTGTTTCCGTTGTTGTGATATTCAAACTAAATTACTCCACTTAAAACGATAATTAAAAAGTGTTATATCATTATAAGTGTTTGATTAAGAGTTAAAATTATTTGTTGTCTGCTGTAACGTAAATGTACATTAATGTGAATTAGTTAAGAGTGGGTCAGCGACACTAAGTTACTGTTTTAATTAAATATTATCTATAACAAAAACTGCTTCGAACCCGAGTGTTGAGGGTTCGAAGCGACTGTGCAGGTGCCGCGAAGTCTTGCGACCTTGCAGTCGTCTTCGCCAATCATTAAAAAACCGACTGTAAAGTCGGTTTTTTTTATGTATTAAGTGAAAAGAATTCGAACTCTAGAAGAAGTATAATTATACAGATGATGTATTTCCCCATATTTTTAAAACTTCAGGATAGACCTTGTCTGGTTGTCGGTGGCGGTGAAGTTGCGGTTCGAAAAATAAGACAATTGTTAGCTTCCGGCGCACAGGTATTTGTCGTGGCACCAGAATTTGAATCTTCAATAATTAAGCTGAATGAATCAGGAAAAATAAACCTTCTTCAACAAACTTATGATGAAAGTTGTTTGCAAGATATGGAACTGGTGATTGCTGCAACGAATGATGTGTCGCTCAACAAATCAATTTCGCAGCAAGCCAAACTGAACAAAATATTTGTTAATGTAGTTGATAGCCCTGAATCATGTACGTTTATTATGCCTTCTATTATTGATCGTAGTCCTGTCATGGTTGCCGTTTCTACTGGTGGTGCGTCACCTATTCTGGCGAGATTGCTGCGTGCACGTTTAGAAACCCTGATCCCTTCAAGCTATGGCAAATTAGCAAGTCTAATTGCGCGTTTTAGAAATAGCGTGAAAGAAAAATTTCCAGATATTCGGCAACGTCGACGTTTTTGGGAACATGTTTTACAAGGGTCTGTTGCTGAAATGTTATATGCCGGTCAGGAAAAAAATGCATTGAGTTTATTAGAAAAACAACTGGAACAAGAATCACCGCACATCGAATCCAGAGGAGAAGTTTATCTGGTTGGTGGTGGGCCGGGAGATCCTGACCTACTTACTTTTCGAGCCTTACGTTTGATGCAACAGGCAGATGTTGTTCTTTATGATCGATTAGTCGCTCCTGCTATTGTTGATTTGGTGCGTAAAGATGCTGAGCACATTTATGTTGGTAAAGAAAAAAAGAGTCATGCACTACCTCAAAATGAGATTAATCAATTATTAGTTGATCTGGCAAAGCAAGGTAAACGCGTTTTAAGATTGAAAGGTGGTGATCCGTTTATCTTTGGTCGAGGTGGTGAAGAGATTGAATTGCTTTCCGAAAATAATATCCCGTTTCAGATTGTGCCCGGTATTACTGCAGCCAGTGGTTGTTCCTCTTATGCAGGCATTCCATTAACCCATCGTGATTATGCTCAATCCTGTTTGTTTGTTACCGGTCACCTTAAAGATGGGAGCATGGAACTTAATTGGACCTCGTTAGTGCAACCACGGCAAACTCTTGCTGTGTATATGGGAGCGCATGGTCTGGATGTATTAAGCCGGGAATTAATAAAACATGGTCTAGTGGAAACAACACCTGCAGCCATTATTCAACAAGGCACAACCAGTGAACAACGCGTTTATATCAGTACAGTAAAAAGTTTACCTGATATCGCCATTCAACATGAGATTAAACCACCAAGTATGATTATTATTGGTGATGTCATTTCTCTACACGAAAAACTTGCCTGGTTTAAACCCTGATTAATTAATCAGCTAAAACGCGTACTTTCATTTCAACTCGTTGCAAGGGATTATCGCGGGCATCCCGTTCTTGAGAAACGATTTTATCAGCGACATCCATGCCACTGACGACTTCACCAAAAACAGTGTATTGCCCATCCAGAAATTTGGCATCTTGAACAACAATAAAAAATTGCGAACCAGCACTGTCCGGGCTGCTTGAACGCGCCATGGAGAGTATGCCTCTGCTATGAGTGCGTTGACTAAACTCTGCTTTAACACTGTGATCCGGACCGCCTTGTCCATAGATTGATTTATTCGTTCCCTTGGTGTTTGGATCGCCACCTTGAATCATAAATCCAGGTATCACTCGATGAAAAATCGTACCGTCATAGAAGCCTGATTTAGCCAATGTTAAAAAATTTTCAACGTGTTTTGGTGCTATATCAGGAAAAAAACGTAGTTCAATATTTCCCAGATTGGTTTCAATGATGGCATTGGGCGATGTTTCGTCGGCAATAACATTGCTTGATAAAATTACGAACAAAAAGCTAAAAACGATATTTTGCAAAAATTTAATAGGCACAATAAAACTCCGTCAAATTACTACTGTTTATTTAGAGGCTGAAAATAATAAAAATTCAGTATTAAATGAATGGGCGAATTTTATATGAAAGATAATGTCATGTCACAATAACCAATACGTATTATCATGGGTATATGCATAATTTAGAACACTTGTTAAAAATTGATAAAGAGTCAATTTGGCACCCTTACAGTGCATTATCTTCAGATATCCCGGTTTATCATGTCGCTTCGGCTAACGGTGTACGTATAAAGCTGTCAGATGGTCGCGAATTAATTGACGGCATGTCATCCTGGTGGAGTGTTATTCACGGATATAATCAGCCTCAAATAAATAAGGCCCTGGAGCAACAATTGAAGGACATGGCGCACGTCATGTTTGGTGGTCTGACACACACACCGGCGATAGAACTTACCAAACAATTGCTCGCTATTACTCCCGAAGCATTGGATGCTGTCTTCTATTCTGACTCGGGCTCAGTTTCAATTGATGTTGCTATGAAAATGGCGATTCAATACTGGCATGCGAAAGGCGAATCTAATCGCCAGGGATTTATCAGTCTGCGCCATGGTTATCATGGTGACACTTTTGGCGCGATGTCAGTGTGTGATCCAAAAACAGGAATGCATAGTTTGTATTCTGATGCGCTTCCTAAACAAGTCTTTATTGAACAGCCACAATGCCGATTTGGTGAAATCTGTTCGGAGAAAGATATTGCGCCACTAAAACAAGCGCTGATTGGTCAAAGCGGGCATGTTGCTGCATTAATTATGGAACCGATAGTACAAGGTGCGGGGGGTATGTGGTTTTATTCTTCGGATTATTTAAAACAAGCGCGAGAATTATGTTATGAACATAATGTCTTATTAATTCTGGATGAAATTGCCACGGGCTTTGCACGCACAGGAAAATTATTTGCGTGTGAATATGCGGATGTCACACCGGATATAATGTGTATTGGTAAAGCGCTCACCGGCGGCACTCTTTCTTTAGCAGCTACTTTAACGACCAATGAGGTTCATCGAACAATTGATAACGGCGAGCCTGGAATATTCATGCATGGCCCAACGTTTATGGCTAACCCCTTAGCCTGTACCGCGGCATTAACCAGCATCCGTTTATTACTCGAATCAAACTGGCAAGAAAATATCAATCGTATTCAGCAAGGCCTGGAACAGGGCTTACGTCCTTGTAAGGATTTATCACAAGTTAACGATGTTCGAGTCTTAGGTGCAATTGGTGTTGTCGAATTAAAAGAAACTGTTGATATGAAAAGTATTGTGCCGCAATTTGTTGATGCTGGTGTTTGGGTGCGCCCCTTTGGGAAATTGGTGTATTTAATGCCGCCTTATATTATTGAAGATGATGATTTAAAACACTTAACTAATGCATTGGTGAAAATTATTTCAACTTTGTAAAAGTAGAGTGTCATAGTGCTTTTTAATTGATACCATCGCGTGCTCAATTTGTAAACCATAGCTGAATGCCGTTCAACTATGGTTTACAAGTTTTATGGTGACCTGTGCCGGTCCCCTCGCAACACGAAATTGTGAACCCCGCCAGGCCCGGAAGGGAGCAACGGCAGCAGTGGATGTGTGTGCCGGGGTAGGGACGGTGCGGGTTGCCTCCATATATTCAGCTTTCTATTGAGTACTTGCCGAGAAGGTATCCTCATGTATGATCAATGTTCTGGATTCAATATTTTTCCAATATTACTAAAGATAAGAACAGCAAATAATTCATGAGTTATCAGGTACTTGCCCGCAAATGGCGACCACGAACATTTCAAGATATGGTCGGCCAGTCACATGTATTAAAAGCACTATCTAATGCACTGGATCAGGATCGTCTGCATCATGCTTATTTGTTTAGCGGAACACGCGGTGTCGGCAAAACAACGCTGGCGAGAATTTTGGCGAAATGCCTGAATTGCGATAAAGGGGTCAGCTCTACTCCCTGTGGCGAATGTAATGCTTGTGTTGCGATTGATGAAGGACGTTTTATCGATTTAATAGAGGTCGATGCCGCTTCCCGCGCCAAGGTAGAAGAAACGCGTGACTTGATGGACAACGTTCAATACGCACCAACCAGTGGACGCTATAAAGTGTATCTGATTGATGAAATCCACATGTTTTCCAATCATAGTTTTAATGCCTTATTAAAAACACTCGAAGAACCACCACCGCATGTCAAATTTTTACTAGCAACTACAGAACCGAAAAAATTACCGGTCACAATTTTGTCACGTTGTTTACAATTTAATTTAAGTCATCTAACTAATGATCAAATTGGCAAACAAGTCGAAATGATTTTGACTGAAGAATCGGTTGGGTTTGATCAAGCTTCAGTAGAGTTAGTCGCGCGTGGTGCTGATGGCAGTATGCGTGATGCATTAAGCTTACTCGATCAGGCTATTGCTTATGGTGGCGGAGCGCTTGAAGAGTCTCAGGTACGCGCCATGATGGGAACGATAGAAAGCGCTGATCTCAATGGTCTTATTCAGGCATTGATTGATGCCGATGCGGAAGCACTATTAAGTACAATCGAAACCATCGCCTTACAAAGCCCGGATTTTGATTCTCTATTATCTGAATTATTAAGCTTGTTACAAAAAATCGCGATTCTTCAGGTGTTACCAGAGAATTCAGATAATCCACTTATGGCAAATGAAGCATTAGTGAACTTTGCCAATGCTATGAATAAAGAAGACACACAGCTTTATTATCAGATTGGCATGATGGGACGCAAAGATCTTTATTTAGCACCCGATGCGAAATCCGGTTTCGAAATGGTGATGATCCGTATGTTGGCATTCAGACCAATGGCCGCAGCAGAAATTGCTAACAAAACACAAACTTTAAAACCAACGGCGAATACAACTGTTTCGCAAACAAGTAGTAAGCCCGTTGCACAAGCCGTTAATACGTCCACTGAACCATCAACTGAAGTGAGTGTTAATAGTTCGCCAACAAAGAACATTGATGATAATTGGAAGGACATCATTGATGAGATGGAATTAAAGGGTTTGACCAAAGAACTGGCCGGGAATTGCGTTATAAAATCACAAACTGAAAGTAAACTTGAATTAGCATTATCTCCATCGCAAGAGCATTTACTAAATCCAGGACAAAAAGACCGGATTGAACAAGCGGTTAAAGCGAAATTCGGTGCAGATGTGGTGCTAACTATTATTATAGAAAACTCTGACAACGAAACACCGGCAGAAGCGAATGCCCGGATGGAACGTGAACGTCAGAAAGCAGCAGAAAACTCAGTGAATAGTGATCCCGCTGTGCAATCATTGCTTGATACATTTAGTGGAACGATTGATCAGGATTCAATTCAACCGCAATAGAACAGTTAATTACGAGGATAGATACTAATGAAAGGTGGCATGGGTAATATCATGAAACAGGCTCAGCAAATGCAGGCCGATATGGAAAAAGTGCAAAAAGAACTGGCTGAGGCAGAAGTTGTTGGTGAATCTGGTGCGGGCATGGTTAAAGTGACCATGAATGGGAAGCATGATGTCAAACGTGTTGAGATTGAATCTGACTTAATGAAAGATGATAAAGAAATGGTCGAGGATTTAATTGCAGCCGCAGTCAACGATGCAAACCGTCGTATTGAAAAGATGTCACAAGAAAAAATGTCCAGTGTGACAACGGGTATGGGACTGCCACCGGGCATGAAACTTCCGTTTTAAATAAAAATATTTTATTAAATGGTTGAACAAACGTTATTAGAACAACTGGTCGAAGCCTTGCGCGTTATGCCGGGTATAGGAAGAAAGTCTGCGCAACGTATTGCCCATCAACTCTTGCAACGTAATCGTGATGGTGCAAAACACCTTTCTAGAATCATGGCTGATGCCATGGAAAAAATTGGACATTGCCAGCGTTGTCGAACTTATACCGAAAACAAGCTTTGTCACCTTTGTGAAAGTACTCGTCGCGATGACAGTACCATCTGTGTTGTAGAAAACCCTTCCGATGTTGATTCCATAGAAGAAGCAAATTACAGAGGGCGTTATTTTGTTTTACTTGGCCACTTATCACCGCTTGATGGCATAGGTCCTGATGATATTGGTTTAAATGAATTTCAAAAGCTACTCGAAAATGAAGATTTAAAAGAAGTCATCCTTGCGACCAGCTCAACTGTTGAAGGTGAAGCAACCGCACACTTCATTAGCGAAATGGTTAAAACCAGTGGCAAACAAGTTACCCGTATTGCACATGGCGTTCCTATGGGCGGAGAACTTGAATACGTTAATAGCCTGACGATTGCGCATGCTTTGGATGGTAGAAAAGCAATCTAAGATAGTTGGTAGTTAGATTTTAGTATTCTATCTGAACTTATATTCAAAATAGTTGTAATTACCCATATTGGGTACTATAGTACCCAATATGGGTAATAGAATAAGCATAGCAAAGGCATTATTTTCAAAGACTCAGCAACGATTATATGGGCTGTTATTTGGTAATCCTGATCGTACTTTCTTTCTAAGAGAATTGATTGATCATGCAAAGATTGGGCGGGGAACAGTTCAAAGAGAGATGGAAAAATTGGTAGCATCCGATTTGGTGCAAGTAAAAAAAGTCGGTAACCAGAAACATTATCAAGCCAATAAAGAGTCGCCTGTATTCGATGAACTTGCCAGCATCCTGCGCAAGACTTCAGGGCTGGTGGATGTTTTGGCAAATGCATTAGCATCATTAACAGATAATGTTGACGCTGCATTAGTATTTGGTTCAATGGCGAGTTCTAAAGAATCTTCGGCGAGTGATGTAGATCTATTAATAATAGGTGACGTGGATTTTGCTGATGTAGTTAAGTCAATTTATGCAAGCCAGAATATTTTACAACGCGAAATCAATCCAAAAGTTTATACGCAACAGCAATGGAAACAGTTGCTCGCAAAAGAGGATAGTTTTGCCATAGAAGTAATGAAACAACCAAAGTTATTTATCATAGGAGCAAAGGATGAGCTTGGATAAGTTAATAGGGAAGACACTGGAAAAAATCGAACCAGACAGCACGACGATCATACGTTTATTAAATGCAGCAGATCGTAATATTCAGGATGCACATGTTAATAAGGTGAGTGACGAAAATCGTTTTGATGCTGCTTATAAATCGATTATGCAATTAGCAAATGCTGCATTACAGGCCAATGGTTTTAGAACACTTTCTAGCAAGCCCGGTCATCATATGACCATGCTCCAATCATTAAGTAAGACAATTTATCTTGATGCAGAAACGATTATTATTTTAGATACATTAAGAAAGCAACGTAATGCGACTGACTATTCCGGTCACACTGTGCCTGAAAGTGCGATGAAAGAGTGTTTGTCTTGTGCAGAGAACTTGTTGCATGATGTAAGGCACTGGATAGAAGAACATGCACCAGACTTGTTAAATGGATAATTTGCCATCAGATTATCCACCGAATCCTTATAAAGGATAATAGAAGCTGCATAATATGAAAATATGGGTTGATGCAGACGCCTGTCCTGTCGTGATTAAGGATATTTTGTTTAAAGCGGCAAAACGCACTGAAGTCGAAACCACTTTAGTTGCAAATCAAACTATTTCTATTCCTTTATCTCGTTACATTAAATTTTTACTCGTTCCTTCGGGTTTTGATGTTGCGGACAATGAAATTGTTAAACAATGCGCTATTGGTGATCTTGTTATTACGGCGGACATTCCTTTGGCAGCAGAAATAATAGAAAAAGGTGGCCATGCACTTAATCCTCGTGGCGAAATGTATTCTGCTAATAATATTAAAGCACGATTAACCATGAGAGATTTTATGGATACCATGCGATCGAGCGGGATACAAACTGGTGGCCCACCCGCATTAAATAAAAATGATCGTCAGGCTTTTGCTAATCAACTGGATAAATTTTTAACTAAGTGTAAAAAAGACTGATTTTATTTTTCTAACATAAAATGATAGAAAGTGTTGTTTAGATAAGCAGTTACATCATCAATTTCTTCATCAAACCAGGCGAGTTCTGCAGACAATTCACATTGGGTGATACGTGTGCTCAATTCATCCAGGCTATTTACAATTCTATTCTCACGCGTGTATTGCGTTTCATTGTGGCAGCGTAAGCAATTTTCATTGTGTAGTGTTTTACCATTCTCAATATCAATAGCTTGTGCCGACAAACTAAATAACAACAGTGTTATAAAATTTACCGATACAAAATAATTTAAATATTTCATGGAGTCTGACTTTTAAGATGTGCGATTCTTATCGGTGCTGGCGGGTGCGAATCATGAAACGCCGAGTATAATGGATCAGGCGTTAATGTATTTGCATTTTCACGATACAAGCTGACCAAGGCGGTGATTAAGTGATCTGTTTGTGCCTGACTTGCTGCAAAAGCATCGGCTTCAAACTCATGTTGACGAGAGATGAATGAAAACAAAGGCTGCAAAAAGAAAGTAAATGCCGGTGACACTATAAGGAATAATATCAACGCCATATAGGTCGAAGCTTGCTCTACGCCAAGGCCATTATAAAACCATGTTTCGTTAATTAGCCATCCAAGTATTGCCAAACCAATTAGAAAGACACTGCCTAATACGGAAATACGTTTCTTTATATGATTGCATTTAAAATGACCAAGTTCATGCGCGAGTACTGCTTCGATTTCATCGTGACTGAGTTCGTCTATTAAGGTATCGAAGAAAACAATACGTTTATTTGCACCAAGACCAGTGAAGTAAGCATTACCATGTGCTGAACGTGTTGAACCATCCATGACATGAATACCCTGACTTTTAAAACCATTGCGCGTTAACAAGTTTTCTATTCGTGTTTTTAATTCACCCTCTTCTAATGGACGGAATTTATTAAACAGTGGTGCAATAAATGCGGGATAAGCCCACATCATAAAAATACTAAAACTTAACCAGGTAGCCCAGACATAGAGCCACCAGTAACTACCACTGTTCTCCATAATCCATAAGACCAAAAGCAACAATGGCGTACCAATTAATAATCCAACAACACCATTTTTTATCATATCCATGATAAATATTTTTGGTGTCATTTTATTAAAGCCAAAAGATTGTTCTAGCTTGAAAGTTCGATAAATCGACAGTGGTAAGTCGAGTATCGTCATAATGACAAATACGCTAAGAATGAAGCCGGTTCCAGTCCAGATTTCAGATAGTTCAAATGAACGCCACCAGTTGTCTAATAAATGTAATCCACCTGCAAGCGTCCAGAGTAATAAAAAGACGGAGCTAATAATCAGTTCAGTCATGCCTGTTTTAACTTTGGCCTGGGTATAGTCGGCAGCCTTGTGGTGTGCTTCTACAGGAATTTTGTCACTAAAGGCTTCAGGCACGTTTTGGCGATTTGACCGAATATGTTTGATATGTCGTTGTACGAGATACCATTGGAGGACAATGCTGGCACTCAAGCTGCATAGGAATAGAGTGGTAAAAAGATTCACGCGGTTTTTAACTCCTTAACGATATTCAAATGAATTGAAAATAAGTCTTTAATTATGTTCATATTATGTAAATAGTGGTTAAAATAAATTATTCAATAAAAAAACTGGATACATCATGTCACAATCAGAAAATAACCTCATATGGATCGATCTGGAAATGACCGGTCTCGACACGGATAATGACACTATTATTGAAATAGCAACAATTGTCACCGACCCTCAACTTAATATACTGGATGAAGGTCCAGTAGTGGCAATTCATCAGCCTGACGAGCTTCTTGATCAGATGGATGAATGGAATACACGACAACATAATCAATCCGGATTAGTAGAAAGGGTCAAGAATAGTCCACATGACGTTGCTGAAGCTGAAAGTATGACACTGGATTTCCTCGAGAAGTTCGTTGCAAAAGGAAAATCACCAATGTGTGGTAATAGTATATGTCAGGATCGACGTTTTATGCACCGTTTGATGCCGAAATTGGAAGAATATTTTTTATATCGAAATCTCGATGTCAGCACGATTAAGGAAATACTAAAACGTTGGGCTCCTGAACAAGAAGGCTATAACAAGCAAGGGTCTCATCTTGCTATGGATGATATTCGCGATTCCATAGCTGAATTGAAGTTTTACCGCGAACACGTCTTTAAAATCTAATATGCCAAATAAACTTCAACGCTTGCCGGTAAAACTATATTCAGCCGAGCAAGTGCGAGAGCTTGATCGCATTGCGATTGAGGAATTTGAAATTCTTGGTTATACCTTGATGCACCGAGCTGCCGTATTTAGTTACCAAAAATTAAAAGAAAAATGGCCTGATGCAGAATCAATCACCGTTATCTGTGGTGGTGGTAATAACGCCGGTGATGGTTATGTGCTCGCAGGCCTGGCTCAGGAAGATGGAAAACAGGTTTCTGTTTTTTATTTACTCGATCCTGCAAACTTAAAAGCTGATGCAGCAAGCGCGTATAAATATTTACAAGCAAGCAATATCGCAGCATCAAAATTTTCCGCCGATGATTTGATTGATACAGATGTTATTGTTGATGCTATTTTTGGTACCGGTCTGGATCGAGAGGTAGAAGGCGACTTCTGTGATGCAATTAATGCTATTAATACAGCTTCCGTTCCTGTTTTATCAATAGACATTCCTTCCGGTTTAAATTCGGACACCGGCAGTATTATGAATGTCGCCGTTAATGCGGATGTCACAGCAACGTTTATTGGTTTAAAAAAGGGTATGTTTACCGGAGAAGGTCCAGAGTATTCAGGTGAAATTAAATTTAATGATCTTGATGTGCCTGAAGAGATTTATAAACGTCTGGATGAAAATGCTCAATCTATTTGCAGATTAAAACTTGATGATCTAAATCATGTTCTTAAACCACGGCAACGAAATTCTCATAAAGGTCACTTTGGACATGTGCTAGTCATAGGTGGCGATGAAGGCTTTCTCGGTGCGGCGCGATTAGCTGCAGAAGCAGCGGCACGAGTCGGCGCAGGTTTAGTTAGTATTGCGACACGTTCAGCCCATGCGGCTTTATTAAGTACGATGAGACCCGAAATTATGTCGCATGGCGTTGAAACACTGGAAGAATTAATGCCACTTATTAAACGAGCTAACGTCATAGCTATTGGACCTGGTTTAGGTCAGTCAGAATGGGCTAAATTATTGTTAGCGCGTGTGTTTGAATCCGAACTCCCGCTTGTTCTTGATGCCGATGCTTTAAACTTATTAGCTGAAGAAGAACAATCTTCTACAAATTGGGTAATTACGCCACATCCTGGTGAGGCGGCACGCTTGTTAAATACAGACTCAAAAATAATTCAATCTGATCGATTTAGATCTATAAATAGCTTGCATGAAAAATATACAGGTCCTGTTGTTTTAAAAGGTAGTGGAACATTGATTGCAAATACTAAAGGCGATTTATTTGTTTGCGATGCAGGAAATCCAGGGATGTCCTCCGGAGGTATGGGCGATGTCTTAACCGGTGTTATTGCGGGTTTGATCGCACAGGGAATTGAAATCAATCATGCAACAAAACTGGGCGTGTGTTTACATGCTAACGCTGCCGATCGTGCCGTTGGCACAGGCGAGCGAGGTTTGATGGCACTGGATTTAATGCCGCATTTACGCAAGCTGGTGAATCAGTAGATTATGTCGCTTATACAGCCTCTTTTACTTAAAGATGAATCCGAAACATTAGCATTAGGCGCTAAAATAGCGGTCACCTTGCAAGATGGAGAGATTATATATTTGAGTGGTGAACTGGGTGCCGGCAAGACAACCTTTGTGCGTGGTTTATTAAATAGCTTGGGGCATTCCGGCAATGTAAAAAGTCCAACTTATACGCTTGTTGAGCCGTATTCGATTAATGATAAAAATATATATCACTTTGATTTATATAGAATAAATGACCCTGAAGAGCTGGAAGCCATGGGTATCCGGGATTATTGCGATGGCGAGTCGATTTGTCTATTTGAATGGCCAGAGCAAGGCAAAGATGTGCTTCCTGCAGCTGATATCATCCTCTCGTTTAGCCATTGTGATTTAGGTCGAGAGCTAAACATCGAATCAAAATCATCGAAAGGTGAGAACATTCTCAATCAGTTTTAATTCTTTATTTTCCCTTCTTTTCTTATTCGATATCGCTTTAACTAAGCCAGCTATTCTTTATAAAAAACATGGATATAGCTTGATTTCTTAGAAAAAACTTGAAACTATTCAATTTATAGCTAAATTAATAATAATAAGGTTGGAATTGTCGGTTACCAAGATGCGTTTAATATTGTTTTATAGCCTTTTCTTTTTCTCTTCAATGGTCTTTGCCGGATCAGTGCTAGTTGAAAATGTTCGCGTTTGGGCGGCACCTGATAGTACTCGTGTCGTTTTCGATATTAGTGAACCAGTAGAGCACGAACTATCACTATTGACGGAACCCTATCGAACCGTAATCGACCTTAAAGCTTCCTCAATGAGTACCGATCCAGCCCAGCCCGGAGCTAAAGATAAATACCTACAAGCTGTTCGAGCAGCTAGCCGAAACGATAAGGATCTGCGTATCGTTCTTGATTTGAAAAAATTTGCCAAGTACAAAAGTTTCCAATTAAAACCAAACAAACATTATGGACATCGGCTTGTTGTTGATCTGTACAGTAATGAGGTCAAGGAAGTAAAGACAAGCGATTCTGAAGAAGAAATAGGCACAGCAAATATGCCGCGGGATGTCATTATTGCCATTGATGCAGGTCATGGTGGTGAAGATCCGGGTGCCAAAGGACCAAGTGGCGCGTATGAAAAAAATATAGTCCTGAATATTGCCAAAGATCTTTTTCGTGTTATTAACAAAGAACGTGGGATGAAAGCAGTTATGGTTCGTGAAGGTGATTACTACATGTCTTTACGAAAACGAATTAATAAGGCGCGTGAATATAAAGCTGATCTTTTTATGTCGATTCATGCGGATGCATTTCGTGATCCGAAAGTGCATGGTTCTTCCGTCTATGTATTATCAAAAAAAGGCGCAAGTAGTGAGGCGGCAAAATGGCTGGCGGAATCAGAAAATGCATCTGATTTGATTGGTGGTGTTAGTCTGGAAGGGAAGGATGATGTACTTGCCTCTGTCTTATTGGACTTATCACAAACAGCAAGTCTAGAAGCAAGTATCGATATTGCTGATCGCGTGTTAAAGGGACTGAAAGGTATTGGCAAAGTACATAAGCGCACCGTGCAATCAGCAGGGTTTGCGGTATTAAAGTCACCGGATATTCCATCAATCTTGATTGAAACGGCATTCATTTCAAACCCGAATGAAGAGAAAAAACTATTAAGCGCAAAGCACCGCACCAAGATGGCAAATGCGATGTTAGTCGGGCTCCGAGGTTATTTTCGCGATTTCGCACCGGAAGGAACCATACTAGCGTCACGTAAACACATCATTGAGCGTGGAGAAACGCTTTCAACAATTGCCCAGCAGTATCGAGTCAGTACTAATACACTGCGTCAGTATAACGGTCTGAAAGGTGATTTAGTGCGTGTTGGACAGAGTCTTAGTATTCCAAGAGGTAGTGGAACTTAATCTTTTAGACGTGAAACGTTAAGCGTGAAAGGTGAAACGTTTAACCTTATAATTAGCACTTTTCACGCTTAACCTTTCACGTGTCCTATGTCTGTCGAACATAATTTTCCTCGTATTCATCAACTCCCTGAATCGGTTGCTAATCAGATTGCAGCGGGTGAAGTTATTGAAAGACCTGCTTCAGTCGTAAAAGAATTAATTGAAAATAGTATTGATGCTGCTGCAACAAAGATTGAAATTGATATCGAACAAGCCGGTATTAGTTTAATACGTGTGCGTGATAATGGGCAGGGGATACATAAAGATGATTTAAAATTGGCTCTACAACCGCATGCAACGAGTAAGCTTTCCGAACTTGCTGATTTATCACAAATTGCCAGTTTAGGCTTTCGTGGAGAAGCCATACCGAGTATTGCGTCGGTGTCTCGGTTTAAAATGATGTCACGATTGACCGATGAAGAACAAGCATGGTCAATAAACAATACATTTAAAATAAAACCTGCTGCACATGAGAGAGGAACAACAGTAGAAGTTAATGATTTGTTCTTTTCTACACCGGGACGGCGTAAATTTTTAAAAACAGAAAAAACAGAATTCTTACATATTCAATCATTAATACGCGCTATTTCATTGAGTCATTTTTCGACGGGGTTTTTTGTTAAACATAATGAGCAACCCTTGTTTCGTTTTCCTGTATGTAATGATGATTTTGAACAACGTATAAAAAATATCTGTGGCGCTTCATTTTTAAATAAAAGTGTGCGAGTCGATTCAGAAAAAGACGGCATGCATTTGTGGGGTTGGCTAGGATTAAATGATGTTGCTCGTAGTCAGTCGGACAGACAATATTTTTATGTGAACGGTCGTATGGTTCGTGATAAACATGTTAATCATGCAATACGTCTGGCTTATGATGACCGTATTGCCACCGGGCGCTATGCTAGTTTTGTTTTACATTTACAACTGGATCCATCATTGCTCGATGTTAATGTGCATCCAGCTAAATCAGAAGTTCGTTTTTCCGAAATTAGAAATGTGCATGATTTTATCTATGGCAGCTTGCTGGATAGTTTAAAACAGCCGGTCATGTCTGTTACCCATGATGTACAAAGAGATGTGAAATATGAAATGAATAATGTTGGTGAGCAACAAACGGTTAATGAAGAGAGTCATATTTATCAAACGAATAGTTTTAAACAAGCAGACATCTTGCAAAGCAAAAAATCATCGTCAAAATATTTATCCTTGTTTTCAGATCAATTTGTTATTGCGACGATAGATAAGATTCAATATCTAATTGATGTTGCGAAATCGAGGGCATTAATAACCACAGATTATCTTCTTGAAAAATTTAAATCGAATAACATTATTAAACGCCCGATTCTTGTTCCTGTTGCTTGTGAATTAACTCAGGACAAATTAGATCTTGTTCTAAATAAAACAGCATTAATAAATCAATGGGGTTTTGAACTGGAACAAATCGGACCGACTCAGATTTTAATTCGTTCTCTACCTTCACGTTTAGTTCATGCAGAGACGATTGTATTAGTGAAAAATCTGTTAGAAGCAATAGCAAAAAATAAATCGGACAAAGAAATTGCAACAATACTTGCAAATCATGTGAATGATTCGGGAATAGAGTTGAATGAAGAAAGCACAATACAATTACTTAATGATATTAGTTCGTATGAAAATAATACGAATGTATCGGATTCGTTGCCCTGGCGAAAACTTGATGTGCAAACCTTGCAGTCACTAATAGATAATAATGTCTGACTCACCGTTTGTTATTTTTATTATGGGACCGACTGCCGCAGGCAAAACGGATCTGGCTGTTCATCTGCATGAAAATATAAATTGTGAAATTATCAGTGTTGATTCTGCTTTGGTCTATCGAGACATGGATATCGGTACAGCAAAGCCGAATAAAGATCTTTTGGCGAAAGTACCTCATCGATTAATCGACATATGTGATCCATTGGAATCATATTCAGCAGCACGTTTTTTACAGGATGCAAACAAAGCGATTAAAGAGATTCAAAATAAAGGTAGGACTGCCGTGCTTGTCGGCGGTACAGGCTTATATTTTCGCGCTCTGGAACAAGGTTTAGCCGAATTACCAGAAGCGAATTATCGGATACGTGCCAGACTCGAAGCTGAAGCAGAAGTAGAAGGTTGGCAAAGTTTACATAATAGATTGCGAGAAATAGACCCGGAAGCAGCAACACGAATTAACGAGAATGACCCGCAGCGAATTCAGCGGGCTTTGGAAATCTATGAAATTACTGGTAAAACGATGTCAGCATTGATTTCAGAGGGTCGCAAACAGGCATTTCCATATCCAATCAAGAAAATAATCCTTTCTCCTGAAGACCGCTCACTTTTACATGAACGTGTAAAACAACGTTTTTTAACCATGCTGGAATCAGGTTTGGTTGATGAAGTCGAATCTTTATATCGACGAGGTGATTTGTCTTTGAGTCTGCCTTCCATGCGTTTAGTAGGCTACAGGCAGGTTTGGCGCTATTTAGATGGTCTGACCAGCTACGAAGAAATGCAGGAACATGCCATTATTGCGACACGGCAATTGGCGAAACGCCAGATAACCTGGTGTCGTAGTGAAAGTCAGGCTAAGTGGTACGATTCACACGAACCTGAGATTTTCTCTAAAATCGTGGAAAATCTTGAGAATTAAGCGTAAATCCTGTTTATTTTGTAATATACTTGACTGACAAATAAGTATGTACTCGTGATACTTGAAAATGTGTATTTTAGAGTGCATTTGTTTTTATTCAGGGCAAGGCGCGACGATGCGCATGGCCGCTTCCTGCAAAGAGGAGCAACGCCGCCATGGATGAAAACAGGCGTGCTATAAATATGCATTTTCAGGTGTCACGGGTACAAATAATCGCATTGTGCTATAGCGATTCACAATAAGAATAATTAGATAGAAAGGAGAATTATCATGAGTAAGGGGCACTCATTGCAGGATCCTTTTTTAAATGCACTTAGAAAAGAACGCGTTCCAGTATCAATTTTTCTCGTAAACGGTATAAAGCTGCAAGGACAGGTAGAATCTTTCGACCAATTTGTCATACTTCTTAAAAACTCGGTGAGCCAATTGGTCTATAAACATGCTGTTTCTACCATTGTGCCAGCGAGAAATGTAAAGCTTCCCCGCACGGATGAGGAATCTGGCGAAGAACACTGATAATTATGCCCGTGATATCTGAAAATGCGTGTTCTGAGTGTGTTCGTTTTTATTCAGGGCAAGGCGCAACGATGCGCATGGTCATTTCCTGCAAAGAGGAGCAACGCCGCCATGGATGAAAACGAGCGTGCTATGAATAGGAATTTTCAGGTATCACGGACATAACTACTGGTAATCATTTGGAATCAAAATCTGCTGCTATTCAGCGCGCCTTAATCGTTCATGTCGATTTTGCTAAATCCATAGAAGATGGAGCATTCAATGAATTTGCTCAATTGGTCGAATCCTCCGGTCTGGATGTTGTCGATTCAATTAGAGCACCTCGTTTAAAGCCCGATGCACAGCTTTTTGTTGGTAAGGGTAAAACAGATGAAATAGCTGCAGTTGCAAAGCAACAGGCTGCGGATGTCATCATTTTCAATCATTCGCTGACACCGGCACAGGAACGAAATCTTGAACAACATATTAATGTTCGTGTTATTGACAGGATTGGGTTGATTCTCGATATCTTTGCCCAGCGTGCTCGAAGTTACGAAGGTAAATTACAGGTTGAATTGGCGCAGTTAGAACATTTATCAACGCGTTTAATACGTGGTTGGACACATTTAGAGCGTCAAAAAGGTGGTATTGGTCTGCGTGGGCCTGGTGAAACCCAGCTTGAAACTGACCGTCGTTTGATTGGTCAGCGAATTAAGGTAATTAAAGGACGTTTGCAAAAGGTTCGACAACAACGGGCTCAGAGTCGTCAACAACGTAAAAAGAATGATGTCCCGGTTATTTCACTTGTTGGCTATACCAATGCAGGCAAATCAACCTTATTTAATTACTTAACCGGCGCCAATGTGGGTGTCGCAGATCAATTGTTTGCCACACTTGACCCGACATTAAGGCGTATAGAGACAACTTCAGGCAGGAATGTAATTTTAACGGATACGGTGGGATTTATTCGTGATTTGCCGCATGAATTGGTCGACTCATTTCAAGCGACATTGGACGAAGTACGGGAAGCTGATTTATTGATACATGTTATTGATGTCGATAGTGAGCAACGTCAGCAGCGAATCGATGATGTAAATCAGGTTATTGATTTAATTGGAGCAACAGATGTTGCTCAAATCGAGGTCTATAACAAGATCGATCAATATCCGGAAATTGAGGCAAGAATTGAAAATATTGATAGTGATATCAATACGCGAATTTGGTTATCATCCCACACCGGCAAAGGTCTGGAATTCTTATTTGAGTGTATTGAACAATTTATTAGCCGAAATAGGAGGCCGCATTATCTGAATTTACCAGTAACCGCGGGTCAATTACGCGCCAAACTATTTGATATCGGCGCGGTCAGACATGAGGACGTCAATGAGAAGGGTGGCTGGACATTGGAAGTGGAACTTGAGGAGTTCAGATTGCATAAATTATGTGAGGAAGCCAGACTAGACATTTCACAGTTGCAGTCAGGGGTTAGTCGCTATTAATATCCCCTCCCTGAACTTAAAAAATTTAACAAACACTATATTTCGTTGGAGAATATTGAATGGGCTGGAATGAACCACCAGATGGTAATAAGGGTAAAGATCCCTGGGGTAATCGTGGCAATAATGGCGAGGGTCCTCCTGATCTCGACGAGATTATAAAGAAAATGCAAAAAGGCTTTGGTGGCATGTTTGGCAGCGGGCCCAAGCGCATGGATAACAATGATTCCATGTTTCCGTTTGTCATGGGTCTTCTCCTTTTGATTGGCTGGTTAATCTTTGATATGACCTATCTGATTGATCAGCAAGAACGTGGTGCAGTTTTGCGTTTTGGAAAACACGTTGAAACCCTACAACCAGGTCTAGGTTTTCGTTTTCCCAGACCGATAGAAAATGTCATTGTTGCCAATGTCGGACGAGTGCAACGAATGACACACAGAGCAACTATGCTGACTCAGGATGAGAATATCGTTGATCTGGAAGTTGCCGTTAAATGGAAAATCAAGGAAGACCCTAGTGATTTTCTATTCAATGTAAATATGCCAATTGCGACATTAAAACAGGTGACTGAAAGTGTTGTGCGTGAGGTAGTGGGTAAGAGTAAGCTGGATTATGTATTGACTGAAGGTCGAGCGGAAATTGCCGAACAACAAAGAGAGTTGATATCAACCGTATTAGATGAGCTATATCAGGTCGGTATCCACGTCGAAAGTGTAGAGATGTTGTCTGTTAAACCACCGGAACAAGTCAAGGCTGCATTTGATGATGCTATTAAAGCAAGGGAAGATGAACAGCGTTATGTAAACGAGGCAAAAGCTTATCAGAATAAGATAATCCCGGTTGCTCGTGGTAATGCAGCACGCTTACGTGAAGAATCGAATGGTTATAAAGCGCGTGTTATATCTAAAGCTGAAGGTGAGGCGAGTCGTTTTGAACAATTATTAACTGAATATCAACGTGCACCGGAAGTGACACGTGAGCGTTTGTATCTTGATGCAATTGAATCAGTATTTAGTAATTCCAATAAAGTATTTATTGATAATGATAAGGGAAACAGCTTGATGTATTTACCTATCGATAAACTGATTGATAAACGAAAAAATAACAGTTCAAGTTTTTCAAACCCTGAATTTAAAGATCTATCATCATCATCTATGACATCTTCGCTGGAGGATGCCAGACAAAAATTTGATAGCCGTATAAGGGGGGCAAGATAATGTCACTACTTCAAAAGATTTTTATTCCTATCGTTATTATTGTGGTAGTAGCTTCTTTCTCTATCTTTACCGTCAAACAATGGGAACAAGCAGTTGTCTTTGAATTCAAGAAAATAAAATCATCTGATTTTGATCCTGGTTTACATTTTATGAAACCGGTAATGAATACCGCGTCAAAATTTGAAAAGCGACTTCTTAATCTGGATCAACCGCCACGACGGTTTTTAACATTTGAAAAGAAAGACGTTATTGTGGATTACTATGCCAAATGGCGCATAGCGGATGTTGAAAAATTTTATATCGCCAGTAATGGTGGCAATATTGAATACGCAAAAACGGAATTGATTTCGCAAAGTCTGGATCAGGCATTGAGAGATGAATTTGGTAAACGTACCGTACAAGAAGTCGTTGCCGGAGAACGCGATGAAATTCTTAAAATTGTTACTGAGACTTCTAATCAATTAAAAGAGAGTTATGGTATTGAGATTGTTGATGTCAGAACCAAACGTATCGATTTGCCAGACGAAGTCAGTGATGATGTATACAAACGTATGCGTTCTGAACGAGTTCGTGTCGCTGAAGAACTTCGAGCACAAGGTAAAGAGGCGGCGGAAAGGATTCAAGCTGTTACCGACAAGGATCGTGAGATAATTCTGGCCAATGCTTATCGCGATGCTGAAATCATTCGTGGTGAAGGTGATGCTCAGGCAACTGAAATTTATGCGGTTGCTTATAGCAAGGATAGAGATTTTTATTCATTTTATCGTAGTCTGAGTGCCTATCAGAACAGTTTTAATAATGGTAATGATATATTACTGATTGATCCTAAATCAGATTTCTTCAGATATTTTAATAATTCAAAAGGTAACTAACTTTAATACAGAGTGAAGTGAATCAGATGGATTCACTCGGTAGTTATCGGGATTAAAATGGTGAAACTGATTGTTTGATATTAATTTTTCTGATCTCTTAGCTGCAATAGCACTGGTTTTCGTTATAGAAGGCTTAATGCCTACTATAAATCCAGATGGCATGCGTAAAGTGTTCTCAATGGTATCTCAAATGGATAATCAAACATTACGCTTTTTAGGTGTTTCGAGCATGATATTTGGTGTGATACTCCTGACTATTGTTAGATAGATTTTATATAGATAAATTATGACTATTATTAATCGTTGGTTACTTCCCGAAGGTGTTGAAGAGATATTGCCGCCAAAGGCAATGCAGCTCGAACACTTATGCCGAACGATCATTGATCTGCTTTCCAGTTGGGGATATGAATTCGTTATTCCTCCTATGATTGAATATCTGGAATCTTTATTGACAGGCACAGGTGAAGATCTTGATTTAAAAACATTTAAGCTTACCGACCAATTAAGCGGTCGTTTAATGGGGTTACGAGCAGACATGACGCCACAGGTTGCACGTATAGACGCACATCTTTTAAAACGTGATACACCAACGCGACTTTGTTACCTCGGTTCCGTATTGCACGCACGTCCAAGCAGATCGGGGGAAACACGTTCGCCGTTACAATTAGGGGCAGAACTCTATGGTCACGCAGGTGTAGCTAGTGATATTGAAATCGTTAAATTGATGCTGACAACGTTAAAACACGTCGGTGTTAATCAGGCTTATATTGATCTGGGGCACATTGGCATATTTCGGACATTAAGTGCTGAGTCATCATTGGATGCAGGACAACAAGCCGCCGTATTTGAAGCATTACAGCGTAAAGCGAAAGACGAATTAAAATCGTTGTATAAGGACTGGAATGTGACAGACGATGCCAGTAATGCCTTACTCGATTTAATCGATCTCAATGGTGATGTATCAGTTTTGGCTGAAGCGGAAAAGTTGTTTAAGAAATTATCTCCCGAAGTGTCAAATTATATTGGCGAGGTAAAAGCATTGACTGATTCGATAAAAGATCAATCTGATGTTGCTATCAATATCGATTTGGCAGAATTACGTGGTTATCACTATCACACGGGTATGGTTTATACCGCATTTGTTCCGGGTAAAGGTGAAGGTATCGCTTTTGGCGGTCGTTACGATGATATTGGTCGTGCTTTTGGTCGAGCCAGACCGGCAACAGGTTTTAGTACGGATGTGAAGTCCTTATTAAAATTTCAAAAGACCGAAGAAGTTGTAGCAAAAAGAATCTTTGCGCCGGCATCTGATGATGCTTCATTACAGAAAAAAATTGATGAACTGCGTAGTTCAGGAAAAATTGTTGTGCAAGAGTTACAGGGGCAACAGGCAACAGCAAGCGAAATGAACTGTGAACAACAACTCACACAAGAAAAAGGTAAGTGGGTCATAAAATAATTATTTAATTTATAAGATATAAAAAATGGGTAAAAACATAATAATATTAGGCACCCAATGGGGTGACGAAGGTAAGGGAAAGATAGTTGATCTGTTAACGGAAGATGCTGCGGCCGTTGTGCGCTTTCAGGGTGGACACAATGCAGGTCATACCGTTGTTATAGAAGGCAAGAAAACGGTTCTTCATTTAATTCCGTCAGGTATTTTGCACGAAGGTGTTGAGTGCCTTATAGGTAATGGCGTCGTGCTAAGTCCGCATGCGTTAATGGAAGAGATTACTATGCTGGAAGAAAATGATATTCCGGCACGTTCATTAATAAAAATTAGCGAAGCCTGTACCTTGATATTGCCATATCATATTGCGCTCGATCAGGCGCGTGAAAAAGCCAAAGGCAAAGCAGCGATTGGTACAACGGGTAGAGGGATTGGTCCTGCCTATGAAGATAAAGTAGCACGACGTGCGTTACGGGTTGGCGATCTTATGAATGATGCGCTTTTAACAAGTAAGCTGGAAGAAGTATTGGAATATCATAATTTCATGCTCACAAATTATTATAAATGTGATGCGATTGATTATCAGGAATCTCTGGATGATATAAGAAAATTATCTGAAGACTTGATTCCCATGATTTCAGATACGGGTAGTCGTCTTAATGAATTACATGCCGAAGGAAAAAATATCATGTTCGAAGGTGCGCAGGGTACCTGGCTGGACATCGACCATGGTACTTATCCTTTTGTCACGTCTTCAAATACCACTGCAGGTGGTGCGGCTACCGGTACCGGCTTTGGTCCCTGTTATTTTGATTATGTATTGGGAATTACCAAAGCTTATACCACGCGAGTCGGTTCAGGACCGTTCCCGACAGAACTATTCGATGATATAGGTGAACATCTTGGTAAGGTAGGACATGAGTTTGGTGCTACAACAGGTAGAGGAAGACGTTGTGGCTGGTTTGATGCTGTTGCACTCCGTCGTTCAGCACAAATTAATAGTTTAACCGGTTTATGTATTACGAAACTGGATGTGTTGGATGAATTGGAAACAATTAAAGTTTGTACGGCTTATGAAATGAATGGTAAAACCATTGATATTCCACCCATCGGTGCTGAAGCTTTCGCTGAATGTAAGCCAATATATGAAGAACATCCGGGTTGGCAATCAAACACGGTAGGCGCAACCGATTACAATGATTTACCAAAGAAGGCGACTGATTACTTGAATCGACTTTCTGAAGTAACAGGCGTTCCCATTGATATTATTTCGACGGGACCCGATCGTGCAGAGACAATCGTCCTGAAAAATCCGTTTGATTAAAATTTACTTGGGTTTTAAAAAATATAATACGCCAGGTAATTGAAGGGATGGTAAAGCAAACTGTTTTTTGTTGAGAACATCAGGAGATGTGAATAAGGATAATACATGACGTATTTATTTAAGTTTCGCGGTTTCCTGCCATTCATCATGATGGTTTTCCTGAATGCCTTTGTTGATCTTGGCCATAAGATTATTATTCAGAACACAGTATTCAAGGTCTATGACGGTCAGGAACAAATTATTTTAACGGCGATAGTCAATGCATTAATTCTCTTACCATTCATTCTACTTATTTCTCCTGCCGGTTATTGCGCCGATAAATTTCCAAAAAATAAAGTCATGCGAATTAGTGCATGGCTTGCTGTAGGTATCACACTTTGTATTACTTTATTTTATTATATGGGCTGGTTCTGGTCTGCTTTTGCAATGACGTTTATGTTGGCATTACAAAGTGCCTTTTATTCGCCGGCTAAATATGGCTATATCAAAGAACTGGTAGGTAAAGATAACCTGGCAGGTGCTAATGGTCTGGTTCAAGCGGCGACAACGATAGCTATCCTTGCCGGTATTTTTGTATTTTCAATTTTGTTTGAACATCTTCTAGCAGATGTAATATTCACCGACACGTCATTATTGCTGGAAAGCATCGCACCGATTGGCTGGGCATTAGTTGCCTTTAGTGTTATGGAACTATTTTTTGCCTACGCTTTGCCAGAAAAGTCTCCTGTTGATGATGCGATGAAATTTGACTGGAAAATATATGCTAGTGGTTCCTATTTAAAATCAAATATTCGCGCTGTATTAGATCGCGAAATTATCTTTTTATCGATTATTGGTTTGTCTATTTTCTGGGCTCTCTCCCAGGTGATGTTGGCTGCATTTCCCGCGTATGCAAAAGAGTCGATGGGGATTATGGATACGGTCATTATCCAGGGCACCTTAGCCTGTGCTGGCATAGGAATTATTTTGGGTTCAATTATTGCTGGACGTATCTCCAGAACTCATATTAAAACAGGAACGATACCGGTCGGTTCGATTGGTATTGCGCTTTGTTTAATAGTCTTGCCGATACTTGGTAATATTTATTTTCAAATGATTAATTTCTTTGCCTGGGGTGTGTTTGGTGGTTTATTACTTGTTCCACTCAATGCTTTGATCCAGTTTCATGCGAAGGAAGATAAACTTGGTCGTGTTCTGGCAGGTAATAATTTTATACAAAATTTATTTATGCTGAGCTTTCTTGGGCTTACTGTCATGTTTGCCATGATGGGTATGAACAGTTTGGGTCTATTTAATATTCTATTTGTCGTAGCAGTTGTAGGTGCAATTTATACCAGTTATAAATTACCATAATCATTAGTTCGTTTTATCGTTAGTTGCATTACAATAGTCGATCGTTATTCTTGTTTTAATAAGTAGGGTCAGATTGGACTTTATTTATGCTACTTTATAAACAGGCATTTCTTTAAGCTCATCGCCTAATTCATTTTCAGCATTCCATAAATCATGAGCTTGTTGCAATCGGAGCCAGATGCCAGGACCATTGCCCAATACTTTTCCTAAGCGGATAGCAATATTTGGAGTGACAGGATTATCTTCGTTGATAATTTTGTATAGTTTATTACGGGAGATGTGCAGATCGCGTGCAAATTGCGCGGTACTTATACCTTGAACCTTCAATTCAATAATTACGTCTTTCAATATTGCCCCCGGATGAGTGGGTTGTCTGGTCATAATTTATTTCCAAATGACAATCTTAAAATGTTTGAATGGTGCCCAGAAGAGGACTTGAACCTCCACAGGATTACTCCTACTAGCACCTGAAGCTAGCGCGTCTACCAATTCCGCCACCTGGGCATTTGTTTTTGTGTTGCACCATATTATACATTGAGTCTTTTCAAACTCGACGCGCTACGCGCGGTCGCTCATAGGCTAATGTGTCTACTCGCCGTTCACGCCATCCTGGCTGTCACGGCATTCGGGCTCCTGCCCATCATTCCGCCACCTGGGCATTTGTTTTTGTGTTGCACCATATTATACACTGAGCCTTTTCAAACTCGACGCGCTACGCGCGGTCGCTTTCGGACTCCTCGACTCTGTCTCCTGATTCGTTCTCGGTCTCTGTTCCTGACTCGACTCTACCGATTACTTCCTGTAATCGTACCCTCTGCATCCATGCAGTCGTGTCCTTCGCGACACTTGGACTCCATGTCCATTGTCTACCAGTTTCGCCACCTGGGCATGTGTTATAGTGATGGACTTTAACAACGGCGGACTTTAACAGCCCTCCGAATATTGTCAATTCATCGAATATTAATGAGTAAAAAATCTAAACCAAAAGCAAAACCAGAATCATCCTCAAACAGGAAGTTCGATTTACCTGAGCGCGAAGATATTATGGCGTGTCTACGTGAAGCAGGGCGTCCGCTTGCGCGTAAGCAACTGGCAGAAGCCTTTGTTATTCATGATCCTGAAATTCGTCGTGCCTTAGGTCGTCGGCTTAAGGCTATGACGCGTGACGGGCAGTTAATTCGTAATCGCCGAGGTAGTTATGGATTGATTGAAAAAATGGATTTGATTAAGGGCCGTGTTATTGGCCATGCTGATGGTTATGGTTTTGTAGTGCCAGATGAAGATGGTAAAGATTTATTTCTCTCTGCGCGACAAATGCGAACGATATTGAATGGTGACCGTGTTTTGGTTCGTCAGGTTAATGTTGATAAAAAAGGCAAGCGAGAAGGTTCTCTGGTTGAAGTATTAGAGCGAGCCAATCATCAACTTGTGGGACGTTACTTTGAAGACAAAGGCATCGCTTATGTTATTCCTGATAATAAACGCATCAGTCAGGATTTCTTAATTCCTCCCAGTGATAAAAATAAGGCTAAACACGGACAATATGTCGTCGTAGAAATACTTCATCAACCGGAAAAGCATCGTCAACCAATAGCTAAAGTTCTTAATATTATCGGTGATGGACTTGATGGAAGTATGGCAGTTGATATTGCCATTCGCAGTTACGAATTACCGTTTGAATGGCCTGATGCTATTGATGAAGAGATTAAAGGTTTAAGCGATAAAATCGAATTGGATGATATCGGTAATAGAAATGATATTAGAGATATTCCATTAGTTACTATTGATGGTGCAGACGCGCGTGATTTTGATGATGCGGTTTATTGTGAAAAAGATGGTAATGGCTGGCGATTATTAGTTGCGATTGCTGATGTATCTCATTATGTAAAAAAACAAGCTGCGCTAGATGATGAAGCACGCTTGCGTGGCACGTCAGTTTATTTTCCTGAACGTGTTATCCCGATGTTGCCAGAAATACTATCTAATGGTTTGTGTTCACTTAAACCTGAAGTTGATCGTTACAGTCTGGTTTGTGAATTAAATATTGATGCGAAGGGTAAGGTTAAACGTTCCTCTTTTTTTAAAGGACTAATTCGATCGGCAGCACGATTGACTTATGATGAGATGCAATCAATTGCTGTTGATAAAGATCCAGTCGCTAGAAAAAAACATGGTGATTTAGTCACGCATCTGGATAATTTATTCCAGCTTTATCAACTCTTACATGCAGCGCGAAAGAAAGCAGGTCTGATTGATTTTTCTTCGATGGAATCTCGTTTTGAATTTAATGATGATGGTCATATTGATGCAATACATCAGGTAGAAAGAAATGAAGCACATCGTTTGATTGAAGAAATGATGCTGTCTGCCAATGTTGCTGCTGGTGAGTTTTTACAAAAGCATGAAATACATGGCATGTATCGTATTCACGAAACACCTAAGCTTGAGAAGCTCGAAGATGTACGAACATTATTATCTCAACTTGGTTTGTCTCTGGGTGGTGGAGATGAACCAACGGCAAAAGATTATGCAAAATTAATGAAAGTGATGCGACTACGTGATGATGCGCAAATGTTAGAAACTATTTTATTACGTAGTATGCCATTGGCAGCATATAGCATGATAAACGAAGGACATTTTGGTTTAGGTTTTGCTACCTATGCCCATTTTACTTCACCGATAAGGCGTTATCCTGACTTAATGGTTCATCGAGCGATTGAACATATTATTTCCGGAAATGCTGCGGAAACATTTCAATATTCGCAACAAGCGGTACTTGAATTAGCTGAACATTGTTCGATGACAGAACGTCGTGCGGAAGAAGCCTCGCGTGATGCAATACAACGACTTAAATGTGCTTATATGAAAGACAAGGTAGGCGAAAGTTTTGAAGGCATGGTTAGCTCGGTAACTTCTTTTGGTTTATTTGTTGTGTTGGATGATATTTATATCGAAGGATTGATTCATATAAGTACTTTGCCGGTAGACTATTATCATCATGATGAAATCACGCATACCTTACGAGGCGAGCGTGGTGGTAAAGTCTTTAAATTAGGTCAAAGATTGAAAGTGTTGTTAACAAGGGTTGACCTTGATGAACGTAAAATAGATTTTGAATTAAAAGATAATGACTAAACGAACGGAACAAATTTTTGGACTGCATGCGGTTAAGCAGATGTTAGATACTTCACCGGATAGAATTCTTAATATCTGGATACAAGAAGCGATTAATTCTGAATCGGTGCGTTCACTTCAAGAGATAGTTAATAATTTAGGACTGTCAGTTCAGACTGTACCGCGTTCTACTTTGAGCAGGATGACAAAGAATCAGAATCATCAGGGTGTAATTATTGAAGTTAAACCAGCGAAGAAAAAAAACGATAATGATCTTGATGATGTACTGCAACTGAACAAGGATAATAATCCTTTATATTTGATTCTTGATTCAGTACAAGACCCGCATAATTTAGGTGCTTGTATTCGTACTGCTGATGCGGCAGGTGTCGCCGCGATTATTATTCCAAAAGATCGTTCCGCCAGTATTAATGAAACTGTCAGGAAAGTCGCCAGTGGTGCGGTAGAAAATGTGACGGTCATTTCTGTTGTGAATCTTGTGCGAGCGATAAAGAAGATAAAACAAGCAGGAGTCTGGGTCGTCGGTACTGCGGGTGGGGCTGAACAGTCTATTTATGACCTGGATCTGAAGGTGTCGACCGCCATCATTATGGGTGGAGAAGGTAAGGGTATGCGTGATTCGATTCAGAAAGAATGTGATTATGTCGCTTCATTGCCCATATTGGGTCAAATAGAAAGCCTCAATGTATCCGTTGCTACCGGCGTTGTTTTATATGAGGTCATCCGCCAAAGAGGAGTGGTATAGCCCAGTTTTTTACTGACTTCGGCCGAAAATTAGATTTTCAGTCATATTTAGTCTGATTTTTGCTGTTTTAGTCGGAAGATGGATTGCGGACATCAATCCAATCCTTTAGAATCGCGCCGACTTTGTCCTTGTCTCACTCTGAAATACGGGGAGACTTATAAACCTAGAGGATTTGCAATGCGACACTATGAAATTATATTTCTGGTTCATCCGGATCAGAGCGAACAAGTACCTGCGATGATTGATCGCTACAAAGAGATGGTCACTGGCAATAACGGTACTATCCACCGCCTTGAAGACTGGGGCCGCCGACTTCTGGCATACCCAATAAACAAAATCCATAAAGCACATTATGTTCTTATGAACATTGAATGTGATGCCGATTCCTTAAAACAGCTTACAGACGCATTTCGCTTTAATGATGCTGTTGTACGTAATCTGGTTGTTAAGAAAGATGAAGCAGTGACTGTCGATTCTCCGTTGATAAAAATCAAGGAAGAAGAAACCAGGCCAGCGCCAAGCGTTGCTGCAGAAGCCAAGCCAGAAGCTAAAGCTGCTGAAGAAGCTAAACCAGAACCTGTTGCCGCTGAAGCTGCGACTGAAGAACCTGCTCAGGAAACAGATGCATCATCTGACACTCCTGCAACTGAAGAATAATAGGGGATTATCAAATGGCTCGTTATTTTAAACGTAAAAGATTTTGTCGCTTTACCGCAGATGGTGTTAAAGAGATCGACTATAAAGATATCAATACACTGAAGAATTATGTTTCTGAATCAGGAAAAATTGTTCCTAGTCGTATTTCAGGAACGAATGCCCGTTATCAACGTCAGTTATCAACTGCAATCAAGCGTGCGCGCTATCTTGCTCTGATTCCTTACTGTGATGCGCATTAATCTGATTTAGTAGAATAGATGTTCATCTATTTAGATGAACTTAAGAAGTGTTAGAAGCTGTGTGATTCTGACTTTTTGTAAAACATTAAAGTGATTGGTAACTACATACTGAGTGGCAGGTTTCAAGCCATTGTCGCAACAGCATTGAGCGCACTTGTTTCGATGTTGATGTTACCGTTTGCTTATCTGATTAGCGGCTCAGTAATTGCCCTAATAACCCTAAGGAAAGGGGCAGCCATAGGGCTGCAGACGTTATGTGCAAGTTTATTAGTGCTAACTGCTTTTTTTATGCTTGCAGATTTACCAGCACAATTGAGTATTGCTTATGCGGCGGTAATTTGGTTGCCTGTCTGGATTGCTTCTACGGCACTGCGCTTAAGTGAACGACAAGGCATATTAATTTGCACGGTTGCCTTACTTGTTATTTCGCTGATAGTTGCAGCCTACGTCACTATTGGTGATGTAACTAACTGGTGGCAACAGTGGTTTGACCTAATGCTTGAAAAAGCGGTGCCACTTGAGCGAATTGATCAATATAAGGATGTATTGAAAGTGGGTGCCACAATGATAAATTCATTGATGGCAACGGCTTTGATGATGAATATTATCATGGCTACATTTTGTGGCAGGTGGTGGCAATCCCGGTTATTTAATCCGGGTGCGTTTCAAAAGGAATTCTATGCATTGCGTTTACCAACGGCGATATTGCCTTTGAGCGGGATTATTATGTTGTTGGTTTTCACGCTTGCTGAACCATGGCAGAGCATGCTCAGGGATAGCACAGTTATTTTGATGTTCATGTATGTAATACAGGGCATCTCATCAGTGCATCGGAATGTTGATGAATTAAAGCTATCAACAGCATGGATTGTATCGATGTATTGTTTATTAGTATTGATACCACAAATGGGGCTGCTTATTGCCTGTTTGGGTATGACGGACGTTTATATTAGTTGGCGTAGAAAAAAAGAGAGCTCGGAAAACGGATTGTAAGACGTGAGACGAGCCAGTAAATAAAGAATCTGTTATTATAAAACTGTAATGAATTGAGGTAGTCTGATGGAAATTATCTTGCTTGAAAAAGTGCATAAACTTGGTTTACTAGGTGACCGAGTCAAGGTTAAACCTGGTTTTGGTAGAAATTATCTTATTCCTAGCGGAAAAGCTGTTTCTGCAACAGCCGATAATATTGCCAAGTTTGATGCTCGTAGAGCTGAACTGGAAAAACAGCAACAAGAAGCTGCGGCTGTAGCAACGGCACGTGCTGAAAAGCTGAATGAAGTCAATGTTTCTATCGCACGTAAAGCAGGCGAAGAGGGCAAATTATTTGGTTCAGTTGGAACAGCAGATATTGCTGGCGCTGTGACAGAATCAGGTGTTGAATTGTCCAAACATGAAATTAGATTGCCTGAAGGACCGATTCGTAGTCTTGGCGAACTTGAACTTGATGTTCAACTTCATGCTGATGTAATTGCGACAATTAAGGTAAATGTTGTTGCGGAAGAAGAAGATTCCTGATTTTCCGAAAGCCGGTACAGCGTTAATATTAATTCTTCTAGATAGCCACTTGTAACAGGTAAGTCAGGCTATCTGATTTAGTTAGATCGTTTCTTGAATTTATAGAAATCGATCCAGGGGAACTTGATGCAGGAACCGGTACAAACACCCTTCTCACATGATGCTGAAACAGCAGCATTAAAAATACCGCCACATTCTATAGAGGCCGAGCAGGCTGTATTAGGCGGTGCCTTTCTCGATAAAGAAGCCTGGGATAAGGTAGTCGAGCGAGTACATGAAGAAGATTTTTACCGCAAAGATCACCGCACTATTTTTCGGGCAATCAGCCAGCTTAGTGAAGATGGTGAACCTTACGATATCGTTACCGTTGCTGAATGGCTGGAAAATCACCAACTGCTTGATGAAGCGGGAGGTATGCGCAAACTTGCCGAGCTTGCCGAAAATACACCTAGCGCAAGTAATATCAGTGCCTATGCTGATATTGTTCGTAAACGTTCTATTTTAAGACAATTAATTTCCGCAACGTCTGATATCAACGACACCGTTTTTAATCCGCAAGGGCGAAGTAGCGAGCAAATTCTGGAATATGCCGAGCAAACGGTATTTGAGATTGCCGAAAGAGAAAACCACGGCAGGAAAAGTTACCAGGTCATCAAGGAATATTTAAAAGGTGCTTTGGAGAGAATAGATGAGCTTTTCCATAAGGACAGCCCGATTACGGGTATTGCCACTGGTTATGATGATCTGGATATGAAAACAGCGGGTTTTCAGCGGTCTGATTTGATTATTGTTGCTGGACGTCCCTCTATGGGTAAAACAGCCCTGGCTATTAATATTGCTGAGCATGCCGCAATCAAGGAAAAACAAAGTGTCGCTGTTTTTAGTATGGAAATGCCTGGTGAACAGTTGGCAATGAGAATGATGTCTTCATTAGGTCGAATTGATCAACATAAAATTCGAACTGGAAAATTAGGCGATGAAGATTGGCCAAGGTTGACTTCGGCAGTCAGTATTTTGCAAGAATCAAATATGTTTATTGATGATACACCGGCATTGACGCCATCTGAGTTGAGGGCACGCTGTCGACGTATTTCGCGTGAACATGGGCTCGATCTTGTGGTTGTCGATTACTTACAATTAATGCAGGTTGCCGGGACTGTTGAAAATCGTGCAACAGAAATTTCTGAAATTTCACGTTCTTTAAAGGCAATGGCGAAAGAACTTAACGTTCCTGTTATTGCACTATCTCAATTAAATCGAAGTCTGGAGTCACGAACTGATAAACGACCGGTTATGTCAGATCTTCGAGAAAGTGGTGCTATCGAGCAAGATGCGGATGTGATTATCTTTATTTATCGTGATGAAGTTTATAATGAAGATAGTAATGATAAAGGCACAGCGGAAATAATCATTGGTAAGCAACGAAATGGTCCAATAGGGAAAGTGAGACTGTCTTTTCTTGGTCAATTCACACGATTTGAGAATCTTGCAGATGATTATATTCATTCTCCTTCTGGATTCTCTGAATGACACGACCATCAAGGGTAGTCATTGATAAACAGGCTCTAAAACACAATCTTCAACGCGTACGGGAGCTTGCTCCGAATTCAAAAATTATGGCCATTATCAAGGCCGATGCTTATGGTCATGGTTTGGTCAGAGTCGCTCAAACACTCAGTGACGCGGATGCCTTTGGTGTCGCTTGTCTTGAAGAAGCCGAGCAGTTAAGAGCGGCAGCAATTAAAAACCCTATTGTTTTACTTGAAGGTCCACATAAAGCCATTGATCTTCCCCGCATTGTTCAACTTCAATTAGACGTTGTTATCCATAATGACTTACAACTGGAAATACTGGAACAGGCAAAGCTTAATGAACCGCTACAAGTATGGTTAAAGATTGACACGGGTATGCATCGACTGGGATTCCCCGTTGATAAAATAAGTGACATATTAGAACGCTTATCAAGCTGTCCTAATGTAAACCTGGCTCCGAAATTAATGACTCACTTTGCGACTGCAAATGAAAAAGATAATCCTTTAACAAAACAACAGTTAGAACTTTTTAATAAAACTTCTGATGGCCTGAAATATGAAAAAACCATCGCGAATTCTGCGGCGATAATTAATTTTCCTGAAACACATGTTGATTGGATACGACCTGGTTTGATGCTTTATGGTGTATCTCCGATGAAAGAAGATCATGCTAGTGAACAGGGTTTAAAGTCGGTAATGACTTTGGAGTCAGAAATTATTTCAATTCAACATTTATCAAAAGATGATTCTGTTGGTTACGGTGCAACATGGCGTTGCCCGGAAGATATGCCAGTCGGTGTTGTTGCAGCGGGATACGGCGATGGTTTTCCCAGACATGCCAAATCAGGCACACCAATACTTGTTAATGATGTTCGATGTTCATTAATCGGACGAGCTTCAATGGATATGTTGACAGTAGATTTGCGCAATCAACCGAATGCCAAAATAGGTGACAGAGTTGTTTTATGGGGTGAATCATTGCCTATCGAAGAAATTGCGCAATACGCAGATACCATCCCATATGAATTGTTATGTGGTGTGCATAAACGTTTGGAAATCGTCGAACATGGCTAAGGATGCATCTATTAATGGTCTTTTTCCGCGATTGCGGCGTCAGCTCCGTGCTCTAATCCTCATGTATTACACATACACTGCGGTTATGCGCGCGGTGCTTTCTTGCACTCACGAAAAAATCCTCATTAATAGATGCATCCTTAAGGCATGTCGTTAAATTATGCGAACTAAACTTTTATTCCAGTGTAATGAATGTGGTGCGGAAACACCGAAATGGGTTGGGCAATGTCCAGACTGTATGGCATGGAATACACTTCAAGAAACTGTCATAGAGAAAAAAACATCAGCCAATACGAGTCGCTTTCGTGAACATCTTGCCGGACCCGCTGAAGTTTGTTCATTGGGATCGGTCGATGCCAGTGAAACACCGAGACAGAAAACAGGTTTGGTTGAACTGGATCGGGTTATGGGTGGTGGTCTTGTTACCGGGTCTGTCACTTTGATAGGTGGTGATCCGGGTATTGGTAAATCAACATTATTGTTACAAACATTGTCTAGTCTTGATAGATCATCAGCTGTAGCCAGTTTATATGTCACAGGTGAAGAATCTGCACAACAAGTTGGTTTACGTGGTCAGCGTCTAGGCTTGTCATTAGATTCACTGCGGATATTAACTGAAAATCATCTTGAACGAATTCTCAGCGTAGCAAACAAGGAACAAGCAAAAGTTATTGTCATTGATTCAATACAAACGGTATACAGTGACATGTTGCAATCTGCTCCCGGTTCTGTCGCTCAGGTAAGAGAATGTGCTGCTCAACTAGTTCGCTTTGCTAAACAAACGAATACCTCTTTGTTTTTAGTAGGGCATGTAACTAAAGAAGGCGCGTTAGCTGGTCCCAGAGTGTTAGAGCATATGGTTGATACGGTGCTTTATTTTGAAGGTGATAGCAGTAGTCGCTATCGGGTAGTACGTGCAGTTAAAAATCGATATGGCGCGGTCAATGAATTGGGTATTTTTGCCATGACCGATAAAGGATTAAGAGAAGTGTCAAATCCTTCTGCTATTTTCTTATCGCGCTATGATGATCACGTTTCAGGTAGTGCCATTATGGTAACAAGAGAAGGTACGCGTCCGATGTTGGTCGAAGTTCAGGCATTGGTTGATCAATCACACTTGGGGAATCCAAGACGTGTTGCGCTTGGTCTGGAACAAAATCGATTAGCCATGTTATTAGCAGTATTACATCGGCATGCCGGTATTTCTATGAGCGACCAGGATGTCTTTATCAATGTTGTTGGCGGCATGCGTATTACAGAAACAGCGGCTGATTTACCTTTGTTGCTGGCGATTGTTTCAAGTTTTAAAAACAAACCGTTACCCAATAATATGATTATGTTTGGAGAGATTGGTTTGTCAGGTGAAATTCGACCTGTACAGAATGGCATTGAAAGATTGAATGAAGCCGTGAAACATGGCTTTAAACAATCCTTGATTCCGATGGCAAATAAGTCAAAAGAGATAAGCTCCGATATGGATATTGAAACAGTAACGCATCTATCCCAGGTAATGGAAAAAGTGGGTTTGTAACACGTTAACCATTTTAATTAGTCAGTTTTTTGAATAACTATTGGAATTTCTGGCAGTTAGCACATATTTTTGATAAATTCCCTTTTGATTTTCTTGCAGTTCACGCTAGTATTCCATCTTGTGTTTGAGTTTGCACAACTAATAATAATAAACAGGGATGTGTGATTTTGGATTTATAAATTAAAATGACTGATATGAAACGTATTCTCATCGCTGAAGATGATGGCACCACACGTACGCTTCTAACCAGGATGTTGGAAAATGCGAACTACGAAGTAGTTAGCTCGGAACGCGGAGAAAAGTGTCTGTTTTTGGCACTAGAACGAGATTTTGATGGAATTCTCATCGATATTAATATGCCCGGAATTAATGGTATCGATCTATGCCGTCGATTGAGGAATATGCCTCGGTTCAAGGTTGTGCCTATCATTATTGTTACTTCCTTAAATGACGCGTCCAGCCTTAACGAAGTTTTTCTTGCCGGTGCCACAGACTTTATTGTCAAACCAGTTAATCCCATTGTTTTGAATGCGCGATTGAGAGCCCATATTGAGAGAGTAGAATATTTCAATGAGGTCGAGAATATTCGCGATTATTTGAGCCGCTATATTTCAACACGGACACAACGGATGGCTGAGGCTTACGCTTTGACTGGCTTATTACCGATGCCGGAACAACATAATGTCTGTGTCATGTTTACTGATATCCGCGGTTATACCAACCTCAGCCATAATATGGATCTGGAGGTATTGTTTGCTCAGGTCAGTGAACATCTCGGTAAACAGGTTGAATTGGTGCATAAATTCGATGGTTATATCGACAAGTTTGGTGGAGATGGTTTGATGGCTATCTTTGAACATGATGACGCTGCTGTCCGTGCTTGCCACTGTGCTCTGGCGATTATGCAAATGTGTCGGCAACAGATTGGCGATACTGATGTTATTTCGTTACCTATCGGTATAGGCATACATTATGGACCGGTTTTAATAGGTAATATCGGTTCTGAAGAACACCTGGATTATTCAGCTCTTGGTGAAACTGTGAATCTATCCTCTCGTCTATGCAGTCATGCTGAATCAATGACGATTGATGTTTCTGAGGCATTGATGCTAGAAGTAAAAACAGATGATCGATTGAAGTTTACAGTTCCTGAGGCGGTAAATGTTAAAGGCTTCGATGAGCCTGTTCGGTTCTGCAAATTGAAAGAAAACTCGAATGAAAAAAACGGTGCTGAATTAATAAGCTAAGAGTTATTAATAAGGGATAAGCAAAATTATTATAAACTAATAATCCTATATCTCTTATTGTTCCAGCATATTTGAAATCTCTCGTTCAAGTAAATCTTCATCTCCCAGATTTAATTCAACCAGTCTTTTTAAGGAAGTGACACTATCAAGATCGATGTGTTCACAATGAAATCCCAGGTGCTCTTCTTCCGTATGAGCAAGTTTAACTTCCATGTCGATTTCAATATCACTGCTATCCAGTTGAATCGCTAATTCGAAATTTCCATCATTGTCTTGATCCCAATTATCAGGTCTTAAAACTAAAGCACCTTTTAATGAAACATCCAATAATTTGGATTTCCATTGTTTATTCCCATTTTGCAATATCACTGGCGCATCAAAGGCAATACGACTGAATTGGCGCTTATCTGAGCTGATTGCTTGAAGATTCATATGTATCTCTCCCATCTATTTGCAGAATATAAATGCAAAAATTAGACCGGCTTTGAATCTTCACTATTTTCAGTGCTTTCTTGAAGAGTTTTGAGTCGTGCCATTTTTACTGAATTTTCAGAGACTTGCGTAATTTCAATCAAAAAACCATCGATTTTTAAAGTGGTTCCGGATTCTGGAATATATTCCAAACGTTCTAACAGTAGGCCATTTAATGTCTTGGGTCCTTCTGTAGGTAGATTCCATTTTAATTGACGATTTATTTCGCGCAGATGCACGGAGCAATCGATTAGGTAGTAACCATCATCCTGTTCCTGAATATCCAGATTATAGGCTTGCATATCGGTAGTAAACTCACCGACGATTTCCTCAAGTATATCTTCTAAAGCTACCAGTCCTTGAATGACACCATATTCATCCACAACAATTCCAAAACGACGTTTATTTTGTTGAAAATTCAGCATTTGCGTATGTAAAGCCGTGCCCTTTGGAACAAAATAGCAATCTATCAAGAGTTCCTTAATTGCTTCTTTAGTCAGTTCGTTTTTATTATTTAGTATGCGTGTCATACGCCTAAGGTGAAGAATGCCGATAATATTATCGATATTTGATTCATAAACAGGCAAACGAGTATGTTGGCTGTGACTAATTTGCTCGATTATTTCATTAATAGGATCAGCTAGATCAATGGCTACTACTTCGTTACGTGGCACCATAATGTCATCAACAGTAACATTCTCCAGTTCGAGAATATTAATTAGCATGCTTTGATGGCGTTGAGGGATGAGCGACCCTGCTTCATGCACAATTGTTCTTAATTCATCACGAGATAGCGGCGCGTCTTCCTGTTCTTTAATATTTAAGCCAACTAAAGACAATAAGCCATTTGATATGCTATTGACCAGCCAGACTGCCGGATAAACAATTTTCATTAATGGTGAGAGTATATAGCTGGCCGGAAAGGCTATTGTTTCTGGTTTAATAGCTGCCAATGTTTTTGGTATGACTTCTGCGAAAATAAGAAAAACAACCAGTAATACAAAAGGGGCAAGAGCAACACCAAGATCGCCCAGTAAACGGATACCAATCAAGGTAGCAATTGACGCAGCAATAAAATTAACCAGATTATTGCCAAGCAAGATGAGACCAATCAGGCGGTCAGGACGTTGCAGTAATTTTTCTGAAATAATGGCGCTGCGTTTTCCTTCTTTGACCAAATGACGCAATCGATAGCGGTTTAACGCAATCATGGCGGTTTCCGAGCTGGAAAAGAAAGCAGAGAAAATGACTAGAATAAAAAGGATTCCAAAGAGAACCGATAACGGTATGTCGTCCAAAAATTAATAACCTCAATAATGACCAGAGGCTATTTTGATGGATCATCCCATACTTATTCAAGAGTTATTAAGAAAATTTAGCTATTTATACGCGCTGTAAGATGATTTCAAGGACAAATTTAGAACCAGTATAGGCGAGTAATAATGCAGCAAATCCGCCTAGAGTCCATCGAATGATACGTTTGCCACGCCAGCCCGCGTTCCATCGTCCCCAAAGTAAAATACAATAAATGACCCAGGCAAGTATCGATAAGACAGTCTTATGGATGAGATGTTGAGCAAACAAATCATCAATAAACATCATGCCTGAAGCCAAACTCAGGCTTAAGGTAAAAAATCCAATGATAATGAATTGAATTAGTAGCTCTTCCATGACTTGTAATGGCGGCAATGTATTCATGATTTTTGCCGCGCGTTTAGTCTTAATTAACCTTTCCTGAACGGCAAGCATGATTGCTTGAACAGCACTAATCAATAACAAACTATAAGCACAAATAGACAACAAAATATGAATGCGTAAGCCGGTAGATAAAGAATCAGTAAGAATCCGTGCATCGGGGATAAACAATTCTAGCAATATTGCAAATGCTGCAATGGGGAATAGGAGCAGCAGCAGATTTTCCAAAGGGCGGAATAATGAGGTGAGCAAGACAATCAATGCTACCAGCCAGCCAATTAGCGACACAGCATTAAAAATGCCGAAATCCAGACCATTTGCCAAAATGATTGATTGATACAATAAATGAGCATGTAGTATTAGCGCGATAGCGCCAAATAACATGACTGCGGGGCGAGTTTTGCTGAAAATGTCTAAAGCGCTATATATTCTGGCTCCCAAGAGGGAAGCCGATGTCAGGTATAGCAAAATAGCGATTATGGCTTGAATACTCATATATTGATGTGGTTTAAACTAATACCCGATGATTGCATATTCTGACGGGCTGTAGAAGTGTTGATTATGTTGCAGTAGTTTTCAGTAATTTTTTAAGTTATGCATCGAATAAGATAGAATAGCGGCCGATTTCCACCATATTAAAGATAACTAAAATCATTATGTTTGATGCTCTTTCTGAAAAATTAAGCCGGGTTTTTAAAGATCTGCGCGGCCATGGTCGTTTAAGCGAAGAAAATATCAGTGATGGCTTGCGCGAAGTACGTATGGCCTTGCTGGAAGCGGATGTCGCTTTACCGGTGGTTCGAGATTTTATTCAACTTGTTAAAGAGCGGGCACTTGATAAAGAAGTGTTAACCAGCCTCACCCCGGGTCAGGCTTTAATCAAAATCGTTAATGATGAATTGATTTCCTTAATGGGTGATCAACACGAGCCATTAAAACTCAATACACAACCACCAGCAGTTATTCTTCTCGCCGGTTTACAAGGTGCAGGCAAAACAACCACTGTCGCAAAATTAGGTCGATACTTAAAAGAAAAAGAAAAGAAAAAAGTCGCAGTGGTGAGTTGTGATATTTATCGACCAGCAGCAATAAAACAATTACAGACCTTAGCGAATAATAATGATTTGGTCTGGATTGAAAGTAATGAGAAGCAAAAGGCAACAGACATCGCCAAAAATGCCATGGATATTGCCAGAGTCCAGTTGATTGATGTGCTTATTGTTGATAGTGCAGGACGCTTGCATATCGATGATGAAATGATGCAAGAAATTCAAGCTGTACATAAAGTGTTGATGCCGGCCGAGACCTTGTTTGTGATCGATAGTATGACGGGACAGGACGCGGTTAATGCCGCTGCTGCATTTAATGAAGCTTTACCATTAACAGGCTCTATTTTGACAAAAACCGATGGTGATGCGCGTGGCGGCGCTGCGTTAACGGTTAAACATATCACCGGTAAGCCGATAAAATTTATGGGTACGGGTGAGAAGAGTGATGAAATATCTGCGTTTCATCCCGAACGTATAGCATCTCGTATTCTGGGTATGGGCGATGTTCTGAGTTTGATTGAAGAAGTCGAAGAAAAAACAGATCAGAAACAAGCGATAAAACTCGCAAAGAAAATAAAAACAGGAAAGGGATTCACTCTTGAAGATTTTCGTGAACAATTAAAACAGATGGGCAATATGGGCGGCATTGCAGGATTGATGGATAAGTTACCCGGAATGAATCAATTACCAGCAGGCGCAGCATCACAGGTTAATGATAAAGAGTTTATTAAGTTAGGTGCGATTATCGATTCGATGACGCGAAAAGAAAAAATTAAGCCAGATATTATCAACGGTTCACGCAAAAAACGTATCGCTAAAGGCTCAGGTACGCAGATTCAAGACATTAATAAATTGTTAAAACAATTTAAACAAATGCAAAAGATGATGAAAAAGATGGCTGGCAAAGGTGGCATGGCAAAAATGATGCGAGGTATGGGCGGCATGGGAGGTCAGATGCCACCGGGTATGCCGCCTTTTAAGTAAGATTGTTTATTTATTTTTAAATACGAAAGTAACTAGTAATGTTGTAATAACAATCAGGCTAAAACAAACCAGACTCCATTCTGCAATACTAAAGCTTAAAAAAGTCCAGTGAACTTCGGCACATTCGCCGGAACCGCTTAAAATCATCTTCATTGCGTCAGCAAACGGAAAAACTTCCAGCATATATTCCAGTCCAGGACCGCATTCAGGTACCAGTTCCGGTGGTAAATGCTGCAACCATGTTTGCCTACCTGCAATACCAGCACCAATTAATGCGGTGATAAAAATCAAGACATTATATGTAAGGCGCATAAGATTCTGTGGATTGTGAATTACACCTATTAGCGCAATGATGGTGATTACAATATAAGCAATGCGTTGAAATGAGCAAAGCGGGCATGGCTCAATGCCTTGAGCATGTTCCAGATAAAGGCCATAGCCGAGCAAGGATGAACAAACAATAAATAAAGCGAGATAAAACAGTCTTGTAATAGTCATGAAGTAGAAATTTTTGGTTAATTATAATTGCATGATATCGTGTAGACACTAAAAATAAAAATTTGTTCAGACATATAAACATGATTGCCGTTAGAATTTTTGAAATAACCTTTCCTATCTTTGCCATAGTGTCAGCAGGTTTGCTATACGCTCGAAAATTTAGGCCAGATATGACGTTGCCAAATCGACTGAACATAGATATTTTTATCCCTTGTCTGCTTTTTAGTGTTATTTATGAGCGTGCTGGTGTTTCCGGCTTATTTGGTAATCTTGCCCTGGCAATTAGTCTTGTCGTGATTTTATCTGGCGTAATGGCTCTCATTGTTTCCAGACTTTTTAAAATAAATCCAAAAAGTTTATGCCCAACCATCATGTTTGCTAATGCTGGAAATCTTGGTTTACCACTTATTGTCTTAAGTTTTGGTGATGTTGCCCTTTCCGCAGCGGTCATTTGTTTTGTTATCTGTAATTTTTTTCATATTACTGTTGGTAGTTACCTGTTGAACAAACAGCCCAATATTTTAAAGATATTTTTATCGCCAATGATTCTAGCTGTGTTATTCGCAATGATATTGAGTCTGTTAGAAATAACAGTTTCCAATACAATGTTAGAGCCGATCCGTATGATGGGAAATATCTGTGTGCCACTGATGTTATTCGCTTTAGGCGTACGATTGATTGATATGAAATTCACTGAATGGAAGGTCGGAATGCTGGCCGCAATACTAGCACCGGTTAGCGGGGTTATTATTGTGTTATCAATACTTCCTTTTATTGAATTAACGCAACT
>CAZGBJ010000011.1:0-77610 GCA_964523895.1 uncultured Enterobacteriaceae bacterium
ACCTCTTCTAACTCGGTTGAAGGAGGTGTCAACTAGATCGGGGTAAGATCAGTCGATGTTGAGCCGTTTGTTATGTGTTTCTATATTATTTAACATAACCAAAATAAATAGCCACTATTGCAATTAATGTAGAAACTAAGAATTTCCAGTGCTTAAGCCAAAAGGCTTTTAATAATGTTAAAGTCTCATTTTTTTCCGGAAATTTTGATGGTGAATCAAACCAGCCATTTCTTTCTAATTCTTGTACTTCGTTTGCTTTAAATATTTGACCTTCAGGGGCATTGATTGGGTGATACATATATGTTGGTGCATTTTCTTTTTTTATCGCAGCTTTCTTTTGGTCGTTGACCCAATTAGTTACTAAATCGATTTTCTTTTCAGGAGCATAAGCTCCCTCAGAAAGCTTTTTTTCAACTGCTTCCAGACCATCTTCTTCTAGCTTTTTTATAATTTCCTCTTTGTTTAGCATTTCCTTATTCCATATGACACATAACTAGGTGTTATCGGACACTTTGTCCAATAATGTATTATATATTCTGAAAGGTAACATCGGTGAAATTCTCCGTGTTTCAATAAAATAAGTGATGATTTCATTATTAATGACGATATATTCACAGTGTCCACTTTGCTGTTTTCAATATCTAACAAAATGTCTGCTCCAGCCTATCATTATTACAAAGACAAATGGCTGCTTTTTGTATTAAGCGGTAGTTAAAAGTATTTGATAGGCCATCGATAATGGTTAACAGTGAGTGCTCAAAGCACTTTCTCCTATTAATTATCAGCACCTTATTGAGAGTGCTAGCTTCCATTTGTACGAAAAAATCTGATATGTTCTAAAGCAGATAGGATTTATGACCGATATAAGATGTAAGTAGTCAATTAAAGATTAATTGTAATGGCAGGAGGTTGTTATGTCGCATTCAGTTAATGATGTTGGATCATATCCATGATACTCGGAAATAGCATACCCATAGCACGTTCGTTTTCATCCATGGCGGCGTTGCTCCTCTTCTCAGGGAATTACCATGCATCATCGTCGCGCCTTGCCCTGAATAAAAACGAACGCACTCTGAATACGTATTTCCAAGTATCATGGATATAATTACCAGTCTAAATATCAATGAATACTTTAATGATGCTATTCATGATGCTATATCCCACCAGCGTATTGGGTTAAATGATGAGACGGTTGTCTATATTGTAAATTTGCTAACTTATTACACGCTTTCCGAAAATATTTATGAAGTAGATTCAGACGGAATTTCAGCAAAGCCACTTGCGTTAATCTACAAAGATGCAATAGAAGCAGGCTCTGGTGAAGAACGAAATTCGCATTTGAGAAAACTTGGTGATGTTGCTCTTTTTACCTCAGGGTTCTTTGCTGCGAGTTTTGAGCGAAGCGCAGTTGGTATTGATTATTTTATTTCTATGGGTGGTAATGCTTATAGTTCCTTAGCAGATAATCATCCACATACTATCCCTGATAAAGGACTATGTGGTGTATTTACTGATCTCGCTGATCATTTCATGAGTTATGTCGATGTCTTAACGGAAGTCAGTGAAAGTAATGATCTGAATGATAATCGAGATGTTTTGTGTCTGTATGAATCCTGGTTAAAGACGGGAAGTGAATATGCACGCAGCCGGCTGCAGGAAAATGGCGTACTGACTTTTCCTTCTAACCAGAAGAAGCATTGAACAGGAGTATTTCGATTTCACTTAACTACTTTCAGGAGCAACTTCAGACTATCTATGAGATCGATACAGTTCATTCTGTGCATGATTTTTTAATCACGGATAAGCGGCTGGCTGATATTTTATCTTGTCAGACTAGTTCACGTGACAATGATGAAAGATTATTAATAGCTGAATATGAAGATGGGCTTGATCTGTCGCTGTATATTGCTGCCGATGTGATGAAGCACCTTGAAAATGCACACCCAATAGATTTATTAGAACAGGGAAAATATTCAGAATTCTGTTTAATGTTGGAGGGTGTTAGCCATTTTCTTTATATCGTCTGGAATGCACAGCACCAGAAGAAAGTCACTTTACTTGAAATGGAGTTACAAGCCGAGATAGATAAATTTATACTGCTTCAGGCCTTAGCTGACAGTGATAGTAATTTACAAAATTGGTTATTTGAAAAAAATGGATTTGATGAAATGTTAACTGAGAATGAATTGGAACGTTATAAACAAGCTAACTATTATGCAGCTAAATACTGCATGAGTCTGCAACAGCAGTACAAGCCACGTGACTTAAATAATGATTTACTGAAAGAGTTACGGCGTTTTTATCGTTTAGTACAGGAAGACAAAATTAGATATATAAATCGACGATTACACTAAGAATTATCTTTTCATTGCATCGAAGAAATCATTGTTATTCTTAGTTGCTTTTAAACGCTCAAGCAGGAATTCCATGCCGGCAAGTTCTTCCATGGGATGTAATATTTTGCGTAGTATCCAGATCTTTTGTAGGTCGGCTTCGCTAGTGAGCAATTCTTCCCTGCGCGTACCGGATCGATTGATATTAATAGCAGGATAAATACGTTTCTCTGCAATATTACGATCCAGATGTAATTCCATGTTACCCGTACCTTTAAATTCTTCGTAGATGACATCATCCATTCTTGAACCGGTTTCGACCAGAGCAGTTGCGATAATGGTCAAGCTACCACCTTCTTCAATATTTCGAGCGGCACCAAAGAAACGTTTTGGTCTTTGTAAGGCATTGGCATCAACGCCACCAGTAAGTACCTTGCCAGAAGAGGGGATTACCGTGTTATAAGCACGTGCCAGACGTGTAATTGAGTCGAGTAGAATAACCACGTCTTTTTTATGTTCGGTTAATCGTTTGGCACGTTCAATTACCATTTCTGCCACTTGTACGTGTCGACTGGCAGGCTCATCAAAAGTACTGGATATAACTTCACCGCGTACTGAGCGTTCCATTTCAGTTACTTCTTCAGGACGTTCATCAATTAGTAATACAATAAGGTGAACTTCTGGATGATTGTGTGCAATAGACTGCGCAATACCTTGCAGGATCATAGTTTTGCCTGCTTTTGGTGGCGATACAATCAAACCACGTTGGCCTTTACCAATGGGTGAAGCAAGATCAATTACTCTTGGAGTCAAATCTTCAGTGCTGCCATTTCCCAATTCAAGAGTTAGACGTTCATTGGCAAATAATGGTGTCAGATTCTCAAATAATATTTTGCCCTTGGCTTTTTCTAGTGGTTCGAAGTTTATTTCATTAATTTTGAGTAGAGCAAAGTAGCGTTCGCCATCTTTTGGTGGCCTGATTTTGCCGGAGATATTATCGCCTGTTCTCAGGTTAAATCGTCTTATCTGACTGGGTGAAACATAAATATCATCGGGGCCAGCAAGATAAGAGCTGCCTGCAGAACGTAAGAAACCAAAGCCATCTTGAAGAATTTCCAGTACCCCATCGCCATGAATATCGACCCCTTTCTTGGCCTGGGCTTTTAATATTTCAAATATGACGTCTTGTTTTCGAGAGCGGGCCAGATTGTTAAGGCCGAGTTCGGTTGAGATGGTAACGAGTTCTGTGGCTGGTTTTTGTTTGAGTTCTGTCAGGTTCATAGGCTTAGAAAGTTAAGTGAGAATGGATTTTTAGTCGGCAAACGGAATCGTTTGCAAAATTAAAACGGATTTTTAGTTTTTTGTTTTAAAGGGATTGGGTTTTGGGTTGAAACAAATTACTTGATTTCCTAATAAAAGTAGCATGCGTTTAGGCATACGTCCAGCTTTATTTATTAATCGTTTATTAGATATTGGTATCGATAAAGGCTTCTAACTGAGATTTGGAAGCAGCGCCCACTTTTGTAGCAACAACGTCACCATCTTTAAACAAGATAAGTGTTGGTATGCCTCTGACACCATATGTCTGCGGCGTATTTTGATTATCATCGATATTAATTTTAGCAACCGTCAATTTATCTTTATATTGATCTGCCAGCTCATCAAGAATAGGCGCAATCATTTTACAGGGTCCACACCATTCAGCCCAAAAATCCAGAATCACAGCCTGATCTGATTTTAAAACTTCATCTTCAAAGCTCGAATCTGTAACATGTAATATACTGTCGCTCATTTATTTCGTAGTCCTTATTAGTGTGTGAGGATGCAATTTCAACGAAATTAAAGATCAATTGCAAGCTTGAATTTATACACTATAAATTTTCAGGCTAATAATAAGGCTAATAAATGGCATCAAAAACTACAAACACGCCTGAATTCAAGCAATTTGCTCTGGATGAGCGCTTACTTACTGCCCTTGATGAAATAGGTTTTAAAAATTGCACGCCGATTCAGGCAGAGTGTTTGCCTTTAATCCTCGACGGTCATGATATTGCGGGTCAGGCGCAAACAGGCACGGGCAAAACAGCCGCATTTTTACTTTCAACATTTCATTTTTTACTTTCCAGTCCGGCAAAAAATAAAAGTAATTTGCGTGCATTAATCATTGCGCCGACGCGCGAACTTGCTATCCAGATTCATAAAGATGCCGAAATGTTTAATAAACATTGCGGACTAAAATTAGCACTCGTCTATGGTGGTGTTGATTATGAGAAACAGCGTGCGTCATTAGCAGACGGCGTTGATATTTTAATTGGTACCCCGGGTCGTTTGATCGATTATTCAAAACAGAAAGTGTTTAGTTTTAAAAACGTCGAGATTGTTGTCCTCGATGAAGCTGATCGTATGTTTGATCTTGGTTTTATTAGTGATATCCGTTATATGCTCCGACGTATGCCGAAGCCGGATAAACGTTTAAATATGCTGTTTTCAGCGACTTTATCGCACCGGGTGATGGAATTAGCTTATGAACATATGAATAGCCCAACACAGGTAAAAATTAACCCGGAACAAGTTACTGCGGATAAGGTGACGCAGCTACTTTACCATGTTGCTAATGATGAAAAGATTCCGTTATTGATTGGTCTTCTTAAACATATGGATCCGCATCGCACGATTGTCTTCGTCAATACCAAACGCGTGGCCGAAAAAGTATGGTCTTTCCTTGAAGGCAATGGAATTCATTCTGCAATTCTATCTGGTGATGTCCCGCAAAAGAAACGGACACGATTATTCAATGAATTTTCAAAAGGTGAATTGGCAGCGTTAGTTGCAACTGATCTTGCCGCGCGTGGTTTGCATATTCCGGATGTGAGTCATGTGTTTAATTATGATCTGCCGCAAAATTGTGAAGACTATGTGCACCGTATTGGTCGAACCGCGCGTGCCGGTGCCAGTGGGGATGCGGTTAGTTTTGGTTGCGAGGATTATATTTATTCTTTAATGGATATCGAAGCGTACATCGGTTATTCAATTCCGACCGCTCAAATAACGGATGATTTATTAGCAAAGCCCGAGCCACCGGTAAAAAGAAAACATCACGAACAGCGGCAGCATTCACACAAGAAAAAGAGTAGCAGAAGACCGCATCGTTCAGGTAAACCAGGCGGACGAAGAGCTTAAGCTAACAGTTTTGCTATCCAGCTACTTATTGCGCTGATTTCTTGCAGACAGACAGCATGCTGCATCATGTATTCATGCCACTCAACATCATAGCCGTGCTCTTTCAACATCTGCGATGAAATTCGGCCCTGGTCTACTGGAATAACCGGATCGGAAACACCATGTGCCATCATGATGGGTATCGTTTTATTTTCCGAGGCTTCATTTTCTAGTTGATCAGGTACAGGTAAATAAGTGGATAATGCCAATAAGCCTGCTAAAGGTGCTGGATATCGTAAACCGGCATGTAATGTAATTGCGCCGCCTTGTGAGAATCCGGCAAGTATTATTTTATTGGTGCTGATACCCGTTTCAATCTCTGCCTCTATATAATGATTAATTAGCCTGGATGATTCAGTAATTGACTCGACATCTTCTATTTCACGAAGATTAGGAGACTTAACGTCATACCATGCACGCATAGCCATGCCGCCATTGATTGTAACGGGTCGTATTGGTGCGTTGGGAAAGATAAATTTAATACCTAAGTCATCGTCTAAACACAGTTCTGGCACGATAGATTCAAAATCATGACCATCCGCTCCCAGTCCATGTAGCCAGATGACACTGGCTTTATGTTTGTCTTTGGCTTCAATTATGACCGCATCTTGTTCAAATGACATATTGCTTCTCTTCCTTTAAATCAGGTTTAAGTTATTTTTATGCAACAAATAATTTGTTATGCTCAATATTTACATGTAGGTATAACATGTCTCCGAGACTTATTTTAAGGGCATGTCTAAAAGAGGGCACCGAAATGAGCAGGGTTAATAACATTAAATTATTTAAAGTTGGGATAATACTCATAGTTTTATCCTGTGTCTCTGCGTGCGGTCAAAAAGGTCCTCTTTATTTGCCTCCTGACAACGCTAGTATCACAGTCACAGATTTTTCCAATACCGTCTGATTTAATCATGTCCGAGTTCAATTATAAGAACGGCTTATTGTATGCCGAAGGTGTTTCTTTGGCAGAAATTGCCAGACAATACGGTACGCCCTGCTATGTTTATTCTCGCAATGCGATCGAATCCAGCTGGTCTGCGTTTGATTCTTCCCTGACTGCGCATAAGCATTTGGTTTGTTATGCGGTAAAAGCCAATTCAAATCTGGCAGTGTTAAATATTTTGGCGCGATTAGGTTCCGGTTTTGACATTGTGTCAGCGGGAGAGTTGATACGCGTTATAAAAGCAGGAGGCGATCCATCAAAAGTTGTTTTTTCCGGAGTTGGAAAAAAAGTCGATGAAATGGAATTTGCACTTCAACAAAATATTAAATGTTTTAATGTTGAATCTGCAAATGAATTAGTCAGGTTAAATACGGCAGCAGCAAATATGAATGTTTCTGCGCCTGTTTCATTGCGTGTTAATCCTGATGTCGATGCTGAAACGCATCCTTATATTTCTACGGGCTTAAAAGAAAATAAATTCGGTATTGCTTTCGAATCTGCTAAAGAGGTTTATCAACAAGCAGCAGCGATGGATAACATTGATGTTGTTGGTATTGATTGTCATATCGGATCACAAATATCGAATTTGAGTCCATTTAAAGATGCCTTATTAAGAGTATTAGCTTTGATTGATGAGCTTAAAAAATTAGGCATTGAACTTGAGCACCTTGATATTGGCGGTGGATTAGGAATTACTTATCAGGATGAAACACCGCCGAGCCCATCGGAATATGTAAAGGTTATTACTGAAGCAATGCAAGGGTATGATCTCGAAATCATTATGGAACCGGGAAGAAGCATTGTTGGTAATGCCGGTGTGTTAATTACAGAAGTGCAATATTTAAATGCAACGCCATATCACAATTTTGCAGTAGTTGATGCTGCGATGACTGAGCTAATACGTCCCGCACTCTATAGTGGCTGGCATGATATTAAAACGGTCGTAGAAACATCAAACGCAGAAGAAGTGGTTTACGATGTTGTTGGCCCAGTTTGTGAAACGGCTGATTTCCTCGGTAAAGAACGTGCATTAAGGTTAGAACAAGGTGATCTGTTAGCTGTTTGTTCAGCAGGTGCTTATGGCTTTACCATGGCATCAAATTATAATTCACGTCCCAGAGTGGCAGAGATTATGGTTGATGAAGAAGAGGTTTATGAAATTCGTCGGCGTGAGACCGTTGATGAATTAATGAATGGTGAATCATTGCTGTCTGAATAGTCTTTAGAGGTTTAATTCTTCTTAACATTGCTTTTCGTCTTCACGACGCCTCACTTTTCTTCAAAGAAAAGTGAGCAAAAGAACTTTTCCCTAATGTCATGGCCTACGGCTACCTTCGGAAGTAAACAGTAACGAGGGTCGCGCATACATTCGGTCGATTATTGCTCCTGCATAATCGACACTTCCGCCATCCATGGCGGTCGTCCTTGAATGCGCGGGTGTGCGTCCTCGGCAACTGCTCCCGGCGTTGCTCTACCTCCTGCATCCATGCAGTCGTGTACAATTGCCCCTCGTGACTGCTTACTTCCTCAGCATGACATACGGGAATAAAAGTCTTTGCTGGATATTGAGGAACGAAGCGACTAAAGTTAATCAGCTAAATTGTAGAAATAGCGGGTTAGGTTAATGTAACGATGTTTGTATATCATTTTTTAGATTCACACTACGGTCTTAATAATATAAAAGAACGTAGACTAAAAATTTCTCGAATAATGGAGCTGAACGATCTTTTTGAGTTTCTTGGTGTAGATTTATCTGATAGACAATTTCGAAAAGGTATGAAAGAGACAAAAGCAGAGTTATCAAAAACAAAAGGTCTCTTATGTTTCAGTAAAACCTGGAAGAATCCACTGCTTTGGGGACACTACGCAGATAAACATAAGGGTATTTGTCTGGGGTTTGAAATATCAGATGATATTCTCGAGAAGATTAATTATGTAAAAGCAAGATTGAAACGTCCCACTGTTCTTAATGAAAATTTTATGAAGAAAGTATTGTTTACAAAATTTGAACATTGGAAATATGAGCAAGAATATCGTGTATATATAGAGTTAGAAGAAGAAATCGACGGTATTTATTATGCTGAATTTTCCGACCAAGTTTGCTTAAAACAAGTAATCGTTGGAGATCAGTCTGACATTACACGTAAGCAAGTTATAGATGTGCTGGGAAATTTAGTTGAAGAAGTAGAGATGTTTAAGGCTAGAGCAGGATTCAAAGAATTTGAAGTGGTGAGAAACATAAATAAGAATATGTGGATCTAATGAATTACTCATTGAGATATTTACTGCTTGTACTCTATTAGCTGTCGAATTGTTACTTTCCGTGATGTCTTGCCGAGTTATGCAATATTGATAGGGGAAAACAGACAGGACGTCTGTTTTAGCGCATTCATTCAGGGACGAATGTATGCGCGACGCGTAATCGATATTGCATAACTCGGGAACCCGTAGGGCAAGGCATCAGGAAAAAGACTTTTTGGTTACTTTTTTGTCTGAAAAAGTGACACGCTATCAAGCGTAAACAAATCTAAAATTAAACCAAGAAATTAAATTCAATTGAAAACAAAATATGCAACGTATTCTTGAACCAGAATTAATGTCCGATGAAGAACAGGCCATTGCTTATGCAAATGCAGATTTTGAAGAACCGCATAATCATTTTATTGAATTGTTAAAAGAATCAGTGGGTGATGGCCTTCCTGACTCTGGAGTGGCTCTTGATCTAGGCTGTGGTGCAGCAGATATTAGTATTCGTTTTGCCAAGGCTTTTCCGAATTATCAAATTGATGGAATAGATGGTTCTTCCGCAATGTTGACGGAAGGAGAGAAGGCAGTTAATGAATCGGGTCTGTTAGAACGAATTAATTTTATTCAAGCCAATTTACAGGATACAAATTTAGCGAGTAAAAATTATACTGTTATTTTTTGTAATGCAATGTTGCATCATTTGCATGATCCTTCTGTGCTTTGGAATTTAATTAAAACAGCAGCAGATAACCCGTCAGTTTTTGTTATGGACTTGATGCGCCCTGAGTCAGATAAGCAGGTCGATGCGTTAGTAGAAGAATATGCCGAGAATGAGCCTGATATCTTGAAAAGAGATTTTAGAAATTCGTTAAAAGCAGCGTTCACACCAGATGAAGTGGTTTCTCAATTAAGTTCTGCGGGACTTAATGAACTTGATGTTTCGGTTGTTTCTGATCGGCATTTTATTATCTTTAGACAGTAAAAAGCCGGAATCAGTTACCTGATCCCGGCTTTGTTTACTTCACTTAATCTTTATTTAGCCAGCTTCTTTCGTTGTTTTAACGATTGCAGCTGCAACTTTATAAGGATCAGCATTTGATGAAGGACGACGATCTTCCAAACGACCTATCCAGCCATCTTCAAGTGTAGTGATTGGTATACGAATCGATGCACCGCGATCTGATACACCATAACTGAACTCATCTATAGATTGAGTTTCATGTAAACCCGTCAGGCGTTGATCGTTGTCTGCACCATAAACATCAATGTGACGTTTTATATTCTTACCAAATTGCTCACAAATTTTGGTGAAGGTTTCTTCTTTTCCAGATTCACGCATTGCGCCGTTTGAAAAGTTAGCGTGCATACCTGAACCATTCCAGTCGGTATCACCAAGTGGTTTTGGATGCCATTCAATGGCTAAACCATATTTTTCAGCAGTACGTTCAAGAATGTATCTTGCTAACCAGGTTTCATCACCGGCACGTTTAGCGCTTTTTGCGAATACTTGAAATTCCCATTGGCCGGCAGCAACTTCGCCATTAATACCTTCAACGTTAAGACCCGCTTCAAGGCAGAGATCGAGATGATCTTCAATCACTTCACGCCCGTAGGCATTATTTGCGCCTACTGAACAGTAGTAGGGGCCTTGTGGGCGTGGGTAACCGGCATGTGGGAAGCCAGGGGGTAAATTAGTTGCTGGATCCCATAGGAAATATTCTTGTTCAAAACCAAACCAGAAATCGTCGTCATCATCGTCGATAGTGGCGCGTCCGTTAGACTCATGTGCTGTTCCATCGGAATTCAGAACTTCGGTCATTACCAAAAAGCCATTTCTTCGATCTGGATCCGGAATGACAGCAACTGGTTTGAGTAGGCAATCTGAAGCGTTACCTTCAGCTTGCTCGGTAGAGCTTCCATCGAAACACCACATCGGACAATCTTCTAATTTCCCGCTGAAATCAGATTTCACCAGGGTCTTACTTCTCAGGCTTTGGGTTGGTTTGTACCCATCTAGCCATATATATTCCAACTTACTTTTCATGATTTATTAGTCTCCCACCCTTTTTATATGTTAATTACTGGACGTAACCCTATTCGTAGAACCTTGAAATTGCAATATGTGTTCCAATTTTGGGCAATTAATCCAACCGTTGTTTTACGTATATTTTGGAAAATATTCAATGACTAATTTTTCCTTAAAATTAAGGATTTATAAGGTTTTTAGCTAAATTTTAAAACAGTAATCATGCGAGTATCTGGATAATGTTTATATTTAGCTATTTAAACAATGCACAATTATAGTGCAAATCAGGCTTTTGAGGGTTAATTTTTGCTAAATATTGGTGCAAAGATTAATAGTGTTAGCTCCAATCCTCTTCCAGAAGTCGAATTAGCTCGGAGCAACTTTGTATTCTTTGCTCCATAGGCTTGGCAATACATCGCATAGTGACATCTTCGAGCAAGTCTGGAACGTGAATTTGTGTCAGAGTTGATGGTTTTGGTGGTGTCTCGTTCAAGGTTTGTTGAATAAGCTTATCGACAGTTTCTTCTATAGAAGGAGGGCGGCCTGCCAGTATTTCGAACAACACCGTACCGAGGCTATAGATGTCTGTTCTATAGTCGATATCTGGATTTTTTTGAATTTGCTCAGGTGACATATAAGAAACAGTGCCCTGTAGCTGTTCTAAATCGGTGAACGAGGATACTTTCTTTTTTGATATTGTTCTTGGCTTCTCAATGACTTCTTCACTACTACCGTCCGGGTTCCATACTTTTGCCAAACCCCAGTCCATTAGCAGTACTTCACCATAGGGCCCAACCAAAATATTTTCCGGTTTTATGTCACGATGAATGACTCGATGGCTATGTGCATATTCTAATGCATGGGCGACTTGAATAATGACATTAATTAATTGTTTCAGATCATAACGTTCACGATAGTCTAAAACTTCACGTAAGGTATAGCCGTGCACAAGTTTCATAGTGAAGTAATAATGACCATTTAGTTCTCGTCCTAGCTCATACATAGGCACAGTATTGGGGTGTTGTAGTAAGGCACTCACACGTGCTTCTCGCAAGAAACGTTTTTGTTCTATCGGATCATCATTAAATTCAGGGCGTAGTTTCTTATAGCAAACTGTTCGTGACAGGTGCAGGTCTTTGCAAGATTGGATAATTGCTTTTCCACCTTTAGCGATAGTCTTGAAATAAGCGTAACGTGTATTTTGATTGAGCTTGAGTGGCAGTTCCTTATCCGTATTCTCCAAATAGACTATGGCGTATTCATCACTTGGTGGTTCCGGGAAACTCGTCATATGTTTAGTACCTTATAAATTCACCTGTATAGTAATCCATTTTATAATGAACCAAGATTATTTAAATTAATATCTTTCCCCAACAAATATTATGGGTCCCTTGGTCTATGAATTTAGTTATGTGCATACATGCTGCACAAGAGCATATTTTTATATGTTAACTATATCTCATTACGAACAGTTTTTTTGAACTGTACGACACTAGTGCTAGTCTATATCAATATGAAATTATTATTAATTTTGAACCTTGTATTTATTAGTTCCGTTTATGCAGAGACAGTGTACAAAACAGTCGATGCTGAAGGTAATATTATCTTTTCCGATGTACCTACTGATGGAGCAGAAGTATTAGAGATTGAGAAAGCGCAGACGGTCAATATTCCTGAAGTAAAGCGATCTGAATATCGACCTGTTACAAAGTTAATACCAGACAAGATTGAATATACCAGGCTTGTTATTACTAGCCCTGAGAATGACGCTACAATTCGTAGTAATGCAGGCAATGTTAGTATCAATGTTGCGATAGAACCTGTGCTGTTTGAAGATGATTTATTGGTGTTATTTGTGGACGGAAAAGAAGTTGGCTCTGGAAAGTCTTTACTATTTTCATTGTCGAATCTGGATCGAGGCACACATACGGTAGATGTTGCAGTAAAAAACGAGAAGGATGAATTTTTAAAGCGTTCGGCCAAGCTTGTTTTCCATCTTCGAAAAGAGTCTAAATTGTTCCAAAAACCGGCGATTGATACTACAATAACAACAACGCCAACCGCGGAAAACACGGTTCCACCTCCCGTTCCGTTACCATAAATGTATTGAGAGAGTTAAACGAATGCGATTAATACTATCTTCATTACTTGCTTTCTTTGTGTGTTGCCTAGCTGCAGAAACTGTTTATAAAACAGTGGATGATGACGGTAATATTATTTTTACCGATAAACCTTCTAATAATTCTGAAGAGGTAAAACTCCAGGAATTACAGACAATAGATAATCCTAACCCGGCTCCAATTCGTTCTACGCCTAAGCCAAAGCAAGCTAATGAAGACGAAGGTTCTCTTTATAAAACATTCTTTGTTGCTAATCCGGCAAATGATTCAGGTATTAGAAGTAATAACGGTAGTGTTAGTATTTCAGTTTCTCTCGAGCCGTCTTTACGTACAGGCCATAAAATTATAATTTTAATGGATGGCAAGGAAGTTGGTTCTGGCACCAGCGTTTCATTGCAGAATGTCGATCGCGGTACACACAATATCAGTGCCAGTGTTGTCGATGGATCTGGAAAAAAATTGATTTCAACTTCGAGTACCTTCTCGCTACTTCGAGCCAGCCAATAAGTTTTTAAATTCTCCACAGACTCAAAATACCTTTCTGTAGCGTCAGATCATTTTCAATGCAACTGGTCTGCTTTTTGCTCAAGTCATAAGATAAAAAATAATTAATTTTTATTTAATCTGTAAGTCATTGTTTTTATTTAAATAAAATATGACGATATATTATAAGCAAAGGTGGAAGCATGAAAAATGCACTAAAAAAGTGCAATAATGAGCAGACTATGGGTTTATCAAATGAAACGTCAGCACGGATCGTTGAACATCTGGCAACGGCTGTTCTGTTATTTGATAAAGATCTACATCTTCTTCGTATTAATAGTGCAGGTGAAGGATTGTTATCAATCAGTAATAAGCGAGTATCAGGAATGACGCCTAGACAAATTTGGCCAAATTCATCATTTTTCTACGAGTCCATACAACGTGCTCTTTTTTCTGAAACTACATGCATCGAACGAGGTGTAGATTTGCATCTAAACAATGATCAGATAATTAAAGTGGATTGTATGATTACGCCAGTCATGGTGAATGAAGTAGCAGAAGAAATTCTGGTGGAACTGGTTGATGCAGATGCATTTGTTCGTGTTATGCAGGAAGAAAATCAACAAACGGTGCAGGAAGCTGCGAAAGAATCAGTGCAGGGCATGGCGCATGAAATAAGAAATCCTTTAGGTGGAATCCGTGGTGCTGCCCAGTTATTGGAACGGGAACTGGATAAAGAGGATTTGCTTGAATACACTCAAATCATAATTAATGAATCTGATCGTTTAAGAAATTTTGTTGATCGTATGCTTACGACAAGCAATCATCCCGCGAAATCAGATATGAATATTCATGAAGTTCTTGAGTATGTTATTTCCGTAGTTCGTGCCGAGAATTCACACCCTCTGAATTTCAGTAAAGATTACGACCCAAGCATTCCTGATATCAATGCAGACCGAGAGCAAATTATACAGGCTGTACTAAACCTGATTCGTAATGCCGTTCAAGCAATTGATGATGACGGCACAATTACATTAAGGACACGCATTCAACGCCAGATGACAATCCAGCATCGATTGAACAGGCACATTATTGAACTCGATATTATTGATGATGGCCCTGGTGTTCCACTTGAAATCGAAGCAGGCGCATTTTATCCGTTGGTAACAGGTCGTGCAGAAGGTACTGGACTTGGTTTATCAATTGCCCAACAACTCATTCAATCTCATGGCGGCTTAATTAACTATGAACGAAAAGACAGTAGTACCCATTTCAGCATCTTACTCCCCATGGAACAGAGCGATGACTGATCAACAGAAAGTATGGATAGTTGATGATGATAAATCTATCCGTTGGGTTTTAGAGAAAGCTTTACAAAAAACGGATGTTGATATTCAAAGTTTCTCCAATCCTGATGAAGTATTAAAAAAGATACGCCAAGAAGAACCGGATGTCATTATTTCTGATATCCGTATGCCTGGCATGGATGGCATCTCATTACTGGAACAAATTAAACAACAGTCCCCGGATATCCCGGTTATTATTATGACGGCGTATTCTGATCTTGATCGGGCAGTGTCTGCATTTCAAGGTGGCGCATTTGAATATTTGTCAAAACCGTTTGATGTTGATGAAGTTGTGGGTCTGGTTAAACGTGCTATTACGCATAAGCAAAAAAATAGTGACGGCCCTGTTACAGAAACGTCAGAGGTAAGTACTGCGATTATTGGTTCGGCACCTGCAATGCAAGAAGTGTTTAAAGCGATAGGTCGGCTTTCCAGTTCAAATCTTACCGTATTAATTACCGGTGAAACAGGCACAGGGAAAGAATTGGTAGCAAGTGCATTACATGAACATAGTCCGAGATCAAAATCTCCTTTCATTGCCATTAATACCGCGGCGATACCGAAAGATTTGCTTGAATCGGAATTGTTTGGTCATGAGAAAGGTGCTTTCACCGGCGCGGCGGCACGACATCTGGGTCGTTTTGAACAGGCAGATGGAGGCACATTGTTCCTCGATGAAATTGGAGATATGCCAGCAGATCTACAAACGCGCTTGTTGCGTATTCTTTCCCAGGGCGAGTTTTATCGTGTCGGTGGGCTTACATCGATCAAGGTAGATGTGCGCGTAATTGCTGCAACACACCAAAACCTGGAACAGTTGGTTAAAGAAGGGAAGTTTCGTGAAGATTTATTACACCGGTTAAATGTAATAAGAGTGCATGTTCCTTCTTTAAAAGAAAGAAAAACAGATATTGTTGAGTTGACTAAACATTTTCTCAAGCTGGCTGCTGCCGAATTAGCTGAAGAAACCAAACAATTATTGCCTGAGACGGAGACTTATCTTGCAAATTTGCCCTGGCCTGGAAATGTAAGGCAGCTTGAAAATTTTTGTCGTTGGGTAACAGTAATGGCATCGGGTGGAGAAATTCATATTGATGATCTTCCTCCCGAGTTAAGACAAGATGCAGATGTCATTGAAGTCTCTGACGAGTGGGAATCCATTTTTCGACATTGGGCTGAATCCAGCTTATTACAAGGTGAGTCGGAATTACTTCGGAATGCGGTACCTCGATTCGAAACGATTCTAATTGAAGAAGCGCTAAAAAAATCAGGTGGTCGCCGTCAGGATGCGGCAAAACTTTTAGGTTGGGGAAGAAACACATTAACACGAAAGATCAAACAGCTTGGACTTGATCTATAAGTTGGTGTTTAACTGGATTTTTAAAGGCTAGCCACGGAGGGCACGGAGTACACAGAGGAATTCTATCTATAGTATTGAACAACTTGATAAGATTTACGTTACAGAAAGGTGTCTGAATTGGTCAAATTTGATTTTAAACAATAGAAACCAAAAATATTATTTTGTATTATTTCACTTAATTACTAATAAACTCAAGACTCTCTCTGTGTTCTCCAGGCCCTCTGTGGCTAATTATTTTTAAATCATTCCTGCAACCATTCAGCGACTTGCTTGGCATAGTAAGTCAGGATTCCATCAGCACCGGCACGTTTACAAGAAAGCAAGGATTCCATAACAGTACTTTTCTCATCTAGCCAGCCATTGTTCGCGGCAGCTTTTAACATGGCATACTCACCGCTGACATGATAGACATAGGTCGGTCGGCCATAGGTAGTTTTAACGCGATAGACAATATCAAGATAAGGTAATCCAGGTTTGACCATGACCATATCGGCACCTTCATTTAGATCAAGTTCAACTTCAGTTATTGCTTCATCTGTATTGGCAGGATCCATTTGGTAAGTATATTTGTCGCTGTCTCCTAAATTTTCAGCAGAACCAACAGCATCGCGAAAAGGGCCGTAAAAGCTTGAAGCATATTTTGCCGAGTAAGCTAAAATTTTTGTGTTGATATAGTTATTCGATTCCAACGCAGATCGAATATGACCAATACGGCCATCCATCATATCCGATGGTGCAACAATATCTGCGCCAGCTTCAGCATGAGACAATGCTTGCTTAACCAGAACCTCAACGGTTTCGTCATTGAGGACATAACCCTCTTCATTTGTTAAACCGTCTTGACCGGAGAGTGTAAATGGGTCAAGTGCTACATCTGTTATAACGCCAAGATCGGGGCAGTGTTGTTTCAATTGACGAACGGTGGTTTGTAGTAAACCGTCAGGGTTCCATGCTTCGGCAGCATCATCACTTTTCTTATCGTCAGATACAACCGGGAATAGTGCTATGGCAGGAATGCCAAGCTCTGTTAGCGTTTTCGCTTCCTCGAGCAGCAGATCAATACTTAAACGTTCTATGCCGGGCATCGACTCTATTGCAGTACGTTTATTTTCCCCTTCAATAATAAACATCGGATATATCAGATCATCTGTTGAAATATTCGATTCGCGCATGAGTCGGCGCGAGAATTCATTTGAACGTAGGCGACGTAAGCGGGTCAATGGATAGGTGCGTTTAGTCATTTCTTTCAGTTAAAGCTATTTAGTCTTTATAATAAGAATAATTGTAACTCAAAATCCGATTAACATTCAGAACATTATTAAACTGTCTACCATATGGATTCAATATTTTTAGAAAATGAGGGTTTATCAAGAATGCTTATATTCATATTGGTTCTGATTTTGATTATAAGTCTTGAATATTTTTTACCAAGAAGGCAGTTGAAATTATCTAAAAAGAAACGTTGGTCGACAAATTTTTTATTACTTCTTACAGATGTGTTTTTCGTCAGATTATTATTACCGGTTGCGACAGTAGAAACTGCAGTAATCGCACAGGCACATAATATTGGTTTATTAAATCAGTTTGAATTACCAGTTATGGTGAATATTGTAATAACCATTATTGTTTTTGATGTTTTTATCTATGGGCAACATGTGTTATTCCATAAAGTAAATTTGTTCTGGAGCATGCACCGGGTTCACCATACCGATCTTGAATATGATGTGACAACGGGCATTCGATTCCACCCGGCAGAAATTGTAATCTCGATGTTAATCAAAATGCTGGGAATACTAATATTGGGCCCTGCCGTTATTGCCATTGTTATTTATGAAATCGTGTTAAGTTCAGCATCAATATTTACACATGGGAACTTGCGTTTGCCCTATAATACAGATGGGTTGATAAGAAAAATCTTTATTACGCCGGATATGCACCGTATTCACCATTCAGTTTATCGGCAGGAAACTGATAGTAACTACGGAAGTTTATTTTCATGTTGGGATCGGCTATTTAAGACCTACACCGATCAACCTAGGGATGGTCAGCTGGATATGACGATCGGCCTTGAATATTTCCGGGATGAACAATCTCAGCAGTATCCATCATTATTATTATTACCTATTAAGACAGAAACGAGGTCAGAAACATGAGTGTTGAATCAGCCGTCTTAGATCGTTATTCAGAGGGAGCCAATGAAAGGCAGGAAGCCCTTTGTTGTCCGGTGGACTACCAAACCCATTTACTGGATATATTGCCTGAAGAAATTATTGAAAAAGATTACGGCTGTGGTGATCCATCACGTTATGTTCGTGAAAATGATGTTGTACTCGACCTGGGTAGTGGTAGTGGCAAGATATGTTACATGGCTGCTCAGCTTGTTGGTGATAACGGCAAAATCATCGGCGTTGATATGAATAATGATATGTTGGCATTGGCACGTCAGTATCAAACAGCCATGGCAGAAAAAATGGGTGGTGATCGGGTCAAGTTTGTAAAAGGTAAAATTCAGGATCTGGCTTTAGATGTTGATGCTATGGAACAGTGGCTGCAATCAAACCCGGTAACAAATGCAAACGATATCGCAGCATTAGATGCATGGAAAGTGAATCAATGTTCTCAGTCGCCATTGATTGCAGATAATTCTATTGATCTGGTGATATCAAATTGCGTGTTAAATCTGGTGGGTGATGCAGAGAAACAGCAACTCGTGAATGAAATATTTCGTGTGGTAAAACCGGGTGGTCGTATTGCAATTTCAGATATTATTAGTGATGATTTAATTCCTGAACATTTAAAGGAAGATGAAGAATTATGGAGCGGCTGTATATCTGGTGCATTTCAGGAACTGGAGATGTTGAAGATGTTTCAGGAGGCAGGTTTTGTTGCTGTTTATTATGACAAATGGTCAGATGCTCCCTGGCAAGTCGTAGAAGGTATAGAGTTTCGTTCTGTGACATTAACAGCAATCAAAAGAGAACAGGTTGATTGCATTGATAAGGGGCATGCAGTTATTTATCGTGGTCCCTATGATTTCATTATTGATGATGAAGGCCATGAATTTCCGAGAGGGGAGAGAATGGCGGTGTGTGAACGTACGTTTAATTTATTATGTAATGAACCTTATAAAGAAGATTTTATTGCAATCGCACCTGCAGTTGAAAAAGAACCACGTCAGTGGTGTGCTGCGCCGGGAGCAAAACGATCGACAGCTGAAACAAAGGGCGGCAATCATTCAATGAGTACTGAACAATCGTCTTGTTGTTAACTAAAATAGAGGATAAGTAATGACGGCAAAAATTATAGATGGTAAGGCCATATCTGAAGCTGTTAGAAAAGAATGGAAAGAACGAGCGGACAAACTTAAAGAGCAAGGTGTGCTTCCGGGTCTTGCCGTCATTATTGTCGGTGATAATCCGGCATCAAAGCTCTATGTCAATAACAAGATCAAAGCCTGTCACGAAGTAGGTTTGCATTCTGAAGTGCATGACATGCCGGAAGATATTACCGAAGATATGTTGCTAAATCTGATTCAACAACTTAATGAGGCGAAAAAGATAAACGGAATTCTGGTGCAATTACCATTACCCAAACATATTGATGAAAACAAGGTTTTAGAAGCGATTGATCAGGACAAAGATGTTGATGGTTTTCATCTCTACAACGTCGGTGCATTAATGACAGGTAATACGGTATTTCCACCTTGTACCCCATTTGGTGTAATGCGCATGTTGGAATATTGCAAAGTACCGATAGCGGGTCAAAATGCGGTTGTTGTTGGTAGAAGTAATATTGTTGGTAAACCCATGGCAATGCTTTTATTGCAGAAAGATGCAACAGTGACAATTTGTACATCGAAGACCAAAGATTTGACCTACCATACCACGCAGGCCGATATCCTGGTCGTTGCTACGGGTAGAGCAGAAATGGTCAAAGCTGAACATGTGAAGCAAGGTGCTGTTGTGATTGATGTCGGTATAAACCGACTCGATAATGGAAAATTGGTTGGTGATGTTGATTTTGAAAGTGTAAAAGAAGTTGCTGGTCATATAACACCTGTTCCTGGAGGAGTTGGCCCAATGACGATAACAATGCTGGTTGCGAATACGGTTATGGCAGCAGAAAGAGCAAGTGGTCTGTCTGGTTCTTGATAAGTCCGTCAGGGATTGTTTTTTTATTCTCAGGACGATGTTTTATCGTGATGTAATAACGATATAAATAGAAAAAAATGCCAATAAACGTTAACGGTCTTCCGGGTTTGGTAGTGATTCGACGGTGTCTTCTATCCATGTTTCGACTTCTTTTGTAATTTGTTTTGCAGTTTTGCCGCCGCTGTCGATGGCTGGACCAATTACTATACTGACCTCTCCCGGTTTTTTAATCATACTATTTCGGGGCCAAAGGTAACCGGCATTATGTGCTACGGGAATGATCTGAGCACCGGATTTTTCAGCAAGTAATCCGCCACCAGGTAAATACTTTCCTTTCTCATCCGGAGCAACACGCGTTCCTTCAGGAAAGATAATGACCCATCTATTTTGTTCTAATTTTTGACAACCTTGTGTAACAATTTGTCGAAATGATTTAATTGCTGAACCACGATCGATAGCAATCGGCTGCATAGCGGCCAGACCCCAACCATAAATCGGGATCATTAATAATTCTCGTTTTAGTATCCAGACCTGTGGCACGAAGATGAGTTGTAATGCTAATGTTTCGAAAGCGGATTGATGATTGCACATTACGATGCAGGCTTTATCCGGGATATTATCCAGACCTTTTACCTTGTAACGTACTCCACAACAGATTCTTAACCAGAAAAGATTGAAAGCCGTCCACTGGCATACCATGTGATAACGAGTTTCAAATTTTAACGGGAAAGCAATAACGCCTAGTGGCACGAAAAGTATAATACTAATGATTTGCCCAATGTAAAAAAACAGGGAACGAAGAAACAACATCTATTTATTTATAGTGACTATCTCGTCTACAAAAGAAGCGAGGCTATCGTATACAGGCGTACCGTCCGGCACCAGACCTTGATCAATTTCAGATTGTCCTTTACCAGTACGAACGAGTATCGGTTTGCCACCCGCACTTTCAACGGCTTTGATGTCAGTCATTTTGTCACCGACACAAAAAACTTTATTTAATGGTGTTCGTAGCCGTTCCGATATATCGAAATAAAGTCCGGGTTTGGGTTTACGACAAGAACAATTATCTTTTGGTAAATGCGGACAAAAGAAAATGGCATCAATGACGCCGCCAAACTGGGAAAGATGCGTGTTCATTTTTATATGAATCGCATTAAGTGTTTCAATAGAAAATAATTTCCTACCAATACCGGACTGGTTTGTTGCGATAACAACCTGATATCCATTGTGTGAAAGTTTACCAATGGCTTCCATACTCCCGGCTATGGGCAACCATTCTTCCGGGGACTTGATGTAGTCATCAGAATCTTCATTTATTACGCCGTCTCGATCAAGAATGATAAGCATTATAGTTAACCTAGAATCCTTAGTTGGACTCGTTTGAGTGTGTGTTTATCAGGTTTAGTTGCGCCGATTAGAAAACCGCGCATAGTAATTCTACGTAAGGCTTTCGCCATCAAGCAAATGAGCCTGATAAACGTGCAATCAAATGAGTAGGAGGACTCTCCCATTAACTGAATATTTAATAAACTATTATTTCTTATTATAAAATACATCATCATAGTTTAAGACCGGTCAACTGAGGGTTCTAGGTTCAACCCTGTAGTTTAGAAATATCTGCTGTTTGTAAAAATAAGGCACTTAAATTATCAAGTAGTGCCAGTCTATTCATTTTAATAGCATCATCATCACAATTCACCATGACGTTATCAAAAAAATCATCTACATTTTCTCGTAATCCTGCCAATTCCGTTAATGCTGATTTGTAATCACGCTTTTCTATCATCGGTTCAAGGCGTTTTTGGTAACTGCTTAGTGATTTAGCCAGTGTAATCTCTGATTCTTCGCTAAGTAGATCATCATCTATTTTCTTAGTATAGGTGACATCTGATTTTTTAAGTATATTGCTGATGCGTTTGTTAGCTGCAGCCAGACTTTCAGCTTCTGTTAATTTTCTGAATTCAGTGACGGCGGTTAGTCGATGATGAAAATCCAGCGGCTTGTTTGTGTTAATAGCGAGCACGGATTCGAATGTATCAGAATCAACACCTTCGTCCAGATAATAACGGCGTAAACGTTGCATTAAAAAGTGGAATACATCATCAATCTGTTTTTTTGCATTGATTTCATTTGGATAATTTGATGCTGCTAATGAAATCAATTCTTTCAAATCGATATCCAGTTCACATTCGATAATGATTCGTAATAGTCCAATTGCAGAACGGCGTAAAGCAAATGGGTCTTTATCACCCGTAGGTGCTTTACCGATGGAGAATATACCAACCAGGCTATCGATTTTTTCACTTACCGCCAGGCATTGACCTAATTTTGATGCAGGCAATTTGTCTCCGGCAAAACGCGGTTGGTAAACTTCTTCTATTGCGGCGGCAACATCGGTATTTTCACCATCAGCTTCAGCATAGTAACGCCCCATGGTTCCTTGCAATGCAGGAAACTCAGATACCATTTCAGTAAGTAAATCACAAAGGCATAACTCAGCCGCGCGTTTGGCTGCATTGACATCAACATTTAAAGAATTTGCCAGACCCGAAGCTGTTTTGAGCAAACGTTCTGATTTTTTATAAAGTGTGCCTAATTGTTTTTGGTAGACCACTTTTTTTAATGATTCAATATGACTTGCCAGTCCGTGTTTTAAATCCCGTTGCCAAAAGAAGGAAGCGTCACTGAGTCTGGGTTGTATGACGCGTTCATTACCTTGTTTAATTAAATCCGGATTTTTACTTTCAATATTCGCAACACTTATAAAGTACGGAAGCAAGCCTCCTTGTTTGTCAACAACTGGAAAATATTTCTGCTGATCCTGCATCGACGAAATTAAGACTTCTTTCGGTAGTTTGAGAAAATCAGAGTTGAACTCGCCAAAAAAACTGACAGGCCACTCAACCAGAGAGGTCACTTCATCAAGCAAATCAGAATCGATGACAGCTTTACCACCCTCACTTTCTGCGATAGCTACCACTTGAGTTTGAATCAAACTACGACGTTCATTGTAATCTGCTAATACGTGAGCTTCCTGTTTTAATGTATCAATATAACTAGCAGGTTTTTTTATTGTTATTGCATCAGGGTGATGAAAACGATGACCGTAACTTTCCCTTCCTGAAGTAACACCCATAACTTCGCAGTTAATCGCATCATCGCCAAATAAAATTAATAACCATTTTATAGGACGTACAAATTCAACATCACTCTCGCCCCAGCGCATGCGTTTGGCAATAGGTAAACGGCTTAAGGCAGTTTCAATTATTGTTGGTAAAAGTTCAGTCGTTTGTTTTCCCTGTACCACAGCATTGAAGGCTAACCATGTCCCTTTATCTGTTTCGAGTTGTTCAAGCTGCTCTACTTCTACACCGCATGATTTGGCAAAACCTTCCGTTGCGCGCGTTGCTTTACCTTTATCATCAAATGCTGCCGATAGTGCAGGACCACGACGTTGTTGTTGTTTATCTTCTTGTGTAATTTCAAGTTGTTTAAGCAGAATTGAAAGTCGACGAGGTGTTGCATACCAGTTTGCATCACTAAATTTCAGATCTTGTTCCTGCAGAGATTGGCTGACTTCTTCTTTAAAAGCAGTCGCCAATTTTTTCAGTGACTTTGGTGGCAATTCCTCAGTCCCGATTTCGATTAATAAATCTTTTGTATCCATCATTTACTTTTTTGCCACAGAGAACACAGAGTTCACTGAGGAATAATTAATAATAAAAAGATTAAATTTTTGTTTCAAAAATTCAATCATCTCTGTGTTCTCCGTGCCCTCTGTGGCAATCTTTATTTGTTTAAAGGGAAACCTAGTGCTTCACGGCTTTCAAAGTAGGCTTGTGCGACAGCGCGTGACAGTGTTCTTACGCGTAATATGTATGCTTGGCGTTCAGTAACTGAAATGGAACCACGAGCATCGAGTAGATTGAAGGCATGCGAAGCCTTCATCGTCATTTCATATGCAGGTAGTGGCAAGTTTTCTTCGATTAATTTTTGCGATTCTTGTTCACAAGTATCAAACCAGTCAAACAATGAGTCAGTATTTGCCAGTTCAAAATTATAGCGAGACATTTCAACTTCATTTTGATGATAAATATCGCCGTAGCTTACCGTGCGTTCATCATTTTGAGACCAGATGAGATCAAAAATATTACTGCAATTCTGTAAACACATGGCAATACGTTCTAAGCCGTACGTCATTTCACCCGTTACCGGTTTGCAATCCAGCCCACCGATTTGTTGAAAGTAAGTAAATTGACTGATTTCCATTCCGTCCAGCCAGACTTCCCAACCCAACCCCCAGGCACCTAAAGTCGGTGATTCCCAATTATCTTCTACGAAACGAATATCATGTGCTTCAGTATCAATACCAATAGCTTTAAGAGAGTCCAGATAAAGCTGCTGAATATCATCCGGTGAAGGCTTCAATAACACCTGAAATTGATAATAATGTTGCAGACGATTCGGGTTTTCACCATAGCGCCCATCAGCTGGGCGTCGACACGGTTGCACATAAGCTGCCCGCCAGGGTTCTGGTCCAATTGCTCGTAAAAATGTAGCGGGATGAAAGGTTCCTGCGCCCATTTCCATATCATAGGGCTGCGCAATAGTGCAGTCATGGTCAGACCAGTATTGTTGTAATTCAAATATCAGTTGCTGGAAGCTCAATACCGCCCCGGAAATTTCTTCTTGTTTATTATCTTGTGACATCTAGTTAAACCATTTTGCAAGGCAGAAAGTATACCGTGTGTGGCTGACGATGTGTATGGAGTGGCTTGGGTTTAATAAAGTTCTCAAGGTATATCAGCAAAATGTCGATAAACCTTGTAATCCTGATAAAAATGGTGAGAAAGAATTTGAGGCAAGTATCAATCACAATTACTGAGACAGCTCACTGGCATGCCCTGATAGGTAAAGCTGAACATGTCGCACACCATTTATTGCCGCAAGGAATTGAAAATTATCTGGTTAGGCTTTTTATGCGTTTTGAACAGGAAGAAACTAATACTTTTCAGAAGAAGCAGGGTCAGGAACATCTTGTAAATACAGAGGAGAAACTGCAACGCCTTGGCGATCAATGTTTGATGCTGTGTGGGTTTTATCCTGAAGCTAGCGAGGAATATGGTGTGGCCATGGGTGAATTTATATCAATGGGCGCCGAATCCTATAAAAAGATGGCATCACTTGAATATGGTGAAAATGAAATGATATTTGAATATTTGGCAGAAAATTTTGCGCAGGTATCCGAATTACTTTGTTACATTAGCAACTTTTACAATAAATCCTCTAAAAGACAAAACTATAAAACTGTAGAGAATTATGATGAATTTGTAGCCCCGCTTAAACAGGCAGAACAAATTTCATTTAGTAGTTCTATATCACATCGTGTATTGAACTAGGGAATTTCTTATTGCTCTTCACATTAATCGACAACAAGACCGTAAGCAAAATAGTCCGAAGCGAATAAGTTTGAATAACAATCTAGAGATATATTCATGACAGATGAAAGTAATAAAAATATTCCTCCATTGATAGATACAAGGGTGCTAGATGAATTACAGTTGATTATGGAAGATGAATTTACTGACGTATTACAGGTGTTTTTGGATGAATCAGTGAGTTTAATGTTAGAAATACATACCGCTTTTGATGAACAGTCAGATAATTTAATCAGGGTTGTACATACTCTTAAATCCTGCAGTAAAAATGTCGGTGCTATGCGTCTGGGAGGAGTTGCAGAAGAAATGGAGGCATATCTTGTTAATAATGACATTGCGACTGCCAAAACTAATCTTGATGAATTACAGGACGTATTTACAGAGTCTCACGTATTAATAAAAAAACACATGCAGGATCATATGCGTGACGTCGCTTGTTAAACGTGTGATAAGGTTATTCAGAGTCTTCTTCTAAAAATACTTGCCCGCTATCACGAATAACAGTATTCGAACGTTTCCTGAGTACGTCGTATTTAAATTCAGGAATTTCGAACCACCAATTTAATGTGCGTGCATTCAGGTTTGCAATGAAGGCTTTAACATCTTCAGTCTTGCTTTCCACTTCATCCGTCAACAACAGACTATCATCATATCTAAATTCAAATGATGCGTAAGGAATATCATCGACTTTAAACGCAGTAATATTGGAAATAATACCTTCAAATGTCACAAGTTGTGCGCGTATATTATTTTCTGGTTGCTCCAGCTTCTCTTGTGATCTGGCGCCACTAATTTGCATATCTTGCAAGATACTACCAAAACGCGTGATGATTAATTCAGAAGCAAGCTTTTTACCTAAAGGCAAGTTCTGTATATCAAACTGTTCTTGTCCCTTTTCATTTTTAAATAATGTAAAGGTATCGCCATCAACATGCTCAATACTCACAGACTTAATAGCTTCAGCAGGAATATCAAAAAGAGTGCGCTCAATCCAGTCTGTTTTAACAGCGCTAATCTCCATAACACCATCTACTAGATAAGATTGTTCATCATTCAATTTACGTACATATAGGCCCGGGCTGTTTTGTGATGCGCTACTACGTCTTGGCTTTCCAATAATGACATCGATTAATTTGTTTTTTTCTTTATCAGTTAACGTGAGTAATAAAGATGTAGAATCTTCAACATCAGGACCTTCAACACCAAGGCGATGATAAAGTCTTGCTAATGCAGTTTTTGCAGAATTAATTTTCATATCTGCGGCACCTAATACTGCACTCTTTACTTTATCGGGTAATGCTGGATAAGCGTCAAATTCGTCGATAAACCAAACATCATTGACACGACTAAGATTAATAGAATCAGCATAGCCCTTTATAGAAATATGATTAACTGATTCGATCTGATCAGATAGCTCAGGGAAAAATGAGGGCTTATCCTTTTCTGATTTTGGCGCACGCAAGTTAACGAATATAGTCGCAGCAATAATGACGCAAACAGTAACAAGTGACAGGACAATGAGTTTATTTTTAATCATAGCTTATGTCCGTTTGTTAGCTCGATAAATTCCAATAAATAGTGCCAATAGCGTTATCAATAGAGGAATTAATCCAATATTAATAAAACGTACTTGTGCGCCCAGTTTTTCAATATTCTTTTTCAATTCATGTTGAACACCACGTAATTCTTTTCTTGTGGCAACTCGTTCATCTCTGAATTTTTCGATTTCTGTTGTTAATTTATTATTCAATAAATATGATTTTTCACTGCCTTGTTCCTGTTGTAATTGACGTATTTTCTTCTCTGTCTCATCAAGGTTGGCTTGCAATTCTTTTTCACGTTGGCGAAATTGTTCTTCAGCTTTTTTACGAATTAATTCCACTTCTTCGAAAGGGCGTGAATATTTTCCGCGGCCGCGTAAACTGATCATGTCAGTATTGCCGGCAAGGTTTTCAATACTGTTAATGATAAAGTCACCGTTGTTTGCGATTGGCTGTGGAACATCAACACCAAACATTTTTTGTGTGCGCACCCAGAAATGATCCGCCATGATATCTGTATCAGATACCAGAATGACATTGATTTCGCCTTCATCAACAAAATCTTTATCAACTATTCTTTCCCCGTCTTTATCTTCAGCCGGATTACCTTCGGGGAAGACGGATTTTGCTTTGCCTTTTATGCGCGCAGCAATTAACAGCTGTCTATCTTCTGATTCAAAATTATTTCGTATGACACTTGGGTCTCGTTGAAAAAGAATTAAATCACGCTCCAGTCTGGTTGATTGTTTAGATGTCTGAATTAAGGGCGTGATGGTCAATCCTTTGTCCTCTATAGTTTCAATCGAACCAACCGTACCCATATGTACCAGATTTAATTCACTGGTAGAAAAATCATCCGTATTGAAATTATTTTCTGTCAACCTTAACCATGGAAGATAATCGATTTCCCGTGGGCCACGTGGGCTATTTGCTTGAACGCGCATGGCAGCGTTGATATCACCGACGATTTTTTCCTTACTCATTTCCAGACCCCATGGTTCAAGCAAATCTGATAAATAAGAATCAAGCTTAGGCATGGTATTCGGTTGAGCAGGATCCGGTTGAGATTTATCCTGTTCAGCAAGAGGGTCTAAAAAGATAACAGCCTTACCACCACGCAACAAATATTGGTCAATGGCGTATAAAATACGAATATTCAATTTCTTCGGATGAACCAGCATTAATACATCAATACTTTGATCAAGTTCGTCAATATCTTCACTCAGATCTTGCACATCCACGAATTCTTTCAATGCATTGATGATGGTCCATGTTGGTTGAGTTGCATCACCTTTTTTACCAAGTATAGGCAGCTGTGAAAGAACACCAACAACGCGTTTATCCGGATAGGCAAGGTTGTAAATTAGCTTGGTGATATCATATTCAAGTGCAGACTCTCTATTGGTCTGAAAGAAAGGAATCACTTTTTCATCATCAGTTGAATTTGTTCCAACCATGCCGAAATAAGCTCGTTCACTGGCGTTATTAGCAGTAACAGTCCGAAGTCCACTTGCAACAGCTTGATCTTCTGCCTCGGAAAATGTTTCCGGCTCAATAATGTTGAGAATCAACTGCCCATTAGCATGCGCGGCATATTCTTCAAGCATGTCTCTTACACGCACACCGTAATTTGCCAGCGAAGGGAAATCACTCATTTGTTTTTGCGAGAAATAAAAATCAAGCTGAACAGGCTCTTCCAGGTTTCCGAGAATATTTATTGTACCTTTAGATAAAGTAAACAATTTATTTTCGGTTAAATCGATACGCCATGTTGTCAATGCAGTGTTGGCAAGGATAACTGTGGCAATAAACAAAGATGTTGCCAGGACTAAACCGGTACCCGAAATAAGTTTGTTTTTTACTGAAAGTTTCAGGTTCATTTAACTAGCCTTCTTCGCTTCAATAACAACGACGTTAACGTATAGCCAAAATGTAATTAATGCGGCAAAGTAAATAATGTCACGTATGTCAATTACGCCTTTCTTTATTGAAGTAAAGTGAGTCAGGAAACTGAATGAAGCGATAGCATCAATAATTGCCTGCGGTGCCCAACCTTGAAATAAATCCAGCACCATGGGAAAGCCGCTCAGAATAAACATAAAACTAATAACGACACTGATAACAAATGCGATAACCTGGCTCTTGGTAAAGGCAGAGATACAGGAACCAATAGCGAGAAATCCACCAGCCATGATGAGGCTGCCTATATAGCTTGCCATGATTACGGCGTTGTCAGGGTTACCCAGATAATTAACCGTAATCCACATTGGGAAAGTTAGAAATAAAGCAACTGCGGTAAAACTCCACGCCGCCAGAAACTTACCAACAACAGCATCAGTGATAGATACTGGTAGCGTCATTAATAGTTCAATCGTGCCGCTTTTACGTTCATCCGACCAAAGGCGCATTGATATCGCTGGAATTAAAAACAGATATAGCCATGGATGAAAACGAAAGAAAGGTTCCAGGTCAGCCTGGTTACTTTCATAAAATGCACCGAGATAAAATGTGAATGTGCCGGTCATGAGTAAAAAGATCACAATAAAAACATAAGCTACGGGTGTGACAAAGTAGCTGGTGAATTCGCGTTTATAAATAGAAAACAAGTTACTCATGACGTTGGCTCCCCGTTTCCTTCTGACTTTCCGGTGGTAACGATGCGAAAAGCGTGATCAATATCTTTTCGATCTGACTTGGCAATTAACTCCGTTGGTGTGCCATCGAATAGCAATTCACCTGAAGCAATAATAATCGCCCGTGAACATACGGCATCAACTTCCTCGAGAATATGAGTTGATATAATAATCGCTTTATCCTGCGCCATTTCCTTAATCAGATTACGGACTTCATGTTTCTGATTCGGGTCAAGACCATCGGTAGGTTCATCTAGAATTAGTGTGTCCGGATCATGCAGGATGGCCTGAGCTATGCCGACACGACGTTTATAACCTTTTGATAATGTTTCTATGCTTTGGTCAATAACATTTTGGATATGGATTCTTTCAATAACTTCATCAATACGTTTTTGACGGTTGCTGCCAGTGAGTTGTCGAATGTCCGCGATAAAATTGAGGAAGCTTTTGACTGTCATTTCGCCATAGGCAGGCGCACCTTCCGGCAAATATCCAATAGAGCGCTTAACAGCTAAAGGATTTTCCAGCACATCATAACCATTAACTTCAACCGTACCGCTGGTAGGTTCAAGAAAACCGGTAATCATTTTCATGGTTGTCGATTTCCCTGCACCATTGGGTCCGAGGAAACCCAGAACTTCACCATGATTAACGTTAAACGAAACGCCACGAACCGCATGAATAGGGCCGAAAGATTTTGTTAACGATTTAACTTTGATCGCTTCTGACATGGTTTTTGTAATTGGATACCTTAAAAAAACAACTATTTATACTTTTATATATATTAATCGCAGCCAGTTTTAAGCTACCTGGGCTCGCGGCCGCACTATTCTCCATAAAAATAGCGTAGCGTCAATTCTACATTGGTATAAATGTTTGAAATTTAGTTCCAATTCAAGGGAGTTTAGGAATAAAAATCCATCGAAGCAGCTGGCTGACAAGGTGAACGATACAGAAATCGAGACATAAGCGCTGAACAATGCCAATATCACACTAGATATATAATTTCTAGAAAACGTATGGAAAATCATCGTAATTCATTACATCAGGGCTATAAATTACACTGGTATATCATCAAAGGCATACTGGGACAGGGTGGCTTTGGCATAACCTACCTGGCAGAGGATACCAATCTGCAACAGGATGTTGCCATCAAGGAATTTTTGCCTACCGATATGGCCGTACGGGAGAATGATGCCTCTATACATCCCGTCTCTGGTGAATATGGTGAGCAGTTTAAATGGGGCCTGGATCGGTTTATGAGCGAGGCGCAAACACTCGCAAAATTCAAACATCCCAATATTGTGCGTGTTTTGACTGTTTTTCCTGAAAACAACACAGCTTATATGGTCATGGAGTATGAAAAAGGCCGAGCCATGAATGAGTTGCTCAAGGGAAAAAAGACGCTGAGCGAAGATGAATTAAAGTCCATTGTTTTGCCGGTACTTGATGGTTTGCAACATGTTCATGCCGCCGGTTTCATCCATCGCGATATTAAGCCTCCTAATTTATTTATCCGCGAAGACGGCAGTCCGGTATTACTGGATTTTGGTTCAGCTCGACAATCATTTGGTTTTAAGACGCAAACCTTGACCAGTATGGTCTCCCCGGGTTTTGCACCGTTTGAACAATATGTGGCGAAAAGTGACAAGCAGGGACCCTGGACGGATATCTATGGTATGGGTGCAACCTTATATCGTTCTATTGTCGGACGGTCTCCAGCAGATGCAATGGATCGCAGTGAAGCGATCCTGCATTCCGCTAATGATCCCTATGTCAATGTCAGCGAGATCAAACCGCAAGGTTATTCAGACGCATTTATAGCTGCTATTGATCATGCTTTAGCTTTTAAGCCGGAACAGCGTCCTCAGTCAGTCAGTCAATGGAATGCAGAATTGAATGGAACTGCCACTATCGATCAAGCTGATATTGAAACGGTGTTTGATCCTGCTAGCGGCGTGATACCGGCAAGTGTTGATAATGCAGATGTTGCTACGCAGAAATTAAGCACGAACAAAACAAGTGATGAAGTTGAATCTACAATAGAAGAGAAGAAGAAAAAACCTTCTATTTTAAGACGATTAATCAAATACACATTGATAGCGTTTGCGGTGTTATTTGTATTAGGGATTTTAAGCGATGATAAGCAGGACAGTCAGAATGAGTTAGCTGAGTCTGATGCGGTTGACGAAAAAACATCAACGGAGTCGATTTATCCTGCTGAAGATGATGCAAGTGTTGATCACGATAGCATAGAAGCTGAGTCAGTTGTGGAGCCTCCTGCTTTCTCTCCTGAAGAAATTCTGCAGCAACAAGTAGAGAAATTGCTTAACGATGCAGAAGAAGATATTCAAGCATTGCGGCTGACAAAACCTGCGGGGAATAATGCCATTGAAAAATTTGAGACGGTTTTAAATCTGCAGCCCGATAATGTTCAGGCAATTAATGGAATTAACACTGTCGCAGGCAAATATCTGAAATTGAGTGAAGCCAGTTTGGAAAAGGATCAGTTTGATAAGGCTCAAGATCACCTTGTATTGGCAAAACAATTGAGTCCTGAACATCCTGAGATAGCCGGGATTGAGAGTAAGCTGGAACAATATCTGGTTGATCAAAAAACAAAACAAGAACTGGAAAAACAACAAATTGACACTGCTATCGTCGATAGTTCGTCTGTGCCAGAGCCCCTCGATATTCCTCCTGTATCGGACGAGCTCGTGGATCAAAAACCAACATTATTAAGTCCCGAACAACTGCAAAATATTAGCGTACTAAAAAATAGATTAAAAAATGATCCGAAAGACAGGGATGCACGTAAAGAATTGCAGGCTATTTTGAAATCAGGCGAAAGCAAGGTGAAAGATGCCATGCATGCTGGTGATCTTGAATTGGCGGAGACATATATAAAGCAAGCGCAGGAACTGGCACCGCGATCGATTAAATTGAGACAAGCGGCACGTAAACTTGAAGCAATGAAAAAAGAACAATTTGCCCTTGATAATAGACCAGGCAAGGTATTTCGTGATCCAATGGAAAATGGGGAAGAAGGACCGAAAATGGTTATTGTTCCGGCTGGAACTTTCCAGATGGGTAGCAAGCGCAAGGCAAGAGAGTACTTTGCCGCAGAATATCCCATCCACCGTGTCACAATTAAACAGCCATTCGCGATAGGCACAAAGGAACTTTCTGTTGCGGAATTTGGTATGTTTGTCGAGGCTACAGATTATCAGACTGAGGCTGAATGGAAGGGAGGATGTAGCTATTGGGATGAAGACTGGAAAGCCGATCCAGAACGTAGCTGGCGCAATCCGGGTTTTCCTCAGAGTAAAAATAACCCGGTCGTATGCCTGGATTGGAATGACGTTAATGCATATACAAAATGGTTAACAAAACAAACCGGCAAAAAATATCGCCTGCCTTCCGAGGCAGAATGGGAGTTCGCTGCGCGTGCAGGTAGTAAAGGCTCAACATATTGGGGAAGCGACACAGATCGAAAATGTGAATATGAAAATTTAAATGATTATAACGATAAAGAGAACAAACCTTTTTATGCTTGTACTGATGGATACACGTATACCTCTCCCACAGGAAGTTTGAATTCAAATACCTACGGATTATATGACACGTTAGGTAATGTTCTGGAGTTGGTTGCGGATTGCTTTAGTGAAACATATAAAAAGGCAAGCAATGATGGTAGTGCCAGCACGAGCGGCAATTGTAATGTCAAAGTAATAAGAGGCGGAGCATGGGCATTACCTCGAGGTGTATCTGAAGAGACACCTGCCGTAACGAACCGTATTGGCTGGCCACAGGATTTCCGTACCTATCTGGTCGGGGTTAGGTTGCTTAGAGAATTATAACGTCTACTCATCAATTTCCAGTTGTTGCTTTTTCAATCTGAATAAAGCAGAAATATCTTCATCACCATAACCTTCATCCATTAGTCGTTGATAATGAATTAAAGTCATTTCAATAATAGGCAGGGCATTTTCGCTGATCGATTTTGTCATGCTCTGACAAATAGTCAGGTCTTTATGATGCAAACCAAGTTTAAAACCCGGTTCATAAGTATCGGCTAACATTGTTTTACCGCGATGATCCAGAAACCAGTTTCCGGCGGCACCAGTCGAAACAATATCGACCACTTTATCCATAGGTAGCCCCATTGCTTTGCCAAAGGCGAGTGCCTCAGTGACCGCCTGATTCATTCCAGCTGCCATAATCTGGTTTACGGCTTTCGTTGCCTGACCAGAACCACTGGGACCGATATAAACAATATTTCCGGCAATAGCATCCAGAGTAGGACGTGCTTTTTCCAATACATCTTCGTTTCCACCCACCATCATCGCCAAGGTGCCATGCTTGGCACCTTCAACACCACCGGATACCGGGCAATCCAGAAAATGTGCATTCGCTTCATTTAATAGAACACTTGCCTGTTTTGCTGTGTCAGCACTGACTGTGGAAGTATCAACAACGATAGTATCAGCATTAATATCCTCTCTTATGGTATTCACCATTTGCAAAACATCATCATCACGTGAGACACAAATAATGATCAGTTCACATTGTTTGGCGAGATCATTCGGCGTCATTGAAATCGAACAAGCACATTCCTTTGCTATAGATTCAGCTGTAGATAACGTCCGGTTGTAGACTGTTTCCAAATGACCTGCTTTGGCAAGGTTTCTTGCCATGTTTGCACCCATAGCACCTAGTCCTATTACTCCCGTTTTCATTTTGTGTTCCTCAACCATTTTTTTAATTTGCCACAGAGAGCACAGAGTTCACAGAGATATGCGTTTGATTCCGTTAACTAATTTCTTTTCTCCAAAATTGATTATCAATCCACGCTTCAATTCAGTTGCCTTTAAATACGAAAGAATTTGTGCTGTTGCAATTTCGGGTAATCTCCGTAACGATTTTATTTCAACAACAACCTCTTTTTGAACTAATAAATCTAGTCTCTGACCACGAATTAGTTTTTCTTTATAAACAATGTCAACATTATGTTGGCGGTCATATTGAATACTTTGAAGGTTAAATTCATGACATAAAGCTTCTTCATAAATTGATTCTAATAATCCGCATCCTAATTCTCTATGAACTTCAATTGCTGCTCCAATTATTTTATGAGTAATAATATCTGACATAAAACCTCCTTGTATTTTATTACATTTGTTTTCTCTGTGTTCTCATTTTCCTCGGTCGTTGTTCCCGACACGACTCTACCGCCTACGTCCGTGTAGGCGTCTGTGGCTAGTTTGTATGTTCGAAATGTTTAGCAATGACTTCCGCTACGCAACAGGTTAATTTCTTTGCCGTGGGGATATGCAAGAATTCATTCGGACCATGTGCATTGGAACCTGGTCCAAGTACACCGGTTATTAAAAATTGTGCATCCGGAAATTTTTCACCGAGCATGCCCATGAAAGGAATAGACCAGCCTTCGCCCATGTGTACAGCCGGTTTATTAAAATAATTCATTGAAGCATCATCCAATGCTTGTTCCAGCCACGGTGCCACTTCAGGCGCCATCCAACCACTTGCCGCCCAATCCGGAGTGAAACTGATTTCCGCTCCATAAGGAGGATCGCTAATTAATAATTCTTCCAATTTTTTGCTGGCACGTTCGGCATTACAGGTTGGCGGTAAACGCATGGATAATTTAATGGAGGTTGATGGGCGTAATACATTACCGCCGGATTCGATATTGGGTAAGCCATCAATACCAATATAAGATAAAGCAGGTCGCCAGCTTCGATTCAGTATTAATTCAACCGGATCATTATTCATTGGATGCATATTGTCTTTCATCGGGAAACGTTTAAAAACATCGTCGCCCATCATTTCTGCTGCACGATGTGCTTGTTGTTGTCGCTTGTTGGGAATATCAACATGGAACTCATCAGCAAAAATTTGACCGGTAACGGGATCTTCAAGTCGATCCAGTAGTTGTCTCAATATTCGAAAACTGGAAGGCACAATGCCACTGGCATCACCAGAATGAATGCCTTCATTCAGTACCGCTACTTTTAATGTACCGCCGATCAATCCACGTAATGATGTTGTTGACCAGAGTTGATCATAATTGCCACAACCGGAATCAAGACAAATAACTAATTCAGGTGTGCCGATCTGATCCGATAAATGATCAATATAAAAAGGAAGGTCGTAGCTGCCACTTTCTTCACAGGCTTCAATGATGATGACACATCGCGCATGTGGAATGGATTGTTCCTGTAATGCTTTGATTGCCAGCAGAGAAGCAAACGTGGCATAACCATCATCCGCACCGCCGCGACCATATAGCTTGTCGCCATCTAAAACAGGTTTCCATGGATCCAGTCCGTCGCGCCAGCTCGACATTTCAGGTTGTTTGTCAAGGTGACCATAGAGCAAAACGGTATCGTCACAATTTCCCGATATTTCTATATAGATGAGTGGCGTGCGTTCAGCTAATCGAACGACTTCCAGAGTCATCCCTTTAAGCTCTTGTTTTTGACACCAAGTTACAAACTGTTCAACAACTTTGTCCATATGACCATGTTTTTGCCAATCAGGGTCAAATGCCGGTGATTTATTTGGAATACGGATGTATTCAAGCAGTTCCGGGATGACGAAAGTATCCCATTCGTGTTGACAGAATGACGTTGTTATATTTTTATTCATATAGTCTATAGACCGTCTCTTTTGCGACATTGGTCAAAAAAAGAATTTTCACATATATAGACATTATCTCACAGGACTTATGCTATTTAAGGTATGCTTGCCTTGTTAAATTATTGGAGAAGGAAGATGACTAACGTATTACGTATTTTAAGTGTAGTAATGTTTTTTAGTTTGGCCGCTTGTGGCGGAGATGATTCGGATAGCATGTCAGAATCAATGGATGCATCAGCTAAAACATTTATGCACGATCAGGATGTGATCTATCAAGATGAGATTTATGCTGGCTGGCCTTATAACTAATAATAGAGGTAGTGTTTGAGCGTTCATGTTTAATCACTCGAAAGTTTATTTATTCCTGATTTTATCGGCTGGATTACTAGTTGCTTGTGGCGAGAGTGATGCTCCCGAAGAGGAATTAACTGAATCAGCGATTGAAATTTCTGCTGTTCAATTGCCGGCGGAAGACCCTGATATGACGGTAGTAGAAGCATTAGAAATAGACGTAGTCGAGGAGATGCCGATAGAGCGCGAGATTAACTATTTACCAAATCAAGTTATCTATCAGGAAGAAATTTACGCCAACTGGCCATACACTGAAGCGCCTCCAACAGAGGAGGCAGTTTCAGAAACTGCTGAACCAGGGGTAAAAGCCAACCCGCAAACGCACACCATAAATGCTGAAGCGAGAGTGTTTAAACCGGACACGATATACGTCAATCCGGGTGATACGGTAGGCTGGACTAACATGACATCACATAACACAGTATCGATAGAAGGTTTGATTCCCGAGGGTGCTACGTCTTGGGCGAGTAAATTGGGTCAAAACTTGAAAGTAACGTTAGATGTCGAAGGTATCTATGCTTATGTTTGTCAACCGCATATTGGTTTCGGCATGGTGGGTTTGATAGTTGTTGGTAAGCCTGCAAATCTTGAAGAGGTTAAAGCCTTTGCCAGAGATAACTTGCAAGGTCCTTTCCGTAGAATCATAGGCAAGTTAAACAAAGTAAAAATTCCTTAAGCATTAAATATATCAGATTTCTTCGCGTAGTAGTTCTTTGATCTTTTTATCGATTTCTATTGCTTGCTGATCACCTTCATGTGTTTCCCCGAAATAAACTGCGCGAACATTGGATTTTTTATCAATTAAATAAAACGCCGGCCAATATTTATTATGCATGGCTCGCCAGTAAGTAAAATCGTTATCGATCATGATGGGATGATGTAATTTAAATTCTTTTACCTTTGCTTCGATATTACTCCTGACTTTTTCGTGACTGAATTCAGGTGTATGTACACCAATGACTTGTAGGCCTTTTGACTCAAGACGTTTTTCCAGACTGTTCATCCAGGGGAAGGATTTGTAACAATTCCAGCAATCAAAAGTCCAGAAATCGAGTAGTACGACTTTGCCTGTCAGGTCATCAAGTGATAACGGTTCTGAATTAATCCAATCTTTATGTGTATTGTGATGAAACTCAGCAGCCGGAAATGGCTCACTTAACGTGCCGGCAAGTGAGGGCGTTAGTGTTGTGAATGTCACAACAATACTAAGCGTAATAATCAATATATTAATGGTTAGTCGTTCCATGCCTTTCGCCTTTCTAATACAATTTAGTCTACGACAGTAATTATCTTTTCTTGTTCAATACTAGAGTTAACAAAATGACGATTAGAAGCTTGCAGGACAAAACACCCACTATCGCCGATTCTGCATTTGTCGATGAAACGGCCTTGGTCATTGGCGATGTCACTATTGGTGAAGACAGTTCAATTTGGCCGATGACTGTGGTCAGAGGTGATGTGCAAAAGATCACTATTGGCAAGCGAACAAATATTCAGGATGCCTGTGTTTGTCATGTCACCCATGACGGCGAATACACTCCAGGGGGTTTTCCCTTAACGATAGGTGATGGTGTGACAGCTGGTCATCGCGCGACCTTACATGCCTGTACTATTGGTGACTATTGTCTCATCGGTATGTCCGCAACCATTATGGATGGTGCTGTTTTGGGAGACAGGCTGATTATTGGTGCTGGAGGATTAGTGCCAGCAGGTAAGAAACTGGAAGGCGGCTATCTTTATGTCGGCAGTCCGGTGAAACAAGTGCGTAAGTTAAATGAAAAAGAACTCGCCTTTCTTGAATATTCTGCAAAACACTATGCCCGTCTAAAAAGTGAACATTCAGTTTAATCTTGATCTAAATATTTTTATTTTTTATATATTAATAATTCTTTTATAATTAATAACCTTAAGTGTTTTTATCTAAACAGATTAGACATTGATGTATGTAATGAAGTTAGAATATTTATTAGATTCGTTATTAACGTATATAAATGGTGGAAGTGTCTGGGTAATGAAGGTTAATATGACGTTGTAGGGACACGTTAATAACACCAAATAAGATTAAGAAGAAACATGAATTTATTTAGACAAACGATCGCTAGATTGAAACTATTGTTCGTTTGTCTGCTCGCACCATTCTTTTTATTTTTTTCATTTTCATCTTGGGCTGTCGATTTTGGTATCGCTGCGACTGAAAATAATGTCACGGTAAAACAAAACCTTCTTTCCTCTCCTCTGCAATTGATTATTTATCGTGATGATTTTGATGGACCAATTGATGTTGATGTAAATGTAAAAGGCGGCGGGCGTGATGTTGAAGCTTATGTTCATAACGACAAATCGCTAAAAGGTGGAGATCAGGATAAAAAAGAAATAGACCTGAATATTAGTACAGGTCGATATGCTGAAAATGGTACCTATGAAGTTACAGTAACTTCAACCGGTACAGTTAATGGTCAACGTCGCACAAGGGTGGCGACTTTTACAATAACTGTACAGCGTGACGATACATTTGATATTACGGTAAAACCTCAAACAGTATCTGTACCACAAGGCGGTGTAACCAGTAATAAAGTAGAGGTATCAGATACCGGTAGTTTTAATGATCCGGTTTATCTTGAGATTGGTAGTGGTCTGGGCAAAACGTTGGATGGTTTCAGTTTTGAGTTTTCTGGAGGCGGAGGTGATCATGCTCCAGCCAATCGTTCGGATCTGTTAGTTGGTTCATCGCATTGGATACCCAATGCAGGTACAAATGGTAAAAGCAGCAGTACATTAACGATTACGACTTATCCTGATACACCGCCAGGTGAATATACTTTTTATGTTTATGGTCGGCGGGATACAAAAATTACAGTTGACCGAGTTGTCAGTGGGACTAGAGATACAGTACCTTATGAATCATTAAAGATTTCTACCAGACGTGCGGCATTCAATGTTGTTGTCACTGCTGACCCTGCATTTATTGGTTTAATCGAACCGGTAGATTTTGAAATTTATCCCGGCGTCGCCGAAATGATTACGCCTCCGCGACCCAATTTTTATTTGAATCAGATTCATGTTTCTGCACCTCGATCAATTAATACCGTTAAGACGAAAGCTGCATTAGATACAAACGTTGAAGGTATAACCGTATCGATGATGCATAGTAAGAATGTAGATAAGGTTAATACACATTATTTACGAGTAGAGGTGAATGACGCAGCTAAACCGGGAACTTATTACGCAACTGTGACTGGGACTTCTAAGGGCACGAATAATCAAACGTTAAGTAAAAAAACGAGAGTTGCGATTATTGTTCCGGATAAGACTAAAAAAGAAAAGCCAAAGGTCTCTTTAAATAGTGACCCTAAACCAGATTTGTTAATTGGTAATTACGTACCCATCGATATCAATTGTCTGGGTCAAGGATGCACGACGGGAAAGTCAGGAATTTGTTTAGGTGACACCTGTCCGTCATCTGTCGATTTATTTTGTCCAGGTAGTGGTTGCCCAGAAAATATCAATATAACTTGCTTAGGCGATCCTTGCACGAATTCTGTCGGTATAGATTGTGAATTTGGAGTCTGTGATCCATCAATGAGTGCTTTTTGTGAAAATAATGAGTGTTCTGGTGAATTCATTCTTCCTGGTTCTATTTTTGCTGATGGTTTTGAATCAGGCGATGTAACAAGCTGGTCAGATACTTCTACTGGCATCTCATCGGATAGAGGCGCAGGAACTTCAACATCAACAACTGGAGCATTGACTGGTACAGGTGATTCCAGTTCACCGGCTCCTGCTCTTCCTAGCGGTGTCGATGCAACTAATATTCATCCGGATAGAGATGCCATACCTCCATCCAACTTTGATCTACAACAGTTAAAACAATTAGCTAATCTGATTAAAGTGGTGGCTGAGAATTGTGGTAAGGATTTAGAATGCCCAGTAATCGATTGTAATAAAGCGAAACAGTTTTTGCAGGTGTTGTATGAAGCTAAACGGCACATGGAAAAGATGAAAGGATGGTCGGCACAAGCTAGTACTGATTTTCTAAATCACAGAAATTCCCTGGTAGAGCAATCGATCATTACCAGTACAAATTCAGGTAATGCAATATGGGCACAAGGAGTGCATCAGTTTTTGCACAATCTGGGTAGTTTGCTTCTTGATATTGCGGCATTGGCCGACACTATTGAGTCGCTAGCAACAGACGGTTTAGACCCATCCAAAGTGAAGAATCTGGATACTTTATACGAAACGTTAAAGACCTACGAGAGTGCCGTTAATACGGTTACTTCACAAGGGGGTGACGGTTCGCCTACCCCACTTGGTGGTGCGACAGCAGACGCTGATGAAATGCTGGGATTGAATAATACAAGTGTTAGCTCATTAAAAAGTGATTTAACCGACACGATTAGTGCTATAGAGAGGTTTAAAGATGGGAAACCGTGGAAGGCCGGCAGAAATGTAGGACAAATCGTAGGTCGCGTGCTTAAGGATATATCACAGGGTGAAATGGATGAAAGAGCAAGACGCATTGCAGCATTAGCACAAAACCTAAGGGCGGAAGAAGGAGTGACTACCTCTGCGCATAATGGTTATTCTGAAGCGGTGACACGTCGCAACCTAGTTGAGGATACATCTGCAGCTTTAGATGCTGCCTATAGCGCACTTCACGCTTGTATAGTGAAACATTGCCGCAGTGCTGGTTCATTAACTTCCCCAACTGAACCATCATTCACCGGATGGGGTCAGGCATTGCGATATTACAATGCATTAATACCACGAATGAATACGGCATTAGCTAGTTATACTGGTGGGATTGAGTTCAAGGAACGTGAAGATTGTGTTGATCCCGCAGTATCTCTACCTGATCCTGGAGATAATGCCTTGGCTGCCTTTGCAGCTTTATTTACAGGTGATACCTCTATTTCAAATGGGCAGGTAACAACTACTAGAGGTACGCCAGTAGACTCTGTTGTTGATGAGCTGTCTAAACCATTGCGTCCGATCACGACGAATTGCACACCCTGTCAGTCTATTGCTCAGGAATACAATCGAAAAATAAACGAGATTAAAGAACTCCAAATGCAACTGGAAACAGCGATAGATGAGCAGGAAAAGGCGCAAAAAGAATTTGATAGACTAGCAGCGACATATAACTCTTATCAGTTTCCGACCGAATATACTAACCCCAATGGGAAGAAGGGTTATAGTGTTAGTGGTCTAACTTCCGAGGGTTTGCGTTGGACTGTATATTATTACGACCATATTGGAAGCGATAGTTATGGATCTGGCTACGATCTTTCTGATATGCAGACAACCAAAGAGAAAGTTAGACAAAAGCGCGATGAGGTTCAAATTGCGCTAGTCGAAGCCGCAGCCAAGGTCAGGGACTTAACCTTTCAACGTGATGTAGCCTATAAGGCTCTGACCGGTATTACGATTAACCTGGTTCGTTGTGAACGACAGTGCGCAATCGTAAGAATAATTAACGTTATTAGTTTGATCGGTAACAACCCATTTGACCGTCAGGATCCAATATCGCAAGAAAGTGGTAATACAAACGAAGCGACTATCCAAGTTGTTAATAATATCCCTATTAGTCGTTTGACGCTTATTGGCGCCGAGCCTGGTTGCCCTAACCCTAATGGAAATCATTATCACGGTAATGCCAATAACTGTAATGGCGTTTTCACGGTCGATCCGGATCCACCTGGTTGTGGCCATGGTAGGGTTACCAGTGTAGTGACTATCCCCGTTTCATCCTGTCCGGATTTGTAAGGGTAAATAGATATGAATAATTTTTATCCAATTAAGATAATAAATATCTCCAGGCTAGTCTTGCTACTTTGTTTGTTAGCCTTGGTAAGTAGCCCATCGCAGGCACGACAGTTTCGTTTATTAACGCCAATTGCCTCGCCCGAAGAATCGGCCGCTCATCTTCCAGCCGGTGCCAAGCCAGTAGAAAATGTTCAACCACTCTCCCGGCAAGAGGTTGAACCAATGGTTAGACAGCTGATTGAACAATGGAATACATCTGAGATGTCATCTACCTTATCCGAGAAGTTCTATGATAAAAGCCGACTCATGGACGTGATGGATACGGGTGTTCCCCGTGACGCCAAGCTGCGTATTCAAAGCATCCAGGGAATTCAGACCTTACAACAATATAGTCAATCTGGCACAGGTGGTGACCGTGGCGAGATAGTCAGTATTGTCTCAGCGACAGTGCAAACTCAACTTGAATTTAATAGTGCGACTGCTGGATTTGTCAGTCGTACCGGAACCAATGAATTTCTTTTGGAAATTACAACGGCTGCGCCACCATGAGTAGCAAGATACAAATAACAACCGTGCATGCATGTATCTGCACCCTCGGGCTTTTGTTGTTCTTGTCCCCGCACTTAAGTCAGGCTGAACAATTACTGGGTGACTGGCATATGTCTGGTTCTAATACTTTGCGTGCTTCAATTTATGATGCTAATGGTCCAGGTGCCGCAAGCCCTTACCCGTTCGAAGGTGATATGTATTTTGATGAGCTTAATGTTTATCTGAGCAAAGAGAATTCTCGTTATGATGTGATGCGTGCTGAAATTTCAGGCTTGCTTAATTTCGATGATGAATATCGCGCTACAAATAATGGTGTTGTGCCGGAGCGCATGAGCTTTGTGCGTGAGAACGGCGAGGTAAACACACCTTATCGTTTCGAAGCGGGAGATCATTTTGCTTATTACAGTTATTTGACTTTGCAAAATTCATTAAAAGGTCTGCAGTTAGAGTTGCAACCGGTTACTGATAATGCAGGACGACGTCATTCCTTTGTATTTACTACTGGTGCTAATGAATCCGATTGGCGTGATCTGACATTACAAGATGATTACACCACAGGCGTTTCCTGGTTGATCCAGGATGAGTTGCTTGGTTCAGTAAATCTTAATCTAGTTCATAACTATCGGGATAGATCGGTCAAAGCAGGAACTCTGGATCGTAAACAGTATGTCTTTAGTCTAGCAGGCGAGCGATCATTTAATTTTCCAAATCAAGATGTAACTTTGGAAGCAGAAGCCGCACACTTTGTTGGCGATCATAATGGTATTGCCGGTGCACTTAGTGGTCAGGATAGGGCGGAGAATGGTTACTTTATGCAGTTGAGTAGTCAGAGCAAGACCATGCCTTGGGATTATCGTTTACGTATTGATCATTATGGACAGGATTTCCAACCCCGTGGTGCCATTGTCACAGCAGACAGACGTTCGTTTGAGGCACATAGTGGCTGGTTGCATCAGTCTGGCGTCAGGACACGCGGTCGTGTTCAATTTTTTGAAGATGGATTTGAAACAACGAACAAGACGGCGACACGCACCTATGGGATCAATTTTACCGGACCCCTGGTAAAAAGATATTATCCTGATGTTAACGGTAGTCTGGATGCTTTTATACAGAAGCGTGATGATGAAACAGGTACGGTAGATGTATTAACGCGGAATCTAAATCTTAGTTTATCAAAACCATTAAAACATGGCTGGGTTGCTCGCGGAAGTTTATTCCTGCAAAACGTTGATGATGAGAGTGCGACCAACGCGGATATATATACAAGACAGGCATCTTTAAATGCTGATCATGCTATTGAGATTAACGGCTTTAAAGGTGTTATTACCCCTGGAATTTTATTACGTGCTATACGTAAGGGAACCAACTTTAGTACTGACGCAAGTCCGACACTGGCTATGTCACTCAATCGGGGGCCACATGCCTTACGTGCTGATTATAGTGCTGAATTTCAAAAACGGGATTTTGCGATCAGTGGCGCGGATATAAACACACACACATTGAATCTTGATTATCGTTATACCAAACAACAGCAGGTGTTTGGTCTGGAAGCAAATTTGTTTGGTCGTGATACCGATATTGTTGACTCGACAGAAGCCTATCGAATATCCGCTTATTGGACTTATAATTTTGATAGACCACCGGTGACACTAGCCAGGACGAGTAAACCTATAGGTACAAAACAGGCAGCGCCGCTAAAAGTGGAAGCCACAATAGCTGGATTGGCTCCAGGTGTTACCGAAGATAAAGTGCAGGCTGCCTTGGCACGTGCCGGTATTGGTGCTGGTGTAGCGCAGGCTGATTTTGTTGTTTTTGAAACGCCATTATTAGCTGATGTCTTTCGTCGTCAACGCCTGGCTCTGGAATTTGTAGCAGGTAGTTTGGAGCGTTCAGCATTAATAATCGACTTTGATAACATTGGGGACAGGGACTCAATCAGGCAAACATTTGAGAGAATCAGACAGACGCTGATCAGACAGTTAGGTAACCCAACCCGGACTATTGAAGAAGGTGACTTTGCGTCTTCCTTTGTAGCGGATGTGAATGCACAACGTTTGATACGCGTTGTTGAATGGACAACAGCCAGTGGCACGATTCGATTTGGTATACCACGTCGCCTTGATAGCCAGGTACGTATGGAAATCCAGCACGCGAGAAGATTTCCTCAACCGCGTGAGACACTTTGGAGTGTCGACGATATAAGATAGTTTCTGCAGTACGCATTTTAGCCTCGTTTTTCATTACGATTTCTGTCCTTTCAGGCTTACATTCTTATAGGCAATCGCTACAATAGCGGCCTTATGTCTAGCCATTCTGAAAAATTCGATGTCATTATTGTTGGTGGTGGTCATGCCGGTACTGAGGCGGCGTTGGCTTCTGCACGCATGGGTGCGCGCACGCTATTATTGACTCATAGTATTGATACTCTGGGTCAGATGTCCTGTAATCCGGCAATTGGCGGTATAGGCAAGGGACATCTGGTCAAGGAAATCGATGCCATGGGTGGTTTGATGGCAACGGCAGCCGATCATAGTGGTATTCAATTTCGTATATTAAATTCTAGAAAAGGCGCAGCAGTTCGTGCGACTCGAGCGCAGATCGATCGTTCTTTATATAAGCAATTTGTCAGACCTGCTCTGGAAGGACAGGAAAATCTGTTCATATTCCAACAAGCTGTTGATGACTTGATTGTTGAAGGTGAACAAGTCCAGGGTGTCGTTACACAAATGGGCTTAAGATTTACGGCGCCGACCGTTGTATTGACAGTGGGTACTTTTCTCGGTGGTAAGATTCATATTGGTGATACCAATCATCAAGGTGGTCGGGCAGGTGATCCGCCTTCGATTGCTTTGGCTGAAAGATTACGTGAATTGCCGTTTACGGTCGGCCGATTAAAAACCGGGACGCCGCCGCGCATTGATGGAAATACAATCGATTATAGTCAGGTTGGTATTCAACCGGGCGATGTTCCTGTTCCCGTATTTTCATACATCGGCAATGAAGACCAGCATCCACAGCAAGTGCCGTGTCATATTACTTATACGAATGAACGTACTCACGAAATAATTCGCGGTGCTTTGGATCGTTCGCCAATGTATAACGGCAACATCGAGGGAACAGGTCCGCGCTATTGCCCTTCAGTCGAAGACAAGGTTATGCGTTTTGCTGATAAGGATGCACACCAGATCTTTATTGAACCGGAGGGTTTAAATACCAATGAAGTTTATCCGAATGGCATTTCGACTTCGCTACCTTACGATGCACAGATTGAATTAGTTCGGTCGATTAAAGGGTTTGAAAATTCACATATCATTCGTCCGGGTTATGCAATCGAATATGATTTTTTTGACCCACGTGAATTGTCACCCTGGTTAGAAACGCGTTTCATTAAAGGCTTATATTTTGCTGGACAGATTAATGGTACGACTGGTTATGAAGAAGCGGCGGCGCAAGGTTTACTTGCCGGTTTAAATGCAGCGCTTCGGGTTCAAGATAAAGAGCCTTGGTATCCGCGTCGTGATGAAGCCTATCTTGGCGTATTGGTGGATGACTTGATTACTATGGGTACAACTGAGCCGTACCGTATGTTTACCAGTCGTGCCGAATATCGTTTGATGTTACGTGAAGACAATGCTGATCTTCGTTTAACTGAACAAGCGCATAAGTTAGGTTTGATCGGCGAACAACGTTGGCGTTTGTTTAATGAAAAACGAGATGCAGTAGAAAAAGAAACAGAACGTTTGGATAAAATTTGTGTTGGTTCTAAATTACTTTCAGTTGAAGATACTGAAAAGGTATTGGGACAATCGATAAAAACAGATCAAAGTTTATTACAGTTATTGAAACGACCTGAAATTAGTTATAGCGATATTTCAAAATTACCGAATGTGGCACTTGTCGATATTGATTCAAAAGTTGCAGAACAAGTCGAGATACAAGCAAAATACTCTGGTTATATTCAGCGTCAGGAAGAAGAAGTTGAACGTAATCGTCGTCATGAAGAAACAGCATTACCTGAAGATATTGATTATCAGGATGTACGTGGTTTATCGACAGAAGTGATAGAGAAGTTATCACAACATCAACCGGTTAATCTGGGGCAGGCCGCTCGAATTCAGGGCATAACACCTGCTGCAATATCTCTGTTACGTATTTATTTGAAGAAGCAATCCTTACTGCTTCAACAAAGTGCCTGAATAATGTGTAGAGTCTGAATGACACTAACTTCATGCATTTTTTTTGTGAAAAACGTATAGCCACAGAGTACACAGAGAGAAGCAATATATTCTTTTTTATTCTGTTTTCTCTTTTTGTGTTCTCCGTGTGCTCTGTGGCCAATGTTGTATTGATTTATTTAAGTAAGTCCATTCATGCTGGATAAGTTAAAGGCTGGTCTGGAAAGTCTGAATCTCGACCCTGAGCAACAGCCGTGTGATCAATATTTGGCTTACATCGCTTTATTACACAAATGGAATCAATCTTATAATTTGACGGCGGTAAAACAACCGGAACAAATGCTAACGCGTCATATTTTGGATTCCTTGTCGGTTTTGCCTTTTATTAAAGGACAACATTGTCTGGATATTGGAACAGGGCCTGGCTTGCCCGGAATGATATTGGCGTTGGCCTTGCCTGAGTCACGTTGGGTTTTACTTGATAGTAATCAAAAGAAAGTACGTTTTCTCAGACATGTGAAAGCTGAACTTGATGTTGGCAATATCGAAATTGTTCAATCTCGTGTGGAATCATATAGAGCAGAAATAGATTTCGATACGATTATTTGTCGCGCTTTTGCCCCTTTAAATCGACTACTTGAATTAACCCAGCACTTAATAGCACAGAACAATCAATTGCTTGCTATGAAAGGTAAACAAGCGAGAGATGAAATTGATGCACTGGACGAGCATGAATTTCTTATTAAGCTTAATAGTTTAGCGCATGCAACGGATGATTCACTTGCAAACCTGGTTCAGATAAGACGAGCAGAATGAGTATCCAGTATGGTAGAGTAGCTCTCAAATAATAGTTTTAATAACACGGTAATTCACAGGATTAATGGCTCGAATAATAGCAATTTCTAACCAAAAAGGTGGTGTAGGAAAGACGACAACAGGTGTCAATCTCTCTGCATCATTGGCGGCTGCCAAGCGCCGGATTTTGCTGGTCGATCTGGACCCACAGGGAAATGCCACCATGGGCAGTGGTATCGATAAGCAACAACTCGAAATATCCAGTTATGATTTATTAATGGGTGATAAAACTGCAAAAGAAATCATTGTTAAATCAACCGAAGGACAATACGACTTAATCCCGACTAATGCTGATCTGACTGGTGCTGAGGTTGCTCTATTGGATGAAATGGCGCGAGAAGTCAGGTTAAGAACAGCGCTTGAACCGCTTGAAGATGATTACGACTTTATTTTTATCGATTGTCCGCCTTCATTAAATATGTTGACGGTAAATTCATTAGTGGCAGCTGATTCAGTGATGATACCGATGCAATGTGAGTATTATGCTTTGGAAGGACTAAGTGCATTATTAGAGACCATTGAAAAGATAAGAAAGTATTTAAACCCCAAGCTTCAAATCGAAGGTTTATTACGAACAATGTATGACCCTCGAAATAATCTTGCGACACAAGTTTCTACTCAGTTATTGGATCACTTTGGTGAAAAAGTGTATCGCACTATTATTCCTCGAAATGTCCGATTGGCAGAGGCACCGAGTCATGGTTTGGCTGCGTTGACGTATGATAAATCGTCTAGTGGTGCTGTTGCCTATCTGGCTTTGGCGGGTGAGATGTTGAGGCGAGAAGGTGTGGCGGCATAACGCTCTCATTTGACTAATGGTTAACGAGTAAATACATGGTTGCAAAAAAACGTGGATTGGGAAAAGGACTCGATGCTTTATTGGGTTCGCATGAAGATCTTTCAAAGCCCTCAAGCGCAGATACATTACAAACTCTGGCTATTGATTTAATCCAGCGAGGACAATATCAGCCAAGACAGGACTTTGATTCAGAGGCACTGAATGAATTGGCGGATTCAATACGGGCGCAAGGCGTAATACAACCTATTGTCGTACGCCCATTAGCGGGCAAGCGCTCGTACGAGATAATTGCTGGCGAACGTCGTTGGCGCGCAGCCCAAATCGCGGACTTACATGATATTCCGGTCATTATTAAAGAGGTTTCTGACCAAACAGCAATGTGTTTGGCATTGATCGAAAATATCCAGCGACAGGATCTGAATCCACTGGAAGAAGCGAGAGCGCTGGAACGTTTAATCAAAGAATTTGAAATGACCCATGATGCGACTGCTGATGCGGTAGGTCGCTCACGTTCGGCAGTGAGCAATTTATTAAGGCTACTTGAATTAGATAATGGCGTTAAGAAGATGTTGGAAACACGTCAGCTCGATATGGGGCATGCCAGAGCGATACTGGCACTAGCCAAGAGCAAACAGCTGGAAGTGGCTAAAAAAGTGGTTAAGCAAGGCTTGTCGGTCAGGGCAACAGAAAACCTGGTGCAACAATTGTCTAGTAAAGATAAGAAGAACAAGCCAAAAAAGAAAACCAAAGACCCGAATATCAGTAGTCTGGAAAATGATATATCAGGACGATTAGGTGCCAGTGTTGTAATTAACCATCAGGCCAATGGGCGTGGCAAGGTTGAGATTCGATATAATTCTCTGGATGAATTAGATGGATTATTGAAACACATAAAGTAGGCAATTCTGTTATTTATTCCATATGTGAACGAGATAATTACTTAATTTAGTAGATTCTCAGATTTTTTTAAAATTCGTGCGGTGCAGCGATTGATCATTAACGGGCAGGTCTTTATACTTGCCATCCCTTCGGAGAGAAGGGAGTTAAGAAAGCAGTGATATTTCACTGGCACTATAAAATTTGACGATAGAATTGTGGCGATTTTGTGGGGTCAGGTGATTGGCAGGAACAGAAGAAATAACAATAAATCGCTCCACTATAGTTAGATTAGTTTATGTTCAGCTAGTCATATCGATAGTGATAGCACTCCTGTCATATGTCTATAGTGGCCTGATAATGGCATATTCAGTGATATTAGGTGGGGCAGTTTACATTTTGCCGAATATTTATTTCGTCAGACGTGTTCTCAAAAATGGGAAATCGGAAACGCCACAGTCGATATTAAATCGTTTTTATATCGCAGAAGGACAGAAATTTTTACTAACGATAGCACTGTTTACGATCTGTTTTGTACTAATAAAGCCATTGCACGCGGTTTCATTTTTTGCTGCGTACATACTAATAATGGCAATAAATTTGGCTGGACTGGCCATCTCTAGTAAAAGCTAGAAAAATTAATTAATAATACATTTGAGAAAAATTGAATGGCTTCTGAAGCACTAACTTCATCTGCATATATAAAGCACCATTTAACGAACTTAACCTTCGGACAACATGCAGACGGTCATTGGGGTTTTGCACATAGTGCTGAAGAAATTAAGGAAATGGGTTTTTGGGCGCTACAAGTTGATTCTCTTGCCTGGTCAATCTTTTTAGGTTTGTTCTTTTTGTACTTCTTTCGTAAGGCAGCCAAGCAAGCGTCTGCAGAGGTTCCTAGTGGACTACAAAATTTTGTCGAAATGATTATTGAATTTGTTGATTCAAGTGTGCGTGGATCATTTAGTGCTAAAAATGATTTGGTTGCACCAATGGCGTTAACTGTTTTTTGTTGGGTCTTTTTAATGAATTTGATGGATTTGGTTCCAGTCGATTGGTTACCGATGTTGGCTCAACAAATTGGTCATCATGCATTGGGTATGGATCCGCATCATGTCTATTTCAAAGTCGTTCCAACGACTGATCCAAATATCACTTTCGGTATGGCCTTTGCTGTGTTCTTTTTGATGTTGTATTACAGTATCAAGGTTAAAGGGTTTGGCGGATTTTTTGGTGAATTGGCTTTCCAACCGTTTGGTAAAATGGGCCTACCCATTAACCTGGTATTGGAAGGGGTGTCATTAATAGCAAAACCCATTTCATTATCATTACGATTATTCGGTAATATGTATGCCGGTGAAACAATCTTTATTTTGATTGCGTTAATGTATAGCGGTGGAATTGGATTGGGGCTTTTTGGTGGGGTATTACAGTTAGGTTGGGCTATCTTTCATATTCTGATTATTACCTTGCAAGCGTTTATCTTTATGACTTTGACGATTGTATATATGGATATGGCACATCAGCATCACTAATATTTTAGAAAGAAATTAAATTAAGTACTCTTAACGATTACGTTTTACTAAGTTACAGGAGATTGAAATGGAACAAGCATTATTATTTATCGCAGGCGGTTTGATGATGGGGCTAGGTGCTCTTGGTGCTGCTGTTGGTATTGGTATTCTCGGCAGTAGTTTTCTTGATGGTGCTGCAAGACAGCCTGAACTGATTCCGATGTTAAGAACTCAGTTTTTCATCGTAATGGGTTTGGTTGACGCGGTACCAATGATTGCAGTCGGTATCGCATTGTATGTACTGTTTGCTGTAGCTGCTTAAAGCCGGTTAGAAATAACCAAAGGAAACAGAGGTTCAAACATGAATATTACTGTCACATTAATTGCACAATCAATTTCATTCTTTTTGTTTGTGGTCTTTACCATGAAGTACGTTTGGCCTCCTATTATGGATGCGCTAAATGAACGTACCAAGAAGATCGCAGATGGTTTAGCTGCTGCAGAGCAAGGTAAAAAAGACTTCGCTGATGCACAAGATAAATCGAGTGAAGAGATAGATAAAGGCAAGGATAAGGCGGCGACGATTATTTCACAGGCACAAAAACGTGGCGATGAAATGATAGAAGAAGCTAAAGAATCTGCTAAGAAAGCAGCTGAACTTGTTAGAGAAAGTGCATTAAGCGAGATTGAACAGGAAAAAGAAAAAGCCAGACAAGAGCTGAGAGATCAGGTCGCGACGTTGGCTGTTGCTGGAGCTGAGCAGATTTTGATGCGAGAAGTTGACCAAGCTGCACACAGTGAAGTCCTGGCGAAGATAAGTCAGCGGTTATAAGTCACTAAGCAATAACCGAACAGGAACCTAAATTAAATGTTAGAGAAAGTAACGATTGCCAGACCTTATGCTGAAGCGGCTTTTGCTCAGGCGTTGGAAGAGAGCAATCTGGGTGACTGGTCCGGTATGCTGGGTCTGCTTAGTGTGATTATTTCCGATGACAACATGAATGGTGTTGTCGATAATCCGAAATTAAGTAATGAACGGCTTTATCAGTTTATCGTTGAGCTATGCGGTGACAAACTAAGTAAAACCGGTAAAAACTTTGTCAGGATTTTAATTGATGCAGAACGTATTGGTCTTGCGGCTGAAATTTTTGAGCTTTACGAACAAAAAAGATCTGATGCAGAAGGCATTAGTGAGGTTGAAGTCGTTTCGGCTTATCCATTAGATGATACTCAGATAAATGCTATTTCTGATGCAATTTCCAAACGTTTAGGTAAGAAAGTCGATATCAGCACTGAAGAAGATAAAGATCTGATTGGTGGTGTAATAATTCGAGCGGGTGATTCTGTCGTTGATGCCTCTCTTCGAGGTCGTTTAAAAGAATTAAATAGTGTATTCGCGCAATAGTTATTCAAAGATTAAATAGAGGAAAGACATATGTCTATCAGTGCAACTGAAATTAGTGATCTGATCAAAAATAAAATTAAGGAACTGGATCTTGATACCGAAGCACGTACCGAAGGTACGGTAGTGAGTCTTGCTGATGGTGTTGCCAGAATTCATGGGCTAGGTGATGTGATGCAGGGGGAAATGATTGAGTTTCCTGGAAACACATTTGGTTTAGCGCTTAATCTGGAACGCGACTCGGTCGGTGCGGTAATCCTGGGTAATTATGGACACATCTCTGAAGGTGATGTGGTCAAGTGTACCAAGCGTATTCTCGAAGTCCCTGTCGGAGAAGGCTTGTTGGGACGTGTTGTCGATTCTTTGGGTAACCCCATTGATGGCAAAGGTGACATCGAAGCAAGTGGTCATGAAGCAATTGAAAAGATTGCACCTGGCGTTATCGCGAGAAAATCGGTTGATCAACCGGTACAAACGGGATTGAAATCAATTGATTCCATGGTGCCGATTGGTCGTGGTCAACGTGAGTTAATTATTGGTGATCGACAGACGGGTAAAACTGCTGTTGCAATTGACGCCATCATTAACCAGAAGGGTACCGGTGTTAAATGTATCTACGTCGCGATTGGTCAAAAAGCATCTTCGATTAAAGTGGTTATCAACAAACTCGAAGAGCATGGCGCGATGGAACACACCATTATTGTTGCAGCAACAGCTTCTGAATCAGCAGCGATGCAATATATTGCACCATATTCTGGTTGTACCATGGGTGAATACTTCCGTGATAAGGGTGAAGACGCCCTGATTATTTATGATGATTTAACCAAGCAGGCATGGGCTTATCGTCAGATTTCATTGTTATTAAAACGTCCACCAGGCCGTGAAGCATACCCTGGTGATGTGTTTTATCTCCATTCCCGTTTATTAGAGCGTGCTTCACGTATTAATGCGGATTATGTTGAGAAGATCACAGATGGAAAAGTAAAAGGCCAAACCGGCTCATTAACTGCTCTGCCGATTATTGAAACACAGGCGGGTGACGTATCCGCATTCGTACCGACTAATGTAATTTCGATTACTGATGGCCAAATATTCCTGGAGTCAGATTTATTTAACTCAGGTTTTCGTCCAGCAATTAATGCGGGTTTATCAGTCTCTCGAGTGGGTGGTTCAGCACAAACCAAGATCATCAAGAAGCTGGGTGGTGGTATTCGATTATCACTGGCTCAATATCGTGAATTGGCGGCATTTGCACAGTTTGCATCAGATCTTGATGAAGCGACACGAAATCAACTTGAACGTGGTCAACGTGTAATGGAGTTGATGAAACAAAAACAATACTCTCCATTAAATGTCGCTGAAATGGGCGTTAGTTTATTTGCTGTTGAGAATGGTTTTGTCGATGATATTGAATTGGAAAAAATCGGTGGGTTTGAAGAAGCGCTACATAATTACATGAAGAGCGACCAATCAGCCTTAATGGATAAAATTGGTGCTGAAGGTAATTATGGTGATGATATCGAAAGTGGCTTGAAAGACGCTATCGGTAAATTCAAAGAAAGTGGTACCTGGTAACTAAATACAGAAGTCAGTAGACAGAATACAGGATATTAGTAATGGCAGGCGGAAAAGAAATACGAACCAAGATCGCGAGCGTAAAGAATACGCAGAAGATCACCAAAGCAATGGAGATGGTTGCCGCGAGCAAGATGCGTAAAGCACAGGAGCGCATGAGTGCTGCACGTCCTTATGCTGAGAAAATTCGTAATGTTATTTCTCATCTGGCACATGCCAATCCTGAATACAAACACCCTTATCTTGTTGCGCGCGATAATGTTAAGCGTATCGGTTTAATTATTGTCTCAACTGATCGTGGTTTGTGTGGCGGTCTAAATGCAAATATGTTCCGTATGTTATTGAAGCAATTCAAGACGTGGGAAGATGAGGGTAAAGAGATTGATTTATGTGCTATTGGAACCAAGGCTGCTGGATTTTTTGGCGCAATTGGTGCCAATATTGTTGGTCAGGCAACACATCTCGGAGATGACCCTAGTCTGGACGATTTGGTAGGCACGATCATGATCATGTTGAACAGTTACAAAGAAGGCGACATTGATGAACTTCATCTAGTTTCCAATCACTTTGTAAACTCTATTGTGCAAACACCTAAGATGGAGCAAATTATTCCTGGTAAAGCGATGGAAACTGAAGAATACAGTCATCATTGGGATTATTTATATGAACCCGATGCAAAAGAGGTTCTGGATCATCTATTGACGCGTTATATCGAGTCTCAGGTATACACTGGCGTTGTTGAAAATGTCGCCTGTGAAATGTCAGCACGAATGGTGGCAATGAAGAGTGCATCGGATAATGCGGGTGAACTTATTGATGAATTAGAACTGGTCTATAACAAGGCAAGACAAGCCGCAATTACTCAGGAATTATCTGAGATTGTTGCCGGTGCTGCCGCGGTATAGACCATTTTAGAATTTTTACACATAGATATTTTAGAGAATAAATACGAGGAACGAAAACCATGAGTTCTGGAAAGATCGTACAAATTATCGGCGCAGTCTTGGATGTGGAGTTTCCAAGTGACGCGATACCCAAAATATATGACGCACTGATTGTTGAGGGCGAAGGTATTAATACTACCCTCGAAGTACAACAACAGATAGGCGATGGTGTCGTTAGAACAATTGCTTTGGGTTCTACCGACGGCCTACAACGCGGTTTGACTGTAAATAATACGGGTGAGGCAATATCAATTCCAGTTGGAACCAAGACCCTCGGTCGAATTATGAATGTACTGGGTGAGCCCATTGATGAATGTGGTCCGATAGATTCTGATGAACACATGGTTATTCACCGTGACGCACCAGGGTTTACAGAATTAAATCCATCTACTGAATTACTCGAAACCGGTGTAAAGGTCATTGACTTGGTCATCCCATTTGCCAAAGGCGGTAAAGTTGGTTTGTTTGGTGGTGCGGGTGTGGGCAAAACCGTCAATATGATGGAACTCATTAATAATATTGCTACCAAGCATTCAGGTCTTTCTGTATTTGCCGGTGTGGGTGAGCGTACTCGTGAGGGAAATGACTTCTATTTTGAAATGCAGGAAACGGGTGTTGTTAATGTAGAGAATTTTGAAGACTCTAAAGTATCGATGGTTTATGGTCAGATGAACGAACCACCTGGCAACCGTCTTCGAGTTGCGTTGACTGGTTTGACCATGGCTGAAAAATTCCGTGATGAAGGTCGTGACGTATTGTTGTTTATTGATAACATTTATCGTTTTACTCTGGCGGGTGTTGAGTGTTCAGCCTTGCTGGGACGTATGCCATCAGCGGTGGGTTATCAACCAACACTTGCTGAGGAAATGGGTAAATTCCAGGAGCGTATTACTTCAACCAAGTCCGGCTCGATTACATCGATTCAGGCCGTATATGTTCCTGCAGATGATTTAACCGATCCATCTCCAGCAACAACGTTCGCGCATCTGGACTCAACTGTTGTATTGTCTCGACAGATTGCAGAGCTTGGTTTGTATCCTGCTATTGACCCATTAGATTCTACCAGTCGTCAGCTTGATCCATTAGTTGTTGGTCAGGAACATTATGATGTGGCTCGTGGTGTACAAAATACATTACAACGTTATAAAGAATTACGAGACATTATCGCGATTCTGGGGATGGATGAATTATCGGAAGAAGATAAGCTATCTGTTGCTCGTGCTCGTAAGATTCAACGATTCTTGACACAGTCTTTCTTTGTTGCAAAAGTTTTTACCGGTCAGGAAGGTGTTTACGTTCCGTTGAAAGAAACCCTACGTGGCTTCAAAGGAATTATTGAAGGTGAGTATGATGATCTTCCAGAGCAAGCATTTTATAACGTTGGCACCATTGACGAAGCCATTGAAAAAGCTAAGACCCTATAAGGTTTGAAATAATCATGGCCAATACAATTCATGTTGATATCGTAAGTGCTGAACACGAGATATTTTCTGGTGAAGCAGAAATGGTTTTTGCGCCTGCTAAGATGGGCGAAGTGGGTATCGCGCCAGGTCATGCACCATTGGTGACAAACATGCGTCCTGGGGAAGTGCGAGTCAAGGATAGTGAAGGCAACGAGAATGCATTTTATGTTTCAGGTGGCATGTTGGAAATTCAGCCAAAAGTGGTGACGGTATTGTCTGATACTGCATTACGAGCGGAGGATCTTGATGAAGCAGCTATTTTGAAAGCAAAAGAAGACGCTGAACGTGCTCTCCATGAAAAAGGTGATGAGATAGATTATGCTAAAGCGCGTGCTGCACTGGCAGCAACAGCAGCTCAATATGAAACATTACAACGTTTACGTAAACGCGCTAAAAGATAAGCCATTCATACTTAAGATGGTGATATTGTCACCACCTTAAATCAACCCTATATATCAGGCATCAGCCCGGATATAATCTTATTAATAATAGAAACCTTATGTTGTCGCTGAGAGGGAAATTAATAAGTGAGTCTTAGCATCATAATTCTTGCAGCTGGTCAGGGTACGCGAATGTATTCTGATAAACCCAAAGTATTACATACTTTGGCGGGACGTCCTTTACTTACACATGTTTATCAAACAGCAGTAGCGCTATCTCATCGTGAAATTCACATCGTCTATGGCCATGGTGGTGATCAGGTTCCTGATGCATCACATGATTTTCAGGTATCCTGGGTTAAGCAGGAAGAGCAACTAGGGACAGGTCATGCTGTTCAACAAGTTTTACCTAATATTCCCGATGTTGATGATGTCTTGATACTCTATGGTGATGTGCCTTTGATTACCGAAGAGAGTCTTAAAGAATTAATAGAAGCTGCCTCTGGTTCCGGTTTTTCTCTACTAACAACTTATCTGGAAAATCCACGAGGTTACGGAAGAATTATTCGTGATGAAAATGACAATATTATTGCAATCGTTGAGGAAAAAGACGCAACGGAAGAGCAACGTAATATTTGTGAAGTAAATACCGGTTTTATGGTGGTTAAAGGAAAAAATTTAAAACATTGGGTGAATTCACTAAAAAATGAAAATAAACAAAATGAATATTATTTGACAGATATTGTTGCGCAAGCAGTTGATGATGACGTTAAAGTTACTTCAGTTTTGGCAGAATCACCTATTGAAGTTCAGGGAATAAATACACGGACACAGCTTTCCGAAGCAGAGCGTTACTATCAATTAGTACAGGCACATCATTTAATGCACAATGGCGTTGGTATTATTGATCCGTCAAGGTTTGATTTGCGTGGGGAACTGGAAATAGGTCGTGATAATGAAATTGATATTAATGTTGTTATAGAGGGCAGAGTAAAACTCGGGAACAATGTCACTATTGGTTCTAATTGTTATTTAAAAGATACAATCATTGCGGATAATGTACATGTATTGCCGAATACCATGATTGATAATGCCGTTATAGGCAATGATTGTCGTGTTGGTCCTTTTGCACGAATTCGTCCAGATACTACTTTAGATGAAAATGTTCATGTTGGTAATTTTGTTGAGCTTAAAAAGACAGATATCGGTAAAGGAAGTAAAGTTAATCATCTAACGTATCTCGGTGATAGTCATGTTGGCACTGAAACTAATATTGGTGCCGGTACAATTACTTGCAATTATGATGGTGCCAATAAACATCAAACGATCATAGGCGACGATGTTTTTATCGGATCAGATGTTCAATTAATTGCGCCGGTCAAGGTTCATAATGGCGCAACCGTAGCTGCCGGTACAACAGTAACCAAAGATGTTGCTGAGAATGAATTGGCAATTAGTCGAGCAGATCAAAAAATACTTCCCAAGTGGAAAAGACCCACTAAAAAATAAAGTATTTAAAAATGAAAGTCGGTTTTTATCAGTTCCGTCCTCTTTTTGGCAAAGTAAAACACAATTGCCAGAAAATATTAACGGCATTGGAAAATGTAGATGCAGATTTAATTGTTTTGCCTGAATTGGCATTATCGGGTTATTACTTTAAAGATAAAAATGAATCACTAAGATATGCAGAAGATCCTCAAAATAGTGAGCAATTGGATTTATTAGCCAATCTTGCCAATAAGAATAACAGTCATCTGGTAGTTGGCTTTGCAGAGAAGCAGGGGAAGCAGTGCTACAATAGTGCGGCTTTAATCGGACCAAGTGGCATTGAACATATTTACCGAAAGATACATTTGTTTAACGAAGAAAAGTTTTGTTTTGATCCTGGCGATACCCCCTTTGTTATTAATGATATAAACGGTGTAAAAATTGGCATTATGATCTGCTTTGACTGGATCTTTCCTGAAGTAACACGAGTCTTAGCGATACAAGGCGCACAGATTATTTGTCAGCCTTCCAATCTTGTTTTGACGTTTTGCCAACAAACGATGTTGGCTCGTTGTATAGAGAACAAAGTATTTGCCATTACTGCAAATCGTTATGGTACGGATAAGCGACCACAGGGCAGTTTAAAGTTTACTGGAAAAAGTCAGATAGTTGCGCCTGGAGGAAAGTTATTGCATCGAGCAGCATCGCAACGTGACGCTTTATTTATTACCGAAATAAATCCGCAAGATACAAATAATAAAATGATTACTAAACATAATGGCGTATTGTCTGATAGACGTCCCGAATTCTACACCTTACTTAATAATTAATATCAGGAATTTTTTATGAATTTTGCTACAGCTGATTTATATGATGAACATGAAGAAAATCTTAAAATCGCAACGCCAATGTTTAATGATTATGGTGGTAAGAAACGATTCTCTGGTTCTGCATCGACAGTAAAAGTTTTTGAAGATAATTCTTTGGTTCGTACTGCGTTAGAAGAGCCGGGCGAGGGGCGTGTTCTGGTTGTTGACGGTGATGCTTCCTTACGTTGTGCCCTGGTCGGCGATATGTTGGCCGAACTGGGTAAGGATAATGGTTGGCAAGGGATCATTATTTATGGCTGTATACGTGATGCAGCGGTTATTGCCAATATCGATATTGGTGTTAAAGCGTTGAATACCAATCCTCGCAAGAGTGTTAAGAAAGGTGTTGGTGAACGTGATATTACGGTTACTTTTGCTGACGTAACGATTAATCCCGGAAATTATATTTATGCTGATGAAGATGGCATCGTAATTAGTGTCGAAAAACTCACATAAACCAGCCTGAACTAATCTACCGGGGAAAATATAGACTAAACTTAAATATATCTTTTTCGAACACAGTTTAATGAACAGGAAATTATTATGAAAAAATGTATTCTTTTTTTTGCTTTGACAGTGTTTCTCGGTTTCTCTTCAACTGTTAATGCTGAGTGCGTGCAGCAGCAGGAAGAAACAGGTGGCGGTGAACTATTTGGTACATTGGTAGGCGCTGCTTTAGGTGGTCTGGTAGGGTCACAATTTGGTGGTGGAACCGGAAACAAGGTTGCTATTGGCGCAGGCGTAGTGGCAGGTGGTTATTTGGGTAATCAGGTTGGCAAGTCACTCGATTGTCAGGATCAACAATATCATTACGACACCACTCAAAATGCACTTGAAACCCAAAAAGTGGGTCAAACTTCAAGCTGGGTTAATCCGGATTCAGGACATAAAGGGGAGGTGACACCTACCAAAACCTATTCCTTAGAGGGGCAACCCTGTCGCGATTTTATCCAAACAATTTATGTCGATGGTGAGAATGAGGAAGTTCAGGGAACGGCTTGTCGGCAAGAAGATGGAACCTGGCAGGTTACCGGTTAATAAATCGAAACAATATGATAAAAGCCCGCATTAGCGGGCTTTTTTATTGATTGTGTAAAATTTATCGCTTTCTTAATCTTATGCTATGGTGGATGTAAAAAGGGGAAACATCGTGCAGGAATTATATCATCGTATAGATAATGATCCCGATTTTCATGAGCTTGAAAAAAAGCGTGGGAAATTTAGTTGGGCGCTCTCATTAATTGTTTTTAGTATCTATTTCAGTTTCATCTTGATCATTGCATTCTTTCCTGATGTTTTTGCAAAAACCATTTCTGAGAGTAGCGTCATTAGTTGGGGCATTCCAGTTGGTTTATCTGTCATCACCATTAGTTTTTTAATGACAGGGATATATGTTTATCGAGAAAATAAGGAATTTGATTCGATTAGCAAGGAAATTGTTGAACGACATATCAATAACGAGAGTGATTAATATGAAAACAAAGTGTTATTTAATCGCAATGTTATCGATTTTTACTTCAGCTGTTCATGCCGCAGGTGATTTGGAAGGGGAGGCTGTTAAACAAGCAGTCAACCTTACAGCAATAAGTATGTTTTTATTATTTGTCACCGCAACATTAGGTATTACCTATTGGGCGGCAAGAAGAACTCGAACCAGAAAAGATTTTTATGCGGCGGGCGGCAATATTACTGGTTTACAAAATGGTTTGGCTATTGCAGGCGACTATATGTCGGCTGCTTCTTTTCTTGGTATATCGGGTTTGGTGTTTGCTTCAGGTTTTGACGGACTTATTTATTCCATAGGATTCCTTGTAGGTTGGCCGATCATTCTGTTTCTGTTAGCAGAACGCTTACGAAATTTGGGTAAGTATACTTTTGCTGATGCAGTTTCGTTTCGTTTGCGTCCACTGCCAATACGAAGTATTGCTGCATGCGGGACATTGGCAGTGGTACTACTTTACCTCATCGCACAGATGGTAGGTGCAGGTAAACTGATACAACTTCTGTTCGGTCTGGAATATCACTATGCCGTTATCATTGTTGGTATCTTAATGATTTTATATGTCACCTTTGGTGGCATGTTAGCGACCACGTGGGTGCAAATCATCAAGGCAGTATTGTTACTACTTGGTGCAAGTTTTATGGCAATTATGGTGATGATCAAAATGGATTTTTCTTTTGAAGTTTTATTTAGCCGAGCCATTAATGTTCACGACAATGGAATTTCAATAATGTCACCAGGTGGGTTGGTATCTGATCCTGTTTCAGCTATTTCATTAGGTTTAGCATTAATATTTGGTACAGCCGGTCTGCCACATATCCTGATGCGATTCTTTACTGTGCCTGATGCTAAAGAAGCCAGAAAGTCTGTGTTTTTTGCCACCGGTTTTATAGGTTATTTCTATATTCTCACATTCATTATTGGTTTTGGTGCGATTGTATTATTGACTAATAATCCAGCCTTTTTAGATTTGGAATCAGGTGGCATATTGGGTGGTAATAATATGGCGGCGATACATTTATCTCATGCTGTTGGCGGCGAAGTGTTTCTTGGATTTATTTCGGCTGTTGCTTTTGCCACTATATTAGCTGTCGTGTCTGGCTTAACTTTGTCAGGAGCATCGGCTATTTCACATGATCTTTATGCCAGTGTTATACGTCATGGCGATATTCTGGAAGGAGAAGAAGTGCGTGTTTCACGTTTGGCTACGATTGTTTTAGGCGTTGTGGCGATAATTCTCGGAATTATTTTTGAGCAACAAAATGTGGCCTATATGGTCGGTCTGGCTTTTGCTATTGCCGCCAGCGTAAATTTTCCAATACTGTTTCTATCAATGTATTGGCGTAAATTAACTACTAATGGCGCATTCATTGGTGGCAGTCTTGGTTTGCTTACAGCGATATCTTGTATGATTCTGGGGCCAACTATCTGGGTCGATATTCTTGGAAACACAACGCCTGTTTTTCCCTATAAACATCCCGCTTTGTTTTCAATGTCAGCTGCTTTTATTGGTATTATCGTTATTTCTTTATTGGATAACAGTAAAAGTGCCAAAGAAGAACAAGAGGCATTCACGAATCAATATGTTAGATCTCAGACGGGGCTTGGTTCTGAAGGTGCAACAGAACATTAAATAATACGGAGAAGAATTATGAGAACAAAGCAATTATTAAAATGGAGTGTTTTGTTATATTTTTGTTTGCTGTCTTTTGTCTATGCACATGATAATGAACCACTATTCAACCAGGTAAATTTACAGGCTCAATCTGAGCGAGATATCCCGAATGATCAACTGATCGTATTACTTAGTGTTGAGGAAGAAGGAAAGGAAGCTGCGAAGATAGCAAACAAGATAAATCAAGATATGAAATGGGCCCTGAATAAGCTTGAAAAACACAATGATATTGAATCACGTACACAGGCTTATAATACTTATCCGATTTATGACAAACGCACTGTCATTGCCTGGCGTGCAATACAACAATTGGAAATCAAGAGTACTAATATTACACTTCTATCGGAAGTCATCGGAAAATTGCAGGAGCGATTGCAGGTAAAAAGTATGCGTTTCAGTCCTACGCGTGGAACTCGTGCTCAATATGAGAATGAATTAATTGAAGAAGCAATGATTGCATTCAAACAGCGAATTGAAGTTATAAAAAAACACATGGATGAAAAGAATGTACGTATTATTAATGTACATGTGAATACAGGTGGCGGCCACTCAAGACCTGTCTATGCAGAAAATAGAATGATGGCTATGGATTCGATGACAAAATCAGCGCCTGCGGTAGAAGCGGGAACAAGTAAATTAACAGTTACTATTAATGGCAGCGTTCAGTTTTTTTAATGTGTTCTTATTGTATTTTGCTAATAATTAATAGAGAAAGCATTGAAACCAATTGTGTAATAGAAATAGGCATATCAATATTTTACTGATATTGAACCTTTTATTTTTTTGTTGGTTTTTATGAGTGATGTCAAATTGTCATCAGTTATAGCAAGAATATTTTCATATTTTTTTTGTAGATTAAAAGGTGTCAATTTTGGGTTTTCACGACCACGTATTATTCCAAAAAAATTATACTCTTTACCAAATACGTTCTGCATCTTTTCTTTTGTATAAAATTCTTGTCTAGTGGGCTCGTTAAATTCAAATATTATTACAGGCCTAAAATTCGCTATAGTGTTCTTCAGCCCGATTAAAACCTTTTTTTCATGTCCTTCGACATCAATTTTAATTGCCGATGGTTGAATATTATTTTCTTCGAATATGCGATCTCCTATTTTTATAGGCAGAGTAACAGAAGAGGCTTCTTCGTTGCTTTCGTTAACTATGAAACTTCCCATGCCATAATTATTATTCGGTGGTATTTGATAGGGTAATTCGGTTGAATTGTCTGAAAGGCCAAAATCGAAGATATTAATATGTTTTATCTCATTAATAGCTAAATTGTGTTTAGCTTTCTCCCTAACGGGTTCCCATGGTTCAAATCCATAGCCAATATCAATGATGTCAGCTAGAGCAATAAGATGCATTCCAACATTAGTTCCTATGTCTACGTATGTGGAATATTGCTCAGTTTCTTTTTTACTTTGCAGAATTAATCTTAATAATTGAACTGTTGCCGGTTCGTAAATACCATAAACATAAATACGGTCATCTATATAATTTCCGGTTTGTCCCTCATAGCTTTGTCCAAACATATTTACGCGAAAATTTTTTTCAAGTGGCAATTTCAGACGTTTGCCAACTTTTCTTCGTAATGTTCGAGGTATTCGAGAATTCCTAGTAAAATTAAGACAGCTATTCATAAGTTATTTTTCTAAATCCTATGATCAAAAAATACAATGTTTTGCATAGTCAGTTACTTCGTTAGCTGTCCAGTCACCTTTTGGCTTTTCTTTTATTTGAGAGCACCATTTTTCACTTCCAACTTCAGGCGCGCAAGCGGATAGTAGAATTAAGGATACAAAAAATGCTAATAAGCAGATGGATTTGTTCATAATTTACTCCGTGTGTTAGATAATACTTTCTTTGCTGCGTTTATTGTTTCTTCAATGTCATTTTTTGTATGCGCACTGGATACAAAGCCTGCTTCGAATGCTGAAGGGGCAAGATAGACGCCTTCGTTTAGCATGCCATGGAAGAATTGATTAAAATGATCTGTATTACAATTCATTACCTTACCAAAGGAATTTATCTTTTCTTCATCTGAAAAGAAAAGTCCGAACATGCCGCCGACTTGGTTTGTTGTAAAAGGAATATCTGATTCGTTGGCGGCCAGAGATAAACCGTTAATAAGTTGGTTTGTTTTTTCTTCAAGTGATTTAAAAAAGTCAGGCGCGGAAATTAGTTCAAGCGTTTTCAACCCTGCCGCCATAGCAACAGGGTTCCCTGACAGAGTGCCTGCCTGATAAACGGGACCGTCAGGCGAAATGTGATCCATAATTTCTGTTTTGCCACCAAAAGCACCTACCGGCATACCGCCACCGATGACTTTACCGAGAATGGTTAAGTCAGGAACAATATTATAAAGAGATTGCGCGCCACCTAAGGCAACGCGAAAACCAGTCATTACTTCATCGAAGATCAATACAGATTTATATTCATTACAAACTTCTCTCAAAGTTTTCAGAAAGTCATTTGAGCCGGGGACGCAATTCATATTTCCTGCTATCGGTTCAACAATAATGGCTGCAATTTGATCGCCAATATCAGCAAAGACATCTTTAACTTGATTTGCGTTGTTATAGCTCAATGTGATTGTATGTTGTGCAAGATCGGCGGGCACACCGGGTGACGTAGGAACGCCATGTGTTAAAGCACCCGAGCCGGCTTTAACCAGTAGTGAATCGGCATGTCCGTGATAACAACCTTCAAATTTAATAATCTTGTCTCGTCCGGTATAACCCCGTGCCAGTCTTATTGCACTCATGGCGGCTTCCGTTCCCGAACTAAGCATTCGTATTTTTTCAACAGAGGGGAGCAACGCACAAATTTTATTAGCCATTTGTGTTTCAATTTCAGTCGGCGCACCAAAACTAAGACCATTGTTTGCTGTGTTTTGAACGGCATGTATCACATCAGGGTGGGCGTGTCCCAATACCATTGGTCCCCACGAACCAACATAGTCTATGTATTGTTTATCTTCACTATCATATAAATAAGGACCGGCAGCGCGTTTAATAAACAACGGTGTTCCTGATACGGATTTAAATGCACGTACAGGTGAATTTACTCCACCGGGTATATGTTGTTTTGCTGCATTGAATAATTTCTCGCTCATAATGTTTAGTTCTTAAATAAATTTTTATAGGCTTTTGTTGCGTTGATTGTATCAGCGACAGAATAAAGGCCACTAATAATAGCTAGAAAATCAACATCAGCGTTAATTAATTGCTTTCCATTTTCCAGTGTTATCCCGCCTATAGCAACTACTGGAATAGTTAAACTGGATTTTGCTTTTTTAAGTACTTCAATGCTGGCTTTGCTGGCATCAGGTTTGGTGACTGATGGAAAAAATGAACCAAAGGCAACATAATCTGCGCCATGTTCTTCAGCAACTATCGCACGCTCAAGATCGTTATAACATGAGATACCAATGATTTTTGAGCCTAGAATTTTTCTGGCGATATTAATATCTTTATCATCTCGACCCAGGTGCACCCCGTCAGCTGATATGTCTTTTGCTAATGTCACATCATCATTAATAATAAAGGGAGTGTTGTATTGTTGACAGAGTGATTGTAATTTCTGTGCCAGTTTTTTTTTCTTCTGTTGATTTGACTCTTTATTTCGATATTGAAAAAGCGATACACCGACATTGAGTATGTCATCTGACTTTTTTATTAATTCATCGCTAGTTAAATTATCACAATCAGTAATTGCGTAAAGTCCCGAAGAGGCAGGCATAGTTTTATTCTTCATAAAAACGATCCGGCTGTGTCTGTCCATGCCCTAGTGTTAGTCCATGTTTTAGTGTATTCCATGTGTATGTTTGTGCATCTTTAACCGCTGTTTTTAAATCATTTCCTCGCGCTAATAATGCGGCGATTCTTGAGGACAAAGTGCAGCCAGAGCCATGGAAAGTATCTGTTAATCTTTCCCATCGATAATCAGTAACGTCGTTATTTTTTGTATAGAATGAATTAATAACATCATCAGTCTTTTCATCTGTGCCGGTAATTAATACGGCTTTCGTTCCATAATCTAATAACCTGTTAGCTGCTACATTTAAGTCAGTTGACTTTGACAGTGTTCTCGCTTCTTCAGCATTTGGCGTGATCAGCATTGTTAAAGGTAATAACGATGACAATAATTTTTTACAAATATTTTCATCTGCAAAGGATTGCCCGCTAGTTGCGCTAATTACAGGGTCGAGAACAATAGGGAATGTTACTTTTGATAGCTCGCCTTGAATAACGTCAACTAGTTCGGCGTTACCAATCATTCCTATTTTGCATGCAGCAATATCCATATCTTCTAAAATCAATCTGATTTGTTTTCTGAAAGATTCAGGTTCTTGTGGCAGGACATCAATGACTTGATTTGTATTTTGAGCAGTTAATGATGTAATGACAGTCGTTGCATGGCACCTAGCATTAGCAATACTCTCTATATCTGCTTGAATCCCGGCGCCACCACTAGGGTCATGGCCTGCAATCACCAGAACAATCGGTTTTTGATTATTGCTATTAATCATAAGAGCAGTATTCTACACAGCCATTTATACCCGTGATACTTGAAAATACGTGATTTAGAGTGCGTTTGTTTTTATTCAGAGCAAGGCGCAACGCAGTTCTGAGTGAAAACGGACGTGCTAAAAACAGGTATTTTCAGGTATCACGGGTATATCAACACAGAAATAAAAATATCAGGAGTGAGTTTTATGAAGCAATATATGTGTGTTATTTGTGGTTTTATTTATGATGAAGAAAAGGGCTCGCCTGAAGACAGTATTGCGCCCGGTACAAAGTGGGAAAATGTTCCTGCTGACTGGATATGCCCTGAATGCGGGGCAGTAAAAGAAGATTTTGAGATGGTAGAAGTTTAATTACAATTTTAGAAGGGCCTGACAACCGCTAACAGAATAACAGCGATTAAAATAATTACGGGGATTTCATTAAACCAGCGATACCATACATGGCTGTGCTTATTTCGATCATGTTTAAAGTCCTGTAATAAAAACCAGCAATAAATATGGTAAGCAATTAAAAGCATGATGAGGGCGTATTTTATTTGTAACCATAGAAGTCCACTATAAGTAGATAAACCATTACTGAATAAAGTACAAAGCCCAAAAACGATGGTTAGTAGTGCCCCGGGCGTCATGATGCCGTAAAAAAGTTTACGTTCCATAATTTTGAAACGATCAATGCTGATTTGGTCTTCACTGCTAGCGTGGTAAACGAATAATCTGGGTAGGTAGAATAAACCTGCAAACCAGGTCACCATAAATATCAAATGTAGAGCTTTAAACCAGAGCATTTTCTTTATGTGTTATGAAACTGTAACAGGAGTTGTTTTCAGTAATGCGTTCACTTTCTTTCGAAGTTTCTCTATATTTATTCCCCCTGATTTTTGTTGCACTACATTGCCCCTGGAATCAATTAAAAAGCTGGTTGGTGTAACCTGGACATTACCAAAAGCTTTGGCAGCACTACCATCAATATCAAGTGCAATAGGATATGGAATATTTTTTCTTTCTGATAGTTCCACTACTCGGTTTGGCGGATCATAGGACATTGCTATAGCGACAATTTCAAGTTCTTCTTTACCAAATTCATCGTAGAGTTTAATCAGGTGAGGCATCTCTTTTATGCATGTTGCGCATGTTGTTGCCCAAAAAGTAACAAGCAGAGGTTTGCCTTGTAATGAATGGAGTTCTATTTCCCGCCCATCAATAATACTCAGACTAATTTCTGGCACGATATCTAGTTTATTATTATTTAGATATAAGGCGAGCACAGAAGCAGTTGCAAGAATAACAACAGCTGTAACAGAGAATAGCAGCTTCTTCATAAGCTACTCATTCTGTGTATTTGCAGAGGCATTTAGTGCCGGAAGCGTTTCTTTTTTATTTCCCTTAATAAAATCTTTTAGTGTTGAAATAATGCGCTTAATGCCGCGCCATATTTTAGGAAGTAACCATGCCATCAGGACGATAAAAAGGATTAGAAAGACAACAAAAACCAGAGGGTGAGTTAATGCTGTCCATACTCCGGCAACAACAAGAAAATCTTCTCCGAGAGAGGTGAACCAATTACTCACTGGCTCTGGAGAGGTATTTATTATGACACGCCCACCTGTTTTGGTCGCATGGGTAGCGGCAGTAAGGCTACCTCCCACCAGAAATGCAGCGAGTTCAACGGCCGGAGTGGTGTCACCTACTGCACTCATTGCCAGAACGGCTCCGAGTGGGATACGAATAAATGTATGCAAGGTATCCCAGGCAGTATCAACGCCGGGCGTTTTATCTGCAAAAAATTCGACACAATACATCAGTCCTGCAGCTGTCATCACTAATGGATCAGTGACCACCATCATTTCAGGAGGCAAATCAACATTGCCTGTACTACCTAGATAACCCAGCATAAAAACAGCGGCGTAAAGATTGATTCCGCTTGCCCAGGCAACACCCATACTCAGGGCTATATATTGAACAGTTTCCATAAACTCTCTCGCTTAATCAGGAATAAATGACAACATACCGAATTTATACAATTTGGCAATTATATATTCTTGATGAATTTATATTATTTAATAAAAACAAATAGTTACAATATATGACCATCATTATTTCGGATCGTTCAAGAGTCTGCTAATAGTGAGAAACTGCCTACAAGGATGTAGGTATGTCGCGGGTGCAAGGATGCACAGGAGCGACGGCCTGTAGGACGAACGGTCATCGAAAATTGCTCCTGCATATTCGATATTTCCGCCTTCCATGGCGATCATGTCGCGGGTGCAAGGATGCACAGGAGCGACGGCCTGTAGGGACATGTATAAAATGTCGCAATGTTAAGAATTAATTAGTATGTCAGTCACAAAAACATAATTCTATTTTCAGTCAACTAATAAAACTGCAATACTCATACAGTTTTATTCTGTAAAATTATATCGTCAATAAATTAAACATAAAATGTAAGGCAAAAACATGATTAGTGTTGGTGTTATAGGAGCTACAGGTTATACGGGCGTTGAATTGCTTCGTTTGCTATCGGTACACGAGAGCGTTGAAGTCAAGGTAGCTACTTCAAATTCAGAAAAAGGTAAGGCTGTCTCAGATGTCTTTCCAAGTTTACGTTCGACTATTGATCTTAAGTTTGTTGAACATGACAGTAAGCAACTTAATTCATGTGATCTTGTTTTCTTTGCAACACCTCATGCAACAGCTATGTACCATGTTCCAAAATTACTGGATCAAGGTTGCAAAGTTATTGACCTTTCAGCAGATTTTAGAATTAAAAGTACTGAAGTTTGGGAACATTGGTATAAGGAAAAACATGCTTGCCCGGAGCTATTGCAATCGGCCGTTTATGGCTTACCTGAATTAAACAGAGTACAGATAAAAGAGGCAAGTTTGATAGCAAATCCGGGTTGTTATCCTACGGCAATTACATTGGCATTATTACCAGCTATAAAAAATGGTCTAATTAATATTAAAGATATTATTGTCGATGCCAAATCCGGTGTAAGTGGAGCCGGACGGAAAGCAGCATTGGCAACACAGTTTTCAGAAGTTGCCGAATCATTTAAAGCATATAATGTGTCTGGACACAGGCACTTGCCGGAGATGGTACAGACCTTGAATAATGTTCAGCAACGTAATGAAGTTAATCTTACCTTTGTTCCTCATTTGGTTCCGATGAATCGGGGAATTCATGCGACTGTGTATGTGAAACCAACGGATCATACTGTTGCAATGCAAAAGCATTATGTTGATTTCTATGCCCAGGAAAAGTTTGTTGATGTTATGCCTGAGGGTTCACATCCAGATACAAGATCTGTAAGAACGACGAACACTTGTCGGATTGCTATGCATTCTGCTAATAATGAATCTCAGCCAACAGTAATTTTGTCAGTGATTGATAATTTGGTTAAAGGCGCTGCCGGCCAGGCGATTCAGAATATGAATTTGATGTTTGATTTAGACGAAGAGACAGGTCTGCTTGCGCCAGGTTTAATCCCTTAGCTTTTGTTATGACTAAATTAGTTGTAAAAAAGCATCGTCCTTTCGAGATTGTTCTCGCTGCAGTGATATTCAGTTCGATATTTTCTGTGATTGTATGGTCGTTACTAGATGCGAATCATTGGAATGTTATTAAAAACCGGTTATTGCAAAGCGAAGAATCCCGACTATTGTGGGATGTAAATCAGGGATTAGAGACAGAGAATAAGGTATTGAGAGAACAAGTTGTTATGCTCGAACGTTCAACTCAGATTGATCATCAGGCGGCTACCAGTCTACAAAATGAAATTCGAACTCTACAGGACCAGGCGTATCTATTAAAAGGAGAATTAGAGTTTTATCAAGGAATAATGTCGGCAACAACCGACTCTAAGGGGCTGAATATACAAGGTTTACATATAGAAACAACGGATCATGAAGGGCTTTATCGTTTTAAGCTTGTGTTAACCAATGTTGCAAAAAGTGATAGGATGGTAGAAGTGACAATGGATATGTCTGTAGAAGGAATGAGTGAGGCGGGTTCCCATGTTTTATCACTGGACGAAGTGATAGCAGGAAATGAACTTAAGCGTGAAATAAAATTTAAGAATTTTGAACGAATTGAGGGTAGTCTGAATTTCCCTAAAGGGTTTAGGCCATTACAAGTTGTGGTGGTTTTGCGACAGAAAGGGTTACGAAATTCAACTGTTCAGAAAGTGTTTGAGTGGCCTGCTAGTGCAGGTTGAAAGAGGTGAAATATGTTTGGAAATTCTAAAAAACGAAAATCAACACGTATCGATACGCTGGTTGGCCAACATACTGAGATTCAAGGTGATATCAAATTTACCGGTGGATTACATATTGATGGTACTGTCAAAGGTAATGTGATTGCTGAAAATGATGGTCGTTCGATGGTATCGCTTAGCGAATGCGGCACAATCGAAGGCGAGCTCAGTGTACCCTATGTCGTTCTTAATGGTGTAGTTATTGGCGATGTACATGGTAGTGAACATGTGGAACTTGCGTCCAAGGCGAGAATCACAGGTAATGTGTACTATAATTTAATAGAGATGGCGATTGGTGCAGAAGTGAACGGAAAACTGGTTCATTCATTAGAGCCAGCTGAGTCTCCGTTGGCCTTAGGTCATGGTGAACCACTTGAAGCCAGCGAATAACAAAAATTGGAATAAATAATATGAGTGCAGTTGAAGAAACAATTCCCGGACCTCTTGTCTTTAGTGAAGCTGCGGCTAGCAAGGTTAAGGAGCTAATTGAAGATGAAGGTAACGAAGCGCTGATGTTACGTGTTTTTATTAGTGGCGGCGGTTGTTCAGGATTTCAATATGGCTTTACCTTCGATGAAGAGATTGGCGATGGTGATACGATTGTTGAAAATGAAGGCGTTAAATTATTGGTTGATCCAATGAGTTTTCAATATCTCTCTGGTGCCGAAATTGATTATTCAGAAGGCATGGAAGGCGCACAGTTCGTTATTCGTAATCCCAATGCACAAACCACCTGTGGTTGTGGGTCGTCTTTTTCAGTCTAGGTTTTTTAGGTTATATTTTAATCTTGTTTTAACTTGGCGAATAAATTCCTCCTAGTAATACTTTCTTGTCTGCACCAGTAACATCAGGCAGGTTTGCTGGTTTATTTTCCATACGTTGTTTTGCTAACCAGGCAAAGGTAACGGCTTCGATGCAATTAGGTGTCAGTCCATAATCAGTTGTTGTTGACACTTTCATGTTTGGCAATAACTTTTCTAATGATTCCATCATCCCAGGGTTATATGCACCACCGCCACAAACCAGTACCTCATTATAGTTATTTGCATTTTCTTGCATCGAATTACAGATGGTGATGGCTGATAACTTTAATAAAGTTGCTTGAACATCTTCGGCTGCTAGTTCTGAATCATGTTTAGATAAATATCCTTTCAACCATTCCAGATTGAAATAGTCCCTACCTGTGCTCTTTGGTGCAGGCAGTGAAAAATAGGCATCGCTAAGACATTGTGCAAGTAACTCGCTATTTTCTTTTCCGGAATTTGCCCAAAGACTGTCTTTGTCATATTCCTCATTTTTGTTATGTTGAATCCAGTCATCGAGCAAGCCATTACCAGGACCGGTATCAAAGCCAATTACCTTATTCCTATCAGCAGGTAGTAATGTAATGTTTGCAATACCACCAATATTTAAAACGACAATAGATTTATTGTCTTGTTGAAATTGATATTGGTGAAAGGCGCTAGCCAACGGTGCACCTTGTCCGCCATGAGCCATATCCATTCTTCTAAAATCAGCGACGGTGGTAATGCCTGTTTCTGCACAGATAATATTGGGATCAGCTAGTTGTATCGATGTTTTATGTGTAGCATCGGGTTTATGCAGAATAGTTTGCCCGTGACTTCCAATCGCAATTATTTGATCCGCTGAAACATTGGCTTCTTCTAGTAAAGAATTTACTGCGTTCGCAAATAAATGACCTAACTCGTGATCCAGATCTGCGATATGGCCTATATCACTTTTCTCATTGATTAAACGTATTTGATGTCTTAGAGAATTCTCTATTGGATATTCACGATAAAATTTGAGTTGTGCCTTGTCATTAAATTCAACAAGCGCAGCATCAATGGCATCTGTGCTGGTGCCCGACATGAGTCCTATGTAATACATAATCCTGGAATCCTCAGTTGACCGGCTCTGAATCATAATACTGATTAAAACAGAAGTAGTAAGTGTTAGCCGTCTTCCATCATGATACCAGACTGACTGGAATCAATGTTTGATTGCTGAACAGCAAGAGCACTTTTGCCTGTCAATCGATCCAGTTCAACAATCATCGGGTTTGTTTTTATCTTGAACTCAGACAAAGCCTTTTTACTGATCGATTCGACTTTAGGTAATTTAACAGTCAGAGGATTTCTATGTACACCATGGACTCTAAATTCATAATGTAGATGTGGTCCAGTGGCCAGGCCGCTTCTGCCTACGTAACCGATTGTTTGACCTTGCTTTACTCTTGAACCAGTGCGTACGCCTTTAGCATAGCGATGTAGATGGGCATAAAGGGTACTGTATTTACCACCGTGTTTTAATATGACAGTTCTGCCATAACCACCTTTACGACCTGCATGAATAACAGTGCCATCACCGGTTGCTTTGATTGGCGTACCTGTTGATGCTGCGTAATCAACACCTTTATGTGCGCGAATTCTATTTAATATTGGATGTTTTCTTTTCAAATTAAAGCGTGAACTGATACGTGCAAGTTCAACAGGCGTCCTAAGAAAGGCTTTGCGCATGGCATCACCATTATCTGCATAGTAATCAATACGCCCATCTTCATGTGTATAGCGAACAGCTCTTAGAGGTGTATTTCGATTAACGAATTCAGCAGCAACAATGGGTCCATCGCTAACTTTAATGCCATCTTTATATTGTTCCTCATAGATAACAGTAAATGAGTCGCCTTCGCGGATATCCAAAGCAAAATCTATATCCCAGCCGTAGATAACAACGAGTTGCATAATTAAATTGTCAGTAAGCCCAGCTCTTTTAGCAGATAGAAATAGTGAATCATTAATAACCGCATTGGCATTTTTGACAACTTTTTCAAGTTCAATTTCTATTACTTCACTTTTAAACTTATTAGCCTCTTTTGAAATGTTGAGTGTCTTGGTCAAATTCATTTCATATTTGAGACCAAGTAATTTATTGTCTTCAATATGGAAGCTTAATTTTTGTCCGGGTTTAATTCTTTTCAGGTTTGATACTTCTTTCCCGAGCGACATAATATTGTATAGCGACGAAGGACTTAAACTAAGTCTTGAAAATATTAGCGCTAAACTATCGCCGGCTTTTACTGTGACAGATTGCCAGGGATCACTGGTTTTATTTTTTCTTAAGGTGTCTTCTTCGAAGGCTAAGACAGATTCATCATCTTTAAATTCGTTATTATCAATAATGTCGTCAATATTAATTTGATCATCAATAGCGAGCTCTTCGATAATATTTTGATGTTCAATATTCTCAGTAACAAAATTTGTGATTTGAGAGTGGTTGGCGATTGGAGTTTCAGGGTTATTTGATTTTATAGGGTCAGGAGAGCTTATACCGTACATAAAATATGCCGATATTGTTAGAACGAGAAAGCAGGCTATTTTGAAAAAGTAAGAGTGGTTCGTTGTTACTCCAACTCGTTCTACTTTATTCTTATAGTCTTTCTTTATATAGACTCTGTAAGTCACCGTTTACTCTGGTTAAATTTTCCATACAATAGCTTTTGAACTCATTATCGTCAATATTCAATTGCCTATTAAATTCCCATAAATTTCCAGGGCGAGACATTTGTTGACTATGGTAAGCTACGCGAGATTTATTACACAGTGGGGAAGGTATGACATCCGTAAACGAGGCCATGGATCTGATTGCCAGAGGCGCAGATGAAATTCTGGTTAAAGAAGAGTTAAAGAAGAAACTCGAATCGGGTAAGCCTCTTATTATTAAGGCGGGTTTTGATCCTACAGCGCCTGATCTTCATCTTGGTCACACCGTTCTTATAAACAAACTACGTCAGTTTCAGCTTCTAGGGCATAAAGTGATATTCCTGATTGGCGATTTTACCGGAATGATTGGTGATCCTTCTGGTAAAAGTACAACGCGTCCGGCTTTAACAAGAGAGCAAGTCGCAGAAAATGCAGAAAGCTATCAACAGCAGGTATTTAAGATACTTGATCCTGATGCGACACAAGTCGCATTTAATTCCAGTTGGATGGATACAATGAATGCTGCGGACGTTGTACGTTTAGCATCAAATTACACCGTTGCCAGAATGTTGGAGCGCGATGATTTTAATAAGCGTTATAAATCAAACCAGTCAATTGCTATACATGAATTTCTTTATCCATTAGTGCAAGGCTATGACTCCGTTGCCTTGAATGCGGATGTTGAATTGGGCGGGACTGATCAGAAATTTAATCTCTTAGTCGGAAGGCAGCTTCAGGAAGCGCATGGAAAAGCGCCACAAGTGGTATTGACGATGCCCATACTTGAAGGTTTGGATGGCGTACAAAAAATGTCTAAATCACTGGGGAATTATATTGGTATTGATGAACCGGCAAATGAAATGTTCGGTAAGATTATGTCGGTATCCGATGATCTTATGTGGCGTTATTTTGAGTTATTGAGTTTTAGACTCATAGCCGAGATTAATGACTTTAAACAAGAAATTGAACAGGGCGCGAATCCAAGGGATATAAAGTTCAAATTAGCAGAAGAGATTATTACGCGTTTCCATGATGCGAAAGCAGCGGAAGCTGCTCAAGCTGATTTTATTAATCGATTTAGTAATAACGCGATTCCTGATGATGTAACTGAAGTAGAGATTAATATCGGTGCTGAAGGAATGCCGTTTGCGAATATTTTAAAAGAAGCGGATCTTGTAAGTAGCACATCTGATGCGCATCGTATGGTAAAACAAGGCGCTGTAAAAATTGATGGGGAACGAGTAGAAGATAGCAAACAAAAGCTAGATTCCGGTTTCTCAGCTGTATTGCAAGTTGGTAAGCGAAAGTTTGCTAGAGTAACGTTAAAGGACTAATTTGCTCTAACTAATTTCGTAAATAATGACAAAGAGGAGTTTCTCAATGTCAGATGATGAATTGAAAAGACGTAAAAAATTATTTAAAGAAGAGTCAGATCTAGTTGTTGAACGCCAGCCTCAAAGCAGTTTCTCTGCTTTACCTATAATTATTGTTCTATTCGTTCTCTATATATTGTTTTATCTTTTGTCTGAAGATCAGTCTGTCATCCAGTCTTTATCAGATTCCTTTACAACTAAAGTAGAAATATCTGAACCACAGAAGTCAGATGTAATACCTGAGGTGAGTAATCTTCATCAAATAGTGTCCAGGGGAAATGTTGAGGAAGTTAAATATCAACTGTTTTCAGATAAAGAGTCTATTAACGAAGTCGTTAATGGCATGACGCCAATTATGTTGGCAGCTGCTCGTGGTGATATTGAAATTATTGATCTGCTCTTTACTCAAGGTGCCGATCTAAATAAACGAGGTTCAATGCAACGCACCGCATTGCAATATGCAACTGAAAAAAATCATATTAAAGCCGTAAAGCGATTATTAGCTTATGGGGCTGAAATAGATGCTTATGATGATGGTCGGCTTACACCGCTAGTCATGGCTGCGAGCCGTGGTTATTCTGAGCTGGCTTTGCTGTATATAGACAAAGGAGCTGATGTAAATATTCAGCATATTCAAGGCTGGACAGCATTAATCGATGCTGTCGCCCATGGTGATGCCAGGCTTGTGAGTCGCTTACTCGATGTAGGTGCAGATAAAGAACTTGTCGCAGAAAATGGAATGAAAGCGATTGACTATGCCAGGCAATATGGATTCAAAAATATTGTGAAAATGCTTAGTCAATAAGGCCGATTTATTGCCACTATTTTGGCAGTAAATTTCTTCTCGATTAATGCAATATAATTAATGTAAATCAATAACTTATATTGTTTCAAAAAAAGTGTAATAGAGTTGTTGACCGCGGGTACCCTATCTGTATAATGCCGCTTCCCGATTGGGGGTATCCAATCCTGTTCTTTAACAATTTCTGATCAAGTAATTTGTGTGGGCGCTTACGTTGACGGCTTGAATCACCAAAAATTTCGGTGAAAGCTTAGTTGATGTAGTGTTTACATTGCATTAATTATTATAGTAATCATCGAGCCAAGATTTGCTGCCATAAGCAGCTAACATGATTAAACTGAAGAGTTTGATCCTGGCTCAGATTGAACGCTAGCGGCATGCTTAACACATGCAAGTCGAACGGTAACAGCAGAGCTTGCTCTGGCTGACGAGTGGCGGACGGGTGAGTAATGCTTAGGAATCTGCCCAGTAGCGGGGG